>NZ_CP031933.2:678743-1357486 GCF_003606365.2 Companilactobacillus zhachilii
GATAAATTAATTATGACAACTGGTTCAGAAGTTGGTATTCCACCAATCGGCGGGATGGACAACCCACGTGTGCTCATGTGTAAGAGCTATGATCAAGCTAAAAAGATTTATGAGTCAGCTTTAAATTATCCAAGTATCGCAATTGTTGGCGCTGGTTATGTCGGAGTTGAATTAGCTGAAAGTTATGCTAATACGGTGCATGAAGTTACTTTGATCCAGTCACGTGACCAAATCTTAAATAATTATGTTGATGATGGATTATCAGAAACAATCATCGATAAATTAAAGGAACATGATGTCAAAGTTCGATTAGGTGAACGAGTAGCTGAAATCGAAGATGGCGATCAATTGACAATTAAGACTAAGTCGGGAAATGCTTATAAAGCTGATTTAGTCATTGTCTGTACCGGCTTTTTTGCTAATACGGATCTTCTTCGCGGCCAAGTACAAATGGATGGCTATGGCGCATTGTTAGTCAATGACTATATGCAAACGTCTGATCCTGATATTTATGGCGCAGGAGATTCATGTGTCGTTAAATTTAATCCAACTGGTGAAATTAAATATATTCCTTTGGCATCGCAAGCAGTCCGTCAGGGAACTTTAGCTGGAATTAACGTATTTGGTGATATTCGTAAATATATGGGTACGCAAGCAACGACAGCAATGGAAATCTTTGGCTACACGTTGGCTGAGACTGGGATTACTTATAAAAAAGCCATTGCCGGTGGAATAAATGCTGACTTTGTCGTTTTTCATGACTATTACCGCCCAGCATATATGCCTACGACAGAAATGCTAACAATTTATTTGGTTTATGATAAAGATTCAAGAAGAGTTATTGGTGCACAATTGTTTAGTAAACACGAAGTTGCACAATCAGCAAATGCAATCTCAATTTGTATTCAAAATAAAAATACTATCGATGATTTAGCTTTTGTCGACATGTTATTCCAACCAAACTACGATAATCCGTTCAATTATCTTAACTTGGTGGCTCAACAAGCAATTGCTAAAGAAGACGATGAATAATTTTAGAATAAACAAAAAGACCAACAGGCGGGGAACCTGTTGGTCTTTTTTATATGGTTGATTTTGGATAGGGGGTAAGAAATTAATTTTCGTCATTGAATGATGGGGTATTCAATGAATCGGGGAGATTATTATGATCCGTTGTATTTTTGGGCAAATTTAAGAAATGAGTTTTCCCCTCTATCGCATTGTAATTGGGAGTTACAAAAAATCAACTAAGTATCTAGAATAAGCATCTAGTCATAGAATTATAAAAAGTGATTCGTTTCTATACGGGAGGCAGATAGGCTTTGAAAACTCATTCCAGATGTTAACAAAGTTACTATGGAAGCCCCTCCTTTCTCTATGTTAGCGCTTTCTTATTGGTACAAACATAGTATAGCAAGTTTTTGTAAATTTCACAATATATAAAACTAATGATTTGGAAAAGAAATTGGATTGAGACCCTGTGGCATAGCGGAATTACATAGATATATCTTTTTGTTTATTTTTTTATTTATTTATGGTTATTTCACAATCGTTTTATTGATTTGACTAATTATTGTAAGGGGGCCGCCTCCGAGAACAAGAAATTTTGGTTGCTATGGGGACCGCTGAAAGCCAAGGTCTTTCAGCTCGATTTTGAACCTCGCCAAATGCGCGAGTTTCAAAAGTCGTCCCGTGGTGTAATGGCTAAAGCCATAACGCCACCTGCACAGCGACCAAAATTTCTTGTTCTCTCCGGCTAGTTTATTTTTTTTCTTGGTAGTTAGTGTAAGTTTATGTTTGAAACTTGGTGAGATTTAATTAAAGACTATTACTAGTAACCAGTAATATACGGTTGATATAAAAAAAGGGCACAAAAAAACAGGAACCTGAGTTCCTGTTTTTTATTATCAAATGTAATTATTTGATTGAAGGTGTACCGAACCATTCGATACGTTCCTTTGTTGTTTCTGTAATAGCCTTTGTACCAGGTGCAAGTAACTTACGAGGATCGTAACCCTTAGCATCGATATCTTTATCATGGCCAGCTTCAATATATTCACGAGTTGCTTTAGCAAATGCTAATTGCAATTCAGTATTAACGTTAACCTTTGAAATACCCATTGAGATAGCCTTAACGATTTGTTCCTTAGGGATACCTGAACCACCATGAAGAACAAGTGGTGTTGAGATTTCAGCAGCTAATTCTTGTAGACGGTCGAAGCTCAAACCTTTCCAGTTGTCAGGGTAAACACCGTGGATGTTACCAATACCAACAGCAAGGTAGTCAACGCCAGTAGCAGCAAGTGTCTTAGCTTCTTCAACATCAGCTAATTCACCAAGACCAGTAATACCATCTTCAGTACCACCAATTGAACCAACTTCAGCTTCAACAGACATACCTTTAGCGTGAGCTAATTTAACGATTTCCTTTGTCTTTTCAAGGTTTTCGTCAAATGGAAGGTCATGACCATCGAACATAACTGAGTTGTAACCAACTTCGATACATTCTTTAGCAGCTTCATAGTTACCATGATCCAAGTGCATAACAACTGGAACAGTGATACCCATTGATTTGATTGTGTCTTGTACAAGGTGTAGACATAGTTCGTAACCACCCATATACTTAGCAGCACCCATTGATGTTTGAACCAAGATAGGTGTATTTGTTTCTTGGGCAGCAGCTAAAATGCCACGAGTCCATTCCAAGTCGTTGATGTTAAATGCACCAACAGCATATTTGCCTTTACGGGCGTTGTTGAAAATTTCGTTACCGTTTGTTAAAACCATCGATAATCCTCCAAAAATTTCATTCATTATTTGAATACATTAATAATTTTAACTCAAAGTGAATAAAATTAATACATCTTTTAACAAAGTATTTCAGTAAACGTTTTATCTGAAATGAAAATATAAGTAAAAGGCTAATAGGTAAAGGATTATTAAAACTATTAGAATATACCACCAATATTTCTTAGAAACGGATTTAATTAGGGTGTTGTAGATTGCCAAGACTGCAAAAAAGGCAACGAGCGTGGTTAGGATACTGAGAATTACTAAAATAGTTAGATTTATCATGTGTTTTGATTAGACCTTTTTTTCATAAAGTAATGGAAAATTTGTTTTTTTGGGGGGCCGCCGGAAGAAGTAAGAAATTTTGGTCGCTATGGGGACCGATTCGAGCCGAAGGGCGGTCTCGAATCTCGCTTTTGAACTTCGCAAAGTACGCGAATTTCAAAAGTCGTCCCATGGTGTAAGAGCTAAAGCTCTAACACCACCTTCACAGCGACCTAAATTTCTTACTCCTTCCGGCTAGTTTATTCGTTGCTTTGGATATAAAAGTTCAATATATTTTTTTCATTTTTCAGTGATATTTAAATGAAACATTTTCGTTTAAATATACTATAAACAATTATGGAGTCCTTTTCGAGATGCTTTAGGTAAGATATTCTTCATATTTTATTTTTCTAATATATTTTATTAAGTGCATTCTTCGAGTTGATTTGATAAGCATAAATATCTCAAAAGTATTATTGCTCTAAAACTATATTGTTCTCGAAATAACAAAGAATTAGTCGGAAGAATCGGACAGTGGTTACTGGTAGTGAAAGTGGCGTTAGGACGACCGTTTTTGTCGTTCTTACACCACCGGACGTGTTTAAGACTTGCCGAACTTGCAAGGCTTAAACCGAGGCCCGAGACCGTGGCTCGGACCGTTCCGCACTGCCAGTAACCACTGTCCGATTCTGGAGACGGCAAATACAAAACGTACCTATAAGATTATGACTATCAGCAAGTTAATATCTCTGATATACTGGAACTAATTTATTGAGGTGATAATTTTGGATAAAATTAAAGTTATGACTGTTTTTGGGACGAGACCAGAAGCAATTAAAATGGCACCGCTTGTTTTGAAATTGAAGCAAAACAGTGACCGCTTTGAAACGGTAACGGTTGTTACTGCCCAACATCGGGAAATGCTTGACTCTGTTTTGGAAATTTTCAAAATTAAGCCCGATTATGATTTGAACATTATGAAGGAACGCCAAACTCTTAGTGGTATTACTGGTTTGGTTCTTAAAGAACTTGATAGCATTATTGAAAAAGAAAAACCAGATGTTGTTTTGGTTCATGGTGACACAACAACAACCTTTAGTGCTGCTTTATCAGCTTTCTATCATCAAACTGCTATCGGACACGTTGAAGCTGGTTTGAGAACATGGAATAAGTACTCACCATGGCCAGAGGAAATGAACCGTCAAATGACTGACGATTTAACTGATATTTATTTTGCCCCAACTACTGAAAGTAAAGCTAACTTGTTGAAAGAAAATCACAAGAAGGACAATATTTTTGTGACAGGTAATACTGCTATTGATGCTTTAAGAAGCACTGTTCACAAGGATTATCATCATGATGTTATGGATGTAATTGATCCTGAGAAGAAAATGATTTTGATTACTATGCACCGTCGTGAAAACCAAGGTGAACCAATGAAACAAGTTTTCAAGGCAATGAAAAAGGTTGTTGAAAAGCATGATGATATTGAACTAGTTTACCCAGTTCATTTGAATCCAGTCGTTCAACAAACCGCTAAGGAGATCCTTGGTGACGTTGACCGTGTTCACTTGATTGAACCATTGGATGTAGTTGACTTTCATAATCTTGCATCAAGAAGTTACTTTATCATGACTGATTCTGGTGGTGTCCAAGAAGAGGCTCCATCATTAGGAAAGCCAGTCTTGGTATTACGTGACACAACTGAACGTCCAGAAGGTGTGGCAGCGGGTACTTTGAAGTTGGTTGGTACCGACGCTGATGTTGTTGAAAAAGAAATGACACGTTTGATTACTGATAAAGCTGAGTATGATCGTATGGCAAATGCTAAGAATCCATATGGCGATGGTAAAGCATCCGATAGAATTCTTGATTCATTAAGCTACTATTTTAAGCAATCAACAGAACGTCCTAACGAATTTGAATAAAAAATATTTTAACTAAAAAAGAAGTCGTGGTGAAAATTAAATTTCATCGCGGCTTCTTTTTGCTTTTAAATTTTTAAACCTTTCAATTAATTGACGGTTATTGTAGTTAAAAATAAGTTTAGAAGAGAAGTAATTAAATAGTCCGACAATTAATTGATCGACAGCTTTAATAATCAAATTATTCCATGGGAAAATGAGAACTGCCACAATCATAAAAATGTCATCAAAAATTAGTGAGAAAATTCTTGATACTAAGAAATAAATACCTTCATGGAAGAGCTTTTTCCAGTTTTCCAATTCTGACTTAAAAACGTATAGCTTGGTGACAAAGAACGAAAAGAAATTGGAAATGAACCAAGCTATGGTGTTAGCAATCCACAAGGGGATGTGGAAATAATTGTGTGAGAGATCAAAGATTCCGATATTCAGTAGAGATGCCAAGAACCCAAAGAAACAATACACCCAAAAATTACGATATTTTTTAATAAAATCCATTGTTAAAGATCCATTTCTTGTGCCTTTTTGAAAATTTCTTCTGCAAAGTGATCAAGGTGGTCAATATCATCTTGTTCCGGGTCCAGTTCAACTCGAACAGGTTCAGCACCTTTAGTTGCTTCCACTTCTTCGAAAACTTTGGCAAATTCGTCAACAGCTCGACAAAAATCTTCATAGAAAGTATCACCAGAGCCACAAACTCCGTATACTTTGCCACTTAAATTAAGGTCTTGCATGTCATCATAAAAGTCCAATGCTTCATCGGGAACTATTCCTTGATCGTAAGTGTAGCTTGCAATCACACAAATGTCGCTATCTTCAAAGTCAGCAGCGTCAGTTTGAGAAACTTCGCTCATGTCGACATCACAACCGAGCTCTTCAAATTTTTCAGTTAAAACATATGCGATATCTTCGTCGTTACCAGTAATACTAGCGTAGACGATTTTTACTTTTGTCATATTAATAAATGCCTCATTTTTCACTTGTCTTGAGTAATTATAGCAAAGATTGCCGCCTCCAGGAGCAAGAAATTTTGGTCGCTATGGGGACCGATTCGAGCCGAAGGGCGGTCTCGAATCTCGATTTTGAACTTCGCAAAGTACGCGAATTTCAAAATTCGTCCCGTGGTGTAATGGCTAAAGCCATTACACCACCTTCATAGCGACCAAAATTCTTGCTCCTTCCGGCTAAGTTATTATCTGTTTTGAATTTTTCCAGTTAAAAAATAAGTAGTATCTTGTTTAACACCGATATTTGAAAGTGGATTAACTTTCGTCAAATTATTTTAGGCGATATATGTGATATACCTCAAACCAAAAAATAACTAGCTTCCGAGGACAAACAAAATAGCCCGCAGTGACAGTGTTGTTAGTGCTTCAGCACTTACAACACAGGACGACTTTTGAGACTTGCGTGGTTTATGCAAGGCTCAAAATCGAGTCTGGAGACCGCCCTATGGCTCCTGACGGTCCCACAGCAGGCTATTTTGTTTGTCCTCGGAAGCGGCATATATAAAAACCCCGACAATGTTATAATAAAACTAACATTTTTTCGAAGGGACATGTTAAAAAGTGATTACATTAAAATCTGCAAGAGAAATAGAAGGAATGAGAAAGTCCGGAGAACTTCTTGCTAACACACATATTGGTTTGCGTGACATTATCAAACCAGGAATTTCATCAATGGAAATTGAAAATTTTGCCAACGACTATATCGTTTCACATGGTGGTCGTCCATCTGAAAAGGGTTTTGAGGGCTACAAGTACGCTACTTGTGTCTGTGTTAATGATGAGGTTGCGCATGGGATTCCCCGTAAAAACCTTATTTTGAAGAGTGGGGATGTTCTAAAGGTTGATATGACTGTTAACTTAGATGGTTATGAAAGTGATTCTTGCTGGACTTATGCTGTCGGGGACATTTCTGCTGAAAATCAAAAATTAATGGATGTAACCAAAAAAGCCCTTTATCTAGGGATTGACCAAGCGGTTGTTGGTAATCGTTTAGGTGATATTGGTTATGCTATTCAACATTATGTTGAAGATGAAAACCACATGGGTGATGTTCGTGATTTGATTGGTCATGGTATTCAACCAACGATGCACGAAGCTCCAAACGTTCCACATTATGGCGAACCTGGTCAAGGTTTAAGGTTGCGTGAAGGTATGACCATTACAATTGAACCTATGGTCAATCTAGGTACTTGGGAAATCAAAGATAAGTTTGTCAAAGCTGATGGTTGGGAATATTTTGTTTCTGCTGATGGAACTGATTCAGCTCAATATGAGCATACAATTGCAATCACAAAAGATGGTCCTAAGATCCTAACATCACAAGATCCTGAATATGATGCTAAATACTTACTTTAATTAATGGTGTGAATAATGGAAGAAAAAAAACAACAGGTGCCATTATTTAAACGACCGATATCTAGACGTGAGAAACTTGTTGAATTTATTAAATACATGACACAAGCAATAAGCGATTCAAATTTACCCATGGCTTCTAAGGCAATTACATATTACATTCTGTTGTCACTGTTTCCCGCAATCATTGTGTTTGGAAACTTGATTCCACTATTACACTTAGACAAGCCAACCGTGATCAGCTACATTGAGTTTATTTTGCCTGATGATCTGCATCATTACTTTTTGCCAACGATAATTAAAGTTTTGTCTAGCTCAAATAGAGGTATCTTGTCCGTTGGTATTTTGGTATCTCTATGGGCAATTTCTCGTGGTTTAAATATTGCGCAGATGACGATGAATGAGGCATACGGCTTGGACGTAAATAACCTCTTTGTGGAAAAAACTTTTTTAAATTATATTATTCGTCGGGGTCTAGCGTTTTTTACGACCTTAATGTTATTGATGATTGGTGTAGCAGCAATCATAACGTTTACATTTGGACAACTTTTTTTGAATTGGTTGATTCCCTTGCTACGAGTGAATTCGCGCTGGATAGATGAGTTTACGAGATGGAAATGGCCCTTTGCAATTGTTATAATGTTTTTGATCATGTTTGCTTTATTTTATTTTTTGCCTAATGTCCATCTGAAGTTTTACTACATTATAACCGGGACCGTGATCACCAGTGTTGGAGTCTTGGGCTTGTCACAATTATTCTCATATTATTTGAAATATTTTGGATCAGCTTGGGATAACTATGGTGCTATCGGTGCGATTATTGTGTTCTTGCTCTGGGTGAATATGTCAGTGACAATCTTTTTATTTGGAAATGCCATTAATGTCGCCTTTGCCGAGTCGATAGGTGGTCCATATTTGAGGATAAGTACTGGTAGATTAACTAGTTATTTGCAGTCGCATGAAAAGGAGAATAATTAATGAAAGTTAGAAAAGCAATTATCCCAGCAGCAGGTTTGGGAACAAGATTTTTGCCAGCCACAAAGGCTTTGGCTAAGGAAATGTTACCAATCGTTGATAAGCCAACTATTCAATTTATCGTTGAGGAAGCTAAGGCTTCTGGTATCGAAGATATCTTGATTATTACTGGTAAAAACAAGCGTTCTATCGAGGATCATTTTGATTCTGTACCCGAATTGGAACAAAACCTAGAATCAAAGAATAAAACAGAATTATTAAAAGTCGTTCAAGACACAACTAATTTAGGTGTTAACTTGTATTACAGCCGTCAAGCTCATCCAAATGGGTTAGGAGACGCTGTTGCCCAAGCTAGATCATTTATCGCTGACGAGCCATTTATCGTTATGCTAGGCGATGATTTGATGAAAGACAAGGTTCCTTTGACAAAACAATTGATTGACGACTATGAAAAGACACACGCTTCAACAATTGCCGTAATGAAGGTTCCCGAAAAAGACGTTTCTAAGTACGGTGTTATTGATCCAGAAGGTGAAAACGCTCCTGGCTTGTACAATGTTAAACGTTTTGTCGAAAAGCCAAAAGTTGAAGAAGCTCCAAGTAATTTAGCAATTATTGGACGTTACTTACTAACACCAGAGATTTTTGATTTACTAGCAACTCAAAAACCAGGTGCTGGTAATGAAATTCAATTAACCGATGCCATTGATCGTATGAACAAGACACAACGCGTCTTCGCCCACGAATTCAAAGGCCAAAGATTTGATGTCGGTAACAAGTTTGGTTACGTTAAGACAAATATCGAATATGGATTGACTCACCCAGAAGTTAAAGATGAATTGAAACCATATATTCTTGATCTTGCTAAGAAGATTCAAGCTGAAGATAAAACTAAAAAATCATCTAAGTAGTTTATAGATGCCGCCTCCGGGCGCAAAAAAAGTCTCCCCACTATAGGACCGGTTCGAGCCAAGGTCTCGAACCTCGGTTTTGAACTTCGAGAAAATCACTCGAATTTCAAAACACGTCCGTGGAGTAAGAACAGGAAAAATCACCTGTCCTAACTCCACTTTTACAGTGGGAAGACTTTTTTTGCGCCCTCCGGCTAGTTATTTATTAACTCAAGAATATTTTGATACCTCAAATATTTTTCATGTCTTTCATTACCGTCTTGATAGGATTCTAGAACAACTATGTTCTTAAAATATTTTTCCGTATCAGAGTAGTTTCTTATTAGACTAATTGGGGGGATATTTGCGTTAAACGGATTAAATGTATTCAGTGGGATAAGAGGGTACGTGTTAGTGATTAGGTTTTATCATTTAGATTCAAGTAAATATAAGAAATATGTCATAATTCCTCAAAAAATACATTAGCTGGAGGTCGTGGGCGTTCGATTGAGTCAGCAGTGAAAGTTGCGTTAGTGCTTTAGCACTTACGCAACGGACGTGTTTTGAGATTCGCGAACCTTGCGAAGCTCAAAACCGAGCCTTGAGACTTTGGCTCAAGGCGGTCCCACCGCAGACTCAATCGAACGACCACGACCGGAAGCGGCACTACCCCAATAACAAGCAATTGCCAGCCACCCGAAAACCAAATAATTGTCTGTTATCATAAAAAACAGGCATTTCGTAATATTGCTTTTTATTTAGTAAAATTAAAAACTCCCAGTTTTTGAGACCATGCATTTTTTTAGAAGTCTTGAGTATTATTTCATCATCAAAGACTTCTAGGTCTACAACTGGTATACGTTGGTCTTTTGTTTCGATAAAGATACGATTATTTTTTTTGAAATCATTCAACAATAAGATTAAATCAATAGTACGCATAAGAAATTTCCATCACTTTTATTTGTTTTTATTGGTTAATTAAATTATTATTAAGGCTTAAGGATATTCTACCAAGTTTGAAGGGAAAAAATTTATGGATCCAATTGTAATTATAGACGCAAAAAGAACAGCAATCGGCAAGTTTCGTGGTCAATTTGCTGATTTAACAGCAGTGGAGTTGGGAACACAGCTTGTTACCAAACTGCTTGATCAAAATAAAATTGACCCCAAAATGGTTGATCAATTTATTTTTGGAAATGTTTATCAAACTGGTATGGGACAAAATACAGCTCGACAAATTGAACTAAACTCTGGTGGCCGTGTTGATGCAACCGCTATGACGGTTAACCAAGTGTGTGGTTCCGGGATGAAGGCGGTTTATGAGGCCATCTCAGCTATTACTATGGGCAATGCGGAAATCGTTGTTGCTGGTGGCGTTGAGAGTATGTCGAATGCACCATTTTATGCCCCAAGAACTGGCAAGATGGAAGTTAGCCCTAAACTGTCAGATACTTTGTTCAATGATGGTTTAAATGACGCGTTCAATCATTTACCAATGGGTATCACGGCTGAAAATGTTGCCAAGAAATATCATGTTACACGTGAACAACAAGACAAGTTTGCTTTTGATTCACATCAAAAAGCACATAATGCAGCAACTAAGTTGGCTCAGGAAATCATTCCAATTGAGGTTAACGGTGAAAAAGTTACGACTGACCAATCAATTCGTCCAAGTACGACTTTAGAACAAATGGGACAATTACGGACTGTTTTTGACAAAAAGGGGACAGTTACTGCTGGTAATTCATCACCAATTAATGATGGCGCCGCCGCGGTTATTTTAATGCGTGAGAGTCGTGCTAAGGAATTAGGACTCAAGTATGTTGCTGAAATTACTGGCTACACTGAAATCGGAATTGATCCTAATTATATGGGCTATGCACCTTATTATGCTATTAAGAAGTACTTTGACCGTTATAAGACATCAGTTGAAGACTTTGATTTATTTGAGGTCAATGAAGCCTTCGCTGCCCAAGCAGTTGCGGTTAGCCGTGATCTCGAGTTACCTGCTGATAAATTAAATATTTATGGTGGAGCAATTGCTTTGGGACATCCACTTGGTGCCACAGGTGCTAGAATGATTGCTACTTTGATTAACTCAATGCAACAGGAAGGTAAAACTACTGGCCTTGCATCGCTATGTATTGGTGGTGGTATGGGTATGGCAATGGGTGTCAAACTACTATGAAAATCTATGAAATGACCGATGAACAACGAATTAAACTATTGCTTGATGGCGGTTATATAAATCAGAACCAAGCCGAGTTATTACGTAGTCGTCAAACAATTTCAACCGATTTAGCTGATAGTCTTAGTGAAAATCAAATCGGCAGTTTTAGTTTGCCATATGGTTTTGCGACCGATTTTTTAATTGACGGCCAAAATTATTTAGTACCAATGGTGATTGAAGAACCATCAGTCATCGCAGCCGCTTCAAATGCTGCTAAAAGAATTAAGAATAGTGGTGGCTTCAAAACATATCCAACGCCTAGAATCGTTTATGGACAAATCGTTTTAGAAAATATAACAGAGTCAGACGTTGCCCAATTGGAACAAAATGATTCTGAAATTTTTGAATTTGCTCAACAAGCACACCCTAGTTTAATTAAACGTGGTGGTGGAATGGTTTCTTTGAAGTTTAATCATTATGATAACTTTGAAGAGATTGAGTTAGGTATTGATACAGTTGATGCCATGGGCGCCAATATGGTCAATACAATTTTAGAGAAAACATCTCAAAAGATTTCGACAATGATTTCTGGGGATGTTTTGTGCAGTATTTTGTCTAATAGTGGACAAGGTCAAGTGATTACCGTTGAAACTAGTGTTGAGTATGACCAATTAGCGACTAAAACGATGTCTGGTGAGGATGTCGCACAACGGATAGTGAAGTTGTCTACCTTTGCTAAAAAATCGATTAAACGAGCAATTACGCACAATAAAGGTATCATGAATGGCATTGATGCCGTTTTATTAGCAACTGGTAATGATTTTCGTGCTCAAGAGGCTGCTGCACATAGTTTTGCCTTTGAGTCTGGTCGGTATCAACCACTTACTGAATGGCATCTGGCTAATAATAAATTAGTTGGAACTTTGAAAATGCCAATTGAATTAGGTAGTGTTGGTGGAGCTATTAAGGCACTGCCAATGGCACAACTAAGTCTGGCCATCATGAAAATTCAAAACAGTCAACAATTACAGTCTGTTGTCGGTTCTGTTGGTTTGGCAAATAATCTGTCAGCTTTACGAGCATTGGTTACCACTGGAATTCAAGCCGGTCATATGGGCTTACAAAGTAAATCACTAGCTATTTCAGCTGGAGCAAGAGGCTTAGAAATCGAACAAGTAGCACAGAAGTTAAATCAGACTAAAGATTATACTTTGAAAAATGCGGAAAATATTTTAATGGAGTTGAGGAAGAAATAATGGATATAGGTATTGATAAAATAGGTTTTTACGTTCCTAAAGATTATATTGATATTGTTGAATTGGCCAAAGCACGTGATGTTGACCCTGATAAGTTCACGATTGGAATCGGTCAAGATAAGCAGGCTGTTCCACAACCTTATCAAGATGCTGTGACAATGGCTGCCAGTGCCGCTGACAGTATTTTGAATTCTGAAGACAAACAAGCAATCGGGTTGATGATTGTAGGTACTGAAAGTAGTATCGATGAATCGAAATCAACCGCCGCTTTTTTGATGGATCTATTAGATTTACCAGAAGATATTCGTGCTTATGAAATTAAACAAGCTTGTTATGGAGCAACAGCCGGTTTGCAAGCTGCCTATGATTTTGTTAGCCTCAATCCCGGTAAGAAAGCTCTAGTTATTGCCAGTGATATTGCTCGCTATGGGATTAAGACTCCTGGTGAAGTCACTCAAGGTGCTGGTTCAGTCGCAATGCTGATTGGGGAAGACCCACGAGTAGTTAAACTTGATCATAAGTCAGTTTATATGACACGTAATGTCGGCGATTTCTGGCGTCCAACATTTTCTAAGGTAGCGTTTGCCCGCGGAAAGTTTTCTAATCAAGTCTATGTTGATTTCTTCAATACGCTTTGGGATAAATATCAAGCTAAATATGATGTAACAGCGGATGATTTTAAGACGATGCTATTCCATATTCCATATACCAAGATGGGAACTAAAGCCTTGCGTACTTTAGAAGACAAACTTTCGCCTGAAAAGTATGCTGAATTGACAGCTAACTATCAAGAAAGTATCAAGTTCAGTCGTGAAGTTGGTAATCTTTACACTGGTTCGCTTTATCTAGGATTATTGTCGTACCTAGTTAATGCTGCTAAAGCCAATGAGAAACTATTATTCTTCAGTTATGGTTCGGGAGCTGTTGGTGAAATCTTCAGTGGCGAAATTCAACCAGGTTTTGAAAAGGTTATTGATAAAAAAGCTTTACAAGCAGTTATTGATAATCGTCAAAAAATGAGTATTTCTGATTACGAAAAGATGTATCAAATTGAATACCAAGATGGTACGATTGTTGATCCAACAGCAGTTGATGCTGAATTTTACTTGAGTGAAATCAAGGAGAACGAAAGACTTTATAAAAAGAATAAATAGTTGTTGTAATCGCTTACATAGAATGTTATATTATAGGCGTGGTAAGGATGGAATGTCAGGAACTGTAGCCCTAAAAGATTTTGATTAAGAAAGTTTTATCGTTTCCAGGAGATGGTAGGATTAGTAGAAAGCAAAGGAAAATTAAGGTTTATACAGTTCAACGGCATTTTAGGAGCTAGTGATAAAAGTTAACATAAGATCGACCTAATTAATGTTAGTCGCACAAAACTCACTACATAATTCACTAGGATCCTTTAGTTGAACAAATAATACATATTCATATAGTAAGATATGTTTCAAGTAGTAAGATTCATTTAACGTTGATGAAACTGCAGTAAATTTCATCTTACCACTTATATCTAACTAGGGACTCTCCAAAGGTGAGAGTCCTTTTTTAGTGTCTTTCTATAAATTCCGTCTTCGGGCGGGAAAAATAATGTCTGCTGTGGGACCGCCTGGAGCCAAGGTCTCCAGGCTCGATTTTGAACTTCGCAAAGTACGCGAATTTCAAAATACGTCCGTGGAGTAAGAGCTAAAGCTCTAACACCACTATCACGGCTGACATTATTTTCCCCGCCCGAAGACTAGGGTATTCTTTGAATTAAATTTAATTGTAATTGTGAAATTGCATACTTACTGAAGTTATTTTTTGTTTATGTGGTCAGTAAAAAGAGATGCAATCTGTAAAATGGGGCGGTAGGTTAAATGTTTTAAGCTATTATTAAAGTAAATACAAAATTATTGTAAACGTTTTCGAAAGATGCTATATTATAGATGTGGTAAAGATGAAATGTCAGGAACTGTAGCCCTAAAGATAGTTTGATTAAGAAAGTTTTATCGTTTTAGAGAATGGTAGAATCAGTAAGAAACAAAAGATAGTTAGAGTTTGTACAGTTCAACGACATTTTTGGAACTAGTGCCAAAAGTTAACATAAGATCGACCTAAAAAGTAGTCGCGCAAACTCAATACATGCTGCGCTAGGATCCATTAGTTGAACAAAGTAATACATATTTATTAGTAAGATATGTTTTCCAGTAGTAAGATTCATTTAAAGTTTAGATTCATTTAACGTTGATGAAACTGCAGTAAATTTCATCTTACCACTCATATCGAACTAGGAGTCCTCAGAGAATGAGGGCTCTTTTTTTTGTTTTAAATATGCTGTTGCCTCCAGGAGCAAGAAAAAATTAGGTCGCTGTGGGAACCGGCCTGAGCCAAGGTCTCAGGCCTCGACTTTGAATCTCGCAAAGTACGCGAGTTTCAAAGCTCGTCCCGTGGTGTAATGGCTAAAGCCATAACGCCACCTTCACAGCGACCTAATTTTTCTTGCTTCTTCCGGCTAGTTTATTCGTTGGTTTTAAAATGATTTTGAGGATTTGAAACAGTAGTTAATTGGTTTATGTTTTAGATAGTCAGAACATCATATTTATGACGCTATTTTGTAACTATCAAGCTTTTAGAAGTTCTTTATGGTGTTGCTATAAAAAGCGAGAGGTTTAAAGTGCATTGGATTTAGATAAAAATAATGAAAGAACAGTCCAATAATTAGCCGGAGGGAGAGAAAAAGACTTATCCGCTGTGAAGATGGAGTTAGGGCTTCAGCCCTTACTCCATGGACGTGTTTTAAGACTTGCGGGTTGTGCAAGGCTTAAAACCGAGTCTGGAGACCTTGGCTCCAGACGGTCCCATAGCAGATAAGTCTTTTCCTCTCCCGGAGGCGGCAAACAAACAAAAAAGCCGCTGAATCTTTAAAAGATTCAACAGCTTAACTTTTATTAATTATCCAATAACTTGAACTGTAACGTTTTGACGTCCAAATTGTAATGCCTCTGAGTTAGGCATAGCGATATCTAATTGGTTAGGATTGCTGTAAGCAAATGCTCCAGTATCATTAACAACACGGTCATAAACTTTACCATTACCGGCAGTGATTCTTAAATGTGTTCCCTTAGGGAATTTTGATAGGTTAGCGGCAACACCACTGTAACCCATACTTGAACCTAAAACGGCAGGATCATATGCTGTGGCGTTCATTGTAAGTGTTTGTTTGACGTTATCGTTTGAAAGGTAATCACCTTTGATCCAGCGACTCATACCGACATCATACCAAGTAGTACCGTTAGCGTCAGTTTGACTTTGGTAGACATGAACCATGTTGCCACCAGAAACTGAGTAACCATTGAAGCTACCATTTGGAGCATCGTAAAGGTTAACACCACCATTAGCTTTAACGTACATATCTTTGTTAACAGCAATAGCAGGAGCGTCGTTTGAAACATCGGCTGCGGCTACCCAAGCGTTATTAGCAACTTGATAGAATACAGTACCGTCAACGTTGGCAATTCTATTTGTACGCCATGCAGATTTGTTTTGAAGTCCAATACCGTTTAATTTCATATTACCTTGGCTACCTGGATCTGTATAAAGTCTAGCTCCATTAGCATTTGAGACATAAATAACACTACTAGTATCTGACATTGAAACTGTTGCAGCATCTACAGCTTGTGTGTTCATGCTTACACCAACGAGTGCAAGTGATGTGACTGTTAAAAATGATGCTACGAAATTTTTGATCTTCATTATAAGATGATTCCCCGAATTTATAAAACATTATTTGTTTTAGTAATTTTCTCAACGGAAGTAATCATATAACGTCTCAAGTATAAAATGTTGAATATAACTTAACTGTAAATTAGTTATAACTTAACTGTAAAGTCAACGTAATCGAACTGAAATACAATTTTGTCAAAAAGCACAAATTATTTTTCAGTATATTTTTTAATTGCAGACAACATGTCGTCGATATTGTTGACCATGATACCATTCATTTTGATCAAACCAATTGTGTAATTATTAATATAGGCAAAAGGATTTTCACCGATACCCTTTACAGCTTCAAGCTTTTCAGGGTTTTCAAAACCGTGTTGACGAAGGTCAGTGTATACTCCGATAACGGGGATGTCCTTCCCAAAGGCCACACCAATTTCTGAAGCAACACCATCATCCATTGTGTCGCCATCAAGAATTGCAACGACTAAATCTGAAGAAAGAAGTTCTTTGTTGTCTTCTTGAGCAATTTTGATTGAGTCAGCGTAATTCATTTTATCGTTGATATCACCATTTTCTTGGGGAAGATAGACCTCAATGCTGCTGTCCATCTTTCTAATTTTATCAACCACAACCTCGTTAAACATTCTGTCGGCTAGTGCAAATAAACCGTTGGCAAAATAAATTTTCATTTAAAAATCCCTCTTTCTATTATTCATTCTGTAATATCTTATCATGGTTATTATGGTAAAGCACTGATTATTGGAGTACTTAAGTTAATATGAGTAAAGGGGGAATAAGAAACTATTTTGCTATGTGTAATGCAAGTTGTTGAAAGTTGAACATACTTTATCGCGCTCTTTGAATGCATCCATTATCAAACTCAAGAAATAGTCTTATTCATATAGGAAGAAATATGAATTATAAATTGTAGATAAAACTTAAATAGTAGCACATAAGGTCGTTCGATTATTTATAAAAGCAGGAATAAACTAGCCGGAAGGAACAAGAAAAAATTAGGTCGCTGTGGAGGTGGTGTTATGGCTTCAGCCATTACACCACGGGACGATCTTTGAAACTCGCGTACTTTGCGAGGTTCAAAGTCGAGGCCTGAGACCTTGGCTCAGACCGGTCCCCACAGCGACCTAATTTTTCTTGTTCCTGGAGGCGGCATATTTAACAAACATCAAGTATACGTTATTATATATAATTCCTAGAAAAGTTGAATAAAAAATATACCATTAATTATCTAAAAAAATATTCCATTTTTTGATAAAAAGTTTTATGTATAAAGATATATATTTACTAATCACAGCAGTTACAATGTCTTTGTAAGATTCAATGGTAATGAGTTCTAGTAAACGATAGCTAGGAGTAGCGGCTCGCTGTTCTTGTCTAATCTATTGTTGCTAGGGCGTTGAGGACATTGTCATAGGATCCTACTACCTCATTGATTTTGTTGCGGTACTGTAACCGGGATCCCCTTCGACAGGTGCGTACCACGCAACGATAATTTTCCCAACAATATAACTAAAAAAGAAATCTAATCTTCCCCGATTAGGTTTCTTTTTTTATGCAAAAAACATGCCAAATGGCATAAATTAAAAATTTTATAATAGAATAAAAAAATTTACCTAAATTAGTACACATATCACCATGATATGTTGCATAATATGTATATACAGGGAAATTTATACATATATAAGAAGAACACTCTGGGAAGGAGCGATATTCGATGAATGTAAAGAGAATCATTAGAGGAATTTTGTTTTGTATGTTTGTTGTTATAGCCTTTTTTGGAATATTTCAAGCAACATCTAAAGTAGTTAAAGCGGAAACTTATGTGGACAAAAGTGTTTTAGCTAGTCCCAATCCTGGGATTAAATTGGATGGTTATTTCACTACAGGAACCTTTGCGGGTAATACAGCCTATGTAATGAATTCCAATGGCGTTGATATTGTTAGAATGACCACTGGGAAGAATCAGACTGGAGCTATTTGGAGTAATAATGACACGAATTACTTGGATGTTACTAAAAAACAGACAATATCCATGTGGGTATATTTCGGAAATATTATTTCTACAGTAGGTATTCCTGATGGAATGGCTTTTGTACTTCAAAATGATAGTAGGGGTGCCGAGGCCATTTCAAAGCATGGATCAATTATTAATAAGGGCGAAACACTCGGAGTCTGGGGATCAGATACGGATACTGGAAAGACCCCTATTCAAGACCAAGCAATTCAAAATAGCTTTGCACTTGAATTTGATACAGATATAAACAGTGGTAAAGAACCTGGAAATGGCTTTGATAGTTTGCCATACAATGGGAAGGATTATTTTGGTGGTCAAGGACATATTGCTTGGGCGCTCCCTGCCAAAGCCACAACCTATAAAAAAGTTAGTGGTGGATTGCTTGGTTCGACTTATTATGCCATGGTACATAACTTAGGTTCAGATCTATTAACTAATGGTAATGCGGTCGATTTTTCATTTAGTAAGTCGCATTATAATTCTTATCAAGATGCATGGAAACATGTAACTATTGAGTATGTTCCTGATGCAGATGGTGAAAATGCCCAAATTAATTATAAGTATGACGATAAGACATATTTTGGTACAGCCAAGAGTCCTTTGGTTAAAGGGACGGCAAATATTAGTCTAAGTACATTTGATTTGAAGGGATCAAAAAAATTAAGATATGGATTTACTGCATCAACCGGAGCTTCATCTGATATTACTGATGCGGTTATCTTTGAGTCAATGCCTTCATTAGTCGATGCTGAAGACAATGCTTATGTCGTTAATAAAACTAACAATACTAGAATTGGTAATCGCTCCTCAGATAATGCTGAAGCTAATCAAAATGTTAATTTATTTGATGATCAAGATTCTAACTTGACTACTTCTAAAACCGCACATCCAGGAGATGAGTTGACTTTTAATTATATGATGCATTTTCTAAGTGGTGAAACTGCGATGAGTGGAGTTAATGCAAAAATCGATTTACCCGATAATGTAGCTATTGCACCGGATGCTGATGGTAGTATTGGGAAAATTTATTATCGTAGTTTTCCAGATGCGGATGGGAAAGTTACAACAGAATCAGCATCAATTGGTTCAGACAAAATAAGTGGTAAAGAAGTTACATGTGGTCTTGATGATTTAGGTCACAGTGGTAAAAACTGGGAATCGGCTCGAATTGCATTGAATGTAACTGCTAAAGATTTTCCAGAGGGGAGTAGTAGTACTTCTATGAATGTACCAGCTAGTTCAGCCCACTTTGAAGGAAACAATTTCGTTAGTGATGTTCATACAGATTCATTTGACATTGTTAAACCAGGTAATGAACTTCAAATAACGACTGATATGACCGATAAAATTAAAGTTAATTTAGGTAATAAATTCAATTTAACTGGTGATATTAGTTTTAAGAACCCTGAAACTGTCAATAAAAATGATATGTATATTAATTATAGAATTGATGGAGGTCCGATTATTAGAAGTCAGGATACTTCAGCGGGAAGTAAATTTACGATTTATGATCTCGAAACAGGAACAGGCGCTGGTCAATTAGATGTTGGTGAATACACAATTGAAGTTCAAGTAATTGACAATAATTATCCAATGGCGAATGGCGGAGTTGATACGCTAGCTTCTAATAAGCTGTACTACGATGTTCTAGTTACGAATCAAACAGTCACCGTAACACCAGAAGATAGTTCAATTACAGTGGATAATAATGAACCACTAACTTTAAAAGGAACGTATGAACATGCTGATGGAACTTCAACGGCTGGTGAAGGTGGAAGCTCAGTTATCGCTTATACGATTACAACGGCCGATGGTACTACGCAGTCTGAAGTTTCTGATAGTCAAGCTAACGATGGTAAATATTCTCTTACACTGGACCCTTACGCCTATAAGAAAGATCCTTCAGTTTCGTTAGATGATTATACTGGCAATACAGGTCTAAAAGTCGGAAAGAATATTGTTTCAATTACTGTAGTTGATGAAGAAGGACATAAGTCGAAACCTACAGAAGTTACGGTCAATGTACCTGACATTACGCCAAGCTTAACTACTAAACAGGATGAATTTAGTATTGTTCAAGGTGATCCTATCAATATGACTGCTAATGTAAATTATGGCAATAACTATCAATTTACACCAAGCAAATTGACGTGGTATGTCGATGCAAATGGTCACAAGACTATTAATAGTTATAGTGGAGATGAATCTGTAGCAACATTAAGTCAAGACTTTACGATTGATTCAACTGCCAATGGGATTGATGATGATGCCAATAATCCATATACGGTATCAGTTTACTTTACAGACCCATATGGACGTAAATCAGAAGAACT
Organism: Companilactobacillus zhachilii; assembly: GCF_003606365.2. Lineage (NCBI taxonomy): Bacteria > Bacillati > Bacillota > Bacilli > Lactobacillales > Lactobacillaceae > Companilactobacillus > Companilactobacillus zhachilii. Next base: position 699,444 of record NZ_CP031933.2, read on the forward strand.
TGATTACAAAGTTGATGTCATGGAAAAGACAGCTATGATCGAAAGCACTGATTATAAATTTAAAGATATCAATGCTAGCGCTAGTCCACGAGTAATTGGTCGTGATGGAGCTTGGAAACTACAAGTTAAGAGTGTCATGAGCAAATGGACTTTAACTGCTAAAGCTGGACAAATGACTACCGATCAGCTCGGTGGTGACGTTCCTTTGGATGGAAGCTTGATTTACGTTTCACCTGATGATGATGTTAACGATATGCGTCAACAAACCTTCATTCAAAATAATACTGACGATAGTAAAATCAAGACAACTGACATTGGTGGCAGTTGGGAACCAGACGAAGGAGTTTTGCTTGATGTAAACTCTAGTACTCTAGCAGGTACTTATTCTGGAGAAGTCGAGTGGGACTTAACCAACAGTGTTTAATACATAAAGTTTGTGATAGTTAAGTATGCAACATGAATGTGAAACAAAATATAGCTTTTTCACTAAACTCAAAAAGAGCAGCAATCCATTGGATTACCGCTTTTTTTTTCGTTAATGTTGGTCGGTTATTCTACAACTTGAATCCAACCTTCAGGTGCTTCAACAGTTCCAAATTGAATTCCTGTTAGAGTATCATACAATTTCTTAGTAACAGGTCCAACTTCAGTTTCACTATAGAAGACGTGAAGTTTGCCGTTATGTTCTAGTCCACCAATAGGTGAAATAACAGCGGCTGTACCACAGGCTCCGGCTTCTTTAAAACGGTCTAGTTGGTCAATGTAGACATCGCCTTCTTCAGCTCCGAGTCCTAAGCGATTCTTAGCTAGCCAAAGTAGGGAGTACTTAGTAATACTTGGTAAAATTGAAGGTGATTTTGGCGTTACGAAAACATTGTCTTTAGTAATACCAAAGAAGTTAGCTGAACCAACTTCTTCAATCTTCTTATGTTCAATTGGATCTAGGTAAACACAGTCTGCAAAGCCGTTGTCGTGAGCTTGGGCACCAGGGTAAAGACTAGCAGCGTAATTACCACCGACTTTACTTTGACCAGTACCTTTATGGGCAGCACGGTCGTATTGAGAAGTGGTGAAGTTAACTGGAGTCAAACCACCTTTGAAGTAGTTACCAACTGGCATAGCGAAGACTGTGAAAATATATTCAGGAGCAGCATGAACACCAATTTGTTCACCTGTACCAATGATTAAGGGACGGAGATACAAGGTTGCGCCAGTTCCATATGGAGGCACAAAATCAGCATTTGCCTTTACAACTGATTTAACAGCTTCAACAAATTTATCTTCAGGAAAGACAGGCATTAGCAGTCTTTCACAAGAGTCTTTCATACGTTTAGCGTTGCGGTCAGGACGGAATAATTGAATATGATTGTCCGGTGTACGATAAGCTTTCATACCTTCAAAAGCTGCTTGTCCGTAATGTAAGACAGGGGATGCTTCACTGATATGTAAAGTGCTGTCTTCAGTTAATCCAGCATCTTGCCATTCACCGTCTTTCCAATGGGCTATAAAACGATAAGGTAAGTCCATGTAGTTGAAGCCTAAATTGTTCCAATCAAGTTTTGATGCATCTGCTTTTGCCATAATTTATATCTCCTTTGTTAAATTTAATTTAATAAATTAAAGAAAAATTAAATTCATTAGCTTCATCATAATTAAGGAGTTATAAAGTGTCAACAGTAATTTTATTTTTTTGAGGGGCCGCCTGCGGGCACGTTTGACAATTACCTGCTGTGGGGCCGACTGGAGCCAAGGTCTCCAGTCTCGATTTTGAGCTTTGCACAAATCGCAAATCTCAAAATACGTCCTTTTTGTAAGTGCTAAAGCACCAACAAAAACTTCACTGCTGGTAATTGTCAAACCTGCCCGCAGGCTAATGTATTGGTGTTGATAAGAGTATTTTCAAGCTCAGAAATTGGGAACCCTAACGTTAGGTTATTACTGAAATACCATATATAATAATGATGATATGCATGGGTGCTGGTTGATTTTTACTATGGGGTTAAAATTGCTTTTAAAATCCAAATATAACCCCATACCCCATAACTTTAGTCATCGGTGACATAATAATACTGAAAATTGTTCATTATTGATTTGAAAACAAATGATAAACTAGCCGGAAAGAGCAGGAGATTTTGGTCGCTGTGCAGGTGGCGTTGGCGCTTTAGCGCCTACACCACGGGACGACTTTTGAAACTCGCGATTTTTGCGAGGTTCAAAATCGAGATTCGAGACCGTTCTTTGGCTCGAATCGGTCCCCATAGCGACCAAAATCTCTTGCTCTTGGAGGCGGAATATTTAACTAGCACTGCACGTAATGATAGTGGGAGGAAGATAATGAAGAAGAGAAATGTGGTTCTTTCGATTGTTCTTGTCTTAATTTTATTGATTAGTTTTTTCGGTTTTAGCAGGCATACGCAGGCTGTTAAAAAGGAGCAGTATGTTCAAAGTTCTACACCTACATTATTTTTCCATGGTTATGGCAGTAGTTATGAAGCTGAAACGCAGATGACTGATGCGGCTAAGAGTGCTGGGGTTACTAAAAAAGTGATCCGTGTCAATGTTAGTCCAAATGGTTACGTTAAATTGATTGGCGCCATTCCTAAAAAAGCTAGGAATCCGATTGTAGAAGTTAATTTTGATAATAATAAAATGACTAATTATGTAACTGCTGGTAAATGGGTCAAAGATGTTATCAAAGAATTGCAGGAAGATTATCATTTCAAGCAGGTTAATTTTGTCGGTCACTCAATGGGAAATATGGCGATTAATTATTACATCATGAATTATGCTGGTAAAAAAGGACAACCCAAAGTTAATAAAGTGGTTGATATTGCCGGGCATTTTGATGGGATTTTAGGTATGGATGATAAAGCTAATCGTCTCAAATTGGCTAAAAATGGTAAGCCAGACAAAATGAACAAGTCTTATGAAAAATTAATGAAGTTACGGAAAGTTTATCCAACTAATACACAGGTTTTAAACATCTTTGGGGATGTCGGTGACGGTAGTCATTCAGATACTCGAGTTAGCAATGCATCATCGCAGTCTTTGAAGTATTTAGTATCTGGACGAGCCAAGTCGTATAAAGAGAAGAAGATTAAGGGAAAGATGGCGCAACATAGCAAGCTACATGAAAACAAACAAGTTGATAAGCTGTTAATTAATTTCTTGTGGAAAAAGTAGAAAGAGCAGTAATTCGATTGGTTTTTTTTCTCAACTTTGGTTATAGAAGCGAATATAAAAAGGGCTAGATATTTTTTTGTATACATTCAGAAAAAATATCTAGCCCTTTGATTATGTTAAATCTCAAACCATATAGTACTTTTTTATCGAATTAGTTAGGTTACATCAGATTGCTGGAACCTTTACTTTAATGGATACCAGCCAGCTAATGCAAAGCCCAGTAAGGCTGTAACGATACAAAAGATGATTACTGCCCAAATTAAGCTAGAATTGATAGTTTTTTGATCTTTGCGCGCAAAAGCAATTTCAACTAAACCGATGAATATTAGAGCGACAATAACTTTAACAATCAGTAAAGTTGGTTCAACTGACCATGCATGTAGTCCTAGTTTAATACCCGTTGCGATAATAACAATATAACCAACACGGGTAATCATTTCGTAAATTTTTGTATGTGAATTTGTAAATAATGCCAAAAGAATCATTACGGCCATAACTAGCCAGGTGATTAAGTGTGTCCATAACCAAACCATAAAAAATCCCCCCTCTGTATTTGTTCATCTTAACATTACAGGGGGGAGATTCAGAAATTTCTTGAAATTTAATTAGCCGTAGGGTGTTAACTATTCAAATTATCTTTTCTCTTTTGGTAATCATCATCGGAAACATTTCCTTTAGCATATTCTTGATTTAAAACTTCTAAAGCACTATTTTGCTTATGATTATTTTTTGTGAAATAAACAATGGCTAAAATGATGAGTAATAGGACAATGCCATAAAATAAAAAGCCACCGCCCATAAAGCCCATGCCGCCAAAGCCATTTTGACAACCTGCAAATCCCATCATGAAGTCCAACTCCTTTAAGTGATTAAATTGTATCTTCATTATATGTGGATTAAACAGGACCCGCAATTAAAGTGTACTTTGTCTGAAAATTAGTTTAGTTGCTAATTCCATACGTTTAGTAACGTGGCGGGGATTGGTTAAAACGTCTTGCATTAAGTCCACTGCAGCAGCCCCCATTTGTTCAGTGGCAACGTCAACGGAACTCAACTCTGGATTGACATAGCTCGCTAGGGACGTATTGTTAAAACTAAAAATTTTAACTCGTTCTGGAACAGCAATATTGGCTTCTTGGAGGGCCTTTAAGGCTCCTGATGCCATCGGGTCATTAGAAATAAAGAATGCGTGTGGCAGGTCATCTAAGCTTTGAATGGCCTGTTTCATTTGTTTATAACCAGCGCCTTTGGTGAAATCGCCCTTGAAACAAAGTTCGGGACGGAAGATTTTTTGATTTAACATTGTTTGTTTAAAACTATCAAATCGTGGGTCAGAAATAGTCCGTAAACCGTCAGTCGATGTTTCTTCACCATAAATTAAACCGATGTCAGTAATATTTTTATCCACAAAATAATCGACAACTTGTTTAATACCATATTTGAAGTCAGTAATAACCGTATCGAAGCCTTCGGGAAATTGGTCATCATCAATAAAAACTAGATTATGGGTGATGTTAGTCATTTGGTCAACTTGATTTTGGCTATATTTTCCTACCGCAATTATGCCGTCAATGTTCTGAGGAATTTCGGCTAAATCATTATGGAAAATACGACTAATTTCAAAGCCATAAGTTGAAGCTTGTTGTTCAATCCCTTCACGGACGGTCATATAGTACAAATCATCTTGTTCTTTGGACTCAGAATACCATTGAACTAAGGCGATTCGCTTTTGAAAGTGGGTGTTGCGATGGCTAGCTTTTTGATAATTCATCTCGGTCGCAATTTTTAAAATGTTAGTTCTCGTTTGATCAGTAACTGATAAAGTTAAATCGTTATTGAGAACTCGTGAGACGGTTGCTGGTGAAACTTGAGCTTTTTTAGCAATATCGCGTAAGGTTGCCATTAATCGAGGCTTCCGATAAATTTATCAAAAGCTGCTTGACCTTGGTCGTTCCACTTGAAGACACCAGCATCTTCAAGAACCCGTTTAAAGACCAAACCAGCTTCTTTATCCACAATTTCAGAAACATTATCGTCAGTGAAATTATATTTAGTTTGTAATTCATCAGCCCAAGCTTTATGATACTCAGCCATCTTGTTAGGTTGCTTGAGCAAGTAACGTTCGACTTCCTTTAATTCTGTTTTCAAACGAGCGGGAAGAATGGCTCGACCCATAACTTCGATCAGGCCAATATTTTCTTTCTTGATATGTTGGACATCTTGATGGGGGTGAAAATACCATCGGGATATTTAGCGGAAGTTTGATTGTCACGCAAAACGATATCGAGAATATAGTCATTATCCTGACGATAAGCAATTGGGGTTACGGTATGATGGCGAGTTTCGTTAGTATAAGCTCTGACATCAACGGTCTCATCTGAATAATTCATCCAATTTTCGTGAATCAAGGTAGCTGCTTTGACTAGTTCTTCAGGATTTTGACTAGTTAAACGAATAGTTGACAGCGGCCATTTGACGATACCTGCTTTAACACCGTCAATCGGCATTTCAATCTCACGTTCAATCGGAGCCTTCATCATTGGAAAGACGTGACGACCACCTTGATAGTGATCATGACTCAGCATTGAACCACCAACAATTGGTAGATCAGCGTTACTGCCGACAAAATATTGAGGGAATAGGCGAATGATTTCCAAAAGGTTGTTAAAAGTATGTTGATTAATAATCATCGGTTGATGAATTTGGTTTAGGAAAATAGCATGTTCATTAAAATAAGCATATGGAGAATATTGGAAGCCCCAAGTTTGCCCACCGAGTGTAAAACGAATGATACGGTGATTGCTGCGAGCAGGATAGCCAAGACGTCCTAAATAGCCTTCATTTTCCATGCAAAGTTGACACTTAGGATAACCAGTTTGAACTTGTCTACCGGCGGCCGCGATGGCTTTAGGATCTTTTTCAGGTTTAGAAAGGTTGATGGTAATTTCCAAATTGCCATAATTTGTCTTTACATCATAAGAAATATTCTTGGCAATTGCCTTGGTTTTAATGTAATCGTTCTTTTGGCTTAATTGATAAAAATAATTTGTGGCTGTTTCGGGACTGACCTGATAAAGGTTCCAAAACTTTTGATTAACTTTGGAAGGTAGTGGTGTTATGAAATCCATCAATTGGTCATTGAGAATTTCTTTGGCTGTTTGGCTACCATCAATTTTTTGATTCTTAATCGCAGTTTCAATCAAGGCCGTTTTGAGATCATCATTTTCTTGATGATTATCGTCACCAACCAATGCACAAATACGATTGTATAAGTAGATGCGGTCGAGTTCTTGATAGTCGTTATCAGCCGTAATAATTTGATCGACAAATTTATCGACACAGGACATTATTTTTCCTCCTCAGAGATTTTGATTTCACTTGGTCCGTCAGCAATTTCAGCAATGTAGAAATCAGGTGCATAACCAATTTTATTTTGATAAATTTTACCAACATTTGCTTGGAAATCGTCGATTTGTTTTTTATCGACAAAGGCAATAGCACAGCCACCAAAACCGGCACCGACCATTCTGGCACCTAGAACACCGGGTTGTTGCCAAGCAGCTTCAACGAGAGTATCAAGTTCGACACCAGTAACTTCATAATCATAGTGTAATGAAATATGGGAAGCGTTGACGAGTTTGCCAAATTCAACCAAATTGTTATCTTTCAAATAATTAATAGCTTTTAGTGTCCGTTGGTTTTCAAAAACAGCATGGCGAGCACGACGAATTAAAACATCATCATTGATTAGGTAGGAGTTGCGGTCAAATTCATCAATGGATAAATCACCAAGTGAATGAATGTTTAACTTAGTTTGTAGAAGAGCTAATGCTTGTTCACATTGACTCCGACGTTCGTTATATTTGGAATCAGCCAATGTTCGATGCTTATTAGTATTCATGATGACGATTACGTGGTTTCCTAGTTCAACCGGAGCGTAGTGGTATTCCATGGTATTAGTATCAAGTAAGATAGCCTGATCTTTTTTACCCATTCCGACGGCAAATTCGTCCATGATGCCTGAATTAACACCAATATAGTTGTTTTCGTTTTGTTGTCCCATCTTAACGAGGTCCAGTTCATCGATTCCCAGCTCAAAAACATCATTCAAGATGTTGCCCATCAGCAATTCAATTGAAGCTGAGGACGACAAACCAGCTCCATCAGGTAAATTACCATTAACGTATAAATTGAAACCGTGGTCTAGTTTGTAACCAGCTTTAGTGATTAAGTAAATCATCCCTGTTAAATAATTAGCCCAATCACGTGACTTGTCATACTCCAAGTTGTCTAAGGAAGCTGTAACAATACCTGAATCAGGCAAGTTAGCTGAATACATTTTAATTAGCGTATCAGATCTATTTCCGAAAGCGGCGTAAGTGCCCAGACTGATAGCACAAGGAAAAACATTTCCACCATTATAATCAGTGTGCTCACCAATTAGGTTGATTCTGCCAGGTGAGAAAAATAGTTTTTCGGCCGTTTCGTTAAAAGTATTTTCATAACCTTGTAAAATTTTCTTAGTGTCCATAGCTATTCTCCATTTTTACTAAATATTTACTTAACAAAAATGATAGCGCTTTCTGGTGATTAAAACAAGAGGGGGTATTGAAGGATGCCGCCTCCGAGAGTGAGAAATTTAGGTCGCTATGGGGACCGACGAAAGCCAAGGTCTTTCGTCTCGATTTTGAGCCTTGCACAAACCGCAAGTCTCAAAACTCGTCCCGTGGTGTAAGAGCTAAAGCTCTAACGCCACCTTCACAGCGACCTAAATTTCTCACTCTCGGAGGCTAGGGTATTTTTGGTGTATATTTTATAAAGGATATTTTGGATGTTTCTGAATTAAGGTTCCTTCCAAAGTCTGGTTATAGAATCGAATATAAAAAGGATTAGATATTTTTTCTTGATATAAATCCAAGTAAGAATATCTAGCTTTTTTGATTATGTTCAATTTCAAATAATGCAGTACCAGTACGTTTATCTAAATAGTTAAGTAGTATTAAAAATGACGAATGTATTAGTCTCTGGGGACAAGAAATATTGGCAGCAGTGAAGGTTGTGTTAGGGCTTTAGCCCTTACACAACGGGACGAGTTTTGAAATTCGCGTTTTTTGCGAAGTTCAAAATCGAGCTTGGAGACCTTGGCTCCAAGCGGTCCCCACAGCGCCAATATTTCTTGTCCCCAGAGACGGCAATTAACGCCTATTGATTTAATAATTTAAATAAAATGTTATCATTATATGCATGGATAACCGCAACGGAAAAAAGAGGAGAACGCAATGAAGACAGCAGTGGTTACTGATACAGCATCGTACTTAACACCGGAACAAATCAAGAAATATAACATTACTGTTTTACCAATTACTGTTATTTTGGGAAATAAACAGTATAAGGAAACAGAAGAGTTAACGGACGAAAAGTTTTACAATTATTTGGCTAATGAACCAGAGTTGCCAACAACGGCTCAAGTTTCAATGGGACAAATTCAAGAAGCATATGACCGTTTGGTGGATGAGGGATATGATACGATTATTTCGATTCACTTGTCACTAGGTATCACGTCATTTATGGATAATTTGCGCATGTTTGTTAAGCAATATGACAAGGCTAAGGTTTATCCATTTGATTCCATGGCCGCTAGTGCTGCTGAAGCTGATTTGGTTATGCTGGCAGGTTCTTTAGCACAAAAAAACGTTGATCCTGAAGCGATTGTTAAGCAACTAGAGGAATTACGTGATTCTACTGATATTTATTTTGCTGTGAACGACTTGAAACACTTGAGTAGAACGGGTCGATTAAGTAATCATTCTGCTATTATTGGTAGTTTGCTCGATGTTAAACCGTTGTTAACGTTTAAAGATGGTAAAATTTTTGCTATTGGTAAAGAAAGAACCATGCGTCGTGCTTATCGAATGATTCAGCAACAAATTCAAAAATACGCAGACACCCATCCGGATTGGAAGTTACATATTACGGTGGTTGATTCTAATAATCGAGAGTTAGAAGACAAGTGGATAACTGCTTTTCAAAATAATTTTCCACAGGCTCGGGTGTCAAAGAGTCATTTAGGACCAGCCATCAGTGTTCATACTGGTGAAAAAACAATGGGTGTTGTTTGGGATAAGGATATGCTAAATGAAGACTAGAATAATGATTTATGTCGATGACGTTGATATGAGTGTTGAATTTTGGACGGAAGAATTTGGTGCTAACGTTGTTGCTCGTCAAACCTTAAATGGTGGCTATCAAAATGTGATTGTAGGTATTTCCAGTGAGGTGGAGTTGTCAATTTTCCCTCGTGATTATATTCGGATTTACTCACCAGAAGTATCTGAAAATGTTCCATCGTTGATGTTTTTCTCAAATGACTTTGATAGATTACATGATGAATTGATTAGTGCAGGGGAGATTACCGAAGTTAATGGTGTATTGACTTTTAATTTTCAAGATCCTGAAGGTAACTATTTTGTGGTTGCTAAGGCAGAATAGTTTTCAGAACTTTACAGCTATAAGAAACGTATCTAATGCAGATATCGTTCTTATAGCTTTTTTTATGGGGAAATAATTTTGTTGACAAATTGTAGTGGCACAATTGTTGCATGCTTTTTTGACAATCCATAAAATAGGTTCATAGGTACTGGAAAGGAAATTTTTCTATGAAAATTAACCTTCAACAACAATTAGTTAATCGTCTTACTGATTACTTAGAAACTTTACCAACCAACGCGAAGTTACCTTCTGAACGTCAATTAGCTGACAAATATGAAGTGTCTCGCAATACTGTGAGAGCGGCTTTGTTGAGCTTAGAGGCAATTGGCTTGGTTCGTCGAATGCATGGGAAAGGGACGTTTGTTAATCGAACTAATTTAAATAGTGATCTTAGTAGTAGCTATAAATTTGGTGAACAAATGAAATTATTGGGCAAAGTGCCGACTACCAAGATTGTTAGTTTTGAGAAAAGGGAAGTTAATGCTTATTTTGCCGACAATATGAACTTGGCTTTTGGGGAATTTGTTATCAAAGTAGAACGATTACGTTTGGCTGATGGTGAGCCAATGTTGTTTGAACGAACTTATTTGCCATTAAAATTTTTTCCGACATTAACAATGGAAATGTTAGAAAATAAATCTTTGTATGATATTTTTGAGCAAGACTTTCAAGAAGATGTCAGTTATGCTGATGAATACTTCTCTTCAGGGGTTATTAGTGACTGTGATAGTAAGGTGATGGGATTACCTGAGGGGATGCCATGTTTATTGTTAAAACGCAAAACTTATGATTTAAAACAGCGTATGATTGAATTTACTTTGAGCACTGCTAGAAGCGATGAATTTGCTTATCATGTTAGACATAATATTGAAGACTAAATTAGGAATTAAGCGAAACAAGATATAGATTTTTTCGCTTAAAACAAAATGACGCCAGCAATCCAAAATCGGATTACTGGCATCATTTGCTTTAATGCTGAAAGTTGAACATGTTTTGTTCCGCTCTTTACTAATTAATTTTGAAGAGCAGGTTCAACTGCATCAGTTTGTTTTTGCTTTTTTTGTAAAGCAATAATATTAGAATTATTGGTTACTTGTTCGTCAGGTTGGGACTCAACACGGAGATAATCTTTGCTATTAGTAATAATAACCATAACAGTATCATCAAGCTTGTTTTCATGAATTGTTTTTGGATCGAAACTTCCTAGTAGAGTTCCTTTTTTGACAGTTTGGTTCAACTTAACGTTGGTAGTAAAACCTTTACCTTTAAGTGAGACGGTATCAATTCCAATATGAACTAAGATTTCTATACCACTATCGGTTGTTAAGCCATATGCATGGCCAGTATCGGCTACAACAGTCAATTTACCAGTTTGTGGAGCATATATGTTAACTTTATCGGAAGATTCATCTGGAGTAATGGCAATACCTTCGCCCATCATGCCAGATGCAAAAACAGGGTCGGTTACTTTATCAAGAGCAATTGTCTTACCAGAAATGGGAGCATAAACAGTGTTGTCTTGAACGTCACTTTTAACATTTGTGTCAGGGTCTTCTACGAGAATATCTTTAGGAATAGCGAACATGTTTGTTGCAACAAAGGCAACGACAACAGTTAGTAATGAAACTATTGTATAAATTATTAAATCACGCGCATTGTAGATGTACATTAGATAAGAAGGTACAACAGCAAGTCCATAAGAGTTGGCAGCCACTTTGAAAATGCTTAAAATTGCGGCTCCAAAGCCACTAGTTAGGACCGTAACTATTAGTGGTTTAAAATTGTATCTAATTAAAATACCAAACAGGGTAGGTTCTGAAACACCGAATAATTGTGATGAAAGGGCACCAACGAATGTGGCCTTAGATTTCTTTGATTTTGTTCTCATAATCATTGCTAAAGCAACGCCTAAATTGGCAAATCCATACATTGCTTCTAGAACAATTAGGGGATTTAAATGTGTAGCAGCCAATAATGATGTTTCGATGGCAATCATCATTTGATGAATACCGATTAAAACCATTAATGGATATGCAGCACCGATTAGAAAACCACCGATACCAAATGGTAAATTAATAACACCTTCTACACCAGAAACCATTAAGTTTTCAACCCAATGTACGATAGGACCGACACCTAGAATCATGATTCCGAATGTTAAAAGCATGGTTAGAAATGGTGTAATAATTTGATCTAAGACATTGGGGACATGTTTGTGGAAGTAGATTTCCATTTTTGCTCCAATAAATCCAGCGACTAGTGCAGTTAAAACAGAGCCTTGACTACCTACAACTGGGATATGTCCGAAAAGCATAATTGCTTTTGCGGTTCCACCAGCTACAGAGTAAGCATTAGGTAGGTTAGGTGACACTAGCATTAAGCCAATAACGATACCAATGATTGGAGTTCCTTTAAAGTATCTGAAAGTCGACCAAACAATTAAAGCTGGTAGAAATGAAAAGACGGTTCCTGTTAAAACGGAGATAATCGTATTTACATTAGTAGGGATGTCTGATGGAACAGCACCAAACAATTTTAGAACTTGAGCATTAGTAAAGGCACTTTGTAGTCCTAAGAAGAGACCAGTTGCAGCGATTACTGGAATAATGGGAATAAAGATTCCCGATAGCATCGCCATGAATCTTTGTAGCTTGGTTTTATTTTCATTATCGTCGTTAGTATCGGCACCGTTTGTATCATCTTTACCATAAATGGCATTTACAGTTCCTAGTTTATCAATGGCATCGTAGACATCGTTTACAACACCGGTTCCAATAATTACTTGATATTGACCTGATCCGAAAAAGACACCCTTAACGAGATCTAGATTTTCGATAGCTTTATCATCGATTGTTTTCCTATTTTTAACAACGAATCGTAATCTAGTTTGGCAATGGGTAACAGATTGAATGTTATCTACGCCGACTAAATCGACAATTTGTTGAGCTAATTTGCTATAGTCTTTAGTCATTATTTTTCACCTCAATAAGTATTGCTTGATACGGTTGTAGTTCATTAGTAATATTGCTTGAATAATTATTTAGCATAACTTTGCCAGTAGGTAGGTTAATTGCTACCTTTTTTGATGACAAATTAATACAAATTTGAGCGTCGTTACCACGTTGATATGAAATGACACTGGAATCAGTTGTTTTAATTTCTGAAAATTCTCCTGCGGTTAAATCCTTTGTTAATGAAGACCCTTTTCGAACTTGAATCATTTTGCGATAAAAGTTGAGAATTGAATCAGGGTCTTTGTCTTCGTCATCCCAATTAATTAATGGGTCATGTTTTCCTAATGCTAACCATGGTTTGTGTCCGTCGTTAAAGCCGTCATTTAAATTGGAGGTCCATGGATAAGGAATTCTGGCATTATCACGTGAACGATCGTTAACAAATTCTAAAGCTTCTGACTTGGTAAATCCTTCTTCAATGGCACGGTAATAATTATCTTTACTAGAGATATCGTTAAATTCATCAATAGAAGTACGTTTGATGTTTCGGACTCCTAATTCTTGTCCCTGATAAATAAAAGGACAGCCACGAAGACAGAAGAATAATAAGGCTAACGCTTTAGCACCAATTTTATTTTGATATTTAGAATCTTTAATATATTTGTCGATACTTCTTGGCTGGTCATGGTTTTCTAAGAAGTTGGCACCCCAACCATATCTTTGAATTGCCAATTGGCTTTTTACAATTGAATCATTTAGTTCTTTAGTAGTCCAAGCCGTTTGACGATACCATTCTGAGCCAGATTGAATATCGATATCCGCGTAGTGGAAGTCAAAAATCATTGAGAAATAACCTTTTTGCCAATAAAAGAGTCTAATTGGTCATAATCAACACCACTAGCTTCACCAACCGTCACTGCATTAGCTGGTTTAAAGGTATGGGCATTTAATTCATTAAGAAATTTTTCAATACCAGGACGATTTTCTGCTTTTCGTTTAACTTTTCCTAATCCGTCAGTACCATCAGGGGTGATAGAAGCAAAGTCTTGATCTTTTTTTATAAATGTAATGGCATCGATTCTAAAACCGGCGATGCCTTTTTTTAACCACCAATTAATCATGTCGTATAAAGCAAAACGTAATTTAGGATTTTCCCAATTTAGGTCAGGTTGTTGTTTTGAAAAGACGTGGTGATAGTAAAGATTAGTTTTTCCAGGAACGAGTGACCATGAAGAGCCTTTCCCAAAATTTGACCGCCAATTATTTGGAGGTAAATTTCCATGTCCTTTTTTGAAGATATAAAAATTGCGGTAGGGACTAGATGGATTTTTAATAGCATCTTGAAACCATTTGTGTTGGTCCGAAGTGTGATTAACGACTAAATCCATAATAATTTTGATATTTAATTCTTTTGCTTTTTTTATTAATTCATCTAAATCAGTCATTGTTCCAAATTGTGGATTGATCGATTGATAGTCTGAAATATCATAACCATTGTCGACCATTGGAGATTTATAAACTGGTGATAACCAAATTGTTGTTATTCCGAGTTTATAAATTTTAGGGAGTTCTTGAATTATTCCCTGAAGATCGCCGATGCCATCATTGTTAGAATCTTTGAATGAAGCTGGGTAAATTTGATAGAAGATTTCATTTTTCCACCAGGTTGTATTTACAGTCATAGTTGAATTCTCCATTTGCTTTAAAATTAAATGTAAGCGTTTGACACTTTTTATAATACAGCGATTTTATAAATTGTCAAACGTTTATCAAAAATAAAAGTTGACGAATACTGAAAAACGAAATGTACCGAAATAATAATATTTGAATTAATGTCATACGATTGACATTTTGTGATAAAACCGTTTACAATGTGATTAATTAATAAAAGAGTGAGTACAGAGTAATGATTACAAAATGGACGAGAAATTTAAGGTATTTACCATATAAGAACTGGTCTGATAATCAGATTACAGCGATTAAACAAAAAATATCTCAATCACATTGGCGATTGGGATATCATATTCAACCCACGACAGGATTGTTGAATGATCCCAATGGATTTTCTTATTTTAATAATCAATGGCATTTATTTTATCAATCATTTCCCTATGGTCCAGTGCATGGATTGAAAAATTGGACACATTTGACTTCTGATGATTTAGTTCATTGGCAAGATCATGGTCCTTTAGTAATTCCTGGTGATAAACAAGATAGTCATGGGGCTTATTCAGGTTCCGCTATACCTGTCGGAGATGATTTATTTCTAATGTATACCGGCAACGTTCGTGATAGCAAATGGGTTCGACATCCTAAGCAAGATGGTGCTTGGATGGATGCTAATAATCAATTAAAAAAGATAGCCACACCGTTAATTGGAAAACCTAAAGATGGTTTTACAGAACATTTTCGAGATCCTCAGGTAATTTATCATGGTAAGCAATATTACTGCTTAATAGGTGCAAGGAAGGCTGACAATACAGGTCATATTTTAGTTTATCAAGCTGATAAAGTGACCGGTCCATGGAAGTACAAAACAGAATTAAAATTTACAAATCAAACAATGGGCTATATGATAGAATGTCCTAACTTAGTGTTTATTGGATCAAGACCAGTGCTAATTTTTTGTCCACAGGGAATTGACCAGTCAGTTTTATCGCACCGAAATATTTATCCTAACGCTTACGTGATAGGTCAAAGTTTTGATTGGAATAATTTTGAAATTATTCAACCATCAAGTATAGAAAATCTTGATGATGGATTTGATGCATATGCGACTCAAGCATTTAAAGCGCCTGATGGCAGGGTGTTGTCGGTTAGTTGGATTGGGTTGCCAGATACAACATATCCAACGGATTCCGAAGGTTGGGCCAATTGTTATAGCTTAGTGAAGGAATTGAAAATTGAAAATAATAAATTGTATCAATATCCTGTTGTTGAGAACGATTGCTTAGGTAAAAATAAAATATCTACTCAAGGTATATCTGCTCAAACAAAGTTGTCTTGGAAGGTTTCGACGGACACGGTTGGAATTGTCTGTATTAAAACTGAATTGGGTGAGAAATTACAAATCGTTATGGATTCAACAAATGGTAAAATACTAGTAGATCGAACCAATTCTGGAGTTTCGGTGTCTAAAGATTTTGGAACAATTAGAAGTTCTGACGTAGTTTCTCATAAAGATATAACTGCAGATCTATGGTTTGATAATACCGTTTTTGAATTGTATATAAATCATGGGGAAAGAGTTTTAACTGGACGAATTTTTCCCAATGGTCGGCAATTTTATGTGGATTCAAAAAATGTTAATGTATGCAAAATGAGATTAGATAAGATTTATTAATGAGGTAGATTATGGCGACGTTGGACGATATAGCAAAAATGGCTGGAGTTTCAGCAACTACAGTATCAAGGGTGATTAATAATTATGGTTCGCTGTCAGAAAAAACTAAAGCTAAAGTTTTTGCAGCAATGCGGGAATTAAATTATCAGCCTAATAGTCTGGCACGGTCGCTAAAGGGTAAAAAGACACAACTGATTGGTGTTATTTTACCTGGTGTTGGCAATCCTTTTTTTGGACAAATGGTGCAGGAGATTGAAGATCAATTATTTAAAAAGGGATATAGAATTATTCTTTGCAACGCTGGGGATGATTCTGAAAAGGAACGAGATTATTTAAGAATGTTAATGGCGAATCGAGTAGATGGTATAATTTCCGGTTCACATAACTTAGGGATTGAAGAATATCAAAAAGTTGGATTACCGATTATTTCCTTTGATCGTTATTTATCCAATAACATTCCAATTGTTAGTTCAGATAACTTTCAAGGTGGAAGATTAGCAGCCCAAACTTTAATGATGTCAGGTAGTAAAATGATGGAAATAATTACAGGTGCTAATCGTCCTAATAGTCCAACAAGTAATCGTCTAAAGGGATTTAAAGAGATTTTAGGTAAAAACGATGTTGAATTTAATACTTCAGAAATCGACTTCAGTTCTTCACCAATTATTAAGAGTTTAAAAATTAAAGAAATACTTAGTAATAAAAAAGTTGATGGCATCTTTTGTACTGACGATTTAACAGCTTTGTTAGTAATGCAACAAGCCAAAGATTTAGGCATTAGCATACCAGAAGACCTAAAATTAATTGGTTATGACGGGACAAACTTCATTCAAAATTATCATCCTGAATTGACCACGATCATGCAGCCAATTGCTGATATCGTAACAATGATGATTGATTTATTGTTGAAACGAATTGATGATCCTGATTGCAAATTGGAAAGTAACTATACGTTACCAGTTAAGTTAATTACTGGAGCAACGACAATATAAAAAAGCTTCCTAGAAATTAATTTCTAAGAAGCTTTTTTTGTTGATGAATATATTATCACAGCAAGCAATATCCCCAATATTGCTGTAATTCCCAATGATAATTTGTTATATCCCAAAATCATTGCAATAATGCCCCAAAAAGTAAAAAATACTGTCGCAAGTACAAAAAGTGCCAAGATGATGCCCCCAATGATGGCTGTACCTGAAACTATGGGGTGTTTACATTTATCCCGAGTATCTGTAAACATGTCCCGAAATTCCATAAGTAATCTCCGTTCGTTAAATTGAATCTCTAAATAGTATAGCGGAATTAGGGGTAAAATAACATTGGTCTGGACCAAAAAAACTAACGAATATTTTATAGAATTAGTCGATATTATTGCATGATTTTACTAATCACCCATCATGAATAGTATTGTTAGAATAGAAGCTTTGCTAAGAGGTTTTCTAGATTTTTTTGGTGCAAAACCAGCCACTATAATATTAATAAAGGCTACTAACAGTATAACAATGGGAATTAATATTAATAATGCTGCACTGGCAACGGCCCATTCGGTATCACCGAGAATTTTATAAAATAATAAAATGAGTGCTAAGAAAATTAAGAATACTATGGCAAAGATGCCAAATATTACTTCTAAAACTTTTTTTAAGGTTAACAAAACTTTTCCTAAGCGTAGCCATAAAAAATTCAGATTTAGTCCAAGTTTTTTCAGGTTGTCTTTAAATTCCATAAATATCTCCATTCATTGTATTAGAAGATTAGTATAGCTAATTATTGGATTTAAAGATATTGGTCTGGACCGAAAAAACTAACGAATATTTTATAAATTGATATTATTTAAGTGTTTCATTTTTTCGATTAATGAGTAGCTTCTAGCAAGTGAGTTTAGCATTATATATTCATTGAAATGTGCTACTTATCTCTAAAGAAAAATGCTACTACACTGTTTAAATATGATTTAAACGCAGATTTTATTATTAAAAGTGGAATAGGCGTGAAAAAAAGTATTAGCATCATAATTCCTGATAATGTGTAAATATCATCATCAAATGCGAAAAAACTTGAAAGGACTGTAACAATAATAAAGAAAATAATTTCTAATATAAAGGCGATCCAAAACATTATTTCAAAAATATCCTTTAGAATTGGCCAGAGAATCTTGATTTTCGATTTCAAACCATTTAAAAAGCTAATAAATAGTTTCTTTATAGAAATGCTAACTTTTTGTTTATGAGATGCTTGGATTGGCATGGGGTAAACGGGATGACTGGGATCATCTATGAAACCAATGATAAATAGTATTTTTCTCCCACAGGATTTAAGCGTACCATCTTCGGCCATATTTATTAATATAAGCAAAGAAGGACAAGCTACAAATATACGAATCAAGAGCCTCACAAATAAATATTCTTCGGTAGTATCGTGAAAAATTTTAGAGGCGATAAATAAAAGAATAAAATATATTACCATTAATATTAAAGTGGTTTTAATTATGAATTTTATTGTATCTGTTAACTCGCTACTATAGTATTTTGCACGTGATTGGAAATTCTTGAATGAAGTGGACATTTCAGCAATATTGGATTTCCAATATCTAAGTATTTCCATTAACTTTATCCAAAAAGTCATAAATAATCTCCTTATTACTATTATGATTTGTCCAGTATAGCTAATTTTTGACCTTAAAGATATTGGTATATTCCAAAAAAAACTAACGAATATTTTTTGAAAACGAAAATACAAAAAATGCTTAAGAGAGTAATATCTCCTAAGCATTTTTTATTATCTTCTAACTAATTTAACAACTGTTTCAACATGCGGTGTTTGTGGGAACATATCAACAGGTTGTAAGTAAACTACTCGATATTCCTTTGTTAAGGTAACTAAGTCTTTGGCCAAAGTTGAAGGGTTACATGAAACATAGACCAATTTATTAACTGGATTACGATTCAAGGCACCAATCAACTTGTTATCCAAACCGGTACGTGGTGGATCAACGACAACGGCATTGACGGTTTTGCCATCTTTCAACAATTGTGGATAAATTTCATCAGCTGAGCCAACGTAATATTCAGCGTTATCAACTTCATTAAGTTTGGCGTTAGCTTTGGCATCTTCAATTGCTTCAGGGATGATTTCGATACCATAAATTTGTTTAACTTTGTCTGCCATAGTGATACCAATCGTACCGACACCACAATAAGCATCTAAGAGGACGTCGCGTTGGTTTGGTTCAAGTGCTTGTGCAACTAAATCGTATAACTTATCAGTCTGCAACGAGTTCAATTGTAAGAAGGCACGTGGTGAAAAGTTGAAGAGGTAGCCATTGATATCTTCTTGAAGGTATTGGTCGCCCCAAAGTAACTTCGTTTCGTCACCCCAAACGCCAGCTTTATCTTCTTTATTGATATTTTGTGAAATTGAACTAACTTCAGGGATTTCCTTTTGAATACGTTCAATCAGTTGGTGCTCCTTGATAAACTTAGGTGAACGGGTGATGAAAGTAACTTGTAGTTGGTTAAATTCAACTGATTCACGAATGACAATCATACTTAAAATACCGGATTTATTTTCTGGATTGAAGACGGGAATTTGTAAATCTTTAATCATTTGAACAATTTTGCGCATGGCTGACATAGTCAAGTCCATTTGCGTTGGCATTTCGGTTAGGTCAACTAGTTCTTGAGTACCAGTTTTGTAAAGTCCGCAACGAATTTCACCGTCAATTTCTTGAATAGGGAATTGAGCTTTGTTACGATACTTCTCTTGTTGAACCGAACCAACAGTTGGCTTGATCATATATTTTTCGTGAGCGTATGGTTTATATTTTTCCAATGATTCACGAAGAATATTTGATTTGAAATGCAATTGATCTTTGTAATTGATGTGGGCAAATTCAAGTCCACCGACCTCGTTTGCTAATTCTGGTGTATCAGGATTTCTGAAGCGACTAGCTTTTCTAATTTTATGGATGCGACCATTTAAGAAACGTTCATGAACATCAGTTAGTTCACAGACAATAACGTCTTCTGGCACAGCTTTAGGGACAAAAACGATGACATGTTTGAAGAAACCAATTCCTTCACCATTGATTCCGATACGTTTAATAGTAAGCGGAAAACGGTCCCCAACTTTTAATTCTTGCGTAATGTTATTTGTAGGCATAAATTTTTCCTTTGAATGTTTTTGCGATAAACTCATATAAGAGTATAACACGGAGATGCCGTCTCCAGGAGCAAGAAAGTTAGGTCGCTATGGGGACCGACGAAAGCCAAGGTCTTTCGTCTCGATTTTGAGCCTTGCATAAACCGCAAGTCTCAAAAGTCGTCCCGTGGTGTAAGAGCTAAAGCTCTAACGCCACCTGCACAGCGACCTAACTTTCTTGCTCCTTCCGACTAGTTAACTAGTTTAGGCAATATGTTAATTAGAAATATTAAACAAATAGAGAGGCAGGATAGAATGGCTAAAATTACAAAAATTCAGGCACAAAAACGAAAAGGGCGCTATAATATCTTCCTTGATGGTAAGTATGCGTTTCCGGTGGCGGAACAAACTTTGATTGATTTTAGATTAATGAACGATGTCGAATTAACCGATGAGGATATCAAAGAGATTCAAGATTCAGAGAATATTAACAAAGCCTATGGGGATGCTGTTAATTATTTGAGTTATCAATTGCGAACGAAAAAAGAAATTAAGGATTACTTATATAAGAAGGAGTATCATCGCGATGCAGTTGATGAAGTAATCAGCCGCTTAGAAAAGTTGCATTATTTAGATGATGCTTCATATGCTAAAAGTTTTATCAATACCCAATTGCGAACAACCGCGAACGGGCCAAAGATTATTGAACAAAAAATGGTTAAAAAAGGTGTTCCAAATAATGTTATTCAAGATGCTATCGTTGAAATTGATTACGATACCCTGTTAGAAAACGCGACCGATTTTGCTAAGAAACAAGCCAGAAAACAAAGCCGAGCATCATTTAAGCAAATGTTAACCAAACTTCGTGCAAGTTTGTATCAAAAAGGATTCGATAACGAAATTATTGAAACGGCAATCAAGAATTTGGATTTGGAACCTGACGAAGATGAAGAGTTAGATAAGCTGAAAAAACTAGTCGACAAAGTGCAACATCGTTATGATAATCCAACTAAACTAATTAATTATTTAATGACCAAGGGCTATCATTTTGATGAAATTAAGAAAGTTTTGAGTTCTGAAGAAGAATAATCTATCAAAGAAAAGTCTCTCTTTAATCACATTTGATTATTGGAGATTTTTTTGTTTATTTTGTAAAACAGTAGATTAATTAGCTGGAGGTTAGGAAGAATTTCACCAGCAGTGAAGGTGGAGTTAGAGCTTTAGCTCTTACTCCACGGATGTATTTTGAGACTTGCCGTTTTTGCAAGGCTCAAAATCGAGATTCGAGGCCTTGGCTCGAATCGGTCCCACAGCAGGTGGACTTCTTCCTAACCGGAAGCGGCCACAATAAAAATAATCGCGATAGCTTTTATTAGTTTCACAGCTCTGGTATACTTTTTTTGGATAAGAATTAGGTTTTAGAGAAAGCTGGTAAGTTATGCAGATTCCTAGAGAAGGGGATTACGTAGCAATCCAGAGTTATAAGCATGATGGTCATTTACATCGTACTTGGCGTGAAACAATGGTGTTAAAGACAAGTGAAAACGAAATTATTGGTTGTAATGAGAATACTCTTGTCACAGAAGCAGATGGACGTCGTTGGGTAACAAGAGAGCCCGCGCTAGTCTACTTTCATAAAAAATATTGGTTCAATATTATTACTATGATAAGAGAGAGTGGTGTATCTTATTACTGCAATTTAGCGACACCTTTTGCTTTAGACAAAGAGGCCATCAAATATATTGATTACGATTTAGATGTTAAAGTTTTTCCGGATGGAGAAAAAAGATTGCTGGACGTAGACGAATACGCTGCGCACAGTAAAATGTGGAATTATCCACCTGAAATAGATACGATTTTACATGATAATGTCGACGTTTTAATTGATTGGATCGATAAAGGCAAAGGACCATTTTCACAAGCTTACGTTGATCTTTGGATGCAAAGATATAAAGAATTGTCACACCATTAGGATTGCTATATCCTGATTAAGACTGCCTTTGGGTAGTCTTTTTTTATTTCTTTACATTAACTTAATCAAAAATATACATAGTCTTGCTACCGTTAAAGATGAGAACGCAATCAGGAGGAGATTATGGAGATTGGAACTGAATATTATCCATTAGGGCAATACGTTATATTTATTTGTTTTGTAATAATTTTGTATTTGAATTTGCGCAAGTATGGTTGGGGAATGAAACATAATCAGCTTTTGACTTATTTGGTTTTAATTGTTGGCACAATATTGACGCATGGAAAGGATATTTTAAATTTTCAAGATTGGTTTGGAATCATTAGTCCGTTTATCATTGCCTTCATGTATTACAACAAGCGCTTGCAGAAATTTAGAGCTGATTTTAATAATTATTTAGACAAAAAATGAGTATCAATTAAATATGTATTACTCACTCTGGAGACTCATATCCATAGAATACTGAAGATTGACAGATAGATATGCTGCGGAATTGAAGTAATTGATAAAGTCGAAAGATTCAGAGCATTCTCTATATCTTATAATTCTAGTCATTGATTCCAAAACGAACAATAAATTAACCGGAAAGAGCAAGAAATTAGGTCGCTGTGCAGGTTGCATCATAACTAACATCTATGTTTGAAGATGTTATACAAAATGATTAAGTTTTTTATATGACCAATCCTAAGTAACTGATTTATTGTTATACTAGAAAACATGATTTCAGTGAAGGGGAATTATTGTGAATATAATTAATGTGATATCAAATATTCTTCTCCTGACTGCTTTGATGTTGACTAGTGACGTCAAATTGAAAACAAGGGATACTAAAGGATTAGTAGCTTATGGATTAATTGCTGTAACGTTTATCCTCAAACTTACGCAACCAATAGCTATGATGGGCTACACATTGTGGCTTATTTTATTTTTAGTAGTTCTCATTCGCACGAATAACTTGGTTCAACAAACAGTCTCCAGTTTTCGAGAAGAATTAGGTTTTTGGCATTTTCTGGCTGCCATGATAGTTGGATTGGTTGGGTTTAATCTGCTATATGATATGGTCCGTTTGTTATTGCCAACAGCAATAGTTGTTTTATTATTTGTTTTAATTAACGCAAAAAAATCCAGTCAACGATAAAAGTTGACTGGATTTTTTGTATTTCGTTTATCTAAATAGCATATAATTTCAAACATAATTATTGGGATAGTTAAGTTATATGGTTAATACACTAGCATGAGGGAGAAAAAGAAGAAGTCAGCAGTGGTAGTGGTGACTTCTTCCCTTTCTCCCTCATGTGGCATTAAGAGGTTTTACTTCTTTAATTGACTATCATCAAAGGTAATCCCAGATAAGAAATCTTTAATTCTAGTAGTTGGGTGATTAAAGAACTCATCTGGAGCTCCGTCAAAGAGGATATCACCGTCTTCGACGAAGACAATTTTATCGGCCACAGAACGAGCAAATTGCATGTTATGTGTCACGATAATCATTGATTGGTCCATTTTGCTTAACTCTTCAAGAATCAATAATACTTGAGTTTCTAGTTCTGGATCCAAAGCACTAGTTGGTTCGTCTAACAAAACGTATTCTGGATTCATTGCTAAAGCACGGCAGATAGAAATACGTTGTTGTTGTCCACCGGAAAGTTGACTGGGGTAACGGTCAGCGTATTCACTTAAACCTACTTTTGAAAGTAATGCTCTTGCATGTTCTTCAGTTTCCTTTTTTGAAGCTTTGAGAACAGTTTCAGGTGCTGTTGTAATGTTTTGCAAAACAGTTAAGTTAGGGAAGAGGTTCCAATTTTGGAAAACCATGCTTGTTTTCTTACGGATATCAAAACTTTTTTTCTTAGTAATGGGTTCAGCGTAATTAAGACTAATGTCGGAAAAACTGATTGTTCCACTTTCTGGTCTGACGAGTAGATCAAGTGAACGTAACAGAGTTGATTTACCAGAACCAGAAGGCCCTAAGATAACCGTTGTTTTGCCATCGGGGAAGTCAACGGATAAGTTCTTCAAGACTTCTTTACCTTCATATTTCTTAACAACATTTTTCAATGAAATCATTAGGCTTCACTTCCTTTAACATATTTTGAAGTTCTGCGTTCAAGATAGTGTTGTAGTAATGTCAACAACGAGCAGATAATTGCATATAGGAAAGCGGCTAATGAATACATCAAAAGTGGTTGGAAATTCTTAGCTGTCATTTGTTGGCTGACTTGGAACATTTCCAAGATAGTGATGGAACTGGCCAACGAGGTATCTTTGACTAAGCCAATGAATGAATTGGACAATGGTGGCAAAGCGATTCTAACAGCTTGTGGCAACACGATTTTCATCAAAGTTTGTTTAGTCGTAAAGTTCAATGTAAATGCTGCATCCCATTGATCTTGTGGTACTGACATCAAAGCTGAACGAATTGTTTCTGAGGCATAGGCTCCAGTGTTTAATGAAAAGCCGATAACAGCAGCAATGAATGGTGTTAGTTGAATACCAGCACTTGGAAGACCAAAGAAGATGATAAACAATTGAACTAGCAATGGAGTTGAACGGAATAACCAAACATAAAAGTCGGCAATCGCGCGAACAATTAACCAAGGATATTTGATTATTTTGTTTTCACTCGGTTTAATAAATTTAATTAATGCGGTTAAAACGGCTAAAATCAAGCCAAAAATAAATGAAATTATCGCCAGCGGAATGGTGAATTGCAACATTGCAGAAATCATAGCTGGTAGAGATGTAATGATAGTGTGCCACATGAAGTTAAAACCCCCTCAATTAGTTTAAAAATTATTTTTTAGTAATATCTTCACCGAAGTACTTAATTGAAAGCTTCTTCATAGTGCCGTCTTTGTATAGTTCCTTGATAGCTTTGTTTACGCGACCACGTAGGTGAGTTGATTTCTTGTTGTAAATTGGAGCAATTTTTGATGGTGCAAGTTTGTTATTTGGAATAGTGATGTATTTCAAATCAGTGTTCTTGTGACTTTCTTTCCAATATAAGAAAGCTTCCTTGGAGTTGATGGCACCTGCCACACGTCCTTGGTCGATCATTGACATATCAGTTTGGAAATCAGCAGCTGGAACTACTTTAGCACCGAACTTTTCAGCATGGTTGTAGTTGTCAGTACCAGTTCCGGCAGAAATTTTCTTACCTTTAATATCGTCAACTGAGTTGATACCTGTACCATCTTTAGTGATGATAACTGATTTTGAGTAGATGTAAGGTGTTGAGAAGATGTAGTGTTTTTCACGTGATGGATTTTCAGCCACGTTGTTCAAAACAACATCAAATGTACTTGAGTTCAAACCGGCAATTAATGAATCCCATTTAGTAGGAACAAATTTGGCTTTTAAATCAAGCTTCTTGGCAACAGCTTTACCAAGATCAACTTCAAATCCTTTAAGTTCTCCACCGTCACGGTATGAATATGGTGCATAAGTTCCTTCAAGACCGATTGTTAATGTGCCAGCAGTCTTAGTGTCGGCGTTTTTGTTACTTGAGCAGCCGGTTAGTACCAAAACTAAGGCTACGATTGTAGTTAATATTAAAGCAATTCGCTTTTTCATTTTAATAAATCCCCCTGTATAGTAAAAAAATCATCACTTTATATTTTCTCATAAAATAAAGCTTGTTAAAAAGAATATGTCTCCTAAAACTTAAATAAATCAGTTGAAAGATATCTTTCGCCATTATCAGGTGCAACTGTAACAACCGATTTACCTTTACCAAGTTGCTTGGCAATTTCAATGGCACCAAAGATATTAGCTCCAGAAGAGATGCCTGGTAAGAATCCTTCTTTACGACTGACTTCTTGCGCCATCGTGATTGCTTGGTCACTAGTTACTTCTATAATATCGGAGTAGGCATTTTTATCGAGTGTCTCTGGAATAAAACCTGCACTGATACCTTGAATTTTGTGAGCCCCAGTTTTACCTTCCTTTAATAGAGGCGATTCAGCTGCTTCCAAAGCATAAATTTTCACGTCTGGGTAGGCTTTAGTTAAGGCATGGCTGACACCAGATAAAGTACCACCAGTACCAACGCCGGCAACAAAGCTATCAACTGGAGTATCGCCAAAGGCCGCAACGATTTCTTTACCGGTAGTGGCTTCATGGATAGCAGGATTAGCTGGGTTTTGGAATTGCATTGGCATGAAGTAACCATTTTCTTTGGCCAAATCAGTGGCTTTTTGAATGGCAGCTTTCATACCGCCTTGACCAGGTGTCAAAATTAATTCAGTGCCGTAACCTTGCATCAGTTTGCGACGTTCGATACTCATTGTTTCGGGCATTGTGATAATTAAGTGATAACCTTTGGCAGCGGCAACTAGTGACAAACCGATACCCGTGTTACCAGATGTTGGTTCAACTAAAGTATCACCAGGCTTGATTTTACCAGCTTTTTCGGCTGCTTCAATCATTGATAGGGCAATCCGATCTTTAATTGAACTACCAGGATTGAAAAATTCTAGTTTAACATAAACGTCAGCGGCATTATCAGGGACGACGTTATTTAATTTTACGAGTGGTGTGTTGCCAATAAGTTGTGTAATATTTTGTGCGATTGTCATAGTAAATCTCTCCTTAGCAAGTAGTTAATTTGTGTTCTGCGACTGTTTGAAGCCAATTACGATAAAATTTGCTTTGGGTTTGTTGCCAAGCAAACGTTGGACGTTGATCTAAAGGTGAGTAGTAATTGGCGGCAGGTCGTGGATTTTTTACTTTCGGACTATTGAGTTCTCGGTGATATTCTTCATCCAAGCCATTCCGTTGATATTCCAAATGGGAAAAAATAAAGGTTTGATGTTTTTGATTAGCTTCAACGAGAGTTAATAGACCATTTTCACTAACAGCTTTGATAGTTAAATTGGGACTGTTAGCGAGTTGTTCGTGATCCATTTCCGCATAACGGGCATGTGGTGCCGGAAAATTATCTGAAATGTTGTTCAACATAGGTGTTTCAGTTAAAATTTGATTTTGAAAAATACCGAAGACTTTATGCGGTAAGATCTTTTTGTCAATATCATATAAACGATTTAGAGCGACCATAGCGCCCCAACAGACATATAATTGTGGGATGTTTAATTGATCGAGTAGATCAATCAGCTCATTGATTTCATCAGAGTATGAAACTTGAGGAAAGTCTAATTTTTCCACTGGACTTCCAGTAATGATAAAACCATCGAGGTTAGAAATTTCAGTTAAGTCTAAAGGTGACATATTGTTGGTGATACTTGAATCAAGCTTACGGTCAACATAGCGAGTGGCTGAATAGTAAAACTTCAACTCAACTTGATTGCCAAGCGCTATTTGGAAATTTCTCATTGTTTCAACTTTGTTAGACATCAAATTTAAAATGCCAATTTTGATATGTTCCACAAGTAACTCCTTTCTAAGTAGCTCAGAACACAAAAAAGCGGGGCTGACTAATGTCAACTCCGCTTGATAGTTTTAGTTTTCACTACTTGATTATCAATTGAGTGGTATTAGACATGCTGAAAAAGTATAGTAATGTTCGTTCATTACTACACAACAACATGATTCAACTTGTGCTTGGTTAAATTTCAACATGTCTAATTCCTCCTACAATTAAGTTGTCTCAAACTTACAATTAAAAATTCGATAAGTCAAGAATTATTTTTTCTTCTCTGTGTAAATTGATAGTGATTCAAATTCTAGATATGAGGCTAAAGTCAATGAAATAACTAGTAATAGCACCAACCAGCCTAAGGTTCTACCTAAGATATATGTCAATGGCAAAAATTTTGCGACTAAAAAGATAAATGCAACTGATAAACAAAAATCGACAAGTAAATTAGCTCCAATGACAAATTTGCTTCGTTCCAAAATGAAAAAATTGAGCAATTCTTTGAGTACCTTTTGTGTTGAGCTGCGGTACATGATGAGAACCGGACGTTGAGCGATAACTTTGACCGCAAACATACCAAAGGCTCCAACGATACCACCAACAACAATTCTCCACGTTAGGGCATGCAATACAAGTGAATTGTATGAGACCCCAATAATTGATAGACAAAGAACGTAAGGGATGATGAAAAAGAACAGGTAGATCACAGCAATTTTTTTGTTAGACATTTTAAAATACTCCCTATATACTGATGTACTTATTCTATCATTAATGGGTTGAAGATTCGAGGATGCCGCCGGAGAATGTCAGTGCTATGAGTCTGCTGTGGGACCGGCTCGAGCCAAGGTCTCGACCCTCGATTTTGAGACTTGCATAAACCGCAAGTCTCAAAATACGTCCGTTGAGTAAGTGCTAAAGCACTAACTCAACTATCACTGCTGACTCACAGCACTGACATTCTCCGGCTAAGGTGTAGGTTTGTGAATTTGGTCCATCGTTATATTTGTCTTAGCTAAGGATTTAAATATATTCTATGCTGGATTTAAACTTTTCAGATTAGTTGTTTAGAAGATGAAACGTTGATTATTGTATCCTGTTTTCAAAGTTTCTTAGTATTTTTAAAAAAAGAACAAATAAATTAGTCGGAAGGTGAAAGAAAATTAGGTCGCTGTGAAGGTGGCGTTATGGCTTTAGCCATTACACCACGGGACGACTTTTGAAATTCGCGTACTTTGCGAAGTTCAAAATCGAGGCTGGAGACCGCATTTTGGCTCCAATCGGTCCCCACAGCGACCTAATTTTCTTTCACCTGGAGACGGCCTGTAACATTTAACCATCCTAAACCGTTCACCTTTATTGTTGAATGGTTAAACACCTGTTATAATTGTTTTGTTTATACTTAACTTTAGGATTCTAAGGTTAAGATTAAAGATAACAGCCAAGGGGACTGGTATTTCCACATGCGGTATCTTAGCAGGTGGAATTATTTGTTCTTGAAGGCAGAATTTACATTTTACATATGAAAGAGAGTGCGAGTTAAATGAGTGGTGACTCTTCTGGAGCGTCGCTTTCCGGGCAGCTGATTTTAATTATTGTTTTGACAATATTAAATGCTTTTTTTGCAGCAGGCGAGATGGCGATGGTTTCTGTTAATAAAACGTCCGTTGAGGAAAAGGTTAAGAATGGTAGCCGTGGTGCTAAGAAAATTCTTCAAATGATCAATGAACCAAATAAATTTCTATCGACAATTCAAGTAGCGATTACCTTGGCAGGTTTCTTATCATCTGCTAGTGCCGCTACAACGTTAAGTGTTGGGATGGAAAAATTGATTGGAGATTTTCCTGGTAGTCGGGAAGTTTCAATAGTGATTATAACGGTGATTTTATCGTTTATTACTTTAGTTTTAGGGGAATTGTATCCGAAGAGGATAGCGTTACAACGCCCATATGAGGTAGCAAGTTTTACGCAACCAATGATAAGTTTGTTTGGATGGATTTTGAAACCGTTTGTCTGGTTGTTGGATTCGACAATCAATTTGTTGATGAAAATCACTCCAATTGATTTCAGTAAAAATGATGAACCTATCACGCGTAATGAAATGATTGCTACATTGAAGAAATCACGTAATAACGGGACAATTAACCCTGATGAATATCAAATGTTACAGGGGATCATCCGTTTTGGCGATAAGACAGCTCGTGAAATTATGGTTCCAAGAACTGATACCTTTATGCTAGATATCAACGATCCCGTTGATGAAAATATCGATGCTATTTTGGGACAGCCATATTCTCGTATTCCAGTGTATGGTGCTGATAAAGATAATGTTATTGGGATTATCCATATCAAAGATTTATTGAAACGGTCTCGTGAAGTTGGATTTGAAAATATTAGTTTGAAAGCTATTATGAAGGAACCATTGTTTGTTCCCGAAGCAACTAATATTGATGGACTGTTGCTAAAAATGCGTAGTACACAAACACAAATCGCCATGGTCGTTGATGAGTATGGTGGTATCGTTGGTTTGGCTACGATTGAAGATATTTTGGAAGAAATCGTTGGGGAAATTGATGACGAGTATGATCCCGTCACAAAGAATTTCCAAAGATTGGGTGCTAATAAATTTTCAGTTGTTGGTTTAATGACAATTGAGGATTTCGATGACCTTTTTGAAGAAGAAATTCACGTTGAAGATGTCGATACGATTGCTGGTTATTTGATTATGAATATCGGTGAAATACCAGATCCTAAACATCCGAAGTCATTTACCTTAAAAGATGGTACAGTCCTTACATCAGGTGAGCTAAACGGTTCCAGAATTGAGAATGTCATTGTGACAGTCCCTGACAGTAAATTGAAGAATGTTACAACTAATATGTACAAAGACAAATACAAGTAATTAATAAAAACGTCAGGCATTTTCTGAATTATCAGGAATGTCTGACATTGTTGTTTTTAACTAAAGGTTAAAGGATTCCAAATCTGCTTTAAGTCTTTACGCTCTAGTCGTTATTGACACAAAAGTAGTTACGAATATGATTTAATATTTCAATTCATTTACGGATTATTCAGAACAAAGAATAAACTAGCCGGAAGGAACCAGAAAATTAGGTCGCCGTGAAGGTGGTATTATGGCTTCAGCCATTACACCACGGGACGACTTTTGAAATTCGCGTACTTTGCGAAGTTCAAAATCGAGATTGGAGACCGCACTTTGGCTCCAATCGGTCCCCACAGCAACCTAATTTTCTGGTTCCTGGAGGCGGACCACTATAATATGTTTCCATATCGTTTGGATTATGTATTAGAATAATAAAGTAGTAATTTTAAGAATTAAAACTTAAAAATAATCTAGGTCCCAATTGCGAACCGATAATATATATATTATGAAGGAGAAAAAAAGTATAAGACCGCAAGTTTTATACTGAACTAATATGGATCAAAAACAATTAGAACAAGAAGTAAACAAACGTAGAACTTTTGCCATTATCTCTCACCCGGATGCTGGTAAAACAACTATTACTGAACAAATGCTTTATTTTGGTGGAGTTATTCGTTCTGCCGGTACTGTTAAAGCTAAAAAGTCTGGTCAATTTGCGACATCTGACTGGATGGAAATTGAAAAAAAACGTGGTATTTCGGTTACTAGTTCGGTAATGCAATTCCATTATCGTGGTAAAGATATCAATATCTTGGATACTCCAGGACACGAAGATTTCTCTGAAGATACTTACCGTACTTTGATGGCCGTTGATGCCGCCGTCATGGTGATTGATTCTGCCAAGGGTATCGAGCCACAAACTAAGAAATTATTTAAAGTTGTTAAGAAACGTGGTATTCCTATTTTTACATTCATGAACAAGTTGGACCGTGATGGTCGTGATCCACTTGATTTGATTGCTGAATTAGAGGAATTACTTAATATTGAAGGTTGTGCAATGAACTGGCCTATCGGTATGGGTAAGGAATTAAAAGGTCTTTACGATATCAGTAACAATCGTTTGGAACTATATCGTAAAGATGGTGATGATCGTTTCTTACCATTGAACGATGAAGGTCAATTAGCAGAGCATAATCCGATTGAAGACGAAGGTGTCTATGATCAAGCGCTTGGTGAAGTTGATTTGATTAAAGAAGCCGGTAATAAATTTGACTTGGATAAAATTAAAGCTGGTAATCAAACGCCGGTCTTCTTCGGTTCAGCTTTGACAAACTTTGGTGTTGAAACATTCTTGAATACTTTCTTGGATATGGCTCCAGCACCTGCCGAACATAAAGAAAAA
The DNA here is from genome assembly GCF_003606365.2 of Companilactobacillus zhachilii. NCBI lineage: Bacteria > Bacillati > Bacillota > Bacilli > Lactobacillales > Lactobacillaceae > Companilactobacillus > Companilactobacillus zhachilii. The sequence goes on from NZ_CP031933.2 coordinate 731,182, forward strand.
GATAGTGATGAAGTTGTGAAGCCAGATGACCCACAATTTTCAGCATTCGTCTTTAAGATTCAGGCTAATATGAATCCTAATCACCGTGATCGTATTGCCTTCGTTAGAATTTGTTCCGGTGAATTTGTCCGTGGTATGGATGTTACTTTACAACGAACGGGCAAAGTTATGCGTTTGAACAATGCAACTGAATTTATGTCTGATCAAAGAGAAACAGTTAAGACGGCGGTTGCTGGTGATATTGTTGGTTTGTATGATACTGGTAATTTCCAAATCGGTGACACGATTTATGAGGGTAAGAAGTCTGTTCAATTTGAAGATTTACCTCAATTTACCCCAGAAATGTTTATGGAAGTTCAAGCTAAGAATGTTATGAAGCAAAAATCCTTCCATAAAGGAATGCAACAGCTAGTTCAAGAAGGTGCCGTTCAACTTTACAAGAAATACACAACTAACGACTATATCTTGGGTGCCGTTGGTCAACTTCAATTTGAAGTCTTCCAATTTAGAATGAAAAATGAATATAACTGTGATGTTGTGATGAAGCCAATTGGTTCCAGAATTGCCCGTTGGGTCGATCCTGAACAATTAGATCAATCAATGTCATCAACTAGAAATATGTTAGTGAAAGATTTGGATGACAAGCCATTGTTCTTGTTTGAAAATCGCTTTGCTGAAAACTGGTTTGCTAACAAATATCCAGATGTTAAGTTAACTTCAAAATTATAGAAAATCGCTGAATAGCGGTTTTTTTTATTGTAAAATTTTGTTGGTAGTGTAAAAAAACTATAAATAAAGGGAGGCGAAGTTTACGTTCAATAAGGCCTAGATGGCGTACAAATAGGGGATTCTTCTCAAATAAGATAACAAAATGATTCTAACTACCGATTGTTTACTTTGTTATTAATCGTAAAGGTTTTGTAATTATATCTGGAAATTTATCGAAAAACAGTTATCTTTCCGCGACTTGGCATAGAGAAAACTTAAAGTTCTTAATAAATTCTTAAAGTCAAGTGGCAAAAAATTACAATTTATTTTCGAATGTTTAATTTTTGTTACAAAATCCAGGTTCTATTGAAACTACTTTTTTTAAATAGTAGTCTATAACTAGATTATTTATTAAGGGGAAACCATTCTATGTCTAAAAAAAATCTACTAACTAGTGCTTTAGTACTTGGCACATTAGCTGCAACTGCGACACCTTCTGTTGTGTCAGCTGCAACAACAAGTGATGCAGATTCAGCTGCACCTCAAACAAGTACCGAACAAGTAAATAATAAATCACAAGATAATAGTTCAAATGTCATCGCTGGTTCAGAAAAGAAAGCCGATACAACAGTTGCTACTTCAGCTACTGTTCAAGCCGCCAGTGAATCAATTAACAACGCTCTAAATACAACTGCCGTTATCCAAGCTGCTACAGGTGCAACTTCTGCACAACAACAAGCTTTCTTAGCATCAGCTGTACCAATGGCTCAAAAGGCTGCTTCACAATACGGAGTTTATACTTCAGTTATGTTGGCTCAAGCTATTCTTGAAAGTGGTTGGGGTACATCAACTTTAGCTACTCAAGGTCATAACTTATTTGGTATTAAGGGTGACTATAATGGTGCCTACGTAACAATGCCAACATCAGAATGGAGTGCTTCACAAGGTTGGTATACAATCAATGCTAACTTCAGAAAGTACCCAAGTTACTACGAATCATTTGCTGATAATGGTAACAAACTACGTAATGGTGTTGCTTGGAACTCAAGTTATTACAGTGGTACATGGAAAGAAAATACTTCATCATATAAGGATGCAACAGCATGGCTACAAGGTAGATATGCTACTGCTCCTAACTATGCCTCATCATTGAACAACTTGATTCAAACATACAACTTGACTCAATATGATGGTACAGCCGAAACTAACGGTGGTGCTCAAACAAATGGCAGTACAATTAAAGTAAATAACGCTAGTGGAAATTACGTTAAACTTTATGCATTTGCTAGTGATGGCTCAATGTCAACTATTACAAACCGTGGTTTAGCAAACAAGACACCTTGGTATACTGATCAAACTAAGACATACAATGGTCACACATATTACCGTGTTGCTACAAACGAATGGGTTGAAGATACAAATCTAGCATAGAGATTAGTATGGAACTCATGTTTTAAAACCACTACCTAAAGGACTGAATCTAGATTTTAGATTTGGTTCTTTTTTTGTTGTTGAAATATGCCGCCTCCGATTGGGAGCTGAGCAAGGTGAGTCTGCTGTGGGACCGGTCTGAGCCAAGGTCTCAGACCTAGATTTTAAACTTCGAGAAGTTCACTCGAATTTCAAAATACGTCCGTGGAGTAAGTGCTAAAGCACTAACTCCACTATCACGGCTGACTCACCTTGCTCAGCTCCCAATTTCCGGCTAGTTTATCTGTTGTTAATAGATGCTTGTATATGGATTCGTCGTTAGTTGTCGTAGTCATTTCAAATTGGAAAATAATGTTTTTTTATAATATTCTAGGTGGAGTAGCGTATATCTCAAAAAAATTAGTTGTTCTACTGCCTTGAGTCGCTTATCATATTTAAGGGATATTTACAGAAGGTTGAAATGTAATTAGTAATAACGAATACACTAGCCGGAAGGAACAAGAAATTAGGTCGCTGTGAAGGTGGCGTTATGACTTTAGTCATTACACCACGGGACGAGATTCGAGACCGTTCTTTGGCTCGAATCGGTCCCCACAGCGACTTAATTTCTGGTTTCTGGAGGCGGATTCAACTTTTAGATACTTATATAAGAGAGTGAAATTAATGAATGAAAAATTAACTTGGAGAAATCTTTTCTTTATCGGTTCAATGTTGTTTGGATTGTTCTTTGGCGCTGGTAATTTGATTTTTCCTGTCTTTTTGGGTCAACAAGCTGGTAGCAATGTCTTTTATGCCATTATCGGATTGTTGATTACGGGTGTTGGTTTGCCACTACTAGGTGTTGCTAGTATGGGGATGACTGGAAGTAATAGTGTGTTTGATTTAGCTGGGAAGGTAAATCGACCTTTTGCTTATATTTTTACAATTTTATTGTATTTAACGATGGGACCATTTTTTGCGATTCCGCGCTTGGCAACAATTTCTTATCAATTGGGGATTGCTCCGTTTGTTGGTAAAGCCCATCAAAATTTAGTGCTATTGATTTTTTCGGCTATCTTTTTTATCGTGACGTATTTATTAGCAAGAAAACCCAGTAAATTGATGACTTATGTTGGTAAATGGTTGACTCCGATATTTTTAGTCTTACTAGGTATTTTAGTAGTTACGGCGTTTATTAAACCCATGGGTGGATTAAATGCGATACCACAAGGCCAGTATGCTAAAAGTCCCGTTTTGACTGGATTTACAGAAGGATACAATACGATGGATGCGCTGGCGTCTTTGGCTTTTGGTGTGGTTGTTATTGATACTATTAAGTCTTTAGGAGTGACACATCCCGGTCAAATTGCCAAAGATACGATTCGTTCAGGCTTGATCAGTGTTGTTTTGATGGGAATTATTTATGCTTTCTTAGCCTTGATTGGAACGATGAGCGTTAATAAATTACCATTAGCATCTAACGGTGGTGTAACACTGGCTCAAGTTTTCAATTATTACTTTGGTTCCTTTGGAAGCCTATTGTTGGCATTGATAGCAATTATTGCATGTTTGAAAACTTCGATTGGGTTAACTTCAGCTTTTGGAGAAACAGCCAAAGAGATGTTTCCAAAATTTAATTACAAAGTAGTTTTGATTGCGGCCGGAACGTTCTCATTTTTAGTAGCAAATATCGGTTTGACAAAATTAATCAATTATTCAACACCGGTTCTGATGTTCTTATATCCGTTGGCAATGGTTTTGATAATAATTTCAGTTTTAACACCATTGATAGGTGATTCTAAAATCACATTTGGAATTACAATTTTATTCACAATTATTCCAGCTTTATTTGCTGGTATTGAAGCCTTGCCTAAAGCTTTGCAAGATAACAATTTTGTGCAACAAGTTTTAACTTGGAACGACCATTTACCGTTAGCAGAAATGAGTTTGGGATGGGTAGTTCCAGCATTAGGCGGATTAGTTATTGGCTATATAATTAGTCGTCTCTATTTGAGACATTTGGCAAACAAATTCAAATAAGTCCAATGAATCACAAAAAGACGGTTTTTTCTCAACTTTGGTTAGTTGCCGTCTCTGGGTGCAAGAAATGTTGGCGCTGTGGGGACCGATTGGAGCCAAAGAGCGGTCTCCAATCTCGATTTTGAACTTCGCAAAGTGCGCGAATTTCAAAAGTCGTCCCGTGGTATAGGCGCTAAAGCGCCAACGCCACCTTCACTGCTGCCAACATTCCTTGCACCCAGAGACTAATACATTTATTATTTTTAGTACGATGAAATTAATTCGATAAACAAGTGCTATATTATTTGAAATTGAACATAAGCAAAAGGCTAGGTATTTTTCTGGATTTATACCCAGAAGAGATACCTAGCCTTTTTTATTTTCTATTCTATAACCAAAATTAAGAAAGAATCATTTCAAACCATGCGGTACTTTTTGTATAGATTAGTCTAATGCACAAACAAATATAATATAATTTCAGTGGAAAAATGTCGGATCTACAATTCTGCTAGTAATTTATTGGCAGTAGGTTCGTTCAAAATCACGTCAGTAAAGTAATTGCCTTGTAGGGCAGCACTTAAAGCTGAGGACTTAAATTTATCGTTGACGATTGCTACACGTGAAGGAACTTCTAAGATTTTCTTGAAGCTAATTCCGAAGACTTTATCATCATCTTCGTTGACTAATACGTTGCCTTCTTTATCGATGGGACGTCCGTAAACTAAACCAGCGATTGAATTGGAATTGACTTTCGGGAAAAGAATATTCTTACTATTGTACCAAGAGTCGATACTATTGATGGAGTCTAATGTCCCAACACTAGTAAAAATTAAATCTAACTGTTCAGCTGTTGCCAGGGAAGGTTGAATGGCTGGTTCTAAAGCTAGCAAACGTCTAACTTCCTTATTAACTATGTAAAGTGGCACGTCGATGGTCAAATATTTACCGTTATAACGCGTAGCAACTTTTTGAACCATACGCATCGTACCTGCAAGTGAATTATGTTTCCCGTTTTCACCAATGAATTGTGTAAAGACCATGTTGTCTTTAGCTGTTGTTTGAAAAGCATCAATCACATGATAAATCGTGTCTCCCCACGTGAGGCCGATTATTTTTTTGCCATCTATTAAATCTTGTAAATATTTAGCAGCAAATGAGTAGAATCGATCGTTTTCATGTGCAATATCTTCAGTATTTTTCAAAACATAAAAATTAGGGTTGGGAAAGTTTTCCCGAAGCTTGTTTTCCAAGTCAGAACTTCGTGAAAAGGGTGAACTAATGTTGATAGTTACAATTTTTTTATCAATTGCTTCAGATAAGTATTTTGATATTTTGTAACGGCTGATATTGTACTTTTTCGATATGTCACCCAAGTTCAAATGGTTTAAATAATAGTCTTGAGCCAAATCTACTAGTAATGACGTATTTTCTTCTTGGGGCATGATGATTCTCCTTTGTTACTTATAAGTTACCCTATTTACCCGTTGAATTCAATTTTGAAAGTTTGTGAACTTTGTGAAACTATTTACATTTTTTGAAAAATAGAGTAGTATTCAAATTGAAAAATGTTAAATTTATTGGATATTTTTTAATTATTTAAAAAGAGGCGACACCTATGGATATGGAATTAGTTAAAAAAATACATAAAGCGCATACAGGTGTTCTCCAAATTAATGGAGAACTACCTGTTTCAACAATGGAAGAACTTGGTGAGGCATATACACCCGGCGTTGCTGAAATTAGTAAGATCATTGCAAAGAACCATAGCTTGGCTTCTGAATATACAGTCAGTGGTAAGTTAGTCGCAATTATTACTGATGGCTCGGCAGTTCTGGGTCTTGGAGATATTGGTCCCCAAGGTGGTCTACCTGTTATTGAGGGTAAGGCTTTGTTATATAAACGTCTAGCCAACGTAAATGCAATTCCTTTAGCTTTGGACCAAGTTGATGTTGATGAGTTCGTTCAAACGGTTGTTAACATCAGTAAGAGTTTTGCAGGGATTCATTTGGAAGATATCGCAGCCCCAAGATGTTTTGAAATTGAACAAAAATTGGCAGAAAAACTTGATATTCCTGTTTACCATGATGACCAAGAAGGTACAGCAATCGTCGTTCTAGCTGGATTGATTAATGCCGCTAAAGTCGTTAACAAAGACATTAAGGACTTGAAAGTTGTTATTAATGGTGTCGGGGCTTCTGGTTTAGCCACAGCCGAATTATTGTTCAAGAGCGGTATCAAGAACATCGTTCTAGTTGATAAAAAGGGTGTTATCGACAACAAAGAAACAAGTTTAAATGAGTATCAATATGATTTGATGAAACGTATCAATAATCAAACTGGTGCTAAAACTTTAGCTGATGCTATGAAGGGTGCCGATGCCTTCGTTGGTTTATCAGTCGGTGGGCTTGTTACTAAAGAAATGGTTGCCTCAATGGATGATGGTATCGTCTTTGCTTTAGCTAACCCTAAGCCTGAAATTGAACCAGAACTTGCTCAAGCTGCTGGTGCTAAGGTAGTAGCAACTGGTAGTTCACAACATCCTAATCAAGTTAATAATATTTTGGCTTTCCCAGGTCTCTTCAGAGGTCTTTTGGAAAATCATGTTAATCATTTTAGTTCTGAAATGGAAGCTAGTGTCGCTGAGGGTCTAGCTGCTATGATCACCGATCCAAAACCTGAAAAAATTATTCCGGGAGTTTTTGATAAGAACGTTGTTAAGACCGTGTCAGATGCAGTTACAAATTTTGTGAAAAATGAGGATTAAATCATGCAATTGAACTCGATTCCTGACGAAGATCAACACAAGAACATCTTCCAAAAGTTTATGGCATTGAATATTGGTATCGTTCCAATGCCGCTTTACCTACTATTATTAGTAGCTTATGTCTTATTAACAATTACTAACCAAATGCCTAATGACATGATTGGTGCCATCGGTATTATGACTTTATTCTCTTTTGTCTTGGAAGAAGTCGGAAAACATATTCCCGTCTTAAATTCTTTGGGTGGAAAAGTATTAGTCGTTACTTTCTTGCCATCATATTTAGTTTATATGAACTGGCTTCCCCAAAGTACTACGAAGGTCGTAACTGACTTTATGAACAATAACAACTTTTTAGCTGTTTTCATTGCGCTATTGATTGTTGGTAGTATTTCAGCCATGAACCGTAAGACTTTGATTCAAGCAAGTATGAGAATCATCGTGGTGCTATTGATCTGTGAAGTTGTGGGGCCACTTGTTGGTATGGGAGTCGGTATGTTATTAGGACTTTCAGCTTACAAATCATACTTCTTTATCGTTGCACCAATTATGGCTGGTGGTGTTGGTGAAGGTGCTTTGCCATTATCACTTGGTTATGCCGCTATTATTTCGATGGGTCAACAAAATATTTTTGCTCAAATTTTACCTTGCGTTATGTTAGGTAGTTTAGTTGCTGTTATTGAAGCAGGTATTTTGAGACAAATCGGTGTCTGGAGACCTAATTTGACTGGTAATGGACGTCTAGTTGAAACAGATAACAGTTCTGATGAATTAGGCAGTTTATCATCAAAATCAGACACAGCTAACATTACTAAGATGCTTGTTTCAGGTATTTTAGCTATCACACTTTATATGCTAGGTGTTTACATTAATTCAATTATCCACTTGCCAGCTCCAATCGTCTTGTTGATTGTCGTTATGGTTGCTAAAATGCTGGGCTGGATTCCTGATTCAGTTCAAGAAGGTGGAAAATCACTTTACAGTTTAACTGTTAAAGGTATCTCACCACTCTTACTATTCGGTGTTGGTGTTGCGATGACACCTTGGAAGTCATTAGTTACAGTCTTTACAAATGTTCCAATGTTGATCACTATTTTCGTTACCGTTACAGCCATCGTTGCGGCCGCCTTCTTCGCCGCTAAATTCTTGAACATGTATCCAGTTGATACAGCCATTGCCGTTTCATGTTGTTCTGGTCAAGGTGGTACAGGTGCCTTATCTATCCTTGCTGCCGGTGATCGAATGAACTTGATGCCATTTGCTCAAGTTGCGGTTCGTTTAGGTGGTGCCATTACCGTTACACTATCAATTTTCTTGATGAGATTTTTTGCTTAGATAATTCTTTGGGAGTGCCGTCTCCGGGAATGAGAGATTTTTTTACCTGCTGTGGGACCGCCTGGAGCCAAGGTCTCAGGTCTCGGTTTTGAACTTCGAGAAGACCGCTCGAATTTCAAAACACGTCCGTGGAGTAAGGGCTAAAGCCCTAACTCCACTTTCACTGCAGGTAAAAAATCTCTCATTCCCTCCGACTAGGGTATTGAAATTTCTAGGTTATGACATCTATCAAAGAGATTACCGAGTAAGTAATTATGATTATTTGGATATTTATTCATGTAATTTTTAAGACATTAGAACCATTAAAATAATTATTACCAATATTCAAATCACCAGTAAATAAACAATTATTAATGAACTAGCCGGAAGGAGTAAGAAATTTAGATTGCTGTGAAGGCGGCGTTAGTGCTTTAGCACTTACACCGCGGGACGACTTTTGAGACTTGCGGGTTGTGCAAGGCTCAAAATCGAGGTTGGAGACCTTGGCTCCAACCGGTCCCCACAGCAAACTAAATTTCTTACTCCTGTAGGCGGAACGTAGGAGTTATGTTTTGGAGATTACTACATTAGATCTTAAAGATTCCTATTACTATGAACAATGGCAAGTCTTGATTGAAAAAGAAGGCTTGGTTATTGAGAATCTTGATGATATCACGGAAACGTTTGGTATCTATGAAGATGATGAATTAATTGCGACTGGTTCTTACTTTGAAAATGTTTTGAAGTATTTAGCGATTGAACCTGAGTTTCAAGGTGGAGCAGTTTTTAATAAACTGGTGTCTACTTTGATCAATGAATTGGCCACGCAAAATATTTTTCACGTTTTCGTTTTTACCAAGCCACAATATAAACAAAGTTTTGAATATTTAGGGTTTCAGGTCGTTGCTGAAACTGATGTCTCGGTGTTACTTGAGACAGGGGATTATTCGATTGATCAATATATTGCCGATTTACCTAAGGTAGATGGAAAAAATATTTCTGCAATTGTTATGAATGCGAATCCGTTTACTTTGGGCCATCGCTACTTAGTTGAACAGGCAGCTAAAGCTAGTGATTATGTTTACTTGTTTGTCGTTAATCAAGATGCCTCGTTATTTACTACAAAGGAACGGATGGACTTGATTGAACAAGGGACTAGCGATTTAGATAATGTCTTGGTTGTCAGTGGGGGGCAATATATGGTGAGTTTTGTGACATTTCCTTCGTATTTTATTAAGAGTCGAGCTGATGTTGCAACTTATCAAACACAATTGGATGCCCGAGTATTCAAACGTGTAGCCAAGGCTTTACATATTACGAAACGCTTTGTTGGTAGTGAACCTTATTCACCAACGACTGAGATTTATAATCAGTCACTAGCTAAGGTTTTACCGCCAGAGGTCAGTTTAGAAATACTCGACCGTAAAGCTGTCCAAAAAGATATTATTAGTGCTACTAAAGTTCGTTCCGCCATCCAAAATAATGACCTAACGAAGGTTCAAAAATATGTTCCAGTAACAACGTTTAAGTTTATTAAAAATAATTTACCAACCTTATTAAGGAGGATTCACGATGGAAATTAAGCATACAGCTCTAGCTGGTACTTTGGAATCAAGTGATATTCAATTCACTTTGTCAAAAGGTACAGGCGTAGAAATCAATCTCGATTCACAAGTTGAAAAACAATTTGGTAACCAAATTAGAAAAGTTATTACTGACTTATTGGCTGATTATGGCATTGAAAATGTTAATGTCCGTGCCGTTGATAAGGGAGCTTTGGATTGTACAATTAAAGCTCGTTTGATTGCTGCTATTCAACGTGCAACCGATACACAAAATCAACCTAATTGGGAGGTACTTGGATAATGGAACGTTTACGTAGAACCATGATGTTTGTTCCTGGTAACAACCCAGCTATGATCAAAGATGCTGGTATTTACGGAGCTGACTCAATTATGTTTGACCTTGAGGACTCTGTTTCTCTAAATGAAAAAGATACAGCTAGAATGTTGGTCTTTGAAGCATTACAAAATGTTGATTATGGCAATTCTGAATTAGTTGTGAGAATTAACGGTTTGGATACTGAAATGGGCCGAGCTGATATTTTTGCCATGGTTAAAGCTGGTGTACAAGTTATTCGTTTGCCTAAGACAGAAACTCCTGATGATGTTGTTGAAACGGAAAAGGTTATCGCTGAAGCTGAAAAATTTTTTGGCATTGAAAATGGTCGTACACATATGATGGCCGCCATTGAAAGTGCGGGTGGTGTCTTGAATGCCCCAGCTATTGCCAAGGCTTCTGATCGTTTGATTGGGATTGCGCTTGGTGCCGAAGATTATGTCACAATGATGAAGACACGCAGATATCCTGATGGAGCTGAACTTTCATTTGCTCGTAACATGATTTTGCATGGTGCTCGTGCTGCTGGTATTGCGGCCTTTGATACGGTTTATTCAGATGTTGATAACACTGAAGGTTTCAACCACGAAGTTGAAATTATCCATGAACTTGGATTCGATGGCAAATCAGTCATCAATCCTCGTCAAATTCCATTAGTTAATGCAATTTATGCACCAACTGAGAAAGAAATCCGTAATGCTAAAGATGTCTTACATGCGATTGACGAAGCTCACAAGAAGGGTTCAGGTGTTATTTCATTACGCGGTAAGATGGTCGACAAGCCAGTTGTAGCCCGTGCTGAGCGGACAATGGCTCTAGCAAAAGCTTCACATTTAGTTGATACGGAGGGCAACATTTATGCTAAATAAAGTAAATCGTGAAATTCCTGATGATATTTTAAAAGAAAAGAACTACAAACCATTTGAAACAACTGAAATTGGCAGTCCCGAAACAACTTATGTGGCTCACCAAGTAAAAGTTTCTCAAGGTGATAATAAATTAGTTGAATCAATTCCAGAAGTGATTGAAAAGGCTGGTTTGAAGAATGGTATGACCATTTCTTTCCACCATCATTTCCGTGAAGGTGACTTTGTTTTTAACATGGTCATGCAAGAAATTATTAATGAAGGTTTCCAAGATTTAACACTTGCTCCTAGTTCACTAACAAACGTTATGAACGATATGGTAATTAAGGCTATCAAAGCGGGAACAATTACCCACATCACTTCATCTGGTATGCGTGGAACACTAGGTGACTTTATTTCTCACGGTGGTTTAAAAGACCCAGTTGTTCTACGTTCACATGGTAACCGTGCTCGTTCAATCGAAAATGGTGATATCAAGATTGATGTTGCTTTCTTAGGTGTCCCAAATGCGGATGCTGTTGGTAACGCTAATGCCATTCATGGTGATGCGGTCTTTGGTTCAATGGGTTATTCATTGATGGATGCTAAGTATGCTGACAAGGTCGTCTTGTTAACCGATACAATCATGCCTTATCCAAACACTCCAGCCAGCATTGAACAAACACAAGTTGATTACGTTGTGAAAGTTCCTAAGGTCGGAGATCCTGATAAAATTGGTTCCGGTGCAACTCGTTTTACTAAGGACCCTAAGGAATTGAAGATTGCGGAAATGGTTAACCAAGTAATTACTCATTCACAATACTTCAAAGATGGCTTTAGTTTCCAAACGGGTTCTGGTGGTGCTGCCCTTGCCGTCAGTCGTTATCTTAGAAAATCAATGCTTGCTAAGAATATTAAGGCCTCATTTGCTTTAGGTGGAATTACTAAGCCAACGGTTGATTTACTTGAAGAAGGTCTTGTTAACAAGATTTTAGATGTCCAAGATTTCGATAAAGGTGCTGCTGCAAGTATGGCAAGCAATGAGAACCAACAAGAAATTGATTCTTCATGGTATGCTGATCCATATAACAAGGGTGCTGCCGTTAATCAACTAGATGTCTGCATCTTGTCAGCTTTGGAAATCGATACTAAGTTTAACGTTAACGTTATGACTGGTTCTGATGGTGTCTTGCGTGGAGCCATTGGTGGACACCAAGATGCTGCTAACGCTAAATTGACTATTATTTCTGCACCACTTGTTCGTGGTCGTATCGCCACAGTTGTGAATGACGTGACAACCGTTGTTACACCTGGTGATAGCATTGATGTTTTAGTTACTGAAGTTGGTATTGCTATCAACCCTAAACGTAAAGACTTAATTGAAGCCTTGAAGAATGTTCCCGGAGTTCCTGTTTATACCATTGAAGAACTTCAAAAACGTGCCCAAGCAATTGTTGGTAAGTCAGAACCACTTGAATTTACTGACAGACCAGTTGCTTTGATTGAATACCGTGATGGTAGTTTGATCGATACAGTTTACCAAGTTAAAGACTAGGAGAGAAATAATGATTGATGTATTTTCTAAAGGGTTCAACAAGATATTGCCCATGTTTTAAATAATCGTGATGCCCGTGTGTTAGAACAGAAGCAGTTGTTAAGCCAAGTGAAAAGTAATCAATCATTAGTCAGTGCTAAGTTGAATACTCCCGGTCCCATTAAAAACAATTATTATTTAGCCGACTTTTTTCAAAAAGGATTAAATATCTTTTTACAAGGGATGAAAGTTGACTATCGATTATTGTGGGACGTTGCCACTGGTTCTGAAGCTTTCTTAATTGTTGCTGGCGAGGCGAAAGATATTAAAAAAATTGCGATTGAATTTGAGGATAGCAATGAATTTGGCCGCCTGTTTGATATCGATGTCTTAGTGGTTGATAATGGTGTTATTCGTCCGTTAAGTCGGCAAGAGTTTGCCCAGCCAGAACGGAAATGTTTAATGTGTGATAAACCGGCCAAAGTTTGTGCCCGCAGTCGCACACATAGTGTTGAAGCTATGCAAGCTTATATAAATAAACTAATTAATAAAAATTTGGAGATCTTATGGAATTAAGGACACGTTTAGCCAACGCGGCATTGAAAGCTCTATTATACGAAGTAGATGTACAACCTAAACCAGGTTTAGTTGATCCGGTCGATCATACGACCCATTTAGATATGGATGTGTTTACTTTTATCGACAGTGCTGTGTCATTACGACCATACTTTGAACGCTTTGCTCAGGCAGGAATTGATTTTGCTGGTGAAGATTTAACGAAACTTTTCCATGAAATTCGTCCAATTGGGATGGAAGCTGAAAAAGCAATGTTTGAAGCTACTGGGGATATTAATACCCATAAAGGAGCCATTTTCTCCTTGGGAATTTTGTTGGCGGCAGCCGGCTTCGATGAGAAAAATATCCGTCAGACAACTGAGAGAATGTTGCGAGGACTAACTGAACATGATTTCAAAGATCTCGATAAAAAGAAACAATTAACTAATGGTGAGAAGATGTTTCTACAATATGGCATTACAGGCATTCGTGGAGAAGCCGAACGTGGCTATCCAACCGTGTTTGAAAAATCGTTGCCATATCTTAAAGCTCACTTTGGCAATGATTTTGGAACAGTCTTATTAGATACCTTGATGGTGATTGTTTCTGAATCATACGATTCCAATGTTGTGAAACGTGGAAACCTTGAGTCATTAGAAAATATTCAAAAATATGCTGAGAATATTTTAGTAGAAGGTGGTTGTAGCCATACTGAGGGTCGTGAAACACTCGACGATATGAACAGTTACTGCAATGAAAACAATTTGAGCCTCGGCGGAAGTGCCGATTTACTGATTGTTACAATTTTCTTGTTTTTGATATAAAAGGCTTGAGGTAAAAATGCCGCAGGGGGACGAAACGAATAAGTCGCTGTGAGGACCGATTCGAGCCAAAGAGCGGTCTCGAATCTCGATTTCGAACTTCGCATAACCCGCGGATTTCAAAATACGTCCAGTGGAGTAAGTGATAAATCGCCAACACCACTACCACTGCTGACTTATTCGTTTCGTCACCCTGCTAGTGTATTAAGTTCAAAATAAATAATTATTGATATCCAGAAAAAACGTCTATGGAAGAAAGTTTAATTTCTTTCATAGACGTTTTTTTGATTTAATATTCTAAAGCCAAGTACTGTCATTGACCTGAACTAGCTTATCTTTGGATTCTTTGTAGTAAGTGCTATGTGTAAATGCATCGGCGCTACCAATTGAACAAACGGTGCCTTCTGCTAGATGTTTGGATAACTTTTGACCTTTTAGATTGTAAAGAACAGCTTTAGTTGTCGTTTCTAGGCGAAAGTCATTAGGTGAATCTGTTTCAATCATGCTGGAATCAGTTTGTGTATCTTTAGTTAGAATCTTCACATCACTAGCTTTAACCAATTCATCTTTGCCGACACGGTAGTAGAATCCTTGAGGCGTTAGGTCCTTATAGGAAGTGGTGGTCGCTGCTTGAGCTGTATCAGTCAATGCCGGAATACTTGTCACACCAGTACCGATGATTAGTAGGGAAGTTAAAAGAAGCATCTTTTTTGTCAATTTCATAGGTTCTACCTTCTTAGATTTTATAAAATCTTTTTTCAACAATAACTAGAATTTTTTAATATCCTGTTATTAAAAAACATCATAGCTTATCGGATATTGAATGTCGTGTAGAGAGTATAGCCATTCGGTATACAACCAGAAGATTAAGGTCTCAAAGTAGATTTCAGGTTATGGTGTCTTAGTTTTTCATAGTGTAAATATAATATTTACTGTATAATTCAGATTTAATATCGAGCTTGGGGCAAAACTGCTGTCGTCTTTAAACATGCAGTATAAACGTGGAACAAAACATAGCTTTTTCCGCTTAAAACAATGGGGCCAGTAATTTAAAATTGGATTACTAGCGATATTTGCCTTAATACCACGAAAACTGACCATATTTTGTCCCACTCTCAACAAGTAAACTAGCCGGAAGAAGCAAAGAAATCAGGTCGCAGTGCAGGTGGCGTTATGGCTTTAGTCATTACACCACGGGACGAGTTTTGAAATTCGCGTACTTTGCGAAGTTCAAAATCGAGCCGAAAGACCTTGGCTTTCGGCGGTCCCCATAGCGACCTGATTTCTTTGCTCCTGGAGGCGGCATCAAAAAGAAAAATCCCCCAACAAGTTTGAATTAATCAAATTGTTAGAGGATTTTTACTTTAAGCAAGTTTCTTGATCAGATGTTTGAGTAAAACAAACAATGCGATGAAGAAACCACTGATAATCATAAGTAGATTATTTTCATTACCATTTTGTGGAAATTCAGCTTGACCGTAGCCAATACCAGAATTTGCTCCAGGTTTCTTGCCGACGCTTGTTGAACCACCGTTGTTATTATCAGTCGATGGATAAACTACGCTAGGGCCAGGATTTGGACTTGGTTTACTTGGTTCAGTTGGACCAGGGTTTGTGACAGGAGGTTCTGGTTTGCTTGGTTCAGTAGGTCCGGGATTAGTAACAGGGGCTTTGGTTTGCCAGGTTCAGTCGGACCAGGGTTAACAGGAGGCTCTGGCTTACCGGGTTCAGTCGGAGGACCAGGGTTAACAGGAGGCTCTGGTTTACCGGGTTCTGTAGGGGGACCAGGGTTAACGGGAGGCTTTGGTTTACCAGGTTCAGTCGGAGGACCGGGGTTAGTAGGAGGTTCAGTAACGCCGGGTTCAGTTGGCTTTTGTTTATCGGTTGCTTGAACTTTGCTTTCCATATCTTTTGTTACAGTAAATTTGATAGGATCTGGATTTACTTCATAACCTTCAGGAGCAGCTACTTCAACGAATGAATAATCTCCAGCTACTAATTGTGGAACAGTAATTTGACCATTCTTATCAGTAGTTAGATTTTCGTAAAGTACATTACCTTGACTATCTAACAAGTTATAAATTGCTCCAGGTAAAGTATTTTTTAGAGTAGCGTCAAATTTAGTTAAAACAACACTACCAGTATCAGAATCAGAATGTAATTCATTATTGAGCTTTTCCAATTCTACCGGTGTTGTTTGGTTAGGAAGAACAGTGAATAAAATTGGGGTATCGTCAGGGATATAGCCTGTAGCAGGACTTGTTTCGACAAACTGATATTCGCCAGGGGTTAAATCAGAGACGGAGATTTGACCACTCCCATCGGTAACAAGACCTTCTTTAATGATGTTGCCATCTTTGTCGAGTAAGTTGAATGTTGCTCCAGCAATTGTGGCATTTGTTAAAGCGTCAAGTTTCTTTAGGATAACAGCACCTTTCTCAGCAGTATCTTTTTGCTCAGCAGTGATGTCGAGGACCTTATTGTCAGGGATAGTAAATTCGATTGGGTTAGGGTTTAAGGTGTAGCCATCGGGAGCTTTAACTTCTGTTAGGGTGTAAGTACCGTAAGGAAGATCAGAGATGACTAATTTACCAGTTTCATCAGTTGTGGCATCAGCGGTAATAACTTTGCCCGTGCTATCTTTTAATTCATAGACAGCGCCCGCTAAAGCTTTTCCGGTGACATCGTCTGTTTTAGTTAAGGTAATGGAGCCAGTCTTTTGATCACCGTTACCAGTACCAGAACCACCCCAAGAAGTTGAGGAGTCTACTTCGTAATCACCTTCGCTGGAACCCATAGTTGCATGGTTAGTCCAAGTATTGGTTCCATCAGGGTTTGCGGTTACTTTGGTACGATAGAAAATATCAACTGAAGTAGTAATTTTGTCAGGAAAAGTGATAATGACTTTGTTGCCATCAGTAGTAACGGTAGGTGATAGATAGTAACCATCACTGACGAAATTACCATTTTCAAAATGTCCAGCAATAGCGGTTAATGAGCCGGGGATATATTCTTGGTTGGGACCCAGTGTATCTGTAATAACAACATTAGTTAAAGTATTGCTATTAGGGTTGAAAGCAATGTTCCAAGTTAGTTCATTGGGAGCTCCCTCCAAGCCATAAGCGGCAATCCAACCATTTTTGTTGAACATCCAGTTATTACCTTCGTTACCAGATCCAGTATTGGTACCTTTGGCAATGAACTGTAAAGTACCATGACGATTCTTGCTAGTGTGCTCTAGGGCATCATTGAAAGTAATGGTACCAGTTGATTGACCAGCTTTAATCGTAGCGGTACCGATTTTTACATTATTTGAATCAAAAATAGGAAATGTTAGATCACTAGGTGGAGCTAGTCCACTAGGTAATTCAAAAGGAACAGTATCGCCAGAATTGATTTGAACACCATCAGGGATACTCCAGTTATAATTGATTTTGAAATCTAACCAAGTATATAGGTCATCTGATGGCTTAACAGGGTTTCCTTGCATATCAGTTACGATAGCATCGGCACCAGTCAAACCTGAGACAGATAATTCGACTTTAGGAATAGTAGTATTGCCGGTAGTAGTAATCGTAGCTGTTGTTGTCGTAGTTGTTGCTTTAGCAACTGGAGTTGCGGTAGTTGTACTTGCCGTAGGAGTGGTGACAGCCGGTGCTGTCGTATTAGAAGCAGTAGCAGTTGTAACACTCTTTAGAGCAGTGCTACTAGTCGATCCAGGTGGAGTAGTTGTTGCTGTGGTAGTTACTGGTGGAGATTGAGTTGTAGCCGCCTCAACAATTTGAGCGTCAGGCATAATTAGAAACCAAAAGGCAATGAATAAACCTAGGATAGCCATGACTATAATAGACATCGCTATGTATTCTCGTTTAATTAATTTCATTTTTTCAGGCCTCCAGTAAAAACGGAGTAATTATTATTTAGAATGTAATATACGTTATTCGTTATTACGCTGAAATTATATGGCTTATTAAGGTAGAAAGTAAAATAACTGAACCATTTATTAACTTGTACCGCTATCATAACTATTTAAATGTATACCAATTGTAAATAATCAAGAAGATAATCTGATGCTGGAGGCCTTTATGACTCGTAATTATGACGGTTAATAGCTAAATGATAAAGTCGATATTTAATATACAGCTTGTCATTATTTGGACAATTATTAGTATACTAATCGGCATGTTTTACAAATTGAGATAGGTGATTTTTGATAGAGGCTTTGAATAATTTTGTGTGTTTTACCAAAGATTGAAGTAATACATTAAATCCTAATACTCTAGTTATCAATTACATAGAATTAGCAAGTTTTATCTTGTAACAATTCAAATCATTCAATTTATTTGTTCAGGATTAGGGAGAAACTAGCCGGAAGAAGCACGAAAAATAGGCCGCTGTGCAGGTGGTGTAAGAGCTTTAGCTCTTACACCACGGGACGACTTTTGAAATTCGCGGATTTTGCGAAGTTCAAAATCGAGACGAAAGACCTTGGTTTTCGTCGGTCCCCACAGCGACCTAAATTTTCTTGCTTCTGGAGGTATGAATAATTTTAAACCTCAGAATGTTCAGCGGCTTCCTTAGTAAAGTCTATTTCGTTGAAACGAGATTTTCTGATGATAAAGAAGATGATGGTCAAAACAGCAAAACTAATCGTGATGGCAAGAATCGTAAAGATATCAGGGTTTGCAGAATCACCAATCATTAATGTTTGTCTTAGTGCAGAAACGCTATAACTCATTGGTAGATAGGGATGAATAGCATTGAAGAAGTGGTTGGAAAGTTGGATTGGATAAGTTCCGGCAGAGCCACCAAGTTGGAAGACTAAGAGAATCATACTTAGGAAGGAACCAACTTTACCCAAAACGAGATTCAACCAACAAATGATCGACATAAACATCAGGCTAGTTAAAAATAAGACGATGAAGGTTGGAAAAGTCTGGACTGGCTTTAGTCCGTCAATCAAATTCAAGAGGATGAAAACGGCTAATGATTCGCCTAAAGCAAAAGTACCGGTAGTTGTTGCCTTGCTGGCCCACCAAGCGATACCAGTTCTAGGGAACTTTCTAGGTGTGTAAATATCAAACATTAAGTTGAACGCTAGGGCGCCGACAAAGAGAGAGACTGACAACATGTAAGGAGCCATACCAGTTCCATTGTTTGGTGCTTTGTCACGTTCTTTGTGATTGGTCGTTACAGGTTGAGCCAGTTGATTATATGTTAGGTTGGTTGGTCTTAAATGGGATTTTTTAGCTCCAGCAGCCAATTGTTTTGCTAAAGTTTGATTACCAGAAGTAATTTGATTAATGCCTGATCCTAATTGAGTTGAACCGGTTGCTAAATTTTGTGAACCACTGGCTAATTGTGAAGCCCCACTAGTCAATGTATTTGCGCCATTGCTTAATTTTAGGCCATTAGTACGTAGTTGAGTCAGACCAGAATTTAAGTTATTAGCTCCGTTATCTAATTGTGAAATACCTGAAGTTAAACTAGGTATTTGTATATTCATGGCATTGATGCCACTACTTAAAGCTTTAGCTCCAGTGTTTAAAGCCGAACCATTATTAGCTAATTGGTTAGTGCCCGAATGTAGCTGGGATGTACTGTGAGCTAGTTTAGAAGTATTGAGGTTAACTTCTCCGATACCGGTATTTAGTTGATTCATGCCAACAGTAGCAACGCCTAATTGATTTGTTAATTGAGTTGAACCGTTAGTTAACTGGGAAATTTCAGTGGATAAATTATTTTGCGAGTTTGAAAGGGAGCTTTGTAATGTATCAAGCTGGTTGGCGGCGGTTGTCTGTTTCGTCAGAAGGATGTTTAGGTCAGTATTTAATGTATCTAAGGATTGGGTCAGTTCGGTATTAGGACTACTTACAGCGGCTAAGATTGCTGCCTTTTGACTAGCAGTCAGTCCTTGTTGATCGGCAACTTGAGCAACTTTGGATGTGAGACTGGCGGAGTCTAGCTCTTTTTGTAAACTGTTTAAATCAGTTTTGATTGCTTGAGCCTGATTGGAATCATTATTGGCTAATTGTTGTTTTAAATTAGTAATGGAATTGTTTAATTGGGTTGAATTAGAAGTTAGACCAGAACTGACTTTTTGCAAGTTATCAGTTAGATCTTGACTGGCAGCTTGCAATTTGGATAGACCGGAATTTAAGGTCGTGGCACTGGTTGATAACTGGGAAGTTCCTTGACCTAGATTGTTGGCACCTGTTGATAAAGTATCGGTGGCTGCATTAAGTTCGCTGACGCCGTTTGTATAGTTTTGTAAACCAGTAGTTAAGCTGTTGCCACCACTAGATAGTTGATTGGCACCATTAACTAACGTGGCCGACTTGTTATTTAATTGATTAAGACCATTAGTCAAAGTTTGTGATCCGTTTGAAGCTTGATTGACACCTGCCATGTATTGCTCAAGACCAAGTGTGAGAGTTTTAGAACCATTAGCGAAAGTCAGGGAACTGTTAGCTAGTGTGGTCAATCCCGTAGTTATTTGTTGATTGGCATCGGCTACTTTGGTACTTCCAGAAACTAATTTTCGACTGCCATTTGCGGCCGTAGCCATACCTTTAGAAACTTGTTTAATCGCGGTAAACATGGTTTTAGAGTATGTCTTGGTAACTTGTTGAGAGACTTCTTGAGCAGCTTTTTGAGCGGCTTGGGCAGTCATTTTAGAAGCAGTGAAGTTATGACCAGCACTTGTTTCATAATTTAAAACCATTTTTTGAGGCTTTTTATTAAGCAAGGTTGTCGCATTTTTAGAAAAGTTTTTGGGAATGGTGATAACCATATAATATTTGCCATTTTTAAGTCCCTTATTGGCAGCAATGTTGGAATCGAGAACATGAAAGTCCATCGCTTTTGATTTACTGAGATTTTTGGTTAAATCTTGGCCAACGTGTAAGTTTGTTCCTTGATAATTAAGACCTTTATCATGATTGACGACGGCCACGGGTAAATCTTGTAATTCACCATAAGGATCCCACATAGATTTAAGGAAGGTGACTGAATAAATCGAGGGGATAAAAATCATTACTATGAAAACTATGACCATTAATTTATGTTTGAGGATATATTTCCATTCTGCTTTGATCATTTTTCTGCCTCTTTGTAAAGTATGTTATAGTTGACTCGAAATAATACTCAACTGTGGCTTAAATAATAACGTAAAAAAATTTTAAGTCCACAACATAAATACACAATCTGTGTAATATCTTTTTTTGAAGGCTAGGGAATTATAATGAAAAAAGTTGATTTACGTGTTCAGAAAACAAACCAAGCGCTACAAGCGGCGTTTCGTACCTTGGCAAGTAAGACTAGTTATCGCAATATTACCGTTAAAGAATTAACGGAAACAGCTCATATTAATCGCAAGACATTTTATCTACATTTTGATTCGATTGATGATTTTTCCGATACAGTAGTCGATGAAATTGCCGATAAGTTGTTGGAATTGATGCTATCCAAGCCCTTAAGTCAAGGTTTGGCCGAACCAGGCTATATTTTTGATAAAGTGTTGGATTTCTTCCAAGAGTCACGTGAGTTTTATACATTAATGATGACCTCAGATGATTACAGCTTTTTAGCCAGAAAAGTTGAGATAAAAATTGCTAGAGGATTGTCGCAAGCTTTGTATGCGGCTTTTGATATATCAGAGTTAGATGCCTTTGTCTGTGCCAATTTTTTGATTCGAAATACAATGTTACTGTTTAGAATTTATAATGAAAATCGAATGAGGTTGGATCGAAATGAATTCCGAGATCGATTGATTCGGCTGGATTCTAGTGGTTTAAGTACCTTTATTGATGTGAAGCGAAATATTAGAAAATAAATTTTTTTGAGAATAAATACAAATTAATGAAAAAGCGCTATCATTATAGTAGTTATTAAATTGGAAACGCTTTTAGATGGTCGCCTCCAGGAGTCAGAAAAATAAGTCGCTGTGGGGAACGATTGGAGCCAAAAAGCGGTCTCCAATCTCGCTTTTGAACTTCGCCAAGTACGCGAATTTCAAAAGTCGTCCCGTGGTGTAGGCACTAAAGTGCCAACGCCACCTTCACAGCGACTTAATTTTCTGACTCCTTCCGGCTAGGTTATTTTCAAATTTTCTGGTCATTGGGACGATGTCATAATAACTAACTGGAAAATAATTTATAAAATATTTTGTGATACTTAATTATTAGTCAATAGAGAGGAAGTGAACCTGATGGAGCTTAAACAGAATTTAAACCAAAAACAAGTTCAAGGGTTATCTTTGACGCAAGGGATGCGCCAATCAATTTTAATTTTGCAATCGGATGCCATTGATTTGGCTGATTATTTGAATGAACAGAGTTTGGAGAATCCGCTGTTTGACGTGCGGGTCAATTTAGATATGCCATTTATTGATAACGAGGGTAGTGGTTCATATCAAATTAAAGATGAGCAACAATCGTTGTTTGAATACTTATTAGATCAAGTTCAATTGACGATGCGTAAAACACCATTACGTGATTTGGTAGTTTACTTGATTGAGCAGCTTGATCCGAATGGTTATTTAACGCTATCAGATGATGAAATTTTTGATGAGGTAGACGATATTACCCCAATTATGTTGTTGGATGCGAAGACTTTGTTGCATCAACTCGATCCTCCCGGGATAGGGGCTCGTGACTTACAAGAATGTCTTTACTTACAAGCTGAAGCTGATAATGCTAATAAAGCTATTATGTCGATGTTGAGTGATAATTTTGAATTATTTACTAAGCATGAATGGAAGAAGTTAAAGCGTGCTCTAAAAATCTCCAATGCTGAATTACAAGAGGATATCAATTTTATTCAGTCATTATCCGCAAATCCTGGTCAACGTTATACATCACAAAATGAACAATACGTCGTTCCAGAGTTAGCTGTTAAGAAAAATGGTGACAAGTTGACGTTATCAATAACTAAATATGGTCAACCACAGTTGATTTTTGCGGAGGAAACGTATGATAATTTGGTTAAATCAACTGATGAGGATGTTAAGAAGTATATTCGGGATAAATATAATCAATAT
Organism: Companilactobacillus zhachilii; assembly: GCF_003606365.2. Taxonomy (NCBI): domain Bacteria; kingdom Bacillati; phylum Bacillota; class Bacilli; order Lactobacillales; family Lactobacillaceae; genus Companilactobacillus; species Companilactobacillus zhachilii. Next base: position 754,088 of record NZ_CP031933.2, read on the forward strand.
CAAACATTGGAATATAATTTACAACGCCGCATAGATACAGTCTCAATTATTGGCAAGTGTATCGTGAAGGCTCAATATAAATTCTTCATGCAAGAAACAGATTCATTGGCACCATTATTGATTCGGGATGTGGCACAAAAGTTACAAATGAGTGAATCAACCGTTAGTCGGACAATTAATGGCAAGTATATTCAAACTGACTTTGGTATTTTTGAATTGAAACAATTCTTCTCACGTCGTAGTAAAGTCACTGTAGGTGAAGCCCAATCGGTTGATCAAGTGAAGAATAAAATCAAAGGTATTTTGAACGATGAAGATAAGAAGAAACCATTGAGTGACCAAAAGATTTCCGATATGTTGAAGGAAGATGGCTTACAGATTGCCAGAAGAACTGTGGCAAAATATCGTGAGCAATTAGGTTATCCATCAACAAGCCGCCGTCGAATTTAATCAAAAAAGTTAGATAATTTTTCTGGATTTATATCAGAAAAAGGTATCTAACTTTTTTTACGTCCTATTCCATAACTGAAAGTGAAAAGAACAGATTTTGGATTGCTGGGGAGGTTTGCTTTAAGTAATAATATTGAATATTAAATAATACACTAGCTGGAGGATGCAACGAATAAGTCAGCAGTGGTAGTGGTGTTAGCAATTTATTGCTTACTCCACAGGACGTATTTTGAAATTCGCGGGTTATGCGGAGTTCAAAATCGAGATTCTAGACTGCTTTCTGGCTAGAATCGGTCCTCACAGCGACTTATTCGTTGCATCCTCCAGCGGCATACATAGCAGCTCTTTCTTTTTGGCATGAAATATTTGTATAATGAATTAACCGAGGGGAGTACATCATATGAATATTGGACAATTGATCAATCAAATTGTTTTGATGTTTTGTTTAATGCTAGTTGGGGTTTTAATTAACAAATTAAAATTTATGCATTCACAAACATCGAGCGACTTAACAAATGTATTATTGTATATTGTTTCGCCATGTTTAATTATTAATGCTTTTGAGCAACCGTATTCAGGCAGCCGAATCAAACAATTTTTGCTAGCAATTGCAGGCGTGTTTTTACTTTATATTATTGAAATTATCGTAGCTAAATTAGTTTTTGGTCGTTTGAAAAATCAAAATTTACGTCGGATAACACAGTATGGCAGTATTTATTCAAACGCTGGGTTCATGGGGATACCGTTGATTAGTTCATTATTTGGTTCTGAAGGTGTTTTCTTTGCCGTCGTATCATTGGCAGCGTTCAATATTTTTAGTTGGACACAGGGTGTGTCACTGTTTAAAGATAATGATAATGGGGTGGTGGAGAAAACTGATTGGCGTCAAGTGTTGCTGAATCCTAATATTCTAGCCATTTTCCTAGGTATTTTATTATTTATTTTTTCAATCAAGATACCATCCACGCCTAATCAAGTTATCAAGTATGTTGGTTCAGTTAATACGCCACTTTCGATGATTGTGATTGGAAATAGCTTAGCAAATATCAAATTCAGTCGTGATATGTTGAATAAAGAAATTGGGTTGACTATTTTATTACGTAATTTATTGTTTCCCATTATTGGAATTGTTTTGTTGAAAGTTATCGGTGTAACGGGAATAGCTTTTTATACGACGGTAGTAATGGCAGCTTGTCCGGTAGCTGGATTGGTCGTGTTGTTTACCTTACAAGTTGAGGGTGATACTGCACCAGCCATTTCACTGATGAGTTTATCAACTATTTTGAGCTTAATTACGATACCGTTAGTATTTGCATTGGGAAGTTTGTAAAAAATAACCTAAGATTGGTTTTAGTGAGAATTCACCAGAAATCAGTCTTAGGTTATTTTTTATTCGCCATGCTTTTTACCACGGATAACGTGATCAGCATGTTCTAACATTTCGTTGATGACGTCCAAAATATGTGGATCGTCTAACCGATAATAGTTAAATTTGCCTTCTTTTTTTGAGCTCACCAACTGGTGCTTTTTTAAAATTGATAGCTGGTGAGAGACAACCGATTGCTCCAAATCAAGCGCTTGGCCGATTTCATTAACGTTTAAAGTGTTGTCTTCCAAAAGCTTTAGCATTTGCAAACGATTGGGGTTGCTGAGTAATTTAAAGATTCGTTCAGATTCGATTAAATGTTTAGAATCAATCAATTTAACTTGCTCTTTTTTAGCCATTGTTATAAGTCCTTTGCTAAGTCTTACATATAGTATACAGCAGGACTACTTTAAAATAGGGCAATAAGGTGACTGATTAATCCACTATCCCAAAAGACGTACAAACCGATAAGGACGTAGCAGATTTTCATAAGCTTTTCTCCATGAGCTTCCATAACTTTAGAAACGACTGGCATATCAGCAACTAATTTGATTAGCAGAACAACTAAAATAGTTAAAGTACCGATAAAAACTAGGGTAATGAGGAAGTTAGTGATTGTTTCACCAACCAAAACGGGTAAGAAAATTGAGAGATTGCAACCGGCACAGACAGATAAATAGGTGACCAAAGTGCTGATTGTTTCAGACTTATTAGTTGTCTTTTGATTATCATCATCGTCATCATCATCGTGAAAGGCCATGTAAATTGGTAATATCCCCAGTATTCCCAAAACCCACTCAGGCAGAAAGGCAGCTAATGCTTTACCGACAACGAAACTGGCAATCAGTAAAATAATATTTCCTAAGAGATAGCCCCAAATAACGTGTGATAGTTTATATTTTTTCAGCAAAAAAATTAACATGAAAAAGAAATCCAAATTGACACTTAAAAAGGTTAAAGCCAAGATCCAATAGTTCATAGAAATCTCCTTTGATACATATGTCATATATGACATATGTTAATTACAACATATATCATACCTTAACTGAAATAGATTGCAACCAAAAAAGGGAATCTATCCGAGTAATAAAAGTTGGAAATAAGCTAAAAGATGGCTAGTTTTTTCCGCTTAAAGCAAAAATAGTCCCAGCAACCCCAAACCGGATTACGGAACTATTTGCCTTAATGCTCGAAAGCTGAACATCACTTCCTTTAATTTTTCAAAATATCTCTAAAGAAATCTAACGTAATATCAAATAAGGGCTTCAGGATGGCAACAATCATCAAGGTCAAATCGACGAATAACAGTTTAATCATCCAAGCTACTGACATATCGGTCGTAAAGTGGAAGTAGAGGGCGAAGAGGCCCAAGAATACCGCCACGAATGCAAAAATATAAATAACAATTAGGCCAATCAATTCTTCTGTTTCGTTTTCCTTGTGTTCCATAATAATCTCTCCTTTGAAGCCGAGCGCAAATCTAAGCTATTAACACCCCACGTTTTGTATACGCTTACATTATACCATTCTTAAGACTAAAAAAGACGTTAATCCCATGTTAGACACGAGTTTTAACGTCTTTTTTTCTATAAATTCAAATATTTACTTTCAATATAATAGCCGTCGCTCAATTCAGCCCAAACGCTGTAATTATCTAACTGAACGATTTGTTTGACAAAAACATTTTGTCCACCACGATAACGTTGATTGTCCATGTCGCCATAAGGAGTTTTCCAAGCGGTAATGTATTGATCCTGATAGTACATTACTTTAACGGAACGCTTAATTGTCATTTGGTCAATAACCGAATATGTGTAGCTGATGTTATTAGCAGTTTCTGCCAAAGGACTGTTTAGCATTTCTTGGCGAGGAGAATTTTGCTTAATAACACAAGTTTTAAGACTTTCGGTGCTAGGAATCCAAGTGTTGCCACCAAGGTTATACCAAATAGTTTTGTTATATGTTTCCTGAACTGCTCGGTAAACCTTCCAAGTTGTCCCATAAGGAAGTGTTTTTTCCAAAGGAGTTTTACTTAGAGGCTTATTGAATACATGAACATTGTTGGTCGTTTCTACAAACAGGTTCTTATTGATTTTATAATTTTTGGTTGGCAAAACATTGTAAACATATTCTTGCTCTTGAACATGTGCAGTGAATTGACCGTTAGCTTTTCTTGGTGAGTGAACTAAGAAATGATTGGCTTCTTCAAGTGGCTTAGTGTCGAATTGACGGTTCAAGTCACCTTCAAGGTATTGGGGGTCAGAAATCAGGTTACCGTCGGTATTGCGGTGGTACACGATAACTGGTGCTGATAATTGACTAGCATAGACCAGATAAATTCCGTCAGAATTAGGGATGAATGTTTGTTGGAAATTAGTCACAGAAGACAAAACATATCCTGGAATTTCTTGCCAAGGAATATCTAGCTTATCTAAATAATGCCCCTTGATCGTAGTTGGTTTTGCGATTTCTTGGCCAAGGGAGTCAACATAATGAACCTTGATTTCCACATCATCGCGAGCTATTTTTTTGATTTTAGGTGAGAGTACATTATTTTCCATAGTTCTTTCCCCGTTATGGGAAAAGTCGTGTGTATTTTTCTTTCCCATAATAATTCCCTTCTAACATTAAATTAGTGTCATTCTAACATGAAAAAAATCCCCAAATTGGCTTTATATAGGTATCTTAAAGATATTTAAAGGAAAACTAACAAAGAGTAAAGAAAATTTTAAACATTTACTATGGCACTAGTTTTAAACTTGGATATTTGCCGTCTCTGGACACAAGAAATATTGGCGCTGTGGGGACCGGCCTGAGCCAAGGTCTCAGACCTCGATTTTGAGCCTTGCATAGACCGCAAGTCTCAAAACTCGTCCCGTGGAGTAAGAGCTAAAGCTCTAACGCCACCTGCACTGCTGCCAATATTTCTTGTGCCCAGAGACTAATGCATTTGTTATTTTTAATATGATGTAATAATTAATTTGATAAATGGGCGTCGAATTATTTTAAATTGAACGTTATAGAAAAGATTAGATATTCGATTCTATAACCTGCCTCAAGAGATTATGACTTTGATTTTTTTGATTGAACACCAAAAGCATACTTAGGCCTTGACCATATTCCCATCCAACGCTGTAATGGCAATATTTACACTTTAATACTCAAGCATTCCAATGAAGAACCGAGCCGGAAGGAGCAAGAAATTTAGGTCGCTGTGAAGGTGGCGTTATGGCTTCAGCCATTACACCACGGGACGACTTTTGAAACTCGCGTACCTTGCGAGGTTCAAAATCGAGACGAAAGACCTTGGCTTTCGTCGGTCCCCACAGCGACCTAAATTTTCTTGCCCCTGGAGGCGGCATATTTTAACAAATTAGTTTATATATGAAACAAAAAGTCAAATATTCTTTCTTATAATTAATGTCATTATAGTAAAAATATAATTATTGAAACTGATTATATTGACAATTTGTCTGATGATATAATTCATATACTAAATAATGTAAGGGGTTTAATGATGCGGAAATTAAAAAAGCGTTGGTTAATAGTACTCATCTTTATTTCCATATTATCTGCCTCTTCGTTCAATCGAAGATATAAACAAGTTAGAGCTGACGAAGCGGAGACGACAGAAGTAACGCCATATAAGAAACCAAGTGGCAATGCAAGATCATTCTTGGGACTTCGTACTCGGAGTGGTTATATTTTACAGCCGGCTGAGCAAACTTATATTGAAATTGGTCAGACAAAAGGTCTTTATGCGGATTCTAGACGGTCAATGATTGCTCAGATACTTGGAGCACTTTTCATGGTTCGTAGATATCAATGGTACCAGTCGACTGATGGGAAAACGTGGTCGAAAGTATCAACAAAGAATTCTGGGACAAATAAAAATTTGACGTTAACACCGAGTGACGAGGGTACGACATATTATCAATTGGAAACATATTGGACGGGACTTACTGGATGGATCAAGTCAAATGAACTGTATTCTAATGTTGCTACCGTCCATGCCGTTCCAGAGCCAGTTGATGCTAAAGAAGTCAAAGTCGTTACTGATGACGATTATTTGTACAATTCAGTGAATGATATTGTTAATATTGAAACTTACGCTCATGCAATTCCTACACCGGCCAATTTTACTGGTACGGTTACTTGGAGTGTGGACGATACTAATTTGGCAACTATCGATGAAGAAACTGGTTTGATTACAGCGAATACTAATCGACTTGGTGGAAAAGTTAAGGTTACGGCTACAATGCATAATCCTATCGGTGATGATATTCAAGGTTCGACCATAGTTACTGTTGGTGGTGGACTAGAAGATCAGACTGTCCATGCCGGGAACACAGCTACCTTTGATCTTCGTGGTAACGTTGGTGATTTAGACGATGAAGATGAGGAAGATAGTGACGGTAATAGTGACTACACGGTTAAATGGTATAAAGAAGACCCTATCACTCATGCGAGAACTCAAATTCAAAAAGATGACCCACAAGCACTTTCATACACAACACCAGAGACAACTTTGGACGATGATGGAACGATCTTCTTAGCTATTGTTTCAGTTAAATATAATGGTAAAACGTACTCCTATACGACAGAAGATGCCTATTTGCATGTTTTGCCAGAGGGCGGACCAGATCTTACTTTAACTAATACTTTGAAGAACGAAACGTTCACGGACAATAACAATACTAATACCGTTTTGTTTGGAGTTAATAATGGTGATGCCGTGAAGTACACAGATACTGTTAAAAATGTCAGCACTTCTGGAACTTTGAAAGATGCAGAATATACATTGCCTTTGCGGAAGGGGACACAAGTCACAAGTGTCAAAGTTGATGGCAAAGATACGACTAATTATGAAGTCAAAGATAATGACGACACCAATAGTAGTGACGTGGTTATTGCAGGATTAAATTTCAAGATCAATGAAAGTCATGACATTGAAGTTAATACGACCGTTGCCGGAATCGAAGCTAAAACCAGTTATACTTCAGTTCCTTATATTACTGGTATGAACGATGATAATAATATTTATCAAAAATTTGGTAATGATGAAACCTTGAATTACACGACCAATTCAGTGGTTGTTAATAAGGTAAGTGATATTGACTATGGCACAATCAATAGTGTTGGTACTGGTAAAACATTGCCACGTCAAGATGAATTGAATTTACCTAATAATATGATGGAAGTTGAAGACATGCGTCGTAATAAGGAACCGTTGACAGTGACGGTTTCTCAAGATGCTCCATTACAAACAAAGACAGGGGACGTATTTGCAGGAAACCTCCGTTTTTATAACAATGGTGAATATACTGATTTACTAGAACGACCAGCAGTTGTGGCTACAACCAATAAAGATGAAGAATTACTTTCACTCGGCTGGGATAAAGATAACGGAATCCTGCTATATCTCCAATCAAAACTAAACGTTGCCGGAACTTATAAGACAACCTTGAGTTGGACGATTTCGGATAGTGTTTAGAGTCTGGATGATATAAATAAGGAGAAGTAAAGCTTGGCTAAGCCCAGTTTTACTTCCCCTTATTGTTTATATATATAGATTTTTAATTAATACTAATATCATTATCTTTAACAAATTCGTTTGTGGCAACACGATAATAAGTCGTGCCATTTAAATTGATAGTACGGTCGGATTTCCAATCACTGTTGGCTGATAAAGCACGATCACCAACTTGTTTACCTGCAGCCGTATATAGATATTTGTAAGTTCCGTGATTAGTTCTTACAGAGCCTTTAAAGTCCTTATATGAATAAACTTGATTAGCTTTAATCCATTCATTTGTAGCAACTCTTAAGTAATCTTCACCATTAATGGTTACTTTCTTATCGACATACCAATCAGAATTTGAAGCAAGAACTCTATCTGATATCTTGGTTACTGAACCGGAATCATGACGATTTAGTGACCAAAGTTCAACGTTTGGTTTGTCAGAGTAAGTAGCGATGTTCTCAATTTGTGAAGATAGTGGAACTTCTGAGTCATGGTGATTTGTAGAATTGTTATGACTTGCGGTATTGTTGTGGCTTGGGGGAGTGGGTGTGGGATGTTCTTGGCCAGTATAGTACATATTTATAGTGTAAGTATCACCAGCATCGTAAGTTCCTTGGAGATTATTCTGTTCGGAAAGAATAGTCTGTGGCAAATTTTCTATATTATCGTACCCAGAATCTTTGATGTCGTCCACTGTCATTAAGTCATCATCATTTTCTTGAAGAGTAGTTTTATCTTCATCAAATTTCCAGTCGGAAAAAATCTTTGGAAAACTTAAATCTGATGGTACTTGTGAAACTCCATCAACGAAAGGAATATCATATTCTTTTGATAAACGATTTTTTTTACCGTTTAAGTAAATGTTTAAAGTTAATTTGATGGGATCATAATGCTTTTCTGTAACTCCATATGGGACAAATGTTTCGACACCATTTTTGGTGTCAGATCCGTCATAGAATTCACTTATTGGATGGTTATTAGGTAACTTAAGGCTGCCACTGGCGGCAGCACCGGTCCCTGTATTTTGCCAACCAGCATATGTGGAGGAGCCATTGGCATTTTGTGTAGGTAGCATAACATATTCAACAAACACATTTTTTGGTCCGAATGTAATTTGTTTTAATGTGCTTGGAAAATTAGGATTGCTGCCACGCCCCCCATCTGCATATGGATCAACAGATTTCATATTAAAGCTGGAAATATCTAAGCTGGTAAAAGTACTGGAATAAAACATATGACTCATATTAGTCACTTTTGAAGTATCGAAATTAGATAAATCAACTTCTTTCATTTGTGTACTTGCAAACATATGTGACATATTCGTAACGTTTGAAGTATTTAGATTTGATAGATCTAACTCTTTCAAATTCGTAAGGCTATTAAATAAACTTGAACTGTCTGGCGGAGCATAGACACCATTCTTTGAAGCCAGAGAGGTATCTATTTTTGTCACGAGTGCTGCTGAAGAACTAGTGACTAATTTTCGAGTATCATCTTTGCTAAGAGTTCCGTCCGTTAAATAAACAGTACCTTGATTAGTCAAATAGTAATGAGAAGTTCCATCCAAGCCGCTGGCAATAACGTTACCCTGAATTCCAGGTGGGGTAGTGTCATCGGTAGGTTGTTGTGGAGTTGGCTGTTCAGTAGTCGTTGTATCAGCAGGGGTAGTTTCACCGTGAACTGTGGTCGCGCTACCCAGTAGTAATAAACCTGATGCAATAGTGAGGCTTGAAGTGATAGTTAACTTAAATAATTTCTTATTGATTAACATAAAAACAATCCTCCTTTATGTTTATACAAGTATCATGTTTATACAGATATTATAATACGTTTTGTATGGAAGAAGTACAGTTAATTAGAGAATTATTTAAAACATGTTAACTCTTTCACAAAAGTGGCGAAGGGTAAGCTTTAAAAATTGTACAAGTTTCAAGAACAAAGCTCGAAATTTAAGACTTGCGACGATTCCACAAAAGTTGTTAATTCGTTAATATTTGAAAAGCATCGTGCATTTATTTTTTGAATTCTAAATTTTCGACAATATAATAGGAAAGTTGTTTAATGTATTCAAATTGTATATTAAGGAGAAAAACATGAGCGAACAAACATTACCAGAAGCAATCAATAATTTCGTAAATTACACCAATACAGCCGATTCAGAAAACTTCGTCCAAACATTTACCACTGATGCAATCTTGAATGATTGGGGAACAGAGTATGAGGGACATGAAGGGATAGCTAGCTGGAATCAAACCGATAATATTGGCAAAAAATCACAATTTGAAGTAGTTAATGCCAAAAAAGAAAGCAATAATACATGGATTGTTAATCTAAAAGTGACAGGAAATGGTTTTAATGGGGTGAGTCCATTTAAGATGGTAGTTAAAGATAATTTGTTGCAAAGTGTTCAAATTTTACCAGATTAACTAAAAATGGTTTTTGATTTAAATATTATTTATTAATTAAATTATATCCACGGAAAAGGGTTATTAAATTATAGTTGAAGAGCGTGCGCGATACAGGCATCAGTGAATGTGTTGTGAGGACGACGAAGGAGTTCTTACAACACGGACGTATTTTGAGATTCGCGTACTTTGCGAAGCTCAAAATCGAGCTTGGAGACCTTGGCTCCAAGCGGTCCCACAGCAGACTGTATCGTGCACGCTCTTCAACGGCAGTGAACAAATAACAAAAAAAGCTCGACCAAGAATCCAATCAGGATTAGGTCGAGCTTTTATCATCAGCACCACTAATTATTGTTCAGTATCAGGTGCACTATACTTAGAAATTTTAATTTCATCTTTATCGAGATGTGCTTCGAGTTGCTTGTCTTTTGGATGATCCAAGAAGTAGTCAGCAACTTTATCTTCGATTTGTTCTTCAATCACACGACGGAGTGGACGAGCACCCATCTTAGGGTTGTGGCCCAAATCAACTAATTTATCTTTGGCATCCTTAGTTACATGAATGCTTAGACCTTGATCGGCAATCATCTTGTTAGTATCTGCCAACATTAGATCAACGATATGTAATAGGTTGTCTTTGGTTAGAGAATTGAATTCAACGATACCATCGAAACGGTTCAAGAATTCAGGTTTAAAGAATTCTGACAAACGATTCATAATTGAGTTTGTCGTACCATTTGCTTCAGCACCGAAACCAACGTTAGCTTCTTGCATACCTTGTCCGGCGTTAGAAGTCATAATAATGATAGTATCCTTGAAACTGACAGTTCTACCTTGAGAATCCGTTAAACGGCCATCATCGAGAATTTGCAAGAACATATGCATAACATCTGGGTGAGCCTTTTCAATTTCATCTAGCAAAATCAAACTGTATGGATTACGACGAACTTTTTCAGTCAATTGACCAGCTTCTTCGTAACCAACATACCCTGGAGGCGAACCAATCAACTTAGAAACTGAATGTTTCTCCATGTATTCAGACATGTCAAAACGAATCATTGAATCCTCAGAACCAAATAGTTCTAGGGCAAGTTGTTTAGCAAGTTCAGTCTTACCAACACCAGTAGGTCCTACGAATAGGAAGGAACCGATTGGACGACCAGACTTATTGAAACCAACACGGTTACGACGAATAGCACGAGCTACATCACCGACAGCCTTGTCTTGACCAATAATGTGACCTTTCAAATCTGATTCCAAGTTCTTCAATTGAGCTTGTTCATTTGATTGAAGTTCACCAACTGGAATATTAGTCTTTTCTTCAATAATCTTTTCGATTTCCTTGTCAGTTACAATATTTTGACCAGCAGGTTCATCTTTGTTGTCATTCTTCATATTTTGGAATTTAGTAACTTGATCACGATAGTAGGCAGCTTTTTCGTAATCTTCATTACGAAGGGCAGCTTGCTTTTGCACTTCAGCGTCAGAAATCTTGTTATCTAAATCTTCCATATCGACGTGATTGATTTGCAAGTTCTTCTTTGAACCAGCTTCATCAATCAAATCGATAGCCTTATCAGGCAAGAATCTATCTTGAATGTAACGAGCTGATAACTCAGCAGCAGCTGTAATAGCTTCATTAGAATATTTTACATGATGATAGTCTTCATATTTAGGTTGGAGACCCTTCAAGATTTGGACTGTTTCCTTAACTGTAGGTTCATTAACTTGAACCGGTTGGAGACGGCGTTCCAAAGCTGAATCTTTTTCGATTGTCCGATATTCATTTAAGGTAGTTGCACCAACAAGTTGAAGTTCGCCACGGGCTAGGGCAGGTTTCAAAACGTTCCCAGCGTCCATACCACCTTCAGCGTTACCAGCACCAACAATTTCATGGATTTCATCTATAAATAGGATAATATCTTTTTGTTTTTGAAGTTCGTTGATCAATTGTTGCATTCTTTGTTCAAATTGACCACGAACGCCGGTACCTTGAACAAGTGAAACAACATCAAGACGAATTACACGTTTGTGTTGTAACTTTTCAGGTACATCACCATCGACGATCTTTTGAGCAAGACCTTCGACAACGGCTGTTTTACCAACACCTGCTTCACCAATTAATACAGGGTTATTTTTAGTTCTTCTATTTAATATTTCAATTACACGACTGATTTCTTTGTCACGACCAATTACTGGGTCGATTTGTCCTTTTTTAGCAAGGGCTGTTAGATCGACACCGTATTGATCTAAGACTCCGTTACCTCGAGGTCTGCGGCCATTACCATTGCCGTTACCTGTTTGAGTTTGGGGACCTTGTTGCTCGAAAGCATTAGGTTGTTGTCCGCCATTCAAAGCGTTGAACAAGTCTTCAAAACTAGAAAATCCACCGTTTGGATTTTGTGCCATATTATTCATACCTTCGTTAGCTTGATTTCTTAACTTTTGATAACAGTCTTGGCAGAGATTGATTTCCGTCCTTTGACCATTAACACTTGTATAAAGATGAATTGTTGCTTCATTTTTATGACAATTTTGACATAACATTCGCACCCCACCTTTCCTTAATCACAGGATACAACGGTAGTATATAATTAGCACTCGAGTAATGCAAGTGCTAAGTCTTGAAAATTTTTAAAAATTATCAATTTAATAGTAGGAAAAATTAATTTTTCAAATTTATGTGAAAAAGATTGATAATATAAACGCTTTCAGGCTCTAGCGTTGTAAGCGTTAAACGTCTTATCGCTCTTGACTTATCTAAAGGTTTTTTGGACAAAGCCCTTGTGAAAATTTAAAGATAATGGTAAATTAATTAGTGAATATTTGTAGTGTTACTACAGAATTTTATAATTATATGGTGAGGTATTTATTATGGAAAAGAAAGAATTTCACATTATTGCAGAAACAGGAATCCACGCACGTCCAGCTACTATGTTGGTACAAACAGCAAGTAAATTTAGCTCAGATATTAACATTGAATTCTCTGGTAAATCAGTAAACTTGAAGTCAATCATGGGTGTTATGTCACTTGGTGTTGGCCAAGGTGCTGACGTTACAATCACAGCTGATGGTGACGACGCTGCTGATGCAGTTGCAGCTATTGCTGATACTATGACAAAAGAAGGTTTGGCAGAATAATGGTTAAGACTATTAAGGGAATTGCAGCCAGTGATGGTATCGCTACTGCTGAAGCATACCTTTTAGTTCAACCAGATTTGTCTTTCACAAAGAAGAGTATTTCAGATGCTGATGCCGAAGTTAGTCGTCTTAAAGATGCTATTTCTACATCAGATGACGAATTAACAAAGATCAGAGATATCGCTAAAGAGTCTCTAGGTGAAGAAGAAGCTCAAGTTTTTGATGCTCACAAGATGATTTTGGCTGATCCAGAATTTACGGGTGCAGTTGAACAAGAAGTTAAAGATAATAGTGTTAATGCAGAACAAGCATTGCACGATGTATCAGAAAACTTCATTTCTATTTTTGAGGGAATGACAGACAATCCTTATATGCAAGAAAGAGCCGCTGATGTACGTGATGTTACAAAGCGTGTTATGGCTCACTTGCTAGGTGTTTCACTTCCAAACCCAGCATTGATCGACCATGATGTCGTTATTGTTGCGCACGATTTGACACCAAGTGACACAGCTCAATTGAACAGCTATGTTAAGGGATTTGTTACTGATATCGGTGGTCGTACAGCCCACTCAGCTATTATGGCACGTTCACTAGAACTACCAGCTGTTGTTGGTACTGATACAATTACTACTGATGTTAAAGAAGGAGACACAGTTATCGTTGATGGTTTGAACGGTGCTGCTATCGTTGATCCTTCAGATAGTGACATCAAACACTATCAAGAATTAGCTAAGAATTTTGCTGACGAAAAAGCAGAATGGGAAAAATTAAAGGACGAACCTTCAGTTACTGCTGATGGCAAGCACTTTGATATTGCAGCTAATATCGGTACACCTGATGATCTCCAAGGTGTTATTGACAATGGTGCCGAAGGTATCGGTTTGTATCGTACAGAATTCTTGTACATGCAATCAGAAAGTCTTCCAACTGAAGAAGATCAATTCAAGGCCTACAAGAAGGTTCTTGAAGGTATGAATGGTAAGCCAGTCGTTGTCCGTACTATGGATATCGGTGGTGACAAACACCTTCCTTACTTACCACTACCTGAAGAAATGAACCCATTCTTAGGTTACCGTGCTATCCGTATCAGTTTGGATAGACAAGAAATCTTTAGAACTCAACTAAGAGCTTTGCTACGTGCATCTGCTTTTGGTAAGTTACGTATCATGTTCCCAATGATTGGTACTTTGCAAGAATTTAGAGATGCTAAGAAGGTCTTTGAAGAAGAAAAGGCTAAGTTAGTTAAAGATGGCGTTGAAGTTTCAGACAGCATTCAATTAGGAATGATGATGGAAGTTCCAGCCGCTGCCGTTCTTGCAGACCAATTTGCTAAAGAAGTTGACTTCTTCAGTATTGGTACAAACGACTTGATTCAATATACTATGGCTGCTGATCGTGGTAATGAACATGTTTCATACCTTTACCAACCATATAACCCTTCAATCTTGAGATTGATCAAACACGTTATTGAATCAGCTCATAAAGAAGGCAAATGGGCCGGCATGTGTGGTGAAGCCGCTGGTGACAACACAATGCTTCCATTGCTATTGAGCATGGGTCTAGATGAATACTCAATGAGTGCTACATCAGTTCTTCGTGTAAGAAGCTTGATGAAGAAGTTGAGTACTAAGGATCTTGCTACATTGGCTGATCGTGCTGTTAACGAATCAATCACTAATGAAGATAACAAGAAACTTGTTGAAGAATACTTGAACAAGTAATAATGTAAATTAAAAGAGACTTGCAGGGATGCAGGCCTCTTTTTTTATGCCGCTTCCAGGGACAAGAAATTTTGGTCGCTATGGGGACCGGCTCGAGCCAGGGTCTCGACCCTCGATTTTGAACTTCGCAAAGTACGCGAAGTTCAAAATTCGTCCCGTGGTGTAAGCACTAAAGTGCTAACGCCACCGTCACAGCGACCAAAATTTCTTGTTCCTTACAGCTAGTTATTTGTCAGTAGATAACCATTTTTTACAATAAATATATTGGAGAAGTTCAGAATATATCTATATTTTAGATTGACTAAATCATCAATAAAACTTGTCTTTGTGGTAACCTTTTCGTATGAACACTAAATGATTAGGGGATTATTGAATGACAAAATATCGGTGGCAAGCTAGTGTTCTGATTTTAGTTACTTTCATGCTTGGTTGTAATGAATTTATGGTCGTCGGGGTGCTTTCGGATATTGCCCAATCTTTATCGGTAACTGTTGCAACGGCGGGGTACTTGGTGGAGCAACAGTTGATGCTTTAGAGTTAATTATTATAATCGTGTTGAATAAAATGATTGCTCATCATAGGGGGAGAATTATGATTACTTTTAGATTGATTGTCACAGCAGTGTTAATAATTATTGCACTACCAATGTATGTCATTGGACTTAAAAACGTACGAAAATCAGGAAAAGCTAAAAGAAATATTGGTGATATTAATGCTTGGAAGATATCAACCGAACTGGCTAAAAAATATCCAGAGGAGTATAGGCTGATAAAAAAAGAGTCAATGTCAGTAGGATGGTCATTGATACTAATGCTTTTCATCATGGGTGCTATTATTGCTGGTTGCTATACTGACATTGAATATCAAGATCCGACAATCGTTAGAGTGAGTTGCCTAATAGCAATTATAGTAACTGTATTTTTGATGTTCTTTTTGAGAAAATTATTGAAGTTAAGGTTAAAGATTGAAACCAATTTTAAAGAATCTGCTGATGAAGAAAATTTGCCAATAATTTCTGAATATATAGCTATAAATCGGGTGGCATTGAAAGGCTCTAAATATACATCATTGTCATTTTTGTTGATTTTTATAGTTATATTAGTTGTTTTTGCATAGATTTTTAGTTAATTCATTAATCGTTTAAAATCCGTTGACTTAATTTTTTTGATTTGTTACTTTTTTATTGAACTATACGACTGGCGAATGTAGAAATAACTACAAGGAAGTATAGTTAATGCTAGCCGATCGCCTGGGCATCTCTTTTTAGAGATGCTTTTTTTGTCCCCAAAAAATGAAACGGAGGAGAAAATTTGGACATTTTGTTTTCGAACATTTCTAAAGAGTATCGAGTAAAAAAGCAACAAGCTAGTCTTTTTCAAGATTTGTTTAATCGTAAGTATAGTGAAAAAGTGGCTTTGAAGGATGTCAGTTTTCAAGTTAACAAAGGTGAAGTGGTAGGATATATCGGACCAAATGGTGCTGGTAAGTCAACAACGATAAAAATCATGACGGGTATTTTAAAACCAACTCAGGGGACTTGTCGTATTTTGGGTGTTGATCCGATGGAAAATCGCATGCAATTTGTCAAAAGAGTTGGAGTTGTTTTTGGCAATCGTTCCAACCTAATGTGGGATTTACCAGTAATTGATTCTTTTAATATGATGCAAAAGATTTACAAGATTCCACGAGTGGATTTTTTAGATAACCTTCATGAATTAGTGACTTTAATGAATGTTAAGAATTTCTTGAGTACGCCAGTAAGACAACTTAGCTTGGGGCAACAAATGCGATGCGAAATTATCGTGGCACTGTTACATTCCCCTGAGATTTTATTTTTGGATGAGCCAACCTTAGGTTTAGATGCTCGCTCTAAAATTGCCGTCCATCAATTTATTAAGAAAATAAATGAAGAAAAAAATTTAACGGTTGTTTTAACTACTCATGACATGGGTGATATTGAGGCACTAACTAGTCGGGCCATTATTATTGGTAAAGGTAGTAAATTGTTTGACGGTGATTTTAGTAGCATCAAAGATAAATATCAGCAATATAAAAAAGTCAGAATTGAAATTAACCAATTAAATCAAATTGATGAAGTGGTATCTCAAATTAAAAACGATTTTAATTGCGAGTTAATGACCATAAGTGCTAATGAAATAGTCGTTGGTATTAAAAATGATTTTGAACGGTTAATTCAATTTATTGTTAATACTGAGACAATTGATAACTATCAAGTTCAATCGCTCAATATTGAGGAAATTATTGCTCGTTACTATTCCGAATTAGACATCTAATGAAAAGGTTGTGAGGAAAACTATGTATAAGAGTGTTTTTAGTTATCGAATTAAGCAATTATGGCAGTATAAATTTGCGCTAATTTCCTCGTTACCACTGTACTTGATTAGAGGATTTCTGACCATTTCAATTTTGATGGCTTTCAATAAATTAACATCTTCATCAGGTCAAGTTCGTGGACTAGTTAATTATGTTTGGATACAAACTTGCTTTGCACCTTTTGTATCAGCGTGGGTTATTGACAGTGATTTGAATAACGTTATTAAAACTGGCGATATTGCTTATGAATATATGAAACCGGTAGATTTATATTGGTCGTGGTTTATGCGGTTGATTTCGCAACGCCTCTTCACAGGAATGGTATCTAGTATTCCTATTTTATTGTTGGTTAGTTTTTTTCCAAAGCCTTATGCACTGACAGTACAGATATCGGATGGAAAAATCATCTTGTTTGTTGTGGCTATAGGTTTGGCATTAATTTTGAATACTGTTTTATCGCTACTTGTTTACATTTCAATTTTTCATACTTTTTCAATCACAGGATCGTTGCTTATTTTTGGTTCTATTATGGAATTCTTAGGTGGACTAGTTATTCCATTTTCTTTGTTTCCCGAGAATATGAAAAATGTGTTAAATTTATTGCCATTTAAATATGGCATTGCCTACCCCATACAATTATTTAATGGGAAGACAATTTCTGCTGAGAATTTAACGGGTATTATATTTCAATTATTTTGGATAGCCGTCGTGATACTACTAGGCCGGGAATGGCTGAAAAGGGATATCAAACATATTGTTGTGCAAGGGGGATAACGAATTGAACGTTTATTTTATGTTGATCAAACAAAATATCAAAGCGCAATTTGAATACAATATTTCAACTTATTTACTGATTGTAGGCCAGTTTATTGCTCAATTGACTTTTGTTTTAGGGTTCTTTTTACTCTTTAAGATACTTGGCTCTATTAATGGTTATGTATTTTCACAAGCATTGTTGGTTTATGCATTGGTCAACATTTCTTATACTTGTGCAGAAATTTTTGGTAAAGGTGTTAACAGCCTTGCCGAATTGATCAGGCGTGGTAGTTTGGACATTTACTTAATGCGTCCGCAACCGTTATTATTGCAAATAATGGTAAGTGGCGTTGAAATATCTCGAGTTGGTCGATTGATTACATCGATTGGATTGCTGATAATGGCGATAGTTAGAAGTTCAATTCAGTGGAATATTTTTAAATTAATTGCTTTAGTCACAATACCCCTTGGAGGCATTATTTTATTTCTGGGATTGTATATTCTTTTTGGAGCATTGACCTTTTATTCTGTGAATTCAATCAATATTTCTATTTTATTAATGGGTAGTGGATCAGATTGCTTACATTATCCAGTAGATGTAATGAACAAGGCGGTGCGGGCCGTGTTGACGTATGTTTTTCCATTCGCTTTAATTAATTATTATCCATTTTTGTATATTTTTGACAAAGTGAACGGAGTAGAATTAGTTTTTGTTCCGTTAATATCGATTGTATTTTTAGCAGTTATTTTAAAGTTTTGGAAATTTTGTTCTAGGTATTATTCATCGACAGGGTCGTAGTTATTTTGAATAGTGATGAGTGTAAAAAGGGCATTGGAGAAAATCTTATTCCACAGATTTCTTCTAACGTCCTTTTTGTAATCAAATTTTTTTTACAATCCACCATGCAACAAAGTAGTCAAATATTTATCGGCGGTTTCTTTATCCACATTTGGTTGTTCAAAAAGACACCATTCTAGCATTCCCACAATCAAATCGCTATAAAAACGAGCTAATAGTTTAGCCGGAACTCGTTTTGAAGTGCTAGGTAAACAATGTTCAACGATAATTTCATTAGCTTCACGTTTCAAATAACCAGCCGTGTTGTGCCACAAGTGGGAATCGACACCATTACTCTTTTTCAAATTTTCCAATAAGGGATTATTGTTGTGGAAAAAATCGAGTAGGAGATTGAAAGTTTCAATTAAACCGTCTTCATTACGGGTAATATCAGGTAGTTTTTGAAAAATATCATGACCAATGTATGACCAAAGATATTGCAACAGGTCCAACTTGTCATCAAAGTAATTATAAAATGTAGCCCGAGGGTACTCACTTTTTTGGCAAATATCGTTGACGGTAATCTTATCGAATTCATTTTCTCCTAATGCTTCGAACATGGCAATTCGAAAGGCTTTAAGTGTCCGCTTAGCACCAAGTGTTAAGTGTTGATTCACATCAATCTTCATGTTCTAATTTCCCCCAAAGTTCATTTAAAAACTTAATTGTTAATTTTAGTCTAGCATATTGTAAACGCTTTACTTAAATAAATAAGTGTCTAAATTTTTGCATATTATAAATTATGTCTAAATATAGGCTAATATACAATATTTGTCTCTTGTATAAGGATGCTATTGATTTTATGATTGTCAGTGAATTTTCAGAAAGTATTTTGATAGTATTCATGTAAGGAGATATTACTATGCAAAAGAAGCTGAGTCGATATATTGCAGCTTTAATTGGTTGGATCATTGTGGTCATTGTTGCACTGGTAGCGATGCCCAATGTTTCGCAATTGGTTAGAAATAAGGGGAATTTCACTTTACCAAGTTATGCTGAAAGTCAGAAGGCTTCCAACATTGAAAAGAAAGCCAATGGGAATAAGGCTGTACGGACTTATACGGTTGTTTTCAAAAATGACGGTGGAGAGAAACTTTCATCTTCACAGGCGGATGAAATCAATGATAAGTTAGATGAATTGAGTAATAAGAGGTTTCTCAAAGTCACCAATGTCATGGGTCCAAGTGATAACGCTGAAACTAAAAAGCAACTGATTGCTAAAGATAAGACAACTCAGTTAGCTCAAGTAACAGTGAAAAAGAATAATTATGTCGGACAACAAGTGAAAGAGTTGCAACGACAATTACATGTTTCAGGAATCAACACCTATGTAACTGGGGTTGATGCTTTGAACGATGCCTTTTCAACGGTGACTGAAAAGGGGATTCAAAAGACTGAGGTTATTGCGGTAATTTTCATTTTCATCGTTTTGATTTTAGTTTTCCGTTCACCGATCGTACCGCTAATTTCATTACTAAATGTTGGGGTAGCGTTTGTCACTTCCTTGAGTATCGTCATGAACTTAGCGCAAAAAGTAGACTTTCCAATTTCTAATTTCACGCAAGTCTTCTTAGTCGTTGTTTTATTCGGTATTGGGACTGATTATAATATCCTGTTGTATAACTACTTTAAAGGAGCTTTAGCTAGGGGACTCTCGGCAAAAGAAGCGTCGCATGAGGCTCAGATCCATGGTGGCCGGACGATTCTTTACAGTGGTGTCTCGGTCTTCATCGGATTTTCAGTCTTAGCTCTAGCAAAGTTTTAGTTTTATCAAAGTGCTGTTGGTGTTGCCATCGGAATTTTGGTTTTACTAGCAGTCTTATTAACGCTCAACATGTTCTTTATGCAGACGCTAGGAAAGAAAATGTTTTGGCCTAGCAAGGTCAGTGCTGGTGGTGGCAAGAGTCGAATCTGGTATGGATTGTCAAGATCTGCCTTAGCCTATCCAGTTGTCATGCTTGGTATTATTGCCGTCTGTGCGGTACCATTTTTCATCAATCAAGATTCAACTTTGAATTTCAATAATGCTGATGAAGTACCGGATAGTTATCAAGCAAAGGCCGGTTATCAAATTATTCAAAAGCATTTTAGCAAAGGAATGTCAGCTCCAGCTACGGTTGAAATTGAGGATAATTCCAGGATGACGACGCAAGCTAAACTGGCCGCGATTGATGATTTAACGACTTACTTACAAAAAGAACCAGGTGTTAAAACAGTTACTTCCGCAACTGAGCCTGGTGGTAATAAGATTCAAAGTATGTATCTCAAGAATCAATTAACTACTATTACGAATGGTTTAACGACTTCAACTAAAGGACTTGAGAAAATTAAGTCAGGTTTGAATTCGGCCAGTTCACAATTACAGAGTGCCAATATTAGTGGCAGTACCGCTCAGGTTCAACAATTAGCTAATGGTACGAGTGAACTTCAAAATGGTGCTCAACAGTTATCTAGTGGTATTAATCAGTATACGGCTGGAGTTAATAGTGTTAACAGCGGTGTTCAGAGCGCTAATAGCCAGTTGCCAGTTTTGACAAGTGGCGTTTCAACTTTGAATAGTAGTTCTGCTCAGTTAGCAACCGGTATGTCACAGTTACAATCACAAGTTAGTTCATTGTCTGGTCAAGCTAGCCAGTTGTTAGCTTTAATGCAAGCTTCTGGTCAAAATACTAGTGCCGCTAGTGGTGAGATAGCACAATTACAAAGTTCAATCAGCCAATTGAGTGCTGGTTCAACTGCTTTATCATCAGGAATTTCACAATTGTCAGGTTCAATGCCTGGTTTAACTTCAGGTATGTCGACTTTAGCTAGTGGAACAAGTACCTTAGCTG
This sequence comes from Companilactobacillus zhachilii, assembly GCF_003606365.2. Classification (NCBI taxonomy): domain Bacteria; kingdom Bacillati; phylum Bacillota; class Bacilli; order Lactobacillales; family Lactobacillaceae; genus Companilactobacillus; species Companilactobacillus zhachilii. The sequence goes on from NZ_CP031933.2 coordinate 775,454, forward strand.
CAACTAGTCCAACCTTAACTTCTGGTAGTCAAAGTGTTGCCAGTGGTGCGGCAACTGTTAATAGTGGCGTTCAACAAATGAATACCCAGTTGCAACAAATGGCTGGTAAAGTAACGCAACTTGAATCAGGTTTAACTTCAGCAAATGATGGTTTGAATTCACTTGCTCAAGGTAACACGACAATGAAGACTTATCTAAATGGCCTTAGAAAGTCTTATGTTGGTGATACATTCTATCTACCAAAAGATACGATTAAGAGTAAAGCCTTTAAACCTTCACTTGATGCTTATATGAATAATAATCGTAAGATCGCTTCATTGACGATTGTCTTTAAAGGCGACCCTAATAGTGATACAACTTCTGAGCAATTGAAGATGATTCAAACTGATATGAAAGCTAGATTAAAACATGGTGCATTGAAGCACGCTAAAGTTGCCGTCGGTGGTCAAACATCGCAAAATAATGATTTGAGAGCTTTGGCAAATGGTGACTTTGGTCGGACAGCAACAATCATGACCATCGGTATCGGAATTGCTTTGATTGTCGTAACAGAATCGATTTTGCAACCAATGACGATTATTGGAACTTTGTTATTGGCCTATGAAGTTTCATTAGGAATCACGAGAATCTTCTCGAAATTAGTTTTGCATGACAATATGTTGAGTTGGAATACGCCATTCTTCACCTTTATTATGTTGATGGCTTTAGGTGTTGATTACAGTATCTTCTTGATGATTAGATTTAAGGATGAACCAATGCCAGATTTGAAGGACCGGATGTTAAATGCGGCCACCTCAATCGGAACAGTTGTTATCTCCGCAGCTATTATCTTGAGTGGTACCTTCGCCGCTTTGATGCCATCAGGTGTTACGACGTTGATTCAAGTAGCTTTAGGTGTTATCTTCGGTTTGATTATCTTGGTCATTATCTTGCCACTGACGATGTCATCGTTGATTAGTTTGATTACTTGGCATGATAAGCGTTTGTTTAGGGTTAAGAAACCTAAAGATAAAAAGAAAAATAATGATGATGCTAGTGATGTAGCGGATTCTAAAGCATAGTTATTATAAAGATGCCGCCTCCAAGAACAAGAATTTAGGTCGCTATGGGGACCGGCCTGAGCCAAGGTCTCAGGCCTCGATTTTGAACCTCGCAAAAGCCGCGAGTTTCAAAACTCGTCCCGTGGTGTAAGAGCTGAAGCTCTAACGCCACCTTCACAGCGGCCTAAATTCTTGTTCCTTCCGGCTAGGATATTAGTTTCTTTTTAAGTGTAATCAGATAACAGTAATGAATAATTATATATAGCAAAAGCATCTATGGAGAATTAATTTGTATTCTTCATAGATGCTTTTTTGATATCATATTATTTTTCAAGTATAAAATAAATTAGTCGGAAGAGCAGAGAAACAGTTACTGGAAGTGAAAGTGCTGTAAGGACGACTGTTTTTGTCGTTCTTACAGCACCGGGCGTGTTGGCGACTTGCTGAACTTGCAAGGCTTCAACCGAGGCTCGAGACCGTGGCTCGGGCCGTTCCGCACTGCCAGTGACTGTTTCTTTGCTCTGGAGATGGCATATTTGAAGATATAATCTAGTTTATTCGTTGTTTTTTCAATGTATGTTACCCTAATATAGGAGTTTTCATGAGAGGGGACATATGAAGAACAAAGTTATCCGTAATTTTCTAATATTTGTCATCTTCTGGTTGTTGATAACACTAGGGATGAACGTTTTTAACCAACGACCACTATTTCACAGTTTTCCTTGGGAAGTATTGTTGATTTTCCTACTATCACTAATTCAAATCGTAACTAATTATCAACGTAAAATAATTTGGAGTATTTATTTTGTAGTCTTCTTTATCTTTATGTTGTTGACTGGTGGCTATTATAATTGGACATCACTAATAACGTTTGCGATGATGTCAGTGTTTATGAGTGCAATAACGTATTTCATTGGCAATCAGTTTAAAAAAGGTGAACACATTAAATGAGAAAATTTTTGTGGATTGTTTTGGTATTGAGCATCTTTTTATTAGTTGGGTGTAGTTCCAAGAACAATCAAACGAAGCAACAAGCACAGAAACCGGAACGAACGATTCAAAAAAATCAAAAGGCTTGGCAGAAGAAAAAATCTGCAGCAGTTAATGTTAATCAAAAAGATTTAACACCTTTTGTTGCCACCGTTCCAACAGGTTATCATGATGAAGATATGTCATTGTCACGTTTTAAAAATGGCAGTCAATTAGTCGTTCAAGCGCAAGTAGTTAATCTGCAAGCAGATAAACCAACACTGGTAACAAAAACCAAGGCTACGATTTATATCAAAAAGGTACTGGCCGGTAATAAAAATTATCAAGGAAAGACCATCAAAACTGAATTGTCAGGCGGACTTACTACTGCGAAGTTTAAGTATACAAGTTTGGAAGGCGAGTACATCGGCAAACAGTTTGGTTTCAAAAATCCTCAAGCTAAAGTTTACAGTGACAATCCCAATAGTCCGTTGCCAAAGATTGGTCAAACGATTATCGTAGGACTAAATCAATTCCGCCCAGAGAATGATCATGATCTTAAACAACATCAAGCAAATGGTTTAACGACCAAGAATTTTTATGTGGTTAATAATCCAGATGTTACTTATTGGGTTGAAAGTAATGGGAAATATCAGCTAAATAATCCAGCGTTTTTGAAAAATAGTATTAAGAAATATCATAAATTGAATGGACTATCTAAATATTTTAATCAGCATTTAAAGGATTAAAATACATACCATAAATTGAAAGAAGTTGAATGATTAAATGTCATTCAACTTCTTTTTATTAGAAAAATATTTCTATATTATTTTACAAGTTGAAAGTTATTATCCGTTATCCCAGTATGACTTTTGTATTGCGGACTTTTAATAGGTGGAGTATTATTAGAAAAAATATAATAATGTTCTAATCTAAGAAGGCGAAATATGGATAAGTTTAAGAGACAAATATATTTAGCTACATCGGCATCCCTTATCTCAGGTTTTGGTAATGGGATGTTCTCCTTTGCCATTGATTTGTATGTTTTAAGAGAATCCTCATCGCCATTATGGTTTGCTGGAACTCAAATAATTTCACCATTGATCGCCTTTTTTCTTTCTCATCAAGTGGGAGATTTGATAGATAAATACCCACACAAAAAGATACTTAGTTTGGCGTATATTTCAGAAATTGTTGTAGTATTATGTTATTTCTTCCTCTTACAGCTTAAGGTAGTCATGACAATAAAGTTTCTAATGACCTTGATTGTATTGGTGTTCCTTAATATATTTAATTTAGTTGAACAATCATCATATCAAGCATCGGTTATTAACTTAGTTCCAAAAAATCGCATACAAAAATTGAATTCCATGCAACGTTTAGCAGCGTCATGTTCACAAATTTTTTCGCCAGCACTCGGAGCTTCGATATATTCTTTATTAGGAATGCACAATATGATTTCCATTAGAATAGTGACAGTTTTAATGTCATTGGTTTTGATTTCAATGATTGATTTTCACGCAGCAATAAATAACGAAGCAGATGTAAAAGAGAAAGTAACAGAGCATAATAATCTAAAAATCCGTGAAATATTAAAGGGCAATCGAGTATTGTTATACACTATTATCATGTCCATCGGCGTTAATATCTTTTTGGCAATATCTAATATTGCTTTACCATTCTTAATGGTACACATTTTGAAATTTACGAATAGTCAATATGGATTGCAACAAACAATGGTCGGAGTCGTATCTATTTTGGCAGGGACTTTTCTTTCATTAATAAAGAGCATATCCAAACCAGTCCGAGTAAGTATGTTAGCGATGATTAACATATCTATCTCTTTGGTAATCTTTGGCATAACAGGAATCGTGAATATTTCCCATTTGTTTAGTTTGATAGTGTTCCTAACAGTTTCGATAATTATGGGAGCATCCTTAGTTTCTATGGAAATACCGATGAGTACATATATGCAGGCCTCAGTTCCAAAGAATATCCAAGGAAAAGTTTTTTCGTTTGTCTTTGGAGCGTCACAAATTGCAATGCCAATCGGAACAATAATTGGTACCGTGTTTGTATATAGTCCATTTGTTTTGTTAATTATTAGCGGAGTACTTATGGCTGTTTTTGTGTCACTTAATTATTTGAAAAATGGTCGAGCGGTTGTTTAAATATGCCGCCTCCAGGAGCAAGAAAAATTAGGTCGCTATGGGGACCTAATTTTTCTTGCTCCTTCCGGCTAGTTTATTCGTTGATTTTCGATAAAGTATAATATTGAAAATTTGATAATTTAATTGCTATTTTTAAGTAATGAATAGACATAGTACCGGTTTTTGAGATTTGTTTTTAGTATCGTAATTATTTGAATTAACTCTAGTGAATTTTGAACTTGCTAGAGTTTTTTTATTGCAGTAACGAGATGAAAATCAGTGAATAAATTAGCTGGAGGGTGTGGGGATGAATCTATCAGCAGTGAAGGTGGAGTTAGGTCGGTGTTTTTCCGGCCTTACTCCACGGACGTATTTTGAGATTTGCGTACTTTGCGAAGCTCAAAATCGAGGCGCGAGACCTTGGCTCGCACCGGTCCCACAGCAGGTAGATTCATCCCCACACCCGGAGGCGGCCCCAATAGTTAAAATACTATTAAACCTTCCAAAATATCAGCCAACAAAAAAATTGAAGTTTTATAATTAATTATGAATATTTCAATATGGAGGGATTAATTTTGAAGAAAAGTACATCATTATTATTCAGTGGACTTCTAGTTTCAGGTATGGTCCTAGGTGCAACTGTTACATCAACAACAGTTCACGCTGACAATACTGCTACTACTCAAGCCACAGCTAATGTAACAAACAACGTTGCTTATTATGATCAAGATGGTAATTTTATCCTTAATAAGGATGAACAAGGCACTGAAGGTTCACCAATAACCTTTGCCCCAGACGGATATGCCATTCCAACTAACAATAAGGCAGTTTTTGGTGGCAGTGCTGCTACGGTTAGAGTAACTGTAAACAAAATGATTTCTGTTAAGGTCAACTATGTTGATCAAAACGGCAAGCTTGTTAACTCTGAAGTTGTTAATGGTGGTGTTGGTAACACTGCTAAGTTGACTGATTTACCAGCCGGCTGCAACTGGGTCAACGATGCTGAACAAACAATCACTTTAGTTCAAGGTAAGGAGTACAACGTACCTGTTAATAAAAAAGTTTTCAATACGGTTATTTTTAAGACTTCGGATAATACTGAAGTAGGTCGTACTGAGATCTTTAGTGATAAAGTTGGCGATGCCTATAATTTAACATCAAGTCAAATTCCTGCTGGTTACAAAGCTGACACGACAAGTTTGACACTACAAACAGATAACAATACTCAATTCGTAACTGTTACAAAAGATGCTGACGCTGCTACTGGTACGGTCACTGTTAATGATCAACCAGCTCAACTTTATACAATTTATGGTAATACAATTACTGGTCGTACTTTGAAGGCTAATTCACCTTGGAAGATTTTTGATACTAAGGTTATCAAAGGTAAGACATACTACAAAGTTGCTACAAATGAATGGGTTGAAGCTAGTGCAGTCACTGTCAACAATGACACCACTAACACGGTGACACCATTCACAAATACTGTAAAAACTGGTAGCACTCTTTCAAGATTGTATAATAAAGAAGGTAAGGAGCTAAGTGGTCGTGCTTTAGGTCCAAATACATCTTGGAAGACAGCTAACAAGATGATTTTGAATGGTAAAACATATTATCAAGTAGCTACAGATGAATGGGTTGATGCAAGTACTGTAACAGTTAATGGTGAAACACCAGCAGAACCTTCAAATAACGTGGTAACTATCAATTCACAAATTGCCAGTCTTTATACAAAAGATGGTAAAGTTGTAACTGGTCGTGCTTTAAGACCGGGAACACAATGGAAGACAGCTAATAAGATGACTCTAAATGGAGAAACATACTATCAAGTTGCTACAACAGAATGGGTTAAAGCAAGTAGTTTAGCTTAGTTTTAGTAACACATTGTAACAAAACTAAGCTTTCAAGCATTAAAACAAATGGCGCCAGCAATCCAAAATTGGATTACTGACGCCGTTTGTTTTGAGTAGAAGAAGTTAAGTTCTAATTTCTAAGTATGTTGTAGAAATTAGTTCAGGGCAATATCGTTTTTAACCTTTATAAGTATTGGCTACCCATTCGGTAGTTGCAACGCGGCGATAGGTTATCCCGTTAATCGTTTTGGATTGATCAGTGTACCAAATGGAACCGTTGGCAAGTCCCTGATTGGTAATCGGTATAATTTTATTATCGTTAGTGATATTAACTAGCGGAACATAAGCTGCATGCGGATTATTAACTTTGATAATGTGATCATTTTGAGCGTTAACATCACCATAAACTTTTAAATTATTATAGTAGGTTTTGATTAAATCATTGAATTGGTCCATGTCATAACCCCAAGTACTGAAGTAGTAAACTGGGTCTTGATGAGTAGTTTCATGCCAAGTATTACTGGCTTGAGCATGTGAGATGACTGTTTGACCAGGGATATCTGGCAAATTGTATTGAATCAATTTTGAAGCGATGTAGTAGGCATCATTGGACAGTGAACGGGCAAAGGCATCATAGGAATTAACTCGACAAAGTTCTACCTGAATATAACGGGCATTGGCAGTTGGACCAGCACCCCAGACAGTATAATCAGTATTGTGAATGTTCAAAATTTCATTATTATCCACGAAAGCATGGACGTAAGTTTCGAGTTTTGGCCAATTAGCGTTAAAACGGTCTGTGAATTGTTGAGCCGTGACATTAGCTTCAGATGTTTCGTGAACAACAATGCCTTCGGGATGACCGACACCATTACGATAACCATTCCATTTATTGAAAGTGCCTTCTTGATTTTGAATTGAGACGGGTTTGATTTTGTTAGAAATGATGTAATCGTTAATTTTTGATGTAGCCTTGATTGTCGTTACTTTTGTTAAACTGACGATTGATAACAGCGTAATAAAAGATATGATAAAAAATAATTTCTTTTTTGTGATAATTATTCCCCCTAAAAGTTCCATTATCAAGATTAGCATAGAAGAAAGCGGGGAACGTTTACAGAATCGTTACAAGTAAAAACAAGTCTGTTTTAAAAATATTTTTACCTTGAATATGTGGTATAAAAATGTAGGTGACTTGCTACATTTAAACAAAAAAGTAATCCAAAATCGGATTACTTTTTTTCGAATACTAATTATGTTTTGTCACACTTTATTTTATAAAACTAAATGTTTTTTTAGAATTTAGTTTAATTGAGCTAAGAACGTGTAAAACTTGATAAAGCCCCAAGCTACCAACAATCGCAATGACTGGTAAAAATTCAATACGATATCTACCTTGAACTTCAATCAATAGTTGAACAACTGCAAATGCCATTAACGGTAATAGCAATAAATACAGTTTGTCATCAAATTTTGTACGGAAGAGCTGTAGTGAGCCAATCCAAGAGAAGATGATTAGGATAATTGAACCGACATAAGCCAGGAAGTTAATTCTATCAACAGTTTTAGTAGAATGAGCCATCCGAATATTAGCGGCATCAGTTGCCATTGTTCGACTTGACCAAAGACCTTGAGTTTTATGAATAAAGAGTGGTAGCCAAGCATGATTTTGATTTAAATAGGCTATTTCTTTATGTAACTTCTTATATTCAACTTTACTCATCTGTTTGCGTGACTTGTTTGGATTAATTAATTGGTCCATATCAGGTGAATATGTTCCTGCTGATTGATAGTTTAATCCTGTTACGAATTTCCATTCAGGATCGTTGTTAGTAAGACCGTATTCATTGATACCAGAAGCTTTTATTCCCCAACCAGCTAGTGAAAAGAGTACAAAGTAAATGGCAACAGTTAAAAACACTTTTATTGTTGCGTGATAATCTTTATTTTTTAGTAGTAGATAAATCAACGCATAAACGATGATTCCAGCAATGATGACTGGTCCAATTGGACGAATCAAACAACCGCCAGTCAAGGTGATACCTGCTAAAATGTAATATTTAAGTTCGTTTTTCATTATTAAATAGAAGGTTACTAAGTAAAGCAATGAACCTAAATATTGGTTACTTGCTTGACTGTTCAATGCGAACCAATCAAGGTCAATCATTAAAATAAGAATTGATAAACGGGCCATTTTGATATTATCGAAGATTTTGATTACAAATAAGTAAGTAATCAAAAGAATTAGAGCTTGATAAATTACGTTAAGAAATTGAATGGCAAAGATATGATAGCCGAAGATTTTGGAAACAATCATGGCATAAACGAAATAGCCGGACTGGTAGGCATATTTAGAGAAATAATCGTTGTCTGTTTGATAAAGTGGGTCACCGATATGGTAATTTAGCAGTCGATCCCAGAAATTACCGAAGTCACTTAATTGGACAGATGGTACTTTAGATATCCAGATTAAGGCAGTAATCATGAAAATAAGAATCATACTGAGTACAACGAGCCAGTTGAGTATTCGATCGTCAGTTTTTATTCGTGTTAATCCATAGCCAATTAAAAGCACTAATAGAACTGCCGCGATTACAATAATAGAATTATGAGTGTTTTGAAATAAAAAATTGTGATGATAAAAAGCTAACATTAGGATAAATATTGCAGTGGTTAAGATAGCAACACAAGCTAAGATAGTTTTGTTGATGACCTTTTGTATTTTTTCGATAATTGTTCCCCCTTAAAAAGTAGGGCATTTTAGCGTTAATATATACTCCAAAATAAATATAATCCCCAACATTAATTATTCTTAAGTAAATAAGACACAGTGTCATAAATTATCTAATTAAATTACAAAAGCAGCCAAATTAGTGGCTGCTTTTGTTTTGTTATATATATTATTCCCGAAAGAATAAAATACCCTCAAACAACATACTACACTAAGATATTATATCTTTAAAGAAATTTCTTTAATACGATGAATAATTTTAAATAAAATAAATTAAATGATATTTTTGCTATTTTATTTTTACAAATGATTGAGGATTAAATATTTAGTGAATTTAATTGTTAAACAAATAGTTAAGATTTATTTAATTAGTTGCTAGAAATAATCTTCTGATAGTATAGTTGGTGTCGTAAAAGGGAATCTACTAAGGGAGATATTAATATGCAAACGTTGGATCAATCAAAATCATATTATCGTCGAATCACAACGCTCGATATTGTTACTATTTTGATGATAATAGGCTTGCTGTTCTTTACAAATGGATTTTTACTTTCATTATTACTGATAGTGGTTTATCCGTTCAGTCATTCAAAAGTTTTGGTATCTGATATTGGGGATAAAAATACTAAACTTTGGGTTCGCAAGATGGACTGGGATATCTATCGTAAAGAACATCGCTTAGGTCCAATTATGCAATATAAATCCCGTAGTACGGTTGATATGAAACAGGCTTAGCAGACTATGCGTCTGCTTTTTTTATTTATATAAACCTATAATTGTGGCAATAAATATGTTTAGGAGGCAATATAATGAAAAAAGTTATAACATATTTATCTGTATCAATTGGTTTACTATTTGGATTATCGACTGTTGCTAATGTGACAACAGTTAAGGCGGATTCAACGTTGCCTGCAGGACATTATGCCTTTGCGGTAACAAGAACGACCGAAACAACTGATCAGAATGGAAACTTAACTTTAACAATTTTACCCAAAGGTTCTTCGTGGTTAATCAATACTGAATACGACAAGGGTGACCAAACATTCTTTCAATTGGCACCAAATATAGTTGTTAATTTGTATGCAGGTTATGTTTATATGCCCAAGGTCCAAGATTTAAAAGTTATTTCTAAAGGTCCAGCATCTTTATATGATCATAATGGACAATTAATTACTGACCGCGCATTAGCACCTGGTAGTGAGTGGTATTCGGATCGAGTGATTTTCTTGGATGGCGAAACTTATTATCGTGTAGCTACAGATGAATTTGTTTTACTCAGCGATGTTCAAGAATATTAGCTTTTTAAAATTGGTATAGGTCCAACGGTTTAACTTTAAATCGTTGGACCTTTTTATATCCAAAATAATTTTTCTTGTGGAACACCTGATGTGACAACCATACGTTCGTGTCAAGCAAAAAATTTAGTGTTATCCACTTGAAATTTTGCCAACAGTTTAAATTGAAAAAACCATTGCGAAGTCTTCGAGTTCGATATTAGAATAGTAGTTGCGACTTTGATTTTTCGCTTTGAATTCTCAAGAATTCTTTAAGGTACAAAATGTAATTTTGATCATAAAACTGCTGAAATGGCGGGGCACAAAATGGTTTGTCAAAAGTCAATGATAATAATTGACTACTAGATATTGTTATTATTTCAATTTGAAGGTACTATATATTGTGTTATTTAAATGTTGTGGAGTGATTATTAATGGACGTAATTAATAAAGTTATTTTATCTGACGAATTCGTCGATGAAGTTAAGAAAACAATTAAACCCCACTGGGGTGAATTAGGCTGGGTTACATACAAGCGTACTTATGCGCGTTATATTGATGAACTTGGCCGGACTGAAAACTGGTCCGAAACTGTTAAACGTGTGGTCGAAGGAAACATCAATCTTGACCCTCGTTTGAAAAATGACAATTTAACTGATGAACAATATGCCGGATTAGTTAAAGAAGCTCAAAATTTATACAAATTGGTCTATGGTTTAGCTGCCACTCCTTCAGGGAGAAACCTTTGGATCTCTGGAACTGAATATCAACATCGTAATGGGGATGCCCTAAACAATTGTTGGTTTGTCGCCATCAGACCTCAAAAATATGGTGATAGCCATATCGTGCCTAGTTATCTTCAAAAAGATCAACTAGCCGTTTCAATGCCTTTCTCATTCATGTTTGATCAATTGATGAAGGGCGGCGGGGTTGGTTTCTCTGTTGTTCCTAGCAATATGAAACTAATGCCTGTTGTTGATAATAAAGTTGATTTAACTGTTATTATCGGTAAGGAAAGTGCCTCATATAAGGATGCCATTGCTGCTGGTGCGGTTGACCGTGAAGACTGGTTGGCAAAACATGATATTTCAGACACACGTCATTATGAACTTCCTGATACACGTGAAGGCTGGGTTATCGGTAATGCCAATATGATCGATGCCCACTTTAACGATACAAATGATGGTTTCAAAGATGTTGTCCTTGATATTACTGACATTCGTGCCAAAGGTGAAAAAATTAAGGGCTTTGGTGGAACTGCTTCAGGTCCAGTACCTTTAGTTGAAATGTTCTTTGATATTAATGAAGTTTTGAATAATGCCGTTGGACGTAAGTTGACTTCAGTTGACTGTACCGATATGGGTAACTTGATTGGTAAAACAGTTGTTGCTGGTAATGTTCGTCGTTCAGCTGAGCTTGCTTTAGGTGGAGCAACTGATGACGACTTTATTACCATGAAACAAGATCAAAAGAAGCTATATCACCACCGTTGGGCCTCAAACAACAGTGTGGCGGTTGATTCAGAGTTCAAACGTTATGCACCAATTGCTGATTCAATTACTCATAATGGTGAACCTGGTATTGTTAACTTGGAATTGTCACGTAACTATGGACGTGTTATTGATGGTTATCAACCAGGAATTGATGATGGTGTTGAAGGAACTAATCCTTGTGGAGAGATTTCATTAAGTAATGGTGAACCATGTAACTTGTTTGAAGTCTTCCCATTGATTGCGACTGAACAAGGTTGGAGTTTGGAAGAGGCCTTTGCTTTGGCTGCTCGTTATACAAAACGTGTTACATTCAGCAACTATGATTGGGAAGTTTCACGTGATGTTATTCAAAAGAATCGTCGTATCGGTGTCTCAATGTCAGGTATTCAAGATTGGATTTTGACAACCTTTGGAAATCGTGTTGTGACAGGCTTTGAAGCTACAACTGATCCTGAATCAGGCGAAACAATTCAAAAGCCAATTTATGACCAACGTGTTGTTGATAAGTTCGATGATTTGTATCACACCGTTGTTGAAGCTGATAAGGAATATTCCAAAGCTCTTGGATGCAAACCTTCTATTAAACACACAACAGTTAAACCATCTGGTACTGTTGCTAAGTTAGCTGGAGTTTCGGAAGGAATGCATTTCCACTATGCTGGATACTTGATTCAAAGAATCAGATTCCAAGATACCGACCCATTATTGCCAGCCTTGAAAGCTTGTGGATACAAGATTGAACCTGACGTTTACACGAAACATACAATGTGCGTTGAGTTCCCAGTTAAGGCTGCCAATGCTGATGACCCTAACTTTGCTTCAGCAGGATCAGTTTCAATCGCTGAACAATTTGCTACCCAAGCCTTCTTACAAACATATTGGTCAGACAATGCGGTTAGTTGTACCATTACCTTCCAACCCAAAGAAGCCGACCAAATTGCATCATTGATGTATCAATACAGACACGTCACAAAATCAACTTCATTGTTACCATATAGTGGAGCTGACTTTAAGCAAGCACCTAAAGAGCCAATCGACAAGAAAGTTTATCAAGAACGTGAATCAGAAGTAAGCGAAGACGTTGCTGCTGTCTTTGCCAAACAAAATGATAATCACGATAAGAAAGATATCGAATTAGTCGATCAGTCAGACTGCGAAAGCGGAGCTTGTCCGATTAGATAGCTCGGTTGTGTGCGATAGTTATTAATTGGGTCGTTGTTTGATTTAAAATATTCGAATAAGTAATTTAAGACAGAGACATCCTTAATAGGGTGCCTCTTTTTTTGCTTTTAATTTTAATGTTTGATTGGTTTTGAACTTATTTTCAAATTTAATGTAATAGTTGAAAATATAAAACAAACAACCAATAAACTAGCTGGAAGGAACAAGAGATTTAGGTCGCTGTGAAGGTGGCGTTATGGCTTTAGCCATTACACCACGGGACGACTTTTGAGACTTGCGGTCTTTGCAAGGCTCAAAATCGAGATTCGAGACCGCTCTTTGGCTCGAATCGGTCTCCATAGCGACCTAAATCTCTTGTTCCTGGAGGCGGCCCCTAAAAATAATCATTATACTTTACTTTTTAAATTTACAGTTGTAAACTAAGAAGTGTAAAAGAGATTACAAATGTAAACATAGATTGAGGAGGAAATGACATGAAAGAGGTTGAAACGATGAGTCGTGCTGAATGGCAAGTGATGCGAATCATTTGGACATTAGGTGAAGCCACAAGTAAGCAAGTCATCGAGATCCTTGAACGTAAAACAGATTGGAAAGCTGCCACGATTAAGACTTTGATGATTCGGCTTCAAAAGAAACATTTTCTCAAAGCTGAGGAAACAAAGCGTCCTTATATTTATCAGCCAATGATTCAAGAGAATGAAGCAATTCATGAAAGTGTTAATGAACTATTTGATAGCATCTGTTGTATGCGTAAGGGTAGTGCAATTAATGATTTGATTGAGAATTCAGATATTTCGCAAAGTGATATTTCGCAAATGATAGCAACATTAAATAAAAAAGCTCAGACAGCACCTGAAGAAGTCGAATGTGACTGCTTGGAAGCTGAATTGAACTAAGGGGATGATTTTATGAAAGATATGGATATGAAACATGCAGATATGAAAGACATGAAAATGGATATGTCCAGTGGTCACGATATGATGATGCACGGTGGTCATATGATGGACATGGGTGATTTAAGACAAAAGTTTTGGATTTCACTAGCTTTAGCGATTCCAGTATTTATTTTGTCACCATTTATGGGGATGCATCTACCATTTCAATTTCAATTCCCTGGTTCAGATTGGATCGTTTTGATTTTGTCCACAGCGCTTTATTTCTACGGTGGGAAACCATTTTTAACGGGGGCTAAAGGTGAATTGTCAGAAAAGCAACCAGCCATGATGACTTTGATTACTATGGGTATCAGTGTTGCTTATATTTATAGTCTTTATGCGTTCGTTATGAATGATTTGTTACATTCGTCAAATCGAATCATGGATTTCTTCTGGGAATTAGCTTCATTGATCGTCATCATGTTGTTAGGTCACTGGATTGAAATGAAGTCGACTATGAGCGCTGGTAATGCGTTACAAAAAATTGCTTCACTAGTACCAAATCAAGTTCACATGGTTCATGGCGATAAAACGATGGATCACGATATCTCAATGGTTAAATCAGGTGATGTCGTTGAAGTCCGTGCCGGTGAATCAGTGCCACTTGATGGACATATTATTGCCGGTTCTGGCTATATCAATGAATCATTGATTACTGGTGAGTCCAAAGCTGTTAAAAAGGAACTCGGTAGTAAAGTGGTCGGTGGATCAATCAACGGTGATAGCACAATTAAGGTTAAAGTTGATAAATCGGCTGGAGAAGGCTATTTGTCACAAATAAGTAAGTTGGTATCTGATGCCCAAAACAATCGTTCTAAGACGCAAATGTTAGCTGATAAGGTATCTAGTTGGTTGTTCTATGCTGCTTTGACGGCCGGAATTTTATCATTTATTTACTGGTTGATTTTCGGTGATATGAATACGGCTTTGAACAGATTAGTTACTGTTTTAGTTATCGCATGTCCCCACGCTTTAGGTTTGGCCATTCCTTTGGTTATGTCACGTAGCACTTCAATCGCTGCCACAAATGGATTGATTATTCGTGATAACCAAGCAATCGAAAACAGTCGTAAGATTGATTACATTGCTATGGATAAAACTGGTACGTTAACTGAGGGTAAGTTTAACGTCAACGGACTTCAAAGTATGGATAAGTCAGTTGATGATAAGAAATTATTGTCACTTATTGCTGGTATTGAAAGTGGGTCAAGTCATCCAATCGCTAATAGTGTTGTTCAATATGCTAAAGAACAAAACGTTACACCAACTGCTTTGGATAACATTAAAGCTCTTAAAGGTTATGGTATGAGCGGTACTTTAGATAACAACGAATACTACTTAATTAATATGAAGTATCTTAACGAAAATAAAATTACTGTCGATAAGCAATTAGTTCAAGCATATTTGGATAAAGGTAACACCATTAGTTTTCTAGTTACTGATAACAAAGTATTAGGATTTGTTGCTTTGGGTGACACGATTAAGAAGAATACGGTTGAATTTATTAAAGAATTAAAAGCTAGAAATATTACCCCAATCATGTTGACTGGTGATAATAAAGAAGCTGCTGCCATTATGGCTAAACAAATGGGTATTGATGAATTCAGAGGCGAATTATTACCTGAAGATAAGCACAACGTTATTAAACAACTCGAACTTGATGGTCATCATGTCATGATGGTCGGTGATGGGATCAATGATGCACCTAGTTTGGCTTCAGCAACAATCGGTGTCGCAATTGGTGCCGGAACAGATGTCGCAATTGATTCAGCCGATGTTGTTCTCTATAATTCAGATCCAAGTGATATTATCAAATTCTTCAAACTATCACACAATACCTACCGTAAGACGATTGAGAATCTCTGGTGGGGGGCTGGTTATAATATCTTAGCCATTCCACTAGCAGCCGGAGTTCTAGCAGGTGTTGGCTTTGTCCTAAGTCCTGCCGTCGGTGCTGTGGTTATGTCATTGTCAACGGTGGTTGTTGCATTGAATGCTTTGACACTTAAAATGTAGAAATATTCGAATTAATTAGTGATTTTTAAATTCGGATAGTAACAATTATTAAAATTGTTGGTACCAAAAAATAAGCAAATAAATTGACTAATTGACTAGAATCGTCGATTAAGTTAAAAAGATTAGTCTAAATAGGGTTACCGCTTTCAGTGGTAGACCTATTTTTATTTTGTATGCCAAATGAAAGAATAAATTATAATGGCGGTTATATTTAAATTAAATAATTATTAATCAAATTATAGAATATCTTTTATATAAAGTTGAATTGTGAATAAGATAACTATTGAAAAAAGTTGTTCGACAATATACACTGTATTTGAAAATAAGGTAGGTGACGAGAAATGGCAGTTATAGCTTTAGATTTGGATGAACAGGACGAAAAGCTGATTAAGAACTATGCAAAATCTAAGAATATAAGCGTATCTGCTTTTCTTCGCTCGGTAGCTGTCGAAAAAATAGAAGACGATTTGGACGATCGACTCTATGAGAAGGCAGTCAGAGAATCTAAGAACAACGACCATGACATTTCACTAGAAGCACTGCATAGGGAAATGGAGGCATACTGTTGTTAACTGTTCGAAGCAATGATAAAGAATAAATGCCTGTGAAGCTTTTACTTCACGGGTATTTTTTTGTTCTCTCTTAAATTTGGTTAGTTGCCGTCTCTGGGTGCAAGAAATGTTGGCGCTGTGGGGACCGACCAAAGCCTTGCGTCTCAGGTCTCGATTTTGAACTTCGCAAAGTACGCGAATTTCAAAACTCGTCCCGTGGTGTAATGGCTAAAGCCATAACGCCACCTTCACTGCTGCCAACATTTCTTGCACCCAGAGACTAATACATTCGTTATTTTTTATACGGTATAACTAATTAATTGATTCGATAAAAAGATTACATATTATTTGAAATTGAATATGAGAAAAAGGCTAGATATTTTTCTGGACTTATACCAGTGCGAAGATATCCAGCCTTTTTTACATTCGATTCTATAACCAAAGTTGAGAAAGAACCTTTTTTTCTGGTTAGATGCTAAAGAAATTTCACAGTTATTGACAAACGTTTTAAAAAGAATTATTCTTTGTTCATTAAGTGAGTAACCAAACACTCACCAACTAATTTTACAGATTTGAAAGGTAAACAATTATGGTAAATACAATTATTTCTATGAAGAATGTTGTTAAGAAATTCGGCAAAGAAACTGTTTTGAACCATATTGATTTTGATATTCCTCAAGGTAAGATCATTGGTTTGATTGGTCCTTCGGGTGCTGGTAAATCGACTATTATTAAAATTATTTTAGGTATGGAAAAGACGCAAAAAGGTTCTGCCACTGTTTTTGGGAAAATCATGCCTAATCGTCAACTGTTGAATCGAATTGGTTATATGGCACAAACGGATGCTTTGTATGAAGCCTTGACGGCTAAAGAAAACTTGCAATTTTACGCTGATATGAAAGGTATAGCTGGTCAAAAGGCTAATCGACAAATTTTGCACGTGGCTGAAGTGGTCGAATTAACCAATGATTTGAATAAGCGTGTTAGCGGATATTCTGGAGGTATGAAGCGGCGCTTGTCACTCGCGATTGCGATGCTTGGTGACAGTGAAGTTTTAATTTTAGATGAACCAACGGTTGGAATTGACCCAGCGTTACGTCGTCAAGTTTGGAGTGAACTTCATAAATTGCGGGATCAAGGCAAGACGATTTTAGTTACAACACATGTTATGGATGAAGCTGAATTAGTTGATGATGTGGCCTTGATTCTTGGTGGTCAGTTGATTGCCTATGATACTCCAGCCAATTTGAAAGCCCAATACAATGAAGTTACGGTCGAAAATGTTTTCTTAAAGGTGGAATACGAAAATGAAAAGAACTTGGTCTATCGCTAAACGGGTTTTAAAAGAATTATTGCGTGACAAAAGAACTTTAGCCTTGATGTTTTTAGCCCCAATTCTAGTCTTGACGTTGATGAAGGTTGTTTTTACCGCTAACTCTACGACGAGTGTCAATATTGCAACGATTAACGTCCAAAGCGGTCTCGTTAGTCAAATAAAAAAAGTTGATCATATCAAGGTTTATAAATATGCAACTGAAACGAAGGCTAATAAAGCTTTAAAAAATCAAAAGGTTGATGGCATCGTTCATTACAAAAATGGTAATTTCTATGTTAAAAATGCCAATACTGATGCTAGTAAAACGACAGCTACGAAGGCTGCTTTGAAGTCATCGATGGTTGCAATGAATATCAAAGAATTGAAATCAACATTAACGTCTATGGCGGCAATGAATCCGCAAATAGCTATGAGGATGAAATCGAAGCAATCGAAGACACCGAAGATTCATAATAGCTATGTTTATGGTGATAAAGATACGTCATTTTTTGATAAAATTTTGCCAATTTTAATGGGGTTCTTTGTCTTTTTCTTCGTCTTTCTCATTTCAGGAATGGCGTTATTGAAAGAGAGAACAAGTGGTACTTTGGACCGACTTTTGGCAACACCAGTGAGACGTTCAGAGATCGTGTTTGGTTACATGATTAGTTATGGGCTTTTAGCAATTGTCC
This sequence comes from Companilactobacillus zhachilii, assembly GCF_003606365.2. Classification (NCBI taxonomy): domain Bacteria; kingdom Bacillati; phylum Bacillota; class Bacilli; order Lactobacillales; family Lactobacillaceae; genus Companilactobacillus; species Companilactobacillus zhachilii. Next base: position 793,655 of record NZ_CP031933.2, read on the forward strand.
AGACGTTGATAATTGTGCTGTATACGATTTACGTTCTAAAAGTTGAGGTTTTGGGAAACTTATGGAATGTTGTGATTGTGAACGTAGTTTTGGCGATGGTGGCTTTAGCTTTTGGTATTTTAATGTCGACATTTGCCAAATCAGAATTTCAAATGATGCAATTTATTCCTATCATCGTTATCCCACAAGTGTTTTTCTCGGGTATTATTCCATTAGATACAATGGCACATTGGGTACAAAATATTGCTTATATTTTACCGCTTAAATATTCTGGTCAAGCAACGAGTGATATTGTGATGAGCGGTGCAGGACTTGATCAAATTTTGTCGCCAATTGGTGCGTTGTTGATTTTCTTGGTAGTATTAACTATCTTAAATGTACTTGGTTTAAAACGTTATCGTAAAGTGTAGAAGGGATTTGATTTTTTGGCAGAGCAAGAGCTTTCACAAGATTTTAAAAAATGGGTTGGCCAGTCCGATATGCCAACGGGTAAGAAAAAAGTTGTTTTAGCAGCCTTAGAACTCTTTTCAAAAAAGGGTTTCGATGGTACTTCAACGCAAGAGATTGCCAAGACTTCAGGGATGAGTCAGGCAACCATTTTTAAGTATTTTAAAACTAAAGAAGATTTGCTGGAATTTATTATTACCCCATTGATGAAAAATATTTTTCCAGTTTATGTGAATGACTTTCAAAAAGAATTAGTTGCTAAAAAGGGTAATATTGAAGATCTGATCCATTTTGTCGTTCAAAATCGCTATCACTTTTTAGTAGATAATCGTGAAGTCGCCTTAATCGTTCTTTCAGAAATTTTGACGAAAGATAAAGTTCGCGACAAGTTTGTTGAATTAGTTGAGAAACGTGGCTCTGATATTATTCAAGTTTTTGTGAAAATGGCTCATGAGACCGGCCAAATTAGAGCTGATATTAAACCAGAAACAATTATTAGAATGGTCATTTCTCAAATTTTATTTTATTTTGTCCAAAATAATAAAGTTATGGCACCGAAATCAGCAGAGGAAACTAAGCAAGATTTGGCTGAGATTGAAAAGGTGGTTATTTCGGCAATTAAAAAGTAGGTTTTGAGGATGCCGCCAAAAGGGGCAAGAAAATTAGGTCGCTGTGGGGACCGATTCGAGCCGAAGGGCGGTCTCGAATCTCGACTTTGAACCTCGCAAAGTACGCGAGTTTCAAAGCTCGTCCCGTGGTGTAATGGCTGAAGCCATAACGCCACCTTCACAGCGACCTAATTTTCTTGCCCCTTTCGGCTAGGTTATTTGTTGGGCTTTCTTGATTATTACAGTGTTGCTGTTTTATTTCATTGATACTGATAGCAAGGGGTAAGTATATTTTGAATCTTCAATCAACAGTACGAAAACAATTCAAAATCAAAAAAACTAGCTACTTTTTCTGGATTTATTCCAGTGGAAAAATAGCTAGTCTTTTTTTACTTGTAATATGGTAAGTCTAAAAAGGTAATAATTGTTTCTGTACCTTCACCTAGGTGTGAGGTAACTGTGATTGTATGTCCAAGTTTATCGATCATCTTTTTAGTTAAATACAAGCCCATGCCGGTTGATTTGCTGCCGGATTGACGGCCGTTGCTTCCGGTGAATCCTTTGTTGTAAATACGGCTGATGTCTTGATTGGAAATGCCGATACCATTGTCTTTGATATGTAGCTCGATATTATTATTAGATGTTGTAGTAAAGATGGAAATTTTACCACCATTGTCAGTGTATTTTAAACTGTTTGCTAAAATTTGATTGATAATAAAACTTAACCATTTTTCATCGGTCAAGACTTTTTTATCGGTTAAATCAAAGTTGATACCGATACGTTTGCTGATAAATAGGCGCTTATTTGTGCGGATACAAGCTTTAACGATGTCATTTAAATCTTGCTCTTGAATCAAATAATCATTTGAGAAATTATTCAAACGGGCAAAGTAGAGTGCTTGGTCGACTAGATAATCAATTTGGTCAATCTCTTCGGCAATTAAGGCAGGGTCCAAATCATCATCTTGTGACAGTTTTAAGGCTGCCAAAGGTACTTTGATATCATGAACCCAAGATTCAGTGTATTCGCGCTGATCTTTTTGATTTTGATAGAGTTCAGTCAATTCGGTGCGGTATTCCATTGAAATATTGTTGATTTTCGTTTGAATAAACTTTTGCTCATTATTGCGGGCACCGAAGAGTTCTTTAGACAAGTCCTCTTGATAGTTTTCGAGTTGTTTGTACCAAGCCTTTTTGTGCATGTAGGAAATAGATAAATTGACTATTAAAAAGACCATCGCTAATATCCATGTGTAAATTAAGGTACCAATGTGGAAGTTAACTTGCGGGTCTAAAAAAAGCACCAATTCAACGAAGGTCATTCCTACTAGAACAATCAGGATAGAGTAGATATGATCGCGTAAGTATTTAAAAAATGTCATGTTTTACCTCGTTAACTAAAGGTTTAAAGATGCCACCTCCGGGTGCGAGAAATATAGGTTGCTGTGGGGACCGACCTGAGCCAAGGTCTCAGGTCTCGATTTTGAACTTCGCAAAGTACGCGAATTTCAAAACTCGTCCCGTGGAGTAGGAGCTAAAGCTCCAACACCACCTTCACTGCTACCTATATTTCTCGCACCCGGAGGCTAGGGTATTAGTTATATATAATGGTTAATGGAAATCATATGTGTAGAGTATCAAATAGTTAAAAGATTAGGGATAATATATCCTTGTCCAACTTTAGTGACGATGTAATTCTTCAAGCCAAATTTCTCGATTTTTCCACGTAGACGGTTGATATTAACGGTCAAAGTGTTGTCATCAACGAAGCGCTCATCGTCCCACATGAAGTTTAAAAGTTGTTCTCGTGTGACGATTTTTCCTTGGTCTTTTAAGAGACGTTGTAATAATTTATACTCATTTTTTGATAAATCGATTTTGTTGTCATCAATTTCAACTGAACCGCTGGATAAGTTTAATTTTAATCCGTTGTGTTCGATTACGTCACTGGTACTTTTAGTAAAGTCGTATGTTCGACGTAATAAAGCATTGATTTTGGCAATTAAGATATCAATTGAGAAGGGTTTCTCAACGAAATCGTCTGCCCCCATGTTCATAGACATGATTTGATCCATGTTAGAATTACGGGATGAGATGATAATAATTGGTGTTTTGGAAATTTTGCGAATTTCTTGGTTCCAATAGTAGCCATCATATACTGGTAAATTAATATCGAGCAAAACTAGATCCGGTTTATAGTCATTGAATTGTTCAATGATATTATTAAAATCCTTAGTGATATAAGAATTCATTTGCCATTTTTCGAGATTTTCACTGATTAGTTGGGAGATGGATGGGTCATCTTCAATAATCATAATTTTAGCCATGATAAATTTCCTCCGTGCTAGAATAAAGACACTATATAGTATGATAACAATAATTTATACTTGGTTGAAAGTCAATTTTATGTTGCCGCCTCCGGGCACTATGAAGTTCACCTGCTGTGGGACCGCCTGGAGCCAAGGTCTCCAGGCTCGATTTTGAGCTTCGCAAAAATCGCGAATCTCAAAACTCGTCCGTGGAGTAAGAGCTAAAGCTCTAACACCACTGTCACTGCTGGTGAACTTCATAGTGCCCTCCGGCTAGAGGTTTGTTATTATTTTTATCATATTATATTTAAAGTAAAATAAATTATGAAATTGTTTTAATTATAGTAGAATTTTATGTTTGCTGTCTTGCTATTAACAGATTAAAACTTTATTTATGAATATAAAAAAGAAGTTAAAAATACATTAGCTGGTGGTTTCGGAAAATTTTTCTGAAACCACCAGCGGCATAGGAGAGTTAACTGTGCAAATTGCTGTAAAAAATATTTCGAAAGATTTCGGGCGCAAGCGTAATGCTGTGCATGCTATTAAAGATATCAGTCTTGAGGTTGACCATGGTGAGTTTCTGGGTATCATGGGTCCCTCTGGTGCTGGTAAAACAACGTTGTTAAACATGATTTCGACTAATGAACGGCCTGATCATGGTCAAATCATGATTGATGGGTTGGATTTAACACAACTGCATGACCGTGATCAAGCTAAGTATCGTCGAAATAAGATGGGCTTTATTTATCAAAGTTTTGAATTGTTGGATTCTTTGAATGTGAAGGAAAATGTTATTTTACCATTAGCTTTGAATCGGTCTAATAAAAAGCTGATTGAAGAACGGTTTGATTATATGATGCAACTGTTGAATATTACAAAACTATCTGACCGTGCGATTGATGAATTATCACTTGGGCAAAGACAAATTGTGGCAGCCGCTCGAGCTTTGATTAATCGCCCGGAAATTTTGTTTGCCGACGAGCCAACGGGTTCGCTTGATTCTAAGTCAGCAACTATTTTGTTGAATTACATGCAGATGGTTAATGAAAAGGAGAAAACGACGATTCTGATGGCTACACATGATGCGTTTACGGCTAGTTATTGTAGTCGCGTAATCTTTATCAAAGATGGGGTCGTCTTCTCAGAAATTGTTAATCCGGGCAATCGTGACAAGTTTTTTGAACAAATAATCAACATGCAACGAACGATTGGTGGAGGGGATTACTTCAATGTATCGCAAAATTATTAAACGTAGTCTGTCCAATATGCGTGACAGTTATTTGATCTATATTTTGGCATGTAGTTTTGCCATTGGCATTTTTGGGATTTTGATGTCGATTGGGGATAGTCCTTCAGTTTACATTGCACTGCATTGGTGGGATACCTTCATTTACGATATTACGAATGTTATGAGCGGATTATTCGCCTTTTTTGCGTTTATTTATATGATTTACGTCGGCGGTTTCTTCGTTAAACAACAACGAAATGAGTTTTTAACTTTTGAAAAATTAGGAATGCAACGTTGGGTGATTGTAACGATTAGTTTCTTTCAGACCGTAATTGTGCAAGCAGTGGCTTGGCTGATTGGGATTACCTTCATGTTTATTTTTCAAAAATTTATGGGCATGTTGCTGTTTTACTTGATGCAGGTGCATTTTAATTTTGACATGTACATAGGCTGGGGTAATTTGCTGATTTTACTGCAAGTGTTTTCTGCCTCAACCTTGATTTTAAGCACGATTAATGCCATTAAGACTGTTCGAATCTTACGGAAGAAGCAACGACGAACGATTGTCAAAGCTCGGTGGTGGTTACGGATTCCCGCAGGCTTTTTGGGAGTCGTATTATTGCTAAGTGCGCAAGTTACCACACTATATCTTTTTAAAGATATGCGAACAATTAGTTATTCATCTCGACCACTTGTTGAAATTTTTTACGTTGTAGTAACAGATATTTTTGGCACTTACTTAGTTTATTATGGTTTTTTGCCAACTATTTTAAACGTGATGGAAAGGATTCGTTCAGTTTCTTATTCAGGTATTAACTTATTTTCGTTCAAGTATATGAAGGAGCGACTTTTTCAAAACATTTCGATTTTATGGTTTGTGACCGAGTTATCGGCTTTAGCGTTAGCTCTGTTGACCTTTTGTTACTTTGGTTACCAAGCGGTACACCAAAACTACAACAGTGCTTATCCGTTCGAATTAGCGGCTAATAAGGATACTGTGAAAGTGATTCGAGGAGAATTGAAGAAGAGTAATGCCAAGTTGAAAGGTAGCTATAAAACAGCCGTCAAGGTCAATTTAGTATCTTATTACAGTAAGTCAAGTCAATCATATATTCGTCAGCCAATGACCTTTATGTCGTATTCCGACTATAAATCATTACCCAAACGAATGCGAAAATATAATCCAAAAATCAATGGACATGAATTTTTGAAAATTGATTATAATTCATCGATTATGTATCACAATAATTCCAAGGAACATGATATTGAGGTCAAGGATGCTCCAATCATTCAAACAGCTAAGCAAGGGCATTCATTCCCATATGGTAGTTCGATGCATTTTGGACCAATGATGATCGTACCGAATAAATATTATCGGAATATGCCTAGTGAAGTGAAGGATACCTTTTATGGTTGGGATTTCAGAAAAGGGGATCGTTTAAGCAAGTCACAATTACGTGAGCTTGATAATTATCGGGATGCCTACTATATGAAGGTCAACTTCAAGTCATCACTGGCAGATTCGACAATCGAAGTTATGAAAAAAGAACCTAACAAGTATGAAGCCGCAACTTATACGCAATCAGGTTTCTTACGTCAAGGTAATTTGAAAAAGCAATTCAAACAAGGTGGCGGATTTTATTTATTTATTGTGGCACTGTTCAGTGTCGCATTATTGGTCGCACTGGGAAGCGTTCTAACCTTGCGGATTTTGTTGCGAGATGATTACCAATCACGCCAATTACGGACATTGCAAAAAATTGGTGTTGAAGAATCAGAAATCAAGGGAATTATCAGACGAGAAAATACCTTAACATTCTTAATTCCTATTGTTTTTGCCTTGATACAGTCCTTTACGGCGATTGCAATGTTTGATTTTGGACGGCATATTTCGAAGAATATCGTCTTAATATATGGTGGCTATATCGTCTTGTACGGACTATTCGGAATTATCAGTTTCCAAGTTTCTTGGCGTGGTATTAAGCAAAAATTTAATCTTTAAATGGGCCGCCTCCAGGAGTAAGAAAATTAGGTCGCTGTGGGGACCGATTCGAGCCGAAGGGCGGTCTCGAATCTCGACTTTGAACCTCGCAAGGTACGCGAGTTTCAAAGCTCGTCCCGTGGTGTAAGAGCTAAAGCTCTAACGCCACCTTCACGGCGACCTAATTTTCTTGCTCCTTACGGCTAGTTTATTCGTTGTTTTGAATAAATTTTTGGTGGAGTATTACATTTAAATTAAAATAAAATCAAAAAGACTAGATTTTTTATCTCGATATAAATGCCGATGATAAAAATTGTCTAGTCTTTTTTGTTTGGTTCCATAATTAAAGTTAAGAAAGAGTTCCAAAATCAAATTGCTTGTATGCGGAAACTGACTATATTCTGTAGGGCAAGAAACTAATCTACCAATGAATAAGCTTTTGAGAAGAATCCAAAATCTTCTTCAGTTGTACCTTGAATTTGTTTTTGAATTTCTTCTTGTAGCATCAATTGCCAGGCTTTAATTTGGCTGGTTTCGGTAAATGTGCGAATAATTAAATATTCTCTTGGACTTTCCCTTTTTTGCAAGGTGGCAGTTGCGTTAGAATTGAAGGAGTATTGGTGGGTACCAAATAATTTATCTTCGAACAACTTGGCTTGATCTGGATTTAATTTCAAATAAGTCAACGAATATAAATTCTTCTGAGGGTTGTAAAATCCATTGATACTGCGATATTGTGCAAATGTCGATAACCTTTTTATTAAAAGATGGTCAGCATTTGCATGAAATAAGGGTTTTAATAAGGTATCAGCAGTTGTTAGCTGACTCTTTAAAAAATTATATGTGCCTAGCTTTAATGTTATGTTCATAATTATTGAAATCCTTTCAACTAAATTTTTTTTGGAGGTTTTCCATGTTAGTTACAGTTTTAGGCTTTTACGGTGGTTATCCACATAATGGAATTGGTACATCAGGCTATTTACTACAGTCCGATGATAAAAAATTGTTGGTCGACTGTGGTAGTGGTGTTCTCAATGCGCTATCCAAATATATGAAACCAACCGATTTAGATGCTGTTGTGTTATCCCATTATCACCATGATCATACAGCAGATGTCGGTGTTTTGCAGTACGAATGGCTTGCCGCTAAGAAGGAGAATCCACTTCCTATTTATGGTCATACACAAGATTTTGTCAACTATGCACAATTAACTGTTGATAATGCCACAAAGGGAATTGCCTACAACGACTACGAACCAACGCAGATTGGCGATTTGAAATTTGAATTTCTTAAAACGGTTCATCCCGTTCCAGCTTATGCAATGCGTATTACTGATAAAGCGGGTAAGGTTCTGGTTTATACAGCCGATACAACATATTTTGATGGCTTAGTTGATTTTGCCAAAGATGCTGATTTATTAATTGCTGACACTAATTTCCCAGAAGATGTCACAGGACGTAAAGCACATCTAAATACTAAAGAGGCCGGGACTTTAGCTAAAGAAGCTAAAGTAAAACGTTTGATGATCAGTCATCTTCCACAAACGGTTGACTTGGAGACTATGTTAGCACAATCACAAAAATATGCAGGTGATATTCCAGTCGTTCACGCTTTCCAAGGATTAGAGATGGAAGTTTAATCGCGGTCTAATAAGGATTAGTTTTCAATGAAAGCTGTATTAAATTTAACTAATACAATAAATAAACTAATATTTATATAATTTGTGAACACTTTACATAAAGGGCTATTTGTCGGGTACTTTTTTTCACAAGTATGTAAAATTCGAACAAATATTCGTAACTTTTTATTGAAAAAGTATAGATTTTATTATGATAGTAAGTTACAATATTTATGTGTTTAAAGAGTTTGATACTACACAGGAAAGGAGAGATTATATATGGTAACCATTTATACATCTCCAAGTTGTACTTCATGTCGTAAGGCCAAGGCTTGGCTCGAACAACATGACATTCCTTACAAAGAAAGAAACATTTACTCAGAACCTTTAAATAAGCAAGAAATCAAACAAGTACTTCAAATGACTGAAAACGGGACAGAAGAAATTATTTCTACTCGTTCAAAGGCATTCCAAAACCTTAAGGTTGATTTGGACGATTTAACAATTGATCAATTGTTAGATTTAGTTCAAACAAACCCAGGCCTCTTGAAGCGTCCTATCATCATGGATGACAAACGTCTTCAAGTTGGTTTTAATGAAGACGAAATTAGAAGATTCTTGCCTAGAAGTGTCAGAACAATGGAACTTCAAAAGGCTCAACTAATGGCTGGCTTATAAAAAATAAAATTGGGATCACTATACTTTTAGGTATAGTGATTTTTTTTGAAATGGGAACTATACAAATTGTATGGTTCTTTTTTTTCGCCTTTTTTCTTGAATTTAGGTGGGATAATACACACATTTTGACGATGTGTATATTATCTAAAGCCTATTAGACCGCGATTCACAGTTGGTAAAATGGTTTTATTCAAATTGAAATAATCTACCATGAATATATTGATAATATGTCTTTGAAAAGAAAATATCTTATATGAATTTGTTTATTTACAACGCGGGGTACAGATTATGATTGAAATTATGAGATTTCAAAGTAAGCGCTTAGATAAAATTGATATTATATTATTAGAAATAATCATGGGAATTAATTTTGTTCTATTTGGGAAATATGCCATGGTCAAAGCCGATACAGTTCCCGATGCTCAACAAATGTTGAATCAGAATGCGACGACTACTATGTCTGGAGTTTCTAGAAGTAATACTATTATGCCAATCGCTGCCTCTAGTGAGTCTATTACTCATAGTGGGGTTAACGGAACTGCTAATTGGGATATTGATAGCGATGGAAAACTGACGGTGCATGCTGGGCATTTAGCATATGGCCGAGGCAACTGGGCTCCTTATGCGAATTTGATAACGAGTGTTTATGTGGAGCCAGGAGTAACCCCCTATAGCTCAGTCATGGGTGCTGGGGGTAACGGTATTTTTAGTGGCCTTTCCAATGTGGAAATAATTGATGTTACTAATTTAGATGTTTCGAAAGCGTATTCTCTTTCAGGAATGTTTTACAATGATATGAAGCTAAAAAGAATACTAGGTCTGGATACTTGGAATACCTCTCAATGTATTTATATGGGGAGTATGTTTTACAATGATTATCTACTTGAAGAATTAGATGTATCAAGTTTTGATACATCTAAAGCAACTGATATGGCAATTATGTTTTTAGATTGTAAATCCTTAAAGTCTTTAGATGTTTCAAATTTTGATACATCTGGAGTGCAATCAATGTCATCTATGTTTAGTGGAGTATCTGGGGAGATATTCGGATTGAATAATTTTAATACGTCAAGGGTAACTTCCTTGAGAAATACTTTTGAAAAAGTTGATTTCACAAAAACAAATGTAAATGATATAGCAGGATGGGATACGTCAAAAGTTACCTCTATGTCAGGAACGTTCCAGGGAGCTAAATTTAATTCGTTGGATTTGAGTTCTTGGGATATTGGTAATGTTACAGATATGTCTAATATGTTTGCTAATAGCGTTGGTGATATCAATCAAATTAAAAATATTGTTGATTGGGATGTATCAAAAGTAACTTCAATGTTCCAAATGTTTCAGGGAGTTAAAAACGCTAGTCTCTCAGTAGTTGATAATTGGGACGTATCTAGTGTTACAAACATGACTGGTATGTTTCAGAACTGTAGTAATTTGTCTTCGCTCGATTTGTCAAAATGGAGAACCAGTTCTCTTTTGGAGGTTTCTCAAATGTTTAGTGGGGCGAAATTACTTGATGAAAATAATTTAAAAGGGTATCAAACATTAGTTACTAATAAAGTTACAAAAATGGATTCTATGTTTTCAAATACGGGTTTTAAGGAAATCAATTTATCAAAATATGATACGTCTAATGTTGTTGATTTTAATCACTTATTTTATCAAACGACTAAGTTAAATAAGGTTATTGGTAACCTAGATACCCATTCAGCAACTAATTTTAGTTATATGTTTGATGGAACAGGAGATATTGATTTTACAGAATCTAACGCTGATAAATGGGATACAGCGAATGTTACGAATATGTCGAATACTTTTGCAAGTTCTAAAATTACTGATTACAGTTTTTTGAAAGATTGGGACACCTCGTCTGTTATAGACTTGTCTAATACGTTTTCAAATATTGTTGCTCAATCATTACCGATTGATAAATGGGATGTTTCTAAGGTCGAAAATTTAAATCAAACTTTTAAAGGCACTACTAAATTAGATGATTTACCAATAAGCAAATGGGATGTTTCCAATATAACTGATATGAGTGGTACATTCTGGGGTTCAGGAATGAAATCAATGTATATTAAAAACTGGAATACCTCTAAAGTCACAACATTTTATGCAATGTTTAACTCTATGCCTAATTTAGAAACTTTAGACCTGTCTAATCTAGATACTACCAGTGCAACAGATGTCCAGTACATGTTTGGTGGTACTTATAAACTTTGGAAAGTCACTCTCGGTCCCAAGTCAGTACTAGTTAATTTAAAAGGTCCAGCCCAACCAGTTGGGTCAGGATTGGGAAGACCTGTGCCAGGCACGATTATTAGTGATTCAAACTCTGAGGGCACATACCAAGCTATTAGTGATAAATGGCAAGAAGTCGCCCCAGAAGAAGGTGGTACTGACCATGCTCCAGTTGGTGATTTAATGTCAAATACAGATATTGTTGATAAGTTCTCAACGGTTGGCAATCCTGTAACGACCTATGTTTGGCAACAACAACCGCAAATTGATATGAAGATGTCTGTTCCTGATATCGATTTTGGTGAAACTTATGACAGCGCAGGACTAGTAAAACGCAATGCACCTTTTGCCATCAATGTGACGAATAATAGTTATCCAACTGATGCTATACCGGCCAAAATCAATGTTTCAATGGACCATCCTTTGACAGATGTTGATGATACTTCAAAAACTTTGAATGATGTTTTAGTTTTTAAGGGTCAAGATAATATTGAAAAAATCTTATCGTCAGCTGATACCGAAATTTACAATGGCGACATTGCTAATGGTTCAAATGATTTATCTTGGGACGATAACCATGGTATCTTGCTTGATATGAATAATGATCGATATGCCAAAAATGGGCACTATACAACGACATTAAAATGGACATTGACTAACAGCATTTAATTTATTTTGATTGTTACCGATATTTAGTGACGCTTTAATAATTCGAAATTTTGATAATGACTTCAAAATATATCAAGTATCAGTTTATCCAGAATGGGACATACTCAATAGTTATCAAGTATTTGCTATTTAATAGTGGCCAAAAAGGCATAATCTTTGACTACTTTTTCAACTTTTAGTATATTGTTCGAATGACTTCTAATATCGATGTATGATAGTTGAAATAGTTTTTGAGACTGTTAAAATGTAGATACAGAATTGAGGTGACTATGATGGAAATGGATCGACTTAATGAGAACACGATCAGAGTCATTCTTAGTACAGAGGATTTACAAGAACGTGGTGTAACTGTTTTGGATTTGCTTGGCAATAAAAAACAGATTGAATCGTTCTTCTACAGTATTTTGGATGAAGTTGATAAGGATCACGCTTTTACAAATAATCAACCTGTTACTTTCCAAATCATGCCAAATAAGGCAGGCTTGGAGTTGTTAATTAGCAAGAGTGACGATTCTGACGGCACAGGTTCATTGCCATTAAATGGGCTACAAGATTCAGCCGATAATGATGATAATAACTTTGATGATGAAAAAGTTGGGACTGAAGAATATGACAGCGATACTGCTCCATATTTAAATGACCCAGATACACCTACGAAGACTGTTATTGTTGAATTTAAAGACTTTGAAGATTATGTCCAATTGGCTAATTTATTACACTTAGAAAGTGGAATTTCAAACCTTTGGGAATACAAAGATAAGTATTACTTGCAATTGATTTTGTTTACAGATGAAATGCATGAAATGAGCTACAGCGATGTATTGGCATTACTTAGCGAATACAGCTTTAAGACTAAAGTTACAGCTGCTGTTTTATCTGAGTATGGTAAGAAGGTAATGACTAAGACTGCTTTGGAATTAACAAGATACTACTTTGGGAACTAAAAGAGGCTGTGACAAAAGTGACCTCTACATAAAATATGAGAGTGGGACAAAACATGTTCAGCTTTCGAGCATTAAGTCAAATAGCACCAGTAATCCGATTTTGGATTGCTGGCGCTATTTGTTTTAAGCGGAAAAAGCTATGTTTCGTTCCACGTTTATGCCGCATGCTTAAAGGCAATAGCAGTTTTGTACCAAACTCGTATTTTTGTTATGATAAACAAAATTAGCCAGAGGTGATTTCATGAGTTTACCAGATCCTAATGCAATCTATCCAAATCCCAATATTCCGGAAATGGTTTTTGTAAAAAATGTCGTCACTAGACCGAATATAACTGTCGGTGAGTACACATATTATGACGATAAAAATAATCCTGAGAAATTTGAAGATCACGTGACACACCACTATGAATTTCTAAATGATAAATTAATTATTGGAAAATTTTGTTCAATTGCGTCGGGAATTGAATTCGTGATGAATGGAGCTAACCACGTGATGGAAGGAATCACGACATATCCCTTTAACATTTTAGGTGGTGACTGGGCTGACCATATTCCAACTTTGGCCGATTTGCCATTAAAAGGCGATACAGTTGTCGGAAATGATGTCTGGTTTGGACAAAATGTGACTGTGATGCCGGGAGTTAAAATTCACGATGGAGCAATTATTGCCGCGAATACAACAGTAGTCAAGGACGTTGAACCATATTCGATTGTGGGCGGAAATCCTAGCCGACTTCTAAAATATCGTTTTAGTGCTGAAGAAATTCAGCTTTTAGAAAAATTAGCTTGGTGGAATAAAGATATTAATTGGATTTCTGAGCATATAGAGGAACTAACAATCGACAAAGTAGATGTTAGTAAACTTCATCAGTGGATTGATAGTTAAATATTGATATAAACTGAAAGGAAAAAACATGACCACTACAGTTAGAAAAGGGTCATATCAAAACTTTGTCTAAGGAAGAATGGGATAGACTATCTCATGAGAATTAAGAGAAAAGTATCGTGAATCTATTGAGATTCTCGGTACTTTTTTTAAATCCATGGCTCAAACATTAATACAATTAGAACAATAATAATTAAGGCTCTGGCTATATGATGTGACCAATTAATCATTCCTTGTCCGTAACCATGCAATATCGCAGCAATCCAAGTGGCTACTAATAGGAAAGTCGTTATTATTGGAGCATGATTGTGTAAAAAAATAATGGTGATTATTAAAGTAAGGAAACTCAGTATATTTATAATTCCAGACAATTTGATTAAGGTAGTGGCTTTGCGATAGCTATTAAAGTTTATTATGGTGATAATACCTATTAAGGCAATAAATAACATTGCCAGACATTCTCCAATAAAGTTAATCATTGATGGTCTCCAGTGAAGATTTTTACCCAGTTTAACACCATCGATGATAAGTAAGTGTTTTGAGGTACTATTGAAAAATAGGCTATTTCGCCAGAGTTTGTGGAAACGGTTACATTGGTTTGCTAGAATTGACTTAGGAGATGAGGACAAATGGTAGAAAAGGCAGAAATACTTGATGTTATGAATCAATTAAGTCATGAATTGAACCAATCACATGGCAATTCGTTGACCGCACAATTTGTGAATGAGAGCCTAGCTGAATTGAAAAAGAGTGAGGGAGTTGCTTTTACTGGAGCCATGCAATACTTTTTGAACAAGGCACCAGTGGTTAAATTATCTGATGGCATCAAGTTGAACTCTAAGGAAAAGAAACTATGGCATCAGGCACTTTCATTTACTGATTTAGGCAATAATCTCTGGGGCGCCAGTGTTGGAGGGTATTGATATGAAACAAGCTGATCAAGTTAAAGTAATCAAAGCGATGGAAAATTTGAGTTCAAATTTGAATAAATATCACGGCAATTCACAAACAGCTCAATATGTTCAAGAGACGTTGAATGAGTTACGTAAGGAAGATGAAAAAGCTTTTACAGGGACATTTGAGTACTTCATTGTTAAAGCCTCTATGTTGCGACATGATGAGAATATTGATTTAAATGAAGAAGAAATAGCACGTTTTTGGGATGTTTCTTCTCTAAAAGATTTAGGTAATGATTTATTCTTTGGAATGGGTATTGGCTGGTAACCTGAGGTTGAAATTTGCCTCCAGGAGCAAGAAAAATTAGTTTGCTATGGGGACCGGTCTGAGCCAAGGTCTCAGACCTCGACTTTGAACCTCGCAAAGTACGCGAGTTTCAAAGCTCGTCCCGTGGTGTAAGCACTAAAGTGCTAACGCCACCTTCACAGCGACCTAATTTTTCTTGCTCCTTCCGGCTAGTTTATCCTCTGCTTTTGATAAATGTGTCATGACGGAGATATCTTAGTGTAAAATGTGCTACTTTTGCATCAATGGTGATTAGAGTATTAATGTGTAAAGATTTTTTTGAAACTTTCAATTTTTTAGTTTTTTATCAGGAAATATCGTGTAACTTTGAAGTGCACGGTATTTTTTTGCGTAATTTTTATCTGAGGTGATAAAAATGTATGCAGCTTTGGACGAACAAGGGACTTTGATTTATGCACAAGAGGCGGTGGAAAATCAGAAGTATTTTTGTTGTCACTGTGAGAAACAAGTTAAATTGATTTTGACGGAGAGTCGAAAGTATTTTCGTCACGCAAATAAGTCGAATAATAGTATTAATGAACGTTTGATTCACCAAAAAGGTAAGCAATTAATATTAGAAGAATTGTCGAAGTACAAATTTGAAAAATTGGAAAGTGAATATTATTTACCGGAAATCAAACAACGTCCAGATGTGTTTATTAATCGTCAATTGGTTATTGAATATCAATGTGCTCGGATTGATGAAAGTGTACTTGAAGAGCGTGTGGCTGGCTATCGCAAATTAGGATTGGAGAGTATTTGGATTTTGGGAGATGCTTATTTGGAAACACGTGTCCATCGTGAGCACTTGAAATTTATCGCATATAGTGAAGCTTACGGATATTACTTGTTGATGCTTGATTCATTAAAACAACAGTTAACGCTATTTCACCACATAAAATTTATTGGACCTTTTAATAAAATTTTCTTTCAGCGTGAAATTTTTTCTCTCACTAATTTACCAAATCTTTTCTCATTTCAGGTTGTCGAGTATCCATTGCATCCGTTAATGATGCAAGACTATTTAGTTAAAAAGTTGCGTCAAAAAAATGATCCACATTCGCAGTGGGTCAAAATGAATTTTTATCAACAAAATCAACAGACAGTAGAAAGTTATTTAGAAGGTTATGCTTTTTTACCACAAGCCCCAATCTATCAAACTCCGGCTTGGCAAAGGGTCTGTGGGTCGGAGGTAAATCTTTTGAAACAGCCATTATTAACTGAAGGACAAGTGAAAAATAATCTTGGGAAAGATTATTATTATCCTTAATGAGTTGTGCTAGTTAAATACCTAGCATAAATATGTGACGAAATATAGTTTTTTCGTTCAAAACAAAATAGACTCACAATCCAATAGCGGATTACGAGTCTATTTTGTTACACTTTTTTGCTTATATTCGTTTTGTTTAAAGTTACCGTCTAAACTTATCCAAACTAATAACCGTGCTTGAATTAACGAATTCCTATGTTTGTGGAAGTTCTTGTTCCAACATCGCATTGACATTACAACTGATACTTTCTTGAGAAAGTGATTCACCGAAATCATTGATCATCATACCAGGACGTTCTTCGTCATCGAGATCAAATATTACGGCTGTGGGAGCCTTTTGAATCTTCATTTCCATTGACAATTGTTGATCACGTTTGAGGCCTTGAACAACACATTGACTTTCTTTGTCGACCATAATTGATTTATAATCAAGCCCGCTATTGTTAATTGCACGCTTGATAGTGGTATCATCAAAGGGATTGTTTAGAACATTAACTTGTTCTTGAAGATTCATTAAAAAGTTACGTGCCTTCTTATTTCCTTGGCAAGAGGCAGCCTTATATAACTTAGAGGCTTCGAGTACTTCTTTGGAAGCAGTGTTGCGTTCCTCAATGTCAGTAATTTTGAAACCTTTTAAATGCATATAATCATTTATTGTAGCCATATTATAGTTCGTTACGAAATGATATTGTGTATCAATGTCATGTTTGCGAGTGAAATCAATAATAGCTTGTTCCACCTTTAAACAATACGAACATAAGGGATTAATATATAAGAATATTTCCCACATTACATTTCCCTCCATCTCTCTATTGCATAGTCATTCTACCAACAATTTTTAAAAAGGTAAAATTATAAACTCATGAACATAATTCTGGAATTGAGTGAATCTTGAACGGATATACGATATATTTAATAGGTAACTAAGGTTGGAAAGTGAGAATAAAGAGTTCTTTCTCAAATTTGGTTAGTTGCCGTCTCTGGGTATATGAAATATTGACGCTGTGGGGACTGGGTCTCCAATCTCGATTTTGAACTTTGCAAGAGACACTGATTTCAAAAGTCGTCTAAAGGCTAAATCCCTAACACAACTTTCACCACTGCCAATATTTCACGTACCCAGAGACTAATATGATGTAACTAATTAATTCGATAAACGAGTGCCGCATTGTTTTAAAAATAGCCAAATGTTGGAAAAAATACAAACTGTATGGCAAGTTTCTATACATACTAATGTGTCATGAGATGATATGCAAACTTTATGTCTCAGGGATAATTTAAGTATTAAGTTAGTTATAAAAGAAGTAGGAGAGTAATGCCTATTTTCTGAGGATTGTAAGTAGTAAGTAAAAGTGAGGTCATTATGTCAGAGATTAAATGGAATGAATTTTTGATACCATATTCACAAGCAGTTGACGAATTAAAAATTAAGTTTAGAAATTTACGTAAGGAATTTCTAGAAAAAAACGAACATTCTCCAATCGAGTTTGTGACTGGTCGTGTTAAAACAGTTGATAGTATTCGTGAAAAAATGCGTCGTCGTTTTATTAGCGAAGAATTGTTAGAACAGGATATGCAAGACATTGCTGGAATTAGAATTCAATGCCAATTTGTGGAAGACATTTATGATGTTGCTAAATTGCTCCATATAAGGGAAGATATGCGGGTGATTGAAGAACGTGATTATATTGCTAACAGTAAGCCTAGTGGTTACCGTTCTTATCATGTTGTGATCGAATATCCGATTCAAACATCGACGGGCCAAAAAAATATTTTAGCTGAAATTCAAATTAGAACTTTGGCAATGAATTTTTGGTCAACGATTGAACACTCTTTGAACTATAAATATAAGGGTGATTTTCCTGAAGAAATCAATGAACGACTTAAGCGTGCGGCTGAAGCCTCTTTTATGTTGGACGAGGAAATGTCTAAAATTCGTGAAGAGATTCAAGATGCACAACAATATTTCACTGATCGAAAACGTGATTTAAATAACCCGACGGAGCACGATAAATAATGAAATTATGGATTAATAATAATAGTAAAGAAAAATCAGTTGCTGCAGCGAACAAATTACGCAGCAAGTTATTGGATGCGGGCTTGATTTTGGATCGTCGTGATCCTCAATTGGTGATCAGTGTCGGTGGTGATGGTACACTGTTAAGCACTTTTCATGCCTATGCGGCCCATTTAGATAAAGTTAAGTTTTTGGCCTTACATACAGGACATCTAGGGTTTTATTCTGATTGGACTGATACGGAAATCGATGAATTGGCCAATCGCATTATCGAGTGTCAAGATAATATTCCTTCAACGAGTTATCCCTTACTAGATGTGATGGTTGAAAATAAAGAAGGGTCACTCTTTCATGGAATTGCAATCAATGAGACAGTGGTCAGACGTCTATCCTCTTTGACAATGAAAACACGAGTCGATTTGGATCGCGAATTCTTTGAAAGTTTTCGTGGTGATGGGCTTTGTTTTGCTACACCAACGGGCTCAACAGCTTATTCAAAATCTATTGGTGGAGCCTTGATCCATCCAAAAATCAGTGTTTTCCAAATGATTGAGATTGCTTCGATCAACAACCGAGTTTATCGGACAATTTCATCGCCAATCATTATTCCACATAACCAACAAGTCGATCTTTATCCACAGACAGCGGATGATTACGTAATTAGTTGTGACGGAATCACGACCAAATTGAAAAATGTTAAGAAGATTACAATCAAATTGAATTATCAACGAGCCCAATTTGCCCAATATCGACACCGACATTTCTGGACTAGAGTAGAAACAGCTTTCTTAGGACAAGATGAACAAAAGTAACCGTATCTTAAAGTTCACAATTGGTGATAATGACAAGAAAAATGTTCGCAAGTTTTTAGTCCAGCACAAATTTTCCTCTAGTCAATTACACAATTTAAAAAATAAAGGTGGACTAATTTTTGTTAATCATAAGCAACGTCATTTTGACTTCCGACTTAAAAATGGTGACGAGATTTTAATTATTTTAAATTCAGAAGAACCATCAGATTTGATTGCACCAATGTCAGGTCCGGTAGACGTTATTTATGAAGATAGTTATATATTAGTTGTGAACAAACCACCTGGGATTGCTAGTTTGCCAGCCAAAGCCAGGTCTGGGAAAACGATGGCTAATGTGGTCAAAGGCTATTTAATTGCCAAAAAGGAAAATCCAACTATCCATTTGGTGACACGATTGGATCGGAATACTTCGGGGTTAATGGTTTTTGCTAAGACATCGTATGCTCATTCTTTGTTAGACCAAATTCTCCACAGTGAAGATTTCCAAAAATTTTATTTGGCTATGACTTATGGTCAAGTGAAGCCAGAAAGTGGCCTGATCGACCTACCAATTGGAATCGATCCGGACGCTTTTTACATGCGCAATATTGACTACCAAAAAGGTAAGCCTTCCCGAACAATTTATGAAACGGTTGAAAAGTTTTCGGATGCTAGTTTATTGAAATTAAAGCTATTAACAGGCCGGACTCATCAAATTAGAGTTCATCTGACAGCCATTGGTCATCCCATCATTGGGGATGATATGTATAGTGGCAAAGTTGATAAACGAATCGATCGGCAAGCTTTACATTGTTACCGTTTGAATATTGTTCATCCTGTGACGAAAAAGCTTTTAAAATTGCGGGCACCATTGCCAAAAGATATGGTAATGTTAAAGAGTGTGCTAAGGGGTGAGAAGAATGGATGAGAACGAAAAAAGACTCCAAGATAAATTTGTCCAATTGAAGGGCTATCTTGATGATGATGATAAAAAGCGTTTCCGAAAAACTTACTTGGATATGCATTTTTATGATCAGAGTACTTTTTACCTCACGTTAAATAAAACTGAGCGAATAGCAATGTACTCAATTTTAGAACCTGACGAAATGGGTGACATGTTCGATACGATTGAAGACGATAATCCCATGATTCCGGAACTTTTGAAGGAAATGGATTTACCTTATGCTTCAAAAATGTTGAATGATATGTACGATGATAATGCGGCCGATGTTTTGGAACATTTGGACAAAGTCGATGTGGATCGATTTTTAGAACAAATGCCAAAGAATGATGCTAACAACTTACGTGGCTTGTTACATTATGATACCGAAACAGCCGGTGGTATTATGACCACTGATTATGTAAAATTTCATGAAGAAGAAAAAGCCGTTGAAGCGATTCGAGCGTTGAAAGAATATGCCAAAACTGCTGAAACAATTTATTATTTATATATTTTGGACCATCACGATGATTTAGTTGGCGTTATGTCGTTGCGTGATCTGATTTTACTCGATGATGATGATACACTGGGTGAAAAAATGAATAGTGATATCATTACGGTCAATGTTGATGCAGAGCAGGCTGAAGTTGCACAAGTCTTCAGAGATTATGAGTTCTTAGCCGTTCCTGTTGTTGATCACTCGAATCAATTAGTTGGTATCGTTACTGTTGATGATGTTATTGAAGTTATTGATGATGAAGCTCAACAAGATTACTCCGGTTTGGCCGGTGTTAGTATGGATGAGACCAATAATGACGGTCCATTTAAAGCCGCATCTAAACGATTACCATGGTTAATTACCTTGTTATTATTGAGTATGATTACCGCAACCTTGATCAATCACTTTGAGGGACTATTAGCAGAAGCTAGTATCCTTGCCGTCTTTATTTCGACCATCACTGGTACAGCCGGTAATGCAGGTACCCAAAGTTTGGCTGTGGCAGTTAGAAGATTGGCAGTTGAAGAAATCAATCGCCATGAATTTTTGAAATTGATTGGTAAAGAATTGATAACTGGTTTTGTGACCGGATTAGTAACCGGAATCTCGGTATTTCTGTTAGTCGGAATTTGGAAACATAACTTTGTCCTCGGTATGGTTATCGGAATGGCAATGTGTGCTGCCATAACCGTGGCTAACTTAGCCGGAAGTTTGATACCAATGTTGATGTCAAGCTTCGGTTTTGACCCA
Source organism: Companilactobacillus zhachilii (assembly GCF_003606365.2). Lineage (NCBI taxonomy): Bacteria > Bacillati > Bacillota > Bacilli > Lactobacillales > Lactobacillaceae > Companilactobacillus > Companilactobacillus zhachilii. The sequence continues at coordinate 814,776 of NZ_CP031933.2, forward strand.
GCCGTAGCCAGTGGACCATTTATCTCAACTTTGAGTGATTTAACATCAGTATTGATTTACTTTAGTATTGCAGGGATGTTTATGCAGTATTTTGTCAAAGTTTGAGAGAGCGAAGATGGGGCGCCCAGCTCCCGAGTATTTTCGTAGCTTTGTGAATTGCACGCCGATTTTGCGGGCGATTTACAAAGCTATGAAAAACGGAAGGAGTTGCCCCATCGTAGCTCGTTTTGAGAGAGCGGAACAGGCCGGGAATTTCCGAGCATTTTCGTAGAACTGTGAATTGCACGCTGGTTTTGCGTGTGATTTACAGTTCTATGAAAAGCGGAAGAAATTGGCCTGTGCAGCTCGTTTCAAAGCCACTGCATATTCAGCCGCACTAAAATACAATTGCCTATATAACAAAAAAAGGTTCGAATTCTTCAAGGATATATATAAATCCTTAAAGAATTCGAACCTATTTATTTACAAAATTAATTATTAACACCGTCAATAATCTTAGTACCATGTAATTCCTTAACACCAAGCTTTTCAGCAATAGCATCAGCATTTTCAAAATTAACGCCACCACCAGGCAAGATAACAATTCGACCATCAGCGTAATCAATATATTTTTTAATATTATCCAAAGTATCATCAATTGGAGTAGTTAGCGGACCACCATGAGTCAAGATACGGTCAACATCATGGTCAACTAACCAATCAATCGCTGCCTTTTTATTATCTTCAGCCAAAGCGTCAAAAGCCATATGGAAAACAATTTGCATGCCAGCGGAAGCTGCAATCAACTGTTCCATAGCGTCTTCATCAAGCTCACCGTCAGCAGTCAAAGCACCGAAAGCAACACCGTCGACACCTAGTTTTTGAGCTTCAAACAAGTCAGCTTCCATCATCTTAATTTCCAAATCGTTATAAACAAAGTCGCCACCACGAGGACGAATCATTTCAACGACGGGGACAGATTTTTCCTGCAAGTATTTTGTGGTTTCTTGCAAGACACCATGACTAGGAGTTGTCCCCCAACAGCTAAATTATCGTTTAGTTCGATTCGATTAGCACCCTTTAAAACGGCAGTGGGAATTTTAGTAAAGTTTTCTACAGCTACTTCTTTAAAAATAATCTTCAACCCCTCTTTATAATTGTGTATATATTCTAACAAATTTTATGATTATGAGGTAATGAAATATGTCGTCTCCAGAGTTGAATAATATTTACTGGCTGTGCGGACCGGTCCGAGCCAAGGTCTCGTACCTCGGTTTGAAGCCTTGCAAGTTCAGCAAGTCTCCAAACACGCCCGGTGGTGTAATGGCTAAAGCCATAACGCCACTTTCACTGCCAGTAAATATTATTCAACTCTTCCGACTAGATTCTGAATGTGAATATCGTATTATTATTCAATGAAATTGTTTGTCTTTAAACATGCAGCATAAACGTGGAACAAAACATAGTTTTTTCCGCTTAAAACAAAAGGCCCCAGCAATCCAAAATCGGATTACTGGGACCTTTTGCCTTAATGCTCGAAAGCTGAACATGTTTTGTCCCACTCTCTAAAAATTAAGCAACCATTGTTTTGATACCAAAGTAGGCGATAACGATGATGGCCAAAATAATTCTGTACCAACCAAAGGCTTTGAAGTCGTTACGTTTAATATAATCAAGTAAGAATTTGATTGAAGCGTAGGCAACGATGAATGATACTAAAGTACCAACAAGCAAGATGATTGTTTGACTACCAGTGAAGACATTGCCTTTCATGAAGTACTTAACAATCTTCAACAAACTAGCACCAAACATTGTTGGGATAGCTAGGAAGAATGAAAATTCGGTAGCGACGAATCTTGATGTCCCGACTGTCATACCACCTAGGATCGTAGCACCGGAACGAGAGGTACCTGGTACCAATGAAAGAACTTGGAAAAGTCCAATTTCAAAAGCAGTTTTGTAAGAAAGACTTTCTAAATCAGCGGTTTGAGGACGTTTATTCTTGAGCCAATTTTCGACGACAATGAATAAAACACCATAAATCAGTAATGTGGCAGAAATAACTTGCCAACTAGTCAAATGTGCATCCATCCAATCGTTTAAAGGTAAACCGATAACGACTGAAGGTAAGATAGCAACTAGGACTTTGAACCAAATACTCCAAGTTTGACTCTTCTCACGATGATTTTTCTTAGGTGAGAATGGATTAAGCTTGTGGAAGTAAATGAGGATAACCGCTAAAATGGCACCGAACTGGATAACTACCATGAACATGTTGATAAATGCAGTTGATTCCTTTAACTTGATAAATTCATCAGCTAAATACAAGTGTCCAGTAGAACTGATAGGTAGAAATTCAGTAAAACCCTCGATGATACCAAGGATGATGGTCTTAATAATTTCAATGAACATACTATTCTTTTCTCCTATAAAAACTAAAAGTTGAAATATTTGGAGTCGTTATAATTATTGCTAAGTTGATATTTCAGATAAATAACTTAGTCGGAGGTTATGAGAGAATTTGCCAGCAGTGATAGTTCTGTTAGGGCCTTAGCCCTAACAGAACAGGACGTGTTTTGAAATTCGCGTACTTTGCGAAGTTCAAAACCGAGCTTCGAGACGCAAGGCTTTCAGCGGTCCCACAGCAGGTAAATTTTCTCATAACCGGAGACGGCAAATACAACTTTTAATTGTTTAAATTTAAAGCTAGATAAAGTGTACACAAGTACACTCGGGAATAGCAATATTATTTTCTAATTTAGTTAAGATTCCCTTGTTAGGATTGCGTTTAAAGATAGACAAGTCGTCTGAATCTTGGTTAGCAGAGATAACGTATTTTTCAGATGGATCAAGGTCAAAATCACGAGGACCTTTACCAGTTGAAACGGTACTTAACTTCTTAAGACGGTCACCATTAGGATCGACTGAGAAGGCAGCAATAGTGTTAGCACCACGGGTTGAAGCATAAAGGAACTTACCATCTTTACTGATACGGATGGCAGCAGTAGTATTCTTTTGCTCGTCTTTGGCTGCTTCTGCTTCGTCAACAAGTGTTAATCGAGCAGATTCGGCATCATATTGCATGACGAGAATTTTTGATGATAATTCACAGGCAACATAGACGTATGGTTTAGTTGGATGGAAGACTAAATGTCTAGGAGCATAGCCTGATGGGGCAATGTAATTATTCATCAATTTTGGTTCTTTAGGATCATCGATATCATAAATATAAATTCGATCAGCACCGTAATCACAAATAATCAATTTACCATCTGGTGTCAAAGCACTGTAATGTGGTTTTGATTGATCTTGCTCAACACGAGGGCCATGACCTTCAAACTTAACTTCTGAATAATGTTCAATTTTGCCATCAGCAGTCAAATGGTCGATTTTAACTTTGCTCAAGTGGAAGTAAGCACTGAAAATCAAACTGCGACTAGGTTCAAATTTAACGTATGAAGGAGAAGTCTCTTCGGAAAAATCTTCATCCAAAAGTTTTGGTTCATCGCCGGAGATATCGTAAACGACAATACCACCACGGTCGTCTTTTTTAGCAAGGGCAATCAACTTCATGTCGTTAGTTACGTCGATATAAGTTGGTCCGTTTAATTCAACTAGGGCTTTAGGGTCAGAAAGTTCACCGTTATCAGAATTTAATTCTGCAGCGTAAACGCCTTTGCCGGCTTTTTTTGTGTAACCACTAAAGAGAACCTTTTCAATCATTATCAATTCCTCCAAATAATGTATAGTATTATAATATACAGTATAATCTTACTATAAAATTTTTGGGGAGCAGTTTATGAAAGAAGCGCCGGAGAGAAAAAAGAGTTGGTTTTACAAATGGTTCCTTAATAATCAACTGACGGTAGTTTTGATCAATATATTCTTGGTATTTTTGATTATTTTTTTATTTTCAAAAATCAGCTTTGTTTTTGAACCCATCAACCAAATTCTGGGAATCACAATGCCACCAGTTATTTTGGCCTTGGTACTATATTATTTGATTAATCCGTTGATTAATGTTTTGGAAAGTAAATTTCATGTTAATCGAATCGTTTCGATAACCTTTGTTTTTATTATTATTTTGGCATTATTGATTTGGGGCGTGATGTCCTTAATTCCGTTTGTTCAAAGTCAGGTCGATTCATTGGTTAAAAATTGGCCACAATATTGGAATTCTTTGAATAAGAGTTTACAAAATATGTTTTCTGATCCCAAATTGCATCTCGTCAAAGAGCGTCTGATTGAAACGAACGCTAGCGTGACAAAGAGTTTTGAAAAGTCAATGGACCAAATTTTGCCACAAACGATGAATAATCTTAGTTCAGCAGTTAGTGTCTTAACAAATGTTGTTATTATTTTAATGACAGCACCATTTATTTTGTTCTTCATGCTGAAGGATGATAAAAAATTCAAAGATTCAGTTATTAAATTCATGCCTGATCGTATTAAAAACTCCGTCGGAGATATGTTGTCAGAAATTAGTCAGTCCTTGAGTTCTTATATTACTGGACAATTGACCGTTGCATTCTGGGTAGCCGTAATGTTCTTTGTTGGTTATTTAATTATTGGTCAACGATATGCTTTGATACTGGGGACTGTAGCCGGGATTTTGAATTTGATTCCATACATTGGATCAACCTTAGCTTTAGTGCCATCGCTTGTAATTGCTGCATTTATTGCCCCTTCAATGGTCTTGAAAGTTTTGATTGTTTTCGCTATCGAACAGACAGTTGAAACACGTGTTATTTCACCTATTATTGTCGGTAATAAGATGCAAATGCATCCAGTAACAACCATTTTAGTTTTGCTTGTTTCAGCAGGAATGTATGGTTTGATTGGTATGATTGCTGGTATTCCAATCTTCGCTATTTTAAAAATCATTTTTATCAGAATGTTTAATTGGTTTAAGCGCAATTCAAGTTGGTACACGGAAGAAGAATTGTTGGAAACTAAAGAAGTAGATGATTCTGAGGACACAAATAATTCCGAGAAAGTTCACAAATAATTCAAAAACTCATTGTATAGACCGGAATTATCGTATATACTATCTAATGAGTTCTGTGGTTATTTGTTTTTCTCAGGAGAGATTTTGACAAAAGCAAGTAAACAAGAGGCTATACTAGCGCATGTCCTTGCTGTGGTTTTCACCGAGGGGATGCGCTTTTTTAATTTTAAGGAGAGTAAATAATGACCAATCATATTGCGTTATATGAACCATTGATGCCGGCTAATACTGGTAATATTGCTAGAACATGTGCCGGAACAAATACCAAATTGCATCTGATCCGTCCACTAGGCTTTAATACTGATGATGCCCACATGAAACGTGCTGGGCTAGATTATTGGGATAAAGTTGATATTACTTATCATGATAATTTGGACGCCTTCTTAAAATCAATTCCAGATGATAAGTATCTCTATTTGATTACGAAATTTTCTGATAAAGTCTACAGTGACCAAGACCTTAGCGATACATCTGTTGATCACTATTTTTTGTTTGGAAAAGAGACAACTGGTTTGCCAGAAGATTTCATGCGACGCAATCCAGAAAAATGTTTGCGTATTCCAATGAGCGATAACATTCGTGCTTTGAATTTATCTAATAGTGCCGCTCTAGTGATTTATGAAGCAGTACGTCAACAACATTTTGCTGGACTAGAATTAAGCCATCATTATGAACACGATAAATTAGATTAGGGGAGAGAAGTATGAAAATTAATAAAGGTGAAGTTACAGTTCAATCATTTCATTATGACGTCGAGGCACCAACAGCTGATACTAAGACCGATTTGAATATTAATATCGAACATCCAAATTTGAAAGGTGAAGATGGACAACCTTTGAATGAAGATGAAGGTAAAATTCTTCAAGTAGTCGTTCCTTTTGAAATTCATATGGAAAATGCACCATTTAAAGTTTCCGGATTAATTGGTCAAGTTGTTCAACCAGTTGGTTTTCACGGTGAAATTCAAGATTTAGATGCTAAGCAAGTCCAACAATTGTCACGTCCGGTCGTTGAATACATTGAAACGTTAACATACCAAGTAACTAGCGTGACATTGAATCATGGAGTTTCATTGAACTTCACTAACCACGCCGAGATTAAGCCAAATGAAGAAGTTGAAGAATTACGTGCTAAAGAGGCCAAGAATCAAGATAAGAAATAAAAATTACGTCCGAGGTTTGAGTGTGCTTTGAATCTTTCAATCTTCTGATAAAAAGCACAAAAAATTAGAACCAAGTGTTATTTATGATTTCTCGGTTTTTCGATATACAAAATAGTCTCCAGTCGTAAGTAAGTCTGCAAACGGGTAGACATTCTCACAACTGCAGGTGACAAACATATAAACAGTCCAGTTGGGCTGTTTTTTTTAAGGCTTAAAAAAGGTATAATTTTAGAAGATGACTTTTAAATTCATGTGAGGTACTTATGGTTAGAAAAAAGGCAAGTGCAACGCCTAGAAAGAGAAAAAAAACAGTTGATAATTCACGATTGATTCGCTCGTTAGTCAGTCTCTTGTGGATTATCCTGTCGGTTTTAGGATTATTTAAATTCGGCATTGTTGGCAAAACTTTCGATAATTTGTATCGAATTTTTGTCGGTGACAGCTATCCGGTTTTATTGATTGTCAGTATCTTTGTGGGTGCCGTTATAATCGCTACGGGACGGATACCCGTTATGACGCCGAAAAGAAGTTTTGGTTTATTGTTTGTTTATTTAGGATCACTGATTATATTGCACGGCATCTTTTTCTCAAGCATGTCGTTGTATCACAACTATAATCTCGTCACATGGAACACTTTAGCTGCCGATATGACTCAAGTATCAGTTGATGGTTCAGTCGGTGGAGGAATGATTGGTTCATATTTGTACAGTTTCTTTATGCCAATGTTCTCCAGTATTGGAACGTATTTTGTTACTGGATTGATTATTTTTATCGGAATTTTGATGTTATGTAATGTCACAATGAAACAAGTTTCAATCGTTACGACCGACATATTGGTTAAATGTAAGCATGGATTGTTAAAATTAAAGGAGATTATCTCTGGTCATTATAGTAATTATGTTGATCAGCGTAACGCTCCGAAAGAAAAGAAAGTCCCAGTTCATACACCTACGTATCAGGAGTCAGAAGTTACACGTGATGGCAGTAAAATTGCCGATGGACTTAGCAGTTTTAAGAATGATGAAAGTAAGCCCGAGGAAGATTTCAAAATTGAAGGTGTTCCAACAACGCCACCAGCTCCAGAACCTACTGAAACGAAGGCTGCTGATGTATTGTCGAAGCCTTATGGAATTGATGGAACGAAAGATAAAGATTTGCCAGACCCTGTTAGTTCCAGAAAAACTGAGGGTCCGGTTAATAATGATGATTACAAATTACCATCTGTTGATTTATTGAAACAAGTTCCCCAGACTGATCAAACATCCGAAGTTCACTTGATTGAAGAAAACAAAGATAAACTTCGTCAAACTTTCAAGAGTTTTGGTGTTGATGTCGAAGTCAAAAAAGCTAGTCTAGGACCAACGATTACCAAGTATGAAGTTCAACCTGCTGTTGGTGTCAAAGTAAGTAAAATCGTTAATTTAGCGGATGATTTGGCTTTAGCTTTAGCTGCCAAGGATATTCGTATCGAAGCTCCAATTCCTGGTAAGCCATTTGTCGGAATTGAAGTTCCTAATAAAACAACGTCAACGGTTTCATTCAGGGATATAACGGAGAAACAAAAAGATAAGACGCATCCATTGGTCGTTCCACTAGGGAAAGATGTCTCCGGAAATATCATTGAGGCCGATATAACTAAAATGCCCCATTTATTAATTGCTGGATCGACTGGTAGTGGTAAATCAGTTGCTATCAATACGATTATTACCGGTATTTTGATGAAAGCTAAACCCAATGAAGTTAAATTGATTTTGATTGATCCAAAAATGGTTGAATTAAATGTTTATAACGGTATTCCACAATTGTTGATTCCGGTTGTTACTGATGCTAGACGTGCCGCTGGTGCGTTACAAAAGGCAGTCAAGGAAATGGAACGGCGTTATAAGTTGTTTGCTGAGACAAGCCACCGTAACATTGGCGAGTATAATGCTGATGTTGATAAATTTAATGAGACTGCCAGTGATGAGGATAAGATGGAACGCTTGCCTTATGTCGTCGTTATAGTTGATGAGTTGTCTGACTTAATGATGGTTGCTGGTCATGAAGTTGAAGCAGCGATTGTCCGATTGGCCCAAATGGCTCGTGCCGCTGGGTTGCACATTATTATTGCTACCCAACGTCCATCAGTTGATGTTATTACTGGTCTGATCAAAGCTAATATTCCATCACGAATCGCTTTTGCCGTTTCAAGTGGGGTCGATTCTAGGACTATCTTAGATTCGGTTGGGGCTGAAAAACTACTTGGACGTGGTGATATGCTCTTTCAACCAATTGGTAAGAGTAAACCAGTTCGTCTGCAAGGAGCTTATATTTCCGAGTCAGAAGTTGAGAATGTGGTTAAGTTTGTTAGTGAACAACAATCGGCTGAATACGATGAAGATATGATTCCAACCGATGTTGACGAAGGTGGTTCCGATGGTGATAAACCAGAAGATGAATACTGGGATGACGCGGTCGAATTGATTGTGAAACAACAATCTGCCAGCGTCTCGATGTTACAACGCCGTTTTGCTATCGGTTATAACCGAGCTGCCAGAATGGTTGATGAGATGGAAAACCGCGGTATTGTAGGGCCATCAGAAGGTAGTAAACCCAGAAAGGTTCTAATAACTCCAGAGCAATTAGATACAATTAGAAAAAATCAGGTGAAAAATTGAGAAAAACATTAGCAAAGAATATTTTCTTAAATATTAATCCCATTAAAAAGTTTCGGACGATTAAAATTCAAGTGGACTTTTTACGTCCTTTAAATAGAGAAGAGACTACAACCCGGAGACTTTTAGCCAACGTGATGTCAAACTCGACTAAAGATTATCCTAGTTTTCAAGCGATAAATGACCGTGAAATGGAATTGTACGGTTCAGAAATTAATGTCTATACGCGTAACTTGTTAAATTTTAATGATTTAGCTTTTAGTGTTGAATTTGCCGACCCAAATTTCTTAATTGATGGCAATACACAATTAAAAGATAACTTGGATCTTCTTGGCGAAATTATTTTCAAGCCTAATTTGTCCGATGATAAGTTTGATGAGACAGCCTTTGAGACTGAAAAACGTAATTTAATGTCTAATTTATTGTCAATCCAAGATAATCAAGATTTAGTTAGTACCTTAGGATTAGCAAAATTGATCTATCGTGATGATCCAAACCGTCAAATGCCAATTTTTGGTAGCATTGATGAATTGAAGAGTCTGACGAATGAAGACTTGTTGAAGAGTTATCGTGAAGTCATAAAAAATGATGCGGTAGTAATTAATGTCGTTGGCAATGTTGATGAGACTGAATTTTTAAATGAATTGAATGACAGTATTTTTCAACAAGAATTGCAAAATGATCGTGCCGATTTGAAGATTGAATTGGAAAGATTTGATGATTTGATTGCCAGTCCTGCTAGTCAAATTGACCATAAACACTTGAATCAAAGTCGAATTGCTTTGGCTTATGCGACAGAGGGTGTTTCTAAGGACTTTAGTCGTCTAGCGCCACAAATTATGAATTTGATTTTGGGTGGTGACGATCAATCACAACTTTTCTTACAAGTGAGAGAAAAGAACAGTTTGGCTTATTCAGTTTCTAGTACGTATCAACCAATCAGTCATTTGGTAATGATCCAAGCTGGTTTAGATGCAGATTCTGTGGACAAGGCCTTAGATTTGATCAATCAACAAATTAATTTTATCAAGCAAGGTAAATTCACTGACGCTCAGGTTGAACATGCCCAAAAAGTGATGTTGACGCAACGCAAGATTTCAAGTGATACGATTCAACATTACATTATGCGGAGTATTTGGGAGACTGTTTATCCAAAAACGTTATTGACTGATGGTCAATTTCAAGCAGAATTGGATCAGCTAGATAAAAAGCATATTGCCAGTGTGGCGGACCACATGCATGCAATTGCTCAGTATCAATTGATTGGAGATTAGTATGACGGAAAAATTAGAGAAACAAACCAAGAAATTAGCTAATGGTTTACAAATTAGTGTTGTTCCGTTAGCCGGATTCAATCAAGTCTATGGGTTAGCGATGACTAATTTCGGTTCAGTCGATACCAAAGTTGGAAATAAAACGTTACCAGCAGGGATAGCTCACTTTATCGAACATAAATTGTTTGCCAAACCCGATTACGATATTTCGGAAAAGTTTGCTAAATTTGGGGCTAATTCTAATGCCTATACAAGCTATACAAAGACTGGTTATTTGTTCCAAACATTAGAGAATCCGTATGAGAATTTGAAGGTATTACTGGATTTGATTCAACATCCATATTTCACGGAGAAAAATGTTGCTTCTGAACGAGGCATCATTGATCAAGAAATTCAAATGTATTTGGATATGCCAGAGTGGGTTTTGGAACAAAGAATTCTAGGTCAACTGTATCCAAATGATCCGATTGCTGAAGATATTGCTGGCTCAAGTTCTTCATTACAACAAATCAACCATGAGAATTTATTGGAAACTTATCGCCAAAACTATCGCCCAGATAACATGAATATTGTTTTGGTGGGGGATGTGGACTTTGAAAAAGTTGAAAATATTGTAGAAAATTCTGATTTTCATACGATCGAACAGCCATATGCTAAAGAATTCAATCAATTTGAACCTATTGGCGTAGGTGGTAAAGAGCAGATGGACATCAGCCAAGCCCGTGCAGCTTATGGAATCCGAATTGACACGAAGATGTCTGGCTATGATTTAGTTAAAAAACAGTTTGAATTAAATATGGTCATGGAAACTTTGATTGGGGAATCGTCCAAAAATTATCAAGAAATGAGCCAATTAAATTTGATTGATGATAGTTTTTCTTATAATGTTGTTGCAGAAAATAACTATTGTTTTATCATAATTAGTGGGTCTACTAATAATCCTGAGAAATTTCAAGAATATTTGCACGATCATCTTTCTTATCAAGAACTTAAATCAGTTTTAACAGATGAAAAATTTGAGCGTATCAAGCGTGATGCTATTGGTTCTTACTTGTTTGCTCAAAACTCACCTGAAGCGATTGCTAATCAGATGGCGGAACTGTACTTCTATGATGTCGATTATTTGGAATTGATTCATATGATTGACTCAATCAAAAAAGATGATGTTTTAAAAATTTCTGATAAATTCTTACAAGATGATAATTGCACCTACTACAATCTTTTGCCGAATAGGAAGTAGAAAATGTATGCATTAGTTATGGGCAGTTCTGGTGATATCGGAACTAGTACCGCTAAGAATCTAGCTGAAAAGGGCTGGTCTTTGTATTTACACTACAATCGTAATCGTGAACGTATTGATAAATTACGAACTGAGTTAGTGGAGAAATATCCCAAGCAAGACTTTATACCAATTAAATTTGATATGGAAAATGACAAAGTTGAAGCCTTGACGCAACAAATTTTTGGCTTAGATGCGGTCGTCTTTGCGCAGGGGAATACTTACTATAAGTTACTGGTTGATATTTCTGAAGCTGAAATTGATTCACTTTGGAATATTCATGTAAAATTGCCAATTTTGATTTTGAAACAATTACAAGATAAATTAGCAAAAACTCATCATGGACGGGTCGTTTTCATCGGCTCAATCTATGGCAAAGTGGGTTCAGCGATGGAAGTAGTTTACAGTACAGTAAAAGGTGCTATGTCGTCATTTGCGGATGCCTATGCTAAGGAAGTTGCTTCATTGGGGATTTCTGTCAATGTCGTGGCACCAGGTGCTGTGAATACAAAGATGAATACCAAAGAATTCTCGAGTGAAGATTTGGAAAGTGTTAAAGATGAGATACCAGCTGATCGACTGGCAAACCCGGATGAGATTGCTGATTTAGTCAGTTATCTTGTCAATATCAAGTCAAATTATCTGACGGGACAAACGATTTATTTTGCTGGTGGCTGGTTACTGTAAGCTCGCTAGTAGTTGAATAATAATATATGTTATACTTAGAAAAATTAGTTAATCGGTGGTAAATAATGGACGAAATTGGCCAAAAGTTAAGAAATGCACGTATCAAAAAAGGTTACACAATTGATGATTTACAACAAATCACAAAAATTCAAAAGCGATATTTGATTGCCATTGAAGAAGGTCAATTTGATCATCTTCCAGGTGACTTTTATGTCCGCGCCTTTATCAAGCAATATTCAGATGCCGTTGGTATCTCAAGTGATGACCTGTTGGAGGAATACAAGGCAGATATTCCTAATTCTCAACCAACACAAGAATCAGCTCCAGAAGAAACAAAGACTCGTACCATTAAGGAAGAATCAAATTCATTCTTCTCTAACTTAGGTAATTACATTCCTCAAATTGTTGTCGGAATTGTAATCGTCGTTATTGTTGGGGTCATTGCATTTGGGATGATACATCGGAATCAAAGTGCCTCAAGTGTGACGATTCCAAAGGATAACACAACTCAAACAACCAAGAAGAGTGCTAAGAAGAAAGCTGCTAAGAAAGAATCTAAGAAGGTTGCCAAGAAGACAACTAACGAAGAAGCTGTTAAGGAATCTGATACTGAAGGTACTTACACTATTACGAACGCCCCTAGTGACGGGGTAAAGGTTGAAGTTGAAGGTAATGGAGGCCAAGCTTGGATTCAATTCAAGGAAGGCTCAAATACTACTTGGCAACAAGCATTGAATTCTGGTGAAAAGAAAGAGACAACTGTTGCAAGTGATACAACAACGTTCTCAGTTCAAACAGGTAATGTTAAAAACACTAAGGTAACAATTGACGGCAAGTCTGTTGATTTGTCAAAACTTCAAAGTGGTAGCAGTATCGTTAGAACTTTGACATTTAATATTGAAAAATAAAATAATGAGTCTGGGACAAAGCTGTTATTGTTTTTTAATATGCAGCATAAACGTGGAACAAAACATAGCTTTTTCCGCTTAAAACAAATGGCTCCAGCAATCCAAAATCGGATTACTGGAGCCATTTGACTTGATACTCAATTTGTCCCATTCGCATTATTTTGTCAGAAAACAAATTTTGGAGGATGTTTTAAATGGTTTGGAATGTACCAAATAAACTAACAATGTTACGGATTATTTTGATCCCAGTTTTTATTATTTTATTGGCTTTTAATTGGGCTAATTTAGGTGACATTTACGTTGCTAATGATTTGATTCCAATGAATCACGTTTTAGCAACCGTTGTGTTCATTGTGGCATCATTGACTGATTTACTTGATGGTAAAATTGCTCGTAAATATAATTTGGTTTCTAACTTTGGTAAATTTGCCGATACTTTGGCAGATAAAATGCTTGTTATGACAGCTTTTATCTTCTTAGTTAGTTTCAAAATGGCTCCAGCTTGGGTCGTAGCAATTATTGTTTGCCGTGAGTTGGCAGTCACTGGTTTAAGAACGATTGTTCTTGAAGTTGGTGGAAAAGTTATGGCAGCGCAAATGCCTGGTAAGATTAAGACTACAACACAAATGCTAGCAATTATTTTCTTGTTAATGCACAATATTTTCTTCTCAGCTATCAATATTCCCATCGGTGAGATCTTCTTGTATATTTGCTTGATTTTCACTATTTACTCTGGTGCTGATTATTTCTGGCAAAGTCGTGAAATTTTTAAATCATAATTGGGTGATGTGAGGCAGCCGTCTCTGGGTACAAGAAACATTGGCGCTGTGGGGACCGATTGGAGCCGAGGTCTCCAATCTCGATTTTGAACTTCGCAAAAAGCGCGAATTTCAAAACTCGTCCCGTTGTGTAAGGGCTAAAGCCCTAACGCAACCTTCACTGCTGCCAATATTTCTTGTACCCAGAGACTAATATATTTGTTGTTTTTAATACGATGTAACTAATTAATACGATAAATGAGTGCCACATTAGTTTAAATTAAATATTATCAAAAAGGTTAGATGCCCGATTTTATAGCTAAACTCGAGGAAGAACTAAATTTATTGTTCTTTCCGTCCAGTTTATTTTTGCTATTAGATAAATAGTTAGTAAGAATTACTGGTTTGCGTGCTACGAAGCAATTTTTTAATGGACTATGAATATTTATAAATATATTACGTAATTTGGAGAAGAGGGCAATGAAAGATATGGTTGAATTTTTTAAAACTATTGAAACAGCTGATTTCGAAAATGGCGTACCAGCTCAATACAGTGATTTTTCGAAGCAGACGGTGGATTTGTTGAAGCAAGATGAATTGAAGATCACAGCGGCTGAGAGTTTGACTGCGGGGTTGTTTCAAGCAACTGTTGCTTCTGTTCCTGGGGCTTCCAATGTTTTTGATGGTGGTTTTGTAACTTATGCAGACGATGTGAAAGTTCAATTGTTAGGGATGGATCCGAAATTGATTACTGAATTTACAGTGGTTAGCGCTCCGGTTGCGCAGGCAATGGCTAAATTGTCAGCTCAAAAGATTCGCGCCGACATTGGTGTGGGCTTTACTGGTGTAGCGGGTCCTGATCCGTTGGAAGGTAATCCTGTTGGAACGGTTTTTATTGGGGCATATAACGATAAAAATAATACGGAAATGGTTAAAGAATTCCATTTTACAGGGTCAAGACAGGCAATTCGTGAGAAATCAGTCCTTTGTGGATTTGCTCTCGTGCAAGAAATAATTTAACAAACATTTGTTCGCTTTTTTCTTGCTTTTTTGATGAATTACTAATAATATATCTAGTGATGAATGCATTAGGAGGAAATCGATTTGGCTAAAGATGAACGACAAAAGGCTTTGGATGTAGCCTTGAAAAAGATTGAGAAGGACTTTGGTAAGGGTGCCATTATGAGAATGGGTGATGATCTAAATACCCAAATCTCAACTGTTTCAACTGGTTCATTAGCTCTTGATAACGCACTTGGCGTTGGGGGCTTTCCACGTGGTAGAATCGTTGAAATTTATGGACCTGAAAGTTCTGGTAAAACAACTGTAGCTTTACATGCTGTTGCTGAAGTACAAAAGCAAGGTGGTACTGCTGCTTATATTGATGCCGAAAATGCGATGGATCCTGCATATGCCACAGCATTAGGTGTTAACATTGATGACTTATTGCTATCACAACCTGATACTGGTGAACAAGGACTTCAAATTGCTGATGCTTTGGTTTCCAGTGGTGCCGTTGATATCGTCGTTGTCGATTCTGTTGCCGCTTTGGTTCCACGTGCTGAAATTGAAGGTGAAATGGGTGATGCTCATGTTGGTCTACAAGCTCGTTTGATGTCACAAGCTTTGCGTAAGCTTTCTGGTTCAATCAATAAGACTAAGACTATCGCACTTTTCATTAATCAAATTCGTGAAAAAGTTGGTATCATGTTTGGTAATCCAGAAACTACTCCTGGTGGTCGTGCTTTGAAGTTCTATTCAACAATTAGACTTGAAGTTCGCCGTGCTGAACAAATTAAAGATGGTTCTGATGTTATCGGTAACCGTACTAAAATTAAGGTTGTAAAAAACAAGGTTGCTCCTCCATTTAAGGTTGCACTAGTTGATATCATGTATGGTAAGGGTATTTCTCAAACTGGTGAATTGGTTGATATGGCGGTCGATAAGGATATTATTGACAAGTCAGGTTCATGGTACTCATACGGTGATGAACGTATTGGTCAAGGTCGTGAGAATGCAAAGACATACTTGTCTGAGAATCCTGAAAAAATGGAAGAGATTAAGAAGAAGGTCCGTGATGCCTATGGTATGGACGGAAAACCTGAAGATGAAGATGCTGAAGGTAAAGATTCTAAAAAAACAGATAAAGCAGATAAATCTGACAGTAAAGTCAAAGATGATGATGGAAACATCGATTTAAATCTTGATTCTGATAAAAAAGAAACTAATTAAACAAAAAAAGAGACTGATTCAGTCTCTTTTTTTCTTTTTATTTGGTTGACAGGCAATATTTATTCTATAATATTAAGTTGTATGTAAATATTCTGTAACATATGTGTTTTACAAACAAACTTTCTTAAAAGCAAACATGGAGGTGATGGCATGTATCCTGCTATCATAACCTTCTCTTTCGCTATAGTAACATTAATCGTAGGTGTCCTTTTCGGATATGCTCTCTGTAAAGATGCGTACGAGAAAAAACTTTCACAAGCAAAACAAACTGCTGCGGATATCGTTTCAGACGCTAAAAAGGCTGCTAAGTCTCTTAAAAAAGAAACTTTACTGGAAGCCAAAGATGAGATTCATCAATATCGTGAGAAACAAGAAGATGAATTGAAGGAACGTCGTCGCGATGTTCAGAAACAAGAGAATAGAGTTCTCGAACGTCAAGATATTTTGGATAAAAAAGACCAATCGCTAGAAAAGCGTGAGGAAAATATCGAGAATAACGAGAATAATATTTCAGCACGACAACATAAACTTGATGAAAAAGACAAACAATTGACTGATACTCTTAAAGAGCAGCAAGCGGAGCTGACAAGAGTAAGTAACTTAACTCGTGAACAAGCAAGAAAGATAATTCTTGATAAATTAAACAAGGAATTAATCCATGAACGTGCCAAGATGATTAAGGAAAGTGATGAACAAGCTAAACAGCGTTCTGAAAAAGATGCTAAAGCTTTGATTGTCGCTGCTATCCAAAGAAGTGCCGCCGATACAGTTTCAGAATCAACTGTCACAACGGTAACTTTGCCTAACGAAGACATGAAGGGTAGAATCATCGGTCGTGAAGGTAGAAATATTCGCACTATCGAAGCGCTCACAGGTGTTGATTTAATTATTGATGATACCCCTGAAGCAGTGGCTTTGAGTGCCTATGATCCGGTCAGACGGGAAATTGCTCGGATGGCTTTGGAGAAATTGATTGAAGATGGTCGAATCCATCCTGCACGTATTGAGGAAATGGTTGATAAGTCCAGAAAAGAAATGGATGATCATATTCGTGAAGTCGGTGAACAAACTGTTTATAGTTTGGGCATTAGCTCAATGAATCCTGATTTAATTAAGATTATTGGACGTATGGAATATCGTACGAGTTACGGTCAAAATGTTTTGAATCACTCAATTGAAGTGGCTAAATTATCCGCTGTAATGGCTGCTGAATTGGGCGAAGATGTTATGTTAGCAAAACGAGCAGGTTTATTACACGATATCGGTAAAGCTATCGATCGTGAAGTTGACGGATCACACGTTGAAATTGGTGTTGATATCGCAACTAAGTATAAAGAACCAGAAGTAGTTGTTAATACAATTGCTTCACATCATGGGGATGTAGAACCAACATCATTAATTGCGACAATCGTTGCCGCCGCAGATGCCATTTCAGCATCACGTCCGGGCGCTAGATCAGAGTCGATGGAGAATTATATTCACCGTCTTGAAAAGCTAGAAGAGATTGCCAACAAGCATGAGGGTGTTGATCATAGTTATGCAATTCAGGCTGGTCATGAAATTCGTGTCATGGTTAAGCCAGAGGAAATTTCTGATGATCAGGCTGCAATTTTAGCTCGTGATATGAAAGGTGAAATTGAAGATAACCTTGAATATCCAGGTCATATTAAAGTTACAGTTGTACGTGAAGTTAGAAAAGTTGAATTAGCGAAATAATTATTGAGGGGTGTATCTAAGTGGTACACTCTTTTTTATATTATGGATAAGCCGTCTCCAGATTCGGACAGTGGTCACTGGCAGTGCGGAACGGCCCGAGCCACGGTCTCGGACCTCGGTTAAAGCCTTGCAAGTTCGGCAAGTCTTTAACGCGCCCGGTGGTGTAAGAACGACAAAAGCGGTCGTCCTAACACCACTTTCACTGCCAGTAACCACTGTCCGAATCTTCCGACTAGTTCCTTATTAACTCAAGAATGGCTTGATATCTCAAATATTTTCAGGGCTTTTATTACCATCTTGATAGGATTCTGTAAAAAAATGCTCTTAAAATATTTATCCTTCTCAGGATAGATTCTTATCAGACTAATTTGAAGACAGACCTCAGTTAATTAAGTATTTTAGATTTTGTTCTAATAAAGTTTATTATTGATTAAGTATTCTACCTTCGGAATTGAGAAGTTTAACTTCGTAGTCAGTTAAGATATCAACTGATTTTCAATATCGGACTAACTAGCACCATGGGTGGAGATATTGTATAATTGTTTTTATTAATGGAAAGTGAGTTTTTCTAAAAATGTCGGGTATGTTTAGTGTAATAGTAAAATTATTTGTAACGATGATCTTATCGGCTGCGATAACTCCTTTTGTAGTGAAATTGGCCTATATTCTAGGAGCAGTGGATAAACCGAATGCTCGGCGGGTGAATATTAAGCCAATGCCTACGATGGGTGGGCTGGCTATTTTTATTGCTTTTAACTTTTCAACGTTTGTCTTATTACGTGAACAATTCCCAACACATGAGTTGTTCAGTGTTTTCTTAGCTGAATGTATTATTATTTTGACTGGGATTATTGATGACATTCGTGAATTATCGCCGAAAGCTAAATTAGCTGGTATTCTGGCAGCAGCACTAGTGATTTATTTCTTAGCTGGAATTAGGATGAATGAAGTAACGTTACCAATTATCGGTTCATTTGAATTAGGTTGGTGGAGTTTACCAATCACTATAATTTGGATCATTGCCATTACCAATGCGGTCAACTTAATTGATGGACTAGATGGGTTGGCAACAGGGGTTTCTATCATAGCCTTATTTACCATGGGGGTTATGGCATATTTCTTCTTGAATATGACTAACGTTTATGTTGCCATTTGGATTTTTGCGATGGTAGCAGCTTTAGTTGGATTTTTACCGCATAATTTCCATCCTGCTAGTATCTTCTTGGGTGATACGGGATCATTATTTATTGGATTTATGATGGCGGTTTTCTCACTTAAAGGTTTGAAAAATGTCACATTTATCACCTTATTGATGCCAGTGGTTATCATGGGTGTGCCAATTACTGATACGGTTTATGCTATTTTGAGACGACTTTTGAATAAAAAGCCGATCATGCAAGCCGATAAGCATCATTTGCACCACAGACTAATGCAACTAGGTTTGTCGCATCGTCAAACAGTCTTGGTTATTTATGGATTATCATTAGTCTTTGCTTTTATCTCAATGCTTTATCCACTTTCAACATTGTGGGGTAGTGTTTTATTGACAATCGGTGTCTTGTTCGGCTTGGAATTATTCATCGAGTCGATTGGATTATTAGGGGATAATCGACAACCATTACTAAAAGCAATTCAAAGATTCGTTAAACGATTAGAAAAGAAAGATTAGCAAGCGCCGTTATAGCGCTTGTTTTTTTGTCATTAGAGTTGATTCCACACTTCATAGAGACCGTCTCTATTGAGCTCTACATTTGACGGGTGGTATATATATGACAACAACCTTTAAATAGTGCTTGAGGAGATTTGAAATGGAATTAAACGAACAGTTAAAGAAATATCGACAACAAGAAAATTTGACGCAAAAACAATTGGCCATGAAATTGAATGTTTCTGATAAGACAATTTCAAGTTGGGAGACCAATCGAACATATCCCGATATTTCATTATTGATCAATCTTAGTTCTGTTTTGAATGTTTCCTTAGATGAACTTTTAAAGGGAGATACTGAGACTGTGGAAAAAATTGATAAAGATTTGAAGTTGAAGAAAACTTATAAGCATTTGTTGATTGTAATCGGGGTATTACTGGTAATTGTTGGTGGTGGATATGGCTTTTTATCGCAATACCAATATGAAAATGAGTTGGTTGACCGCTTCAATCCATTACTTAAAACAAAGATTGGCTATGCGGCTTTACCGACCGAGAAGACTGCCATTGACTCGGACTATATCGAAATGAAAGTTGGACCACATGAAAAAAAGAAGGTTCTAGGTTCACCGTTTAAAAATATGGTTGTAACAGATGATTCATGGGGTACGTCATCATTTCTAACGTTCTACACAGGTTTGCCACCAGTTGATAAGCCATATGTGATGGTGGAACATCGAGGAATATATGTGTCACGAATAAATTTTGTCGATTGGGAATCAATTCCTCGAGGCATTAGAAATAATATGTTTAAGGATTATTCTAAATATCGCGGGATGTACATTGATTATAAAAAGAGTCAGAAATCAATGAAGGGTAATTATGACCCTAAAACATTTGTGATGAATGTTGGTCAATATGATTAGGATGTGTCTTCAAATTATTTATATTATTGATATGCCGTCTCCAGATTTGGACAATGGTTACTGGCAGTGCGGAACGGTCCGAGCCAAAATACGGTCTCGAACCTCGATTTAAGCCTTGCAAGTTCGGCAAGTCTTAAATGCGCCCGGTGGTGTAAGAACGACAAAAGCGGTCGTCCTAACACCACTTTCACTGCCAGTAACCGCTGTCCGAATTTTCCGACTAGTTCTTTAGTAGCTCAAGTAGGATTCTGGAACTAAAATATTTATCCATATCAGAATAGATTCTTATCAGACTAATTTGGAGACAGACCTTAGAGTAGTAAAGATTACATAGGTTTTGAATAAAAAAACAGATATTTGCGAAGACTGGTTAGGCCAGCTTTTACAAATATCTGTTTTTTCTGATTCAGAAGGCAGCATATTTAATTTGCCTCGATAGGAACTTGTTTATATGTTTTATCGGTTTCTTTAATAATGATTTGGTTTTGAAAGAGATCTTTAATATTTTGAATATCCTCTTTGACATTATCTAAGTCTAGATAAATTTCACATTTTACATCAGCGGTGAATTGTTTATTTTCTAAGGTTATCTGTTCATTGCGAGCGTAGTTATCGAATTTATCAAACATGTGATAAGGAATTGTCAGTTCAAATCCTTGTTGAATTCTATTCTCAACCAAGCCAATTTCTTTCACGGCTTCTGCAGTTGTTGATGAATAAGCTCTAATCAGACCTCCGGCTCCCAATTTGATACCACCGAAATAACGTGTGACGACCACGGTAACGTTTTGTAGGTCTTGTTGTTGCAAAACATTAAGAATGGGGGAGCCGGCTGTTCCACTTGGTTCGCCATCATCTGACATACGTTCGATTTTAACGTTTTCCATAACGATGAAAGCTGTACAGTTGTGCGTTGCTCCGGATTCTTGTTCGCGGATCTTCTGAATGAAGGCATTAGCTTCATCTTCTGAAAAAGTTTGCGCAATGTGAGCGATGAAACGTGATTTCTTAATGTCTTTTTCGTGACTGCCTGTTTTGGCAATTGTTTTATAATTTTGCAAAAAAATGTTACTCCTTTACGTAGTATTTAGTATGGATAATTTAGATGAATATTTAGGTGGACGAATTATTAAGATCACTGACCTTAAACCCGAGACTCTATTGTATCTGAAAGATCATGGTGGTGAAGTTGTTACGGCCACGTTCAAGAAAAATGATAAACTATTTTGCCGTCGTTGCCTAATGGTCATCGAGAAACTTCCGATTGATTTTCAATATTGTCGTAGTTGTATCAATCTAGGTAAGATTCAAATCAGTGACGAGTTGCTAATTACGCCAACAGATATCCGTTACCCACGTCAGGAGGATTATTTAGTGTGGGATGGTCAACTAACAGCCAATCAGTCAAAAGGCGTTAGAGAGTTAATTTTAGCTTTTCAGCAACATCAAAATCATTTGGTTTGGGCCGTGACTGGGGCCGGTAAAACTGAAATGATTTTTCCTTTAATTGAACAAGTTTTGCTAAAGGGACAACGGATAGCTATTTGTTCGCCGAGAGTTGATGTCTGTATTGAATTGTTTCCTAGAATTCAAAAGGTTTTTCCGAAGACGACCGTGGGACTATTTCATGGCCGCAGCGAGGAACCTTATCATCTCACACAAATTATGTTGGCAACGGTTCACCAATTGATTCGTTTTGAAAAGGCCTTCGATGTGTTAGTGGTTGATGAAGTGGATTCTTATCCGTTGGCAGGTAATTTGATGTTACGTAAGGCTATCCAGAAAGCCAAAAAGGATACTGGCATAATTGTTTACTTATCAGCTACACCGCCGAAAGAACTTTTGAAACAAGTTAAACAACATAAATTATCAATAACTAGATTATATCAAAGGTTTCATGGACACCCTTTGCCAGAACCACATTGTCATTTGTTGTTAAAGCCAACACAGTTTTTAAAAATCAATCCTAGATTAAGATTATTAATAGCACGTCTAATTAAGAATAAGCAGCGTTTCATGTTGTTTTTCCCACAAATTCCAGCGATGAAACAGTTTGCAAAACAATTAAAAAAGTTATATCCGTTATTAACATTTGTTGATGTCAGTTCCAAAGATGAACAGCGCTTGGAGAAGGTACAACAATTTCGTGAACAAAAGGTTCAAGCAATATTAACAACAACCATTTTAGAGCGAGGAGTTACCTTTAAGAAAATTATGGTGATTGTCTTAGATGCTCAGGCAAAGGAGTTTTCTAAAACAGCCTTGATTCAAATAGCTGGTCGTGCGGGAAGAGGAAAGGATTCTTTTGATGATGAAGTACATTTTTTCTATCAAGTTTATAACCAACAAATTCGCAAAGCTTGCGATGAAATTCGTTATTTAAATCAGCAGGCCAAAAAATGAAATGTCTTAATTGTGGTAATCCAATAAACAATAATCTCACGATAAGAGAAATATTTTTATTTAAAGAAATTATCCCAAATTATATGTGTAATTTATGTCGTCAAGAGTTGGCACCATTAGTGGGACGGAATAATTGCCCTCGATGTATGAAACCAGAAAGTGAGGGAATCTGTTCAGATTGTCGCCTGTGGGAGCAAAAATTCGGTATTATCAATTGCCATCAGGCTTTGTTTGAGTATAATCGATTCATACACAGCTACTTCAAGCTGTATAAACGATATGGGGATGTCTTGTTGGCACGATTGTTTTATCAAGATATAAAGAATTGGTCTTTGAAAAATCACTTTGATGTAGTTACATATATTCCGGCGAGTCCTGGTCACTTGCAAGCACGTGGTTTTGATCCGGTCTATGAACTATATACTGATATTTTTGAACTGCAACAACTTTTGGTGAAAGCAGATGCCGATAAACCGCAGGCTCAGAAAAACCGTTTAGAACGATTAGAAACACCACAGACTTTTTCTGCTTTACCAACGATCGAGCAAATTCCTAAAAATCAGCATATTTTGATTTTAGACGACATTTATACGACCGGTCGAACTTTAATGCATGCTCATGATATATTTTTGAGTGCAGGGTTTAAGAATATTTCTACATTTTCACTATCTAGGTAATGGAAACGTTGTCATATTGGCATAAGAATATTATAATTACACTAAAGAGATGTAAGAACACTCTTTAATTTCCTATCGTCGGAAGGAGAGATTATTATGTTAACTATTAATGTACGTGGTGAAAATATTGAAGTAACTTCATCAATTCGCGAATATGTCGAAAAAAGAATTTCCAAGATGGAAAAATATTTCAGTGATGAAAGCAATCCAATTGCTCATGTAAACTTGAAAACATACCCTTCAAAAGGTACAAAGGTTGAAGTAACAATTCCATTGCCATACATCACATTGAGAGCTGAAGAACTCAACGATGACTTGTATGCAGGAATTGATCTTGTTGTTGACAAGCTTGAAAGACAAGTTAAGAAATTCAAGACACGTGTCAATCGCAAGAGCCGTGAAGGTGGCAGTCTAAAGGAAATTCCTTTGGATGACATCACACCAGATGATACAGATGAGGATAAGTCACAAATTGTTAGAACAAAGCGTTTATCACTAAAGCCAATGGACGCTGAAGAGGCTGTTCTACAAATGGAAATGCTTGGCCATGAATTCTTTATTTTTGAAGATTCAGAGACAAATGGGGCAAGCATCGTATACAAACGTAACGATGGTAAATATGGTTTGATTGAAACAAACGAATAAAAAAATTAATTTTAAAGCCGAGACAGCTTGTTGTCTCGGCTTTTTTGTGTTCTAAAACTCCGTTTGTAAAGCATTCTTAACACAAAGATGTTTAAAATGGTGTATCATTGTAATCCTGAAAAGTCTGTTTAATTGATATTAAGTTTAAAAGTCTAAAAAAAAATGCTACTATTAAGAGTATGTTTATAACACTTAGGAGAGATATATTAATATGGCAAATCCACTAAGAAGATGGGTCGAAAGCGATAAAAGAGAAGTCAAACGTATGGGCAAGATTGCCGATAAGATTGAAAGTTATGCTGATGCTTACAGCAAACTTTCTGACGACGAACTCAAAGCTAAGACTCCTGAATTTAAAGAAAGACTAGCAAAGGGTGAAACGCTAGATGATATTTTACCTGAAGCATTCGCTACTGCCCGTGAGGGTGCTAAACGTGTGCTAGGTTTGTATCCATTTAGAGTGCAATTGATTGGTGGTATTACTTTACATGAAGGTAATATTGCCGAAATGAAGACTGGTGAAGGTAAAACTTTGACAGCCACATTGCCAGTTTACTTGAATGCGCTAGAAGGCAAGGGTGTTCACGTTGTTACAGTTAACGAATACCTATCTGGCCGTGATGCAAAGCAAATGGGTGAACTTTACAACTGGTTAGGATTAACCGTTGGATTGAACATCAACAGCATGGATTCTGAAGAAAAACGTGCTGCTTATAATTGTGATATTACTTATTCAACTAATAGTGAACTTGGATTTGATTACTTGCGTGACAACATGGTTGTTTACAAGGAACAAATGGTTCAACGTCCATTGCATTATGCAATTGTCGATGAAGTTGACTCCATTTTGATCGATGAGGCTAGAACACCTTTGATCATTTCTGGAGCTGCTGAAAAGTCAACTGCTATGTACGTTCGTGCTGATCGTTTTGCCAAGACACTTGAAAAAGATGATTACAAGATTGATTGGCCTACAAAATCAATCAGTTTAACTGAAACAGGTATCAGAAAGGCTGAGGATTACTTTGGTCTTGATAACCTTTATGATATTGACAATACAGTTTTGAATCACCATTTGGATCAAGCTTTGCGTGCTAATTACATCATGAGTCTAAATATCGACTATGTTGTGCAAGAAGGCGAAGTTAAGATTGTTGATCAATTTACTGGTCGTGTTATGGATGGTCGTCGTTATTCTGATGGACTACACCAAGCTATTGAAGCTAAGGAAGGCGTAGAAATCCAAGATGAAACTAAGACTATGGCTAACATTACCTACCAAAACTTCTTCCGTATGTACGATAAATTAGCTGGTATGACAGGTACTGCTAAGACTGAAGCTGAAGAATTTAGAGAAATCTATAACATGGAAGTTATTTCAATTCCTACTAACAAGCCAGTTATTCGTATTGATAGAGATGATGTGCTATACCCAACCTTGAAGAGTAAGTTTGCGGCGGTTGTTCAAGATATCAAACGTCGTCACGCTAAGGGTCAACCATTACTAGTTGGTACTGTTGCGGTTGAATCTTCAGAATATCTATCTAAGTTACTCGATAAAGAAGGTATTCCACATGCTGTTCTTAATGCTAAGAACCATGCTAAGGAAGCTGAGATCGTTATGAATGCCGGTCAACGTGGCGCCGTTACAATCGCTACTAATATGGCTGGTCGTGGTACTGATATCAAGCTTGGACCTGGTGTTCGTGAACTTGGTGGTTTGTGTGTTCTAGGTACTGAACGTCATGAGTCACGTCGTATTGATAATCAGCTTCGTGGACGTTCTGGTCGTCAAGGTGATCCAGGTGAAACACAATTTTACATGTCACTTGAAGATGACTTGATGAAACGTTTCGGTTCAGAAAGAATCAAGCGTGTCTTGAAGTCATTGAAGATTGAAGATGACGATGCTGTCATCCAAAGTCGTATGATGACTCGTCAAGTTGAATCTGCTCAAAAGCGTGTTGAAGGTAACAACTACGATACTCGTAAGAATACACTTCAATATGATGATGTTATGCGTGAACAACGTGAAGTTATCTACAAGGAAAGAATGGAAGTTATTAACGAAGACAATGATCTTGACCGTGTCTTGCTTCCAATGATCGAGCGTACTATTAAGGCTCAAGTTGAAGTTCATACTCAAGGTAAAGAAGAAGATTGGGAACTTGAAGCAATCGCCGACTTTGCTAAAGCCGCTTTAGTAGGTGACAAAGATATCGATGTTGTTGATCTACAACTTAAGTCACAAGATGAAATCATCAAGTATTTGATGGACTTTGTTCACAAGAATTATGAACAAAAGAAAGAACAACTTGGTGACCCTTCACAAATGCTTGAATTTGAAAAGGTTGTTATCTTGCGTGTTGTTGATGAACACTGGACAGATCATATCGATGCTATGGATCAACTACGTCAATCAATTGGTCTTCGTGGTTACGGACAATTGAATCCTTTGGTTGAGTACCAAGAAGAAGGATATCGTATGTTTGAAGAAATGGTTTCTGATATTGAATATGATGTTACAAGACTATTCATGAAGGCCGAAATTAGACAAAATATGGAAAGATAAAAAGCAGGCCGCAGGGCCCGCTTTTTTTATAAGGGTGATTACATGGAATTCGGAGAAATAAAAAATAAAATTTCCGACATGGAAAACAAAATAAAGCAGTTCAGGGGGTCTCTTTGACTTAGAAAATCTCGAAGAGAGTATCGCTGAAAACGAAGCTAAAATGACTGAGAATGGTTTTTGGGATGATCACGAAAAAGCACAAAAACTAATCGATGAAAATAATGCTTTGAAAGATAAATATGACAATTTTAAGGAACTCAGTGAAGGACTGGAAAATCTCCAAGTTTTAGCTGAGTTGTATCAAGAAGATCCTGAAGATGACTTGATGCAACAATTAATAGACGATTCGGATAATTTAGCCGCAAAGTTACGTTCATATGAGTTAATGATGTTGTTATCCGAACCATATGATTCTCATAATGCTATCTTAGAAATTCATCCTGGCGCTGGTGGAACAGAATCTCAAGACTGGGGATCAATGTTGTTACGAATGTATCAACGTTGGGCTGATCAACATGGCTTTTCCGTTGAAATTGAAGATTATCAACCCGGTGAAGAAGCGGGAATCAAGAGTGTCTCAATGATGATCCGTGGTAAAAATGCCTATGGATTGTTACGTTCTGAGCGCGGTGTACATCGTTTAGTTAGAATTTCGCCATTTGATTCAGCCGGACGACGCCATACATCTTTTGCATCAGTTGACGTTATGCCAGAATTAGATGATAGTATTCATGTGGAAATTAATGACGATGATTTACGAGTGGATGTTTTCCGTTCATCTGGTGCTGGTGGTCAACATATCAATAAAACTTCATCAGCGGTTAGAATTACTCATTTGCCAACAGGTATCGTTGTTAGTTCGCAAGCGCAACGTTCACAACTACAAAACCGTGAAACAGCGATGAACATGTTGAAAGCTAAGTTGTTCCAACGTGAACAAGAAGAACAAGCTAAGAAACATGCTGAGATTCAAGGTGAACAACTAGATATTGGTTGGGGTTCACAGATTCGGTCATATGTTTTTCATCCATATACAATGGTTAAAGATCATCGCTCCAATTATTCAACAAGTAATGGTCAAGCGGTCATGGATGGTGATCTAGATCCATTTATTTATGCTTATCTCCAATGGAAATTACAAGGAGCCAAACAATAATGAAAAAGAAAATCTTAATTGTCGACGATGAACCATCAATTTTGGAGCTAATTGAATATAATTTAGAAAATCAAGCATATCAGGTCGCTACTGCCACGGACGGGCAAATGGCGCTTGATAAGGCCAATGAGGGCAACTTTGATTTAATTTTGTTGGATCAGATGTTACCTAAATTGAGTGGAATTGATGTGCTCAAGAAGATGCGTAAATCAGGAAATTTAACTCCGGTTATTTTTTTAACTGCGGTCGATGCCGAAGACAATAAGATTGAAGGATTAATCAGTGGTGCCGATGACTATATCACTAAGCCATTTAGCATCAAGGAACTACTTGCACGGATTGAAGTGGTATTAAGAAGGACTTCGCATGTGGACAAAGAGAAGACTTTTGAACTTAATACCGATGTAAAAGGACTTATCATTGATGGTCGTGAGATCTCTTTGACGAAAAAAGAGTATGAATTACTTGAATTTTTAATTAGAAATAAGGGAATTGTGGTATCCCGTGAACAGATTTTTGACAATGTTTGGGGAATAAATTCTAATTCACAAATGCGGATGGTTGATATCCAAATTAGTCACCTCCGTGATAAAATTGAACAGGATACAAAGAACCCACAAATAATAAAAACCGTACACGGATTCGGTTATATTCTAGAGGTATGACGATGAAAAGAAAACTAGAACCAATAATTTCCATTTTGATTTCTATAGCTATCTTTATCATTTTGGTGACGTTCTCCGATAGTATTTTGGGAGATTCGCAAAATGACATGTTTACCGAAGAAACAATTTCCTATCAGGAATTAAAGAAAAACCACGAGCCCGCCGATGCTGCAAGTATTGCTGGACTCAGTTATATTGATGCCAACAAAGAGAACACGGCAATGCAGCGTAAAGCTTATGATATGTATCATAATGGCCGAACTGCTCCTGGAAAAGATTATGTGACGGATACTAGCCTAACAACTAGAACAATGTATTTTATGTCGGGATCTAACCGTCATATCGTTGCTAAGAAGTACAATCGTCTCTGGAGCCAGAGTCCAATGACATTCATTATCGTTTCGTTGATGTACTTTTTGATTACGGATTCAGTCATTTTATTCTATTATCGTAAACGTCAACTTTTAAGTGAAGATATTAGAAGTGTGACTGAAAACTTACGTCGTGTAAGAAAAAACAAGGAAATGGCATCATTGATTTTATCGCCAGAT
The DNA here is from genome assembly GCF_003606365.2 of Companilactobacillus zhachilii. Taxonomy (NCBI): domain Bacteria; kingdom Bacillati; phylum Bacillota; class Bacilli; order Lactobacillales; family Lactobacillaceae; genus Companilactobacillus; species Companilactobacillus zhachilii. Next base: position 843,675 of record NZ_CP031933.2, read on the forward strand.
GATGAATTATATGGTTTGGTTGAGCAAACTAATAAGATCAGTATGGATATCAATGACCTACGTGATGATGTGCGTCTGCGTGAACGTCGTTTCCGTGGTCTAGTTGGACATTTGCCAATCGGGGTCATGTTGTTGAACTCGCAAGGGGATGTCTTATTACATAACCAAGCCATGTCGAGTTTATTAGATGTTAATATTTCTAACGATATTCATCCCTTTATTGAGGACGTTAAGACATATAATTTGAGTCAAATGATTGAGCACACGTTGCGCAAAAACAAGAATCATCACCGTGAAATTCAATTGGTTGGTAATTCACAAAAATATGTTGATGCCAATGTTATTCGTTTGATTCATTCAAGAGAAGACTACGATCAACAGGTTTTGGTTATTTTGTATGATTTGAGTGAAAGTCGCCAAATTGAACGAATGCAAGTTGATTTTGTTAATAATGTCAGCCATGAGTTAAAGACTCCAGTAACTTCCATTGAAGGCTTTTCTGAGACGCTTCTTGGTGGAGCAAAGGACGATCCGAAGAAATTGGACCATTTCTTAAACATTATTCACAGTGAAAGTGTTCGCTTATCAGAATTGATTCAAGATATTTTGTCCTTATCAAAGGTCAAACGTGACACTCAAAAGACTGAGTTAGTCAACTTACGTGACGATGTTGAACATATTTTGGATCATCAATCGATAGCTATTAAGAAGCATAATTTGAAAGTTAAACAAGAGTACTTTGGTAGTCCTGAAGTAACGATCAATAAGGAAAAGATTAATTTAGTTTTCCGCAATTTAATTAAGAATGCTATTTCATATAATAAAGAAAATGGAGAAATTGACTTAGAAGTTCACCATGATGAAATCGAGAATCGAATCAAGTTCGTTATCAAAGACACTGGTATTGGAATATCGGAAGATGACCAAGGTCGTATCTTTGAAAGATTTTATCGCGTGGACCGTTCAAGAAGTTTGGAAACGGGTGGTACCGGTCTAGGATTGGCGATTGTTAAGGAAACTTTGGATACACTTGATGGTGATATCCGGATTGAATCGCATAAAGGATTGGGAACAACCTTCACAGTTGACATACCATTATAGAAAAAATGTCGCAACAAAATAAAATATTTTGTTACGGCTTTTTTTTATACAAAAAATATACATTGTTGTAATATCCTAAGTGGATAGAGGTGAGAACATTGAAAAAAAGACTTGTCGCATTATTTGCAATTATGATTCCAGTAGTAATAGTTTTGAGTGGTTGCAAAGGCAGCGGAAGCCAAGAAACAATTACAGCAGTTGGATCTTCAGCTGCTCAACCCTTAGTGGAACTTGCCGGGGAAGAATTTACAAAAAATAATCCAAACGAGTACGTTAACGTCCAGGGGGGCGGTACTGGTACAGGACTCAGCCAGATTCAACAAGGTGCGGTCAATATCGGTAATTCAGATTTGTATGCTGAACAGAAGAAAGATATTGATGCCAAGAAACTTGTGGATCATCGGATTGCTGCAGTTGGGATGATTCCGGTTGTAAATAAAGACGTTAAAGTCAAATCTCTGACAATTAAACAATTAAGAGAAATCTTTTCAGGTGAAGTGAAGAACTGGAAACAAGTAGGTGGTCAAGATCTTCCAATAACGATCATTAATCGTGCAGATGGCTCTGGTACTAGAGCAGCCTTTGAAAGTGATGTTATGAATGGAACACCTTTCGTGCGCTCTCAAGAGCAAGATTCCAGTGGTATGGTTCGTCAAATTGTTTATAACACTAAAGGATCAATCAGTTATTTGGCAATGCCTTACTTAAATGACACCGTTAAAACGGTTAACATTGATAATATTGAACCAACAATTGAGAATATTGAGAATAATACTTGGAAAATTTGGTCATATGAACACTTGTATACTAATGGCCAACCAACAGGTATGACAAAAGAATTCCTTGAGTTTATTATGACTGAACATGTTCAAGAAAATGTTGTTAAAAAAATGAATTATGTTCCTATCAATGAAATGAAATATCAAAAAGATTATAAGGGCAATGTTACGCCCGTTTCCAAGGGGGTAAAATAATTTGAAAGATCCAATTAGAGAAAGTTTAACTACAAAATCTGTCTCCGCTAAACGTGAAACACGCGGTAAGATTATATCTTTCAGTTTTACTGCCATTATTGTTTTGTTAGTCATTACTATTATTGGTTTTATCGCATCACGAGGTTTAATTATTTTTATTAAAGATGGCGTTAATCCAATTGATTTTTTGACGCATTCAGTTTGGGCTCCAAATAAATTAGATAGTGCCGGACATCCCATTGTTGGGGCCGCTCCGATGATTGTCGGTTCGTTTGCAGTTACTTTGATTGCTGCTTTGATTGGGACACCATTTGCGATTGCTGCTGCCATTTTTATGACAGAAATATCACCTAAATGGGGTCGCAAGGTTTTACAACCAGTTATTGAATTGTTGGTTGGTATTCCTTCAGTTGTTTATGGATTCTTTGGTTTAACAATTATCGTGCCATTTGTTCGAAAAGTAGCTGGTGGTAGTGGTTTTGGTATTTTGGCAGGGTCATTTGTGTTATTTGTTATGATTTTGCCAACGATCACGTCAATGTCAGTTGATGCGCTAAAAGCAGTTCCAAGATATTATCGTGAAGCTTCCCTAGCATTAGGAGCTACAAGATGGCAAACCATTTCAAAAGTTATTTTACGTGCAGCTACACCGGGACTTTTGACAGCAGTTGTGTTTGGAATGGCACGTGCATTTGGTGAAGCTTTGGCTGTTCAAATGGTTATTGGTAATGCAATGTTATTACCACAAAATTTAGTTTCACCATCGTCAACTTTAACAAGTGTTCTAACAATGAACATGGGTAATACAATCATGGGTTCAACACCAAATAATGCTTTATGGTCACTGGCATTATTACTATTATTGATGTCATTGTTATTCAACTTCGTTATTAGAAAAATTGCTAAGCGAGGTGAGTTCTAGTGTTTACTGAAAAGACAAAAGATAAGATTGCCACAGGTGTTATTTACCTGATGTCATCGATTATCGTGCTCATCTTGGCTGGGTTATTAGTTTATATTTTAGGAAGTGGACTTCGTTACGTTAACTGGCACTTTTTAACTTCTGGTTCGAAAGCCTTTCAAGCTGGTAGTGGTGTCGGTATTCAATTATTTAATTCCTTTTTCCTACTGATTCTTTCAATGTTGATTTCCATTCCAATTTCAATTTGTGCGGGAATTTACTTGTCTGAATATGCAGGTAAAAATAAATTAGTTGATATGATAAGAGTATCAATCGAAGTTTTAAGTTCGTTGCCATCGATCGTTGTTGGTTTATTCGGATTTTTGATTTTCGTAATTAGCTTTAAGTTTGGTTTCTCAATTCTGTCTGGTGCGTTGACATTGACCGTGTTCAATTTACCTATTTTGACCAGAAATGTTGAAGATTCACTACAATCAGTTTCCCAATCACAACGTGAAGCTGGACTGGCGTTGGGCCTTTCTAAATGGGAAACGGTAATTCATGTAATTATTCCCGATAGTTTGCCTGGTATCATTACTGGGATGATTATCGGTGCTGGTAGAGTCTTTGGTGAGGCCGCTGCCTTGATTTACACGGCGGGCCAAAGTGCACCACCATTGGACTTTACAAATTTCAATATTTTCAGTATTACCAGTCCATTGAATTTGATGAGACCAGCTGAGACTTTGGCAGTCCATATTTGGAAAGTTAACTCTGAAGGTTTGATTCCTGATGCAGTGCAAGTTTCCGCAGGTGCTTCGGCTGTGCTGATTATTGCGGTCTTGATTTTTAATTTGCTAGCTAGATATATTGGTAATAAAGTTTATAAGAAGATGACGGGTGAGTAGACTATGGATACACAAACTGATCAACAATACATCCTTCATTTGAATGAGGATGAGCATGAAATTGCCATGAAGACAAAAGATCTACAAGTTTTCTACGGTGAAAAAGAGGCAATGCATAAAGCATCGCTTCAATTTGAAAGATATAAAATCACATCCTTGATCGGTGCTTCAGGTTCTGGTAAGTCAACTTACTTGAGATCTTTGAATCGTATGAACGACAATATACCTGGCGCATCGGTCAAAGGACAGATCATGTACCGAGGATTAGATATCAATAAAGATAATGTCGATATTTATGAAGTTCGAAAGCATATTGGGATGGTATTTCAACGTCCTAATCCATTTTCGAAATCAATTTATGACAACATTACCTTTGCTTTAAAACGTCATGGTTTGCATGACAAAAAGAAATTAGATGAAATTGTTGAGACAACTTTAAAACAAGCCTCACTTTGGGACCAAGTTAAAGATGATCTTAACAAAAGTGCATTAGCGCTCTCTGGGGGTCAACAACAAAGACTTTGTATTGCTCGAGCAATTGCGATGAAACCGGATATTTTATTGATGGATGAACCAGCAAGTGCTCTAGATCCAATCTCAACGTCAAATGTTGAAGAAACAATGTTGAATTTGAAGGATAAATTTACCATTATTATCGTCACACACAACATGCAGCAAGCAGCTAGAATCAGCGATTACACCGCATTTTTCCACATGGGACATGCAGTAGAATTTAATGAAACTAGAAAAATCTTCACTCGTCCTCATATTAAGACAACTGAAGATTACGTTTCTGGACACTTTGGATAGGAGCCCTAAAATTGGCAGAAAAAATTTTAACATCTTCTGATGTACATTTGTTTTATGGTAAGAAAGAAGCATTGAAGGGGATTAACCTCGACTTTAATAAAAATGAAATCACAGCTTTGATTGGACCATCTGGATGTGGTAAGTCAACATATCTTAGATGTTTAAATCGAATGAACGACTTAATTCCAAACGTAACGATAACGGGAACGATTTCTTTGGATGGGAAAAACATCTATGCGCCCAATATTGATACGGTTGAACTGAGAAAACAAGTTGGAATGGTTTTCCAACAACCTAACCCATTTCCTTTTTCAATTTATGATAATGTAGTATATGGATTAAGATTAGCTGGTGTAAAAGATAAAGCTGTACTGGATGAAGCTGTTGAGACTAGTTTACAAAATGCTGCTGTTTGGGATGATGTAAAGGATAAATTACATCAAAGCGCCTTATCCTTATCTGGTGGACAGCAACAAAGAGTATGTATTGCTAGAGTTTTAGCAGTGAAACCTGATATTATTTTATTAGACGAACCAACTTCAGCTTTGGACCCTATTTCATCTTCTAAGGTTGAAGATACAATGTTAGCTTTACGTGAGGATTATACGATCATTACTGTTACACACAATATGCAACAGGCATCACGTATATCTGATCAAACTGCTTTCTTCCTCAACGGGGAATTAATTGAAGCGGATAAAACGAAGAATATTTTCTTAAATCCAAAGGAAAAACAGACGGAAGATTATATTTCCGGAAAATTCGGTTAGGAGAAAAAAGATGCGTACAACGTTTGAAGAGCAATTAAATAATTTACATTTACGCTTCTCAGAAATGGGTATGATGGCCAGTGAAGCCATTATGAAATCAGTTAAGGCCTACGTTGACCATGACAAGGCCTTAGCTAAAGAAGTCATTAAAAATGACCACATTATCAATAAACGCGAAATGGATCTTGAAAAAGAATCATTTGAAATGATTGCGTTACAACAGCCTGTTACTTCTGATCTGCGAATGATCGTAACAGTTTTGAAAGCCAGTTCTGATCTTGAAAGAATGGGTGATCATGCCGTCAGTATCGCTCAGGAAACAATTCGTGTTAAAGGTGAAACAAGAATTCCTGAAATTGAGAAGTTAATTGCCGATATGGGAGAAATTACAACTAGTATCGTTGAAGATTCCCTTGAGGCTTACTTGAAGCGTGACAGTAAGATGGCTGAAGAAGTCGCTAGCCGTGACGTGAAAGAGCATTATTTGAGTGCAAAAATCAATAAGATGAGCATTTCAGAAATGAAAAAAGAAGGGGACTACGTTTTAAGTGGATCCTCGTACATGTTAGTTTCCAGTTATTTGGAACGTGCCGGTGACTATGCAACCAATATTTGTGAATGGGTTGTTTACTTGAACACTGGACATGTGGTAGAACTGAATCAGAAGCATGTTGCAGATGATGAATATCCTAATAAGGGATAATTGATAAATCTGTAAATATGTAGTATATTTTTGAACAAGTTGAGGTGATAATATATGAAAAATAGAATCACAAGATCCAGTACCGATAGGATGCTTGCCGGCGTTTGTGGCGGTTTAGGTGAGCACTTTGGAGTGGACTCAACTTGGATACGCCTAGCTTTCATCTTTTTGTTACCATTTACTTATTTCTTGCCAGTCTTGGTATATGTAGTTTGTGTCTTTTCTTTTCCAGAGAAACGCAATATTCAAGAGACAAGTTATCATCGTAGTAGAAGACATTTGAAAGCAACGGGTTCGAAAAAATATTACTGATTCAAAAGAGAGTTAAATGAGGGTATAAAATGAAGTTTTTAATCAGATTGGTGATACAAACGTTATTGTTTTTAGCAATTGCGCGTTTATTACCAGGTATGTTTCAAATTGATAGTTTAGCGACAGCCATACTAGCTAGTTTGGTTTTAGTATTCTTAAACTGGACCATCAAACCATTGTTACATATCATTTCTCTACCGATTACATTTATAACGTTTGGATTATTTTCATTTGTTATCAATGCAATTACCTTAGAATTAACTTCGGTAGTGGTAGGATCAGCAAGTTTTCACTTTAATGGCTTTGGTTCAGCCCTTGTGGTTGCAGTCATTTTAGCAATTTGCAATTCTATTATTAATAGCTATACTATGGATAATTTTCAAAGACGCGTCTAGGGCGCGTTTTTTTGTTTTGTTGTTGTATTGTGTTGAAGGATGCCGCCTCAGGTTGCTTGCGACAAAGCCTGCTGTGGGACCGTCTTGAGCCAAGGTCTCAAGACTCGATTTTGAACTTCGAGAAAAGCGCTCGAATTTCAAAACACGTCCTGTGGAGTAAGAGCTAAAGCTCTAACTCCACTGTTACTGCTGGCTTTGTCGCAAGCAACCTGAGGCTAGGTTCTTTAAAAAATGCTTGGTTTCTTGGTTATGCTACAATGTATTACTTCTTTTGAAGTATATCTGTGTATAAAGTGAAATTTATTGATAATAGATTGATAAAATCGTTTATAATTTAAAATTTTATAGTCAGAAATACTTTAGTCGGAAGAGCTGGGAGAATTAATCTGCTGTGAAAGTGGTGTTAGGACGGCGATTTTTGCCGTTCTTACAGCACCGGGCGTGTTTGGAGACTTGCTTGCAAGGCTTCAAACCGAGGGACGAGACCTTGGCTCGGCCCGGTCCGCATAGCAGATTAATTCTTCCAGCTCTGGAGATGGCAGTTATAGAACGGTTTCAACCGCAACTTTTTAATGCTAAAATTGGTATAAAAATAGATTTGGTGAGGGTTGGCTATGACAAATTTTGTTACTGTATCGCAAATGGTTAAAGATAATGAATTAAAGGTTTATAATGATGAAGCTTTAATGGACGGCAAGAAGATTACTACAAGTGATATTTCACGTCCTGGTATCGAATTGACTGGCTATTTTGACTACTATCCAAGTGAACGTATTCAATTATTTGGACAAACTGAATCAGCATATTCACGTTCAATGACTGAAAATAATCGTTATAAAGTTATGTTGGAATTGTGTCGTGAAGATACGCCTACATTATTGATTTCACGTAACATTCAACCTAGTAAAGAATTATTGAAGGCTGCTAGTGAACATAATGTTCCTGTTATTGGCTCAGAGTTACCTACAACTAGACTTTCCAGTATGATTACTGAATATTTGGATGAAAGATTAGCTCCTAGAGAGTCGATTCATGGTGTCTTAGTTGATGTTTATGGTATTGGAATTTTACTAACTGGTCATTCTGGTATTGGTAAAAGTGAAACTGCTTTGGAACTTGTTAAACGTGGACATCGTTTGATTGCTGATGATCGTGTTGATGTCTATCAACGTGATGAAAAGACGATTGTTGGTGAAGCACCCAAGATTTTGAACCATTTATTGGAAATTCGTGGAATTGGAATTATCGATGTGATGAATCTCTTTGGTGCCGGTGCGGTTCGTTCGCAAAGTGAAATTCAATTGATCATTAATTTGGAAAATTGGTCTGCCGATAAGAACTATGACCGTATTGGAACTTTGGAAGATAAGCGTACATTCTTTGATGTAGATGTTCCACAAATTACAGTTCCGGTTAAAGTTGGTCGTAATATTTCCATTATTATCGAAGTAGCTGCCATGAATTATCGTGCTAAGAAGATGGGTTATGATGCTACTAAGAAGTTTGAAGATAACTTGGGTCTTTTGATTAAAGAAAATGAAGAAAAAACAAAGAATGATGGAGAAGGCAAGTAATGAATTTTGAGTTGTTGGCATTAAATCCAATTGCGTTGGATCTTGGGGGATTGCAGATTCATTGGTACGGTATCATCATTGCTATGGGTGCCTTAGTCGGTGTCATTATGGCGATGCGTGAGGCAAAAAGAAGACATATTGATCCAGACAATATTTTGGATTTGGTCTTGTACGGTGTGCCAATTGCTTTAGTTGGAGCAAGATTGTATTATGTGATTTTTGAATTGCCGTTTTATTTAGCTAATCCAGGCGAAATCATCAAAATTTGGCACGGTGGGATTGCTATTTATGGTGGATTGATTGCAGCATTTATCGTTTTGCTAGTTCTTTGCCATAAACGTAAGATTTCACCATGGTTAATGCTAGATATTGCTGCACCATCAGTTCTTTTAGGCCAAATTGTTGGTCGCTGGGGTAATTTTATGAATCAAGAAGCCTTTGGTGCCAAGACTTCTTTGGATTTCTTACAGTCATTACATATTCCACACTTTATTATTGAACAGATGTATATCAATGGAGCTTATCGTCAACCCACATTTTTATATGAGTCAGTCGGTAATTTGATAGGCTTGGTTTTGATTTTAGTATTGAGAAATCGTAAGCATTTGTTAAAACGTGGCGAAGTATTCTTAAGTTATTTAATTTGGTATCCGGCTGTGAGATTTTTTGTAGAAGGAATGCGAACTGATAGTTTGTATATTTTACCCGGTGTCAGAGTTTCACAAGTTTTATCGTTGATTTTATTCGTGGTAGCTATTGCCGTGTTTATTTATCGCCGGAAGAAACAAAGTGAACCTTGGTATAATGAATTGTGAGCAATTTAATTGCTAAGTTAGAAATAAATGGTAAGATTTGTTGAGTAATAGGAGGTAATCGACGATGAAAACATATGATGTAGTAGTTATTGGAGCTGGACCTGGTGGTTTGACGGCCGCTTTGTACGCTTCACGTGCTAACTTATCAGTAATGATTCTCGATCGTGGTATCTACGGTGGTCAAATGAATAACACCGCTGCGATTGAAAACTATCCTGGATTTGATTCAATTCTCGGTCCAGACTTGAGTGAAAAGATGTATCAATCTTCAACTCAATTTGGGGCAGACTTTGGCTATGGTGCCGTCGAATCTGTTGAGGATAAAGGGAATGTTAAAATCATCCATACTGATGATGGCGACTACGAAACAAAAGTTGTAATCATTGCAACTGGTTCACAATATAAGAAGATTGGCGTACCTGGCGAGGATGAACTTTCAGGACGCGGTGTTTCTTACTGTGCCGTCTGTGATGGTGCGTTCTTTAAGGGACAAGACGTTGCCGTTATTGGTGGTGGCGATTCTGCCGTTGAAGAAGGTATTTATTTAACACAATTAGCTAAATCTGTAACAATTATTCACCGTCGTGATCAACTACGTGCTCAAAAGATTTTGCAAGATCGTGCATTTAAGAATGATAAGATTAAGTTTGTTTGGAATGCTGATGTTAAAGAAATCGTGAGCGAAGATGACAAAGTAGCTGGTGTCAGATACATTGACAAAGAAACTGGTGAAGAACATGTTGTACCTGCTAAGGGTGCCTTTATCTACGTTGGTATCGATCCAATGACAACACCATTCAAGAGTTTAGGTATTCTTGATGAAGCTGGCTGGATCAATACTAATGAACATATGGAAACGAAAGTACCTGGCATTTTGGCAGTTGGTGACGTTAGAAAGAAAGATCTTCGTCAAATCGCTACTGCAGTTGGTGAAGGTGGTATTGCTGGACAACAAGCATTCAGTTATATCCAAGAACTTTCCGATGATAAGGTTTCAACTAAATAAAGTTAATAGTTAAAAATTGAGGATTATATGAACGGTAATTATACCAGTTCATATAATCCTTTTTTATTTATAAAATTATGACTAAATAGTTAAAAATAGAAAAAATTATTAGTGCATTTTGGTTCCATTTTGTACATGTTTAAACATATAATAGGGTTAATAAAAATGATAGGAAGTGATTCTTATGCGTGAAGTCGCAGATAACAAATTCAACCAATTAATGCATGAATCAGGTTTTAACATTGCGAAAAATTTGAAGGAGCTTAGAAGAGAACGTAACGTTACTCAAAAAGAAGTTGCTCAACATTTGAACATTGATGTGACGACGCTATCCCATTATGAAACGGGGATTCGGATGCCAGATATTGATACGCTGATTGCCTTAGCAAAATACTACGATACCGACATTAATAGGATCATCAGTAGTGAAACATAATAATTTGAAAATTTGACTGAATGATTTTAAGAATATTTTAAAGATTTATTGTTAAAGTTATGAAATCAAATTTTAATAGTACTGCATGATTGCTATAATGATTGTAAGTACTTACAAATTAGGAGGACAAAGTTAATGTCTTGGCAAGATAATATGCAACAATGGCTCGATTATAAAGATTTGGATCCAGATATGAAAGAGCAACTAGATGAGATAAAACAAGATGATAAAGTAGCTGAAGAAGCATTTTATGCACCAATGGAATTTGGTACTGCTGGTATGCGTGGTCTAATTGGTCCTGGTATTAATCGCATGAATATTTACACTGTTCGTCAAGCGACAGAAGGGTTAGCTTCATTTATGGATACTTTGGATGACAAAGTAAAAGCACAAGGTGTCGCTATTAGTTATGACTCACGTTACTATTCTCAAGATTTTGCTTATGAATCAGCTAAAGTTTTAGGGGCTCACAACATTCACAGTTATGTGTTTGACAGCTTGAGACCTACTCCTGAATTATCTTTTGCTGTAAGAAGCCTACATACATATGCCGGTATTATGATTACAGCTAGCCATAATCCTAAACAATACAATGGTTTCAAAATTTATGGTCCAGACGGCGGACAAATGCCACCAGCTGAATCAGACAACATTACTAGTTTTGCTCGTAAAGCTAGTGATCTCTTCGCTATCAAAGTAAAGGCCGTGCCCAAACTACGTGCTGAAAAATTATTAACTTTGATTGGTGAAGATGTTGATTTAAATTATATGAAGAATCTCGAAACAGTTATCGTAAATCCTAAGTTGATCGAAGATATCGGTGACAAGATGAAATTTGTTTATTCACCACTTCATGGAACAGGTAAGATGATTGCTCCACGTATTTTCCAACAACTTGGATTTAAGAATTTCAATATGGTAACTGAACAGGCCATCCTTGACCCAGAGTTTGCGACAACTCCATTCCCTAATCCAGAATTTGCCCAAACTTTTGACCTCGCTATCGAACGTGGCAAAAAGATTGGCGCTAATATCTTAATTGCAACTGATCCTGATGCCGATAGATTAGGGGCAGCGGTTAGACAACCTGATGGCTCTTATAAATTAATGACGGGTAATCAAATTGCCTCAGTCCTTTTAAACTACTTGTTACAAGCTAAAAAGGGCTTAGGAGATTTACCTACTAACGGAGCGGTTGTGAAGTCAATCGTATCTTCGGAATTGGCTACAGCAATTGCTGATAAATATGACATTAAGATGTTCGATGTTTTGACAGGATTCAAATATATTGCTGAAAAGATCGAACAATTTGAAGAAACTGGTAGTAACGAATTCCTCTTCGGTTTTGAAGAAAGTTATGGATATCTAGTTAAACCATTTGTTCGTGATAAAGATGCTATGCAATCAACACTTTTGTTGGCTGAAGCTGCAGCATATTACGAATCAAAATGTAAAACAATCTATGATGCACTAGAAGACCTTTATAAGGAATTCGGTTATTATCGTGAAAAGACGATTTCGAAGACTTTTGCTGGTATTTCAGGAAAAGATAAGATGGCTCAAATCATGAAGACCCTTCGTGAAGAGGGAATCGATGAAATTAACGGCGTTAAAGTTGTCGAATCAATTGATTACCTAAACAATACAGATACAACAGCTGCGGGTACTAAAGAAACAGGCTTACCAAAAGCAAATGTTTTGAAGTATGTTCTAGCTGATGATACATGGGTAGCTGCCAGACCATCAGGTACAGAACCTAAGATGAAATTCTATATCGGTATAAAGAGCGATACAGAAGATGGCGCTGCTAAGAAATTAGATGAATTTGCTAAAGAAATCGAAGGTTGGGAATAATTAATTCTTAACTTTAATCAATGAGCATTCTCAGTAATGAGGATGCTTTTTTGTTGTCTACGAATATGAAAAATATTTATTGGCGGTGTTTAAGAATATCAATTGAACAGAAACACTAGTCGGAAGTCAGAGGCATGGAAACTCGCAGTGAAGGTAGAGTAAGAGCTTCGGCTCTTACTCTACGTACGTATTTTGAGATTCGCGAACCTTGCGAAGCTCAAAATCGAGCCTTGAGACCTTGGCTCAAGGCGGTCCCACAGCGAGTATTCCATGCTTGTGACTGGAGACGGCAACCCCAAAATAGAGTTAAAATTCAAATATTGTCGTCAACAAGAAAATTATATCTGCGATATAATAATTTCATGTAGTTTGTGAAAAGGGGAAAATCAAATTGCCGACAAATCAACATTTAGTTATCATTTCACTCGATTCATTAGGATTTCGAGATATTAATGAACATCAATCAGAATTACCTACTTTAAATAAATTAGTTAACGGTGGTACTTGGGTCAAAGAGGTTAGGGGAATTTATCCAACTTTGACTTATCCATCACATACCACCATTATTACTGGTCAGTATCCCAGTGTACATGGAATTATTAACAATACTAAAATTCAACCAGACCGACAGTCACCGGATTGGTACTGGTATCAAAAAGATGTCAAGGTGCCTACGCTTTATGATTTAGCTCGTAAGCAAGGCTTAACAACAGCGGCGTTTTTATGGCCCGTTACAGCTGGTAGCAAAATTAACTATAATTTGGCAGAAATTTTTCCTAATCGAATTTGGACAAATCAAGTTTTAGTTTCATTACGTGCTAGTTCACCATTGTTTATTTTGGAAATGAATCAAAAATACGGTAAATTACGTAATGGTATCAAGCAACCAGAGCTAGATGATTTTATTACTGCCTGTACAGTCGATACAATCAAACGTAAGAAGCCTAATTTGACGCTCCTACATTTGGTTGATATGGACAGTATGCGTCACCGTTATGGCGTTCGTTCTGATGAGGCCATGGAGGCGTTACATCGATTAGATAACCATGTGGCGCAGGTGATTGATGCCACCAAAGCTGCTGGAACTTTTGAAGATACTAACTTTGTTATTTTAGGGGATCATTATCAAATCAACGTTGATAAGATGATTCATTTGAATACTTTATTTGCTAAGCGGGGCTGGTTAACGGCTCGTCCTGATCAGACCTTTAAGAAGGATTGGCGGGTAATGGCCAAAACTTGTGATGGCTGTACGTACATTTATACACGTAATTTTGAGCAAATCGACCGATTGAAAGATGTTATTTCAGGTGTTGAAGGTGTCGAAAAAATTTATGATAAAGCGGACGCAATTGAACGTGGAGCAGATTCTGAATGTACATTGATGGTTGAAGCAAAAGCTGGTTATTATTTCACTGATGAGAGTGATCGTGCCAATGCTGTGGAAAAAGTTTTACCAGAAATGATGGGTGATGCTGACCGTTATCAAGGTGTTCATGGTTATGACCCTGAAAAACCAGGTTATAAGACGACCTTGATTTTTAACGGACCGATGATTAAACAAAATAAGACGGTCGCAAGGGCTAATTTGGTTGATGAAGCCCCAACCTTTGCCAAGTTGTTAGGTTTAGAATTCCCTGAACCATTGGCAGGTTCAGCCATTGATGAGGTATTTCTTTAGAATTGAGGGGAATTTATGAAATTTAATAAAAAACAATGGAGTTGGATTTTCTATGATTGGGCTAACTCTGGTTATGGAATTATTGTTACAACGGCAGTTTTGCCAGTGTACTTCAAGTCAGTTGCACAAAATGCCGGCGTTACACAAGCAAATGCTACGGCATATTGGGGTTATGCTAATAGTTTTGGAACATTGATTGTTTCGATTTTGGCACCCGTTTTGGGAGCATTGGCCGATTATCCACATCATAAAAAGCGCCTGTTAAGCATTTTTTCATTCTTAGGTATCGTTATGACGCTGGGACTAGCCATTTTACCTCCAAGCCAGTGGCAACTGTTGATAGCGGTGTATATCTTGTCGATAATTGGTTATTCAGGTGGAAATTTGTTTTATGATAGCTTTTTGACTGATGTTGCCGATAATGCCAAAATGGATTCCTTGTCGTCAAATGGTTATGCTTATGGATATTTAGGCGGCGTTTTGGCTTTTTTACTCTTTTTAGTTTTACAATTGACGAGTGGTTTTGGCATGTTATCGAGTTATGGCGTTGCACGAGTTAGTTTTTTGTTAGCAGCTATTTGGTGGATAATTTTCTTTATTCCATTATTAAAAAATGTCCGTCAAGTTTACTCATTACCAGAAAATCCGCATCCCATCACATCTAGTTTTAAGCGTGTTTGGGCAACCATGACACATTTACGAAAGTATAAGGCGGCCGCATGGTTTTTAGTAGCGTATTTCTTTTATATCGATGGAGTCGATACTATCTTTACAATGGCTACTTCTATCGGAATGGATATGGGTATTACGACCACAACTTTGATGATTGTCTTACTAGTAGTGCAATTGGTAGCTTTTCCATTTTCAATTTTGTATGGATGGATAGCTAACCATTTTTCAGCACGAAAAGGAATTTTGTTAGCGATTATTTTGTACTTCGGAATCTGCCTATACGCTTTAAAATTGAATACAACAGTAGATTTCTGGATATTAGCTGTTTTAGTCGGAACTAGCCAAGGTGGAATTCAAGCCTTGAGTCGCTCATACTTTGGTAAATTGATTCCTAAAGAATCGGGCAGTGAATTTTTCGGATTTTATAATATTTTAGGAAAATTTTCAGCCGTTATGGGACCAATTTTAGTTGGGGTGGTAACTCAAATCACAGGTAAATCGACTGTCGGGGCAGCTTCGTTGAGTATTTTGTTCTTGATTGGTTTAGCCATTTTTCTAATGTTGCCTCGATTAACAATGGAAAAGTAGGGTGTATCAATCGTAAGTAAATATATAGCGAAAATATGTTCGCTATGGTAATATAGAGCCAGCGAAATAAGTCGGTATTAATTACATCTAATTCAATTTTAATTAGATGTATTTTTTAGCTTAAATGAGGGGGTAAGTGAGTCCGTGATAGATAGGATTACTGATAATAAATTTGATTTAGTTTCAAAGTACGCTCCGGCGGGAGATCAAGCACAAGCGATTAATACAATCACCAAAGATTTTCAAGCTGGTGATAAAGAAGTTATTTTGGAAGGTGCTACTGGTACTGGTAAAACTTTCACGATGGCAAATGTTATTAAGAATTTGAATAAGCCAACACTTATCATTTCACATAATAAGACGTTGGCTGGCCAGTTGTATGGTGAAATGAAAGAATTTTTCCCTAACAATGCGGTTGAATATTTTGTCAGTTATTATGACTATTACCAACCTGAAGCTTATGTACCTTCAAGTGATACTTATATTGAAAAAGATTCAAGTATTAATGATGAAATTGATAAGCTCCGTCACTCGGCAACTAGTTCACTTTTGGAACGTAATGATGTGATCGTTGTGGCATCAGTTTCATGTATTTTCGGTTTAGGTGATCCGCGAGAATACGCTGATAGCATTATTTCCTTGCGTGTGGGTCAACAAATTGCTCGAGATAAATTGTTAGAAGAATTAGTTGAAAATCAATTTGAACGCAATGATATTGACTTCCAACGTGGTAGATTTCGTGTTCGTGGGGATGTTGTGGATATCTTCCCAGCCTCACGAGACGATAATGCTATTCGTGTGGAGTTTTTCGGTGATGAGATTGATCGAATTATTGAAATGGATGCTTTGACTGGTGAGGTTAAAGGTTCAATGGACCATATTGGAATTTTTCCAGCCACTCACTTTATGATTAGTGACTCTAAGATGGATCAAGCACTTGACCGCATTAAAAATGAGATGGATGTTCAAGTAGAGAAGTTTACAAAAGAAGGTAAGTTACTTGAGGCTCAACGAATCAAGCAACGGACCGAGTATGATATTGAAATGATGCGTGAAATGGGTTATACCTCTGGTATTGAAAACTATTCACGTCATATGGAAGGCCGTGCTGAAGGTGAACCACCATTTACTTTGCTTGATTTCTTCCCCAAAGATTTCAATATTATGATTGATGAGTCTCACGTTACAATGCCACAAATTCGTGGGATGTATAATGGTGACCGTGCTAGAAAACAACAATTGGTTGATTATGGGTTCCGTTTGCCAAGTGCTTTGGATAACCGTCCATTAAAGTTAGATGAGTTTGAAAAACATGTTAACCGTATCCTGTATGTCTCGGCGACACCGGGACCTTATGAATTGGAAAGAACAGATCATAAGGCGGAACAAATTATTCGTCCAACAGGCTTGCTTGATCCTAAAATTGAAGTTCGACCAATTATGGGTCAGATCGACGATTTGGTTGGTGAAATTAACGACCGCATTGAAAAACATGAACGTGTCTTTGTGACGACATTGACTAAAAAGATGGCTGAGGATTTGACGGATTATTTTAAAGATTTAGGTATAAAAGTCCGTTACTTACATAGTGATATCAAAACTTTGGAGCGAACGAAGATTATTCGTGATCTACGATTAGGTAAATTTGATGTTCTGATCGGAATCAATTTGTTACGTGAAGGTATTGATGTACCAGAAGTTTCTTTGATTGCCATTTTAGATGCCGACAAGGAAGGCTTTTTGCGTGCTGAACGTTCCTTGGTTCAGATTATCGGTCGTGCTTCAAGAAATGAGCATGGGAAAGTTATCATGTATGCTGATTCAGTGACTGATTCGATGAAGGGGGCTATTGATGCAACAGCTCGTCGTCGTAAATTGCAGATGAAGTTTAATGAAGAACATGGTATTACACCAACGACAATCGTTAAACCGATTAGGGATGCCATTTCAATGTTCCAGAAGGTTGATAATACTTCATCAGAGACTGAAAAGATCGATGATGAAATTGACTTTAAGGATATGACGAAGAAGGAACAAAAAGAATTGTTGGCTAATTTGCAAGAACAAATGGAAAGTGCGGCTAAGAAACTTGATTTCGAGGCGGCTGCCAATTTACGTGATTCGATTTTGGAATTAAAGGCGGAAATGAAATAAATATGTTAAATGATAAGATTGTTATTCATGGAGCACGTGCTCATAATTTGAAAGATATCGACGTGACGATTCCCCGTGATAAATTAGTTGTTATGACTGGTTTATCCGGTTCAGGTAAGAGTTCGTTAGCTTTTGATACGCTTTACGCTGAAGGACAACGACGTTATGTGGAAAGTTTATCTTCTTATGCACGTCAATTTTTGGGACAAATGGATAAACCTGATGTCGATTCAATTGATGGATTGAGTCCGGCTATTTCGATTGACCAAAAGACGACTTCAAAGAATCCCCGTTCAACTGTTGGTACAGTTACGGAAATCAACGATTATTTACGTTTGTTGTGGGCTAGAGTTGGAACACCAATTTGTCCTAATGACGGTACGAAGATTACTAGTCAATCAGCCCAACAAATGGTTGATGCTATTTTAAAACTGGATGATGGTACGAAATTACAAATTTTGTCACCAGTCGTTCGTGCCAAGCGTGGTCAACATAAAAAAGCTTTGACGCAAATTAAGAAACAAGGTTATGTCAGAGTTCGTGTTGATGGCGAGACACGTGATATTGGTGAAGATATTGAGCTGGATAAGAATAAGAAACATGATATTGATGTTGTGGTTGACCGGATTGTAATCAATGATCATATCAAGTCACGTTTGTTTGATTCTGTCGAAGCAGCTTTACGTTTATCTGATGGTTATATGAATGTTGATGTCATTGGCCAAGATATGATGGTCTTTTCCGAAAAAAATGCTTGTCCACTATGTGGTTTTACTGTGGGTGAATTAGAACCTCGTTTATTCTCATTCAATGCTCCCTTTGGAGCTTGTGATAACTGTGATGGTTTAGGGATGAAGCTAGAGGTCGATATGGATCTTGTTATCCCTGATCCTAGTAAGACATTAGCTGAAGGAGCTATTATTCCTTGGAATCCAATAAGTTCACAATATTACCCTGAAATGTTAGCTCAAGCGGCTAAAGAATTTAAGATTGATATGAATACGCCATTCGAAAAATTGCCTCAAAAAGATCAAGATATTGTTTTGAATGGATCAGATGGTAAGACATTCCATTTCCATTATGAAAATGATTTTGGTAGTGTCCGTGATGTTGACGTACCATTTGAAGGTGTTATTCCCAATATTAATCGTCGCTATCATGAAACTAACAGTGACTTTACTCGTGAAGTTATGCGTAAGTATATGACTGAATTGACATGTCCAGTTTGTCACGGAAAACGATTAAATCGTCAAGCATTGGCTGTGAAGATTAGTGGTAAAGATATTGCTGAAGTTTCTGATATGTCAATTAAGGATGAATTGCCATTCTTTAAGGCAATTACTTTGGGTGAACAAAATACTGTGATTGCTAAACCTATTTTGAAAGAAGTTAAAGATCGATTGAGCTTTTTGATAAACGTAGGTTTGGAATACTTGTCACTATCACGTTCAGCCGGAACTTTATCGGGTGGTGAAGCTCAACGGATTCGTTTGGCAACGCAAATTGGGTCTAATTTATCTGGTGTTATGTATATTTTGGATGAACCTTCAATTGGGTTGCACCAACGAGATAATGACCGTTTAATTAGTTCTTTGAAGAAAATGCGTGACCTTGGCAATACTTTGATTGTTGTTGAACATGATGAGGACACCATGCGTGCAGCCGATTATTTGATTGATGTTGGACCAGGTGCTGGTGAGGCTGGTGGTCAAATTGTAGCTGCTGGTACACCTGCAGAAGTTGAAAAGAATCCTAAGTCCTTGACTGGACAATACTTAGCTGGTAAAAAGTTTGTCCCAGTGCCACTAGAACGTCGTAAGGGAAGTGGCGAAAATGTTGAAGTTTATGGAGCCGCTGAAAACAACTTGAAGAATCTTAATGTGAAATTTCCATTAGGTAAGTTCACAGTTGTGACCGGAGTGTCCGGTTCTGGTAAATCAACGTTAGTTAACATGATTTTGAAGCGAGCATTAGCTCAAAAGATGAATCATAATTCTGAAAAGCCTGGTAAGTATAAGAAAATTACCGGTTACGAAAATTTGGAGAAGATGATTGCCATTGACCAAAGTCCAATTGGACGTACGCCAAGAAGTAATCCAGCTACTTATACAGGTGTCTTTGATGATGTACGTGATCTTTTTGCTCAAACGAATGAGGCTAAGTTACGTGGTTACAAGAAAGGTCGTTTCTCGTTTAATGTTAAAGGTGGTCGCTGTGAAAACTGTCACGGTGATGGGATCATTAAAATTGAGATGAATTTCTTGCCTGATGTTTATGTTCCTTGTGAAGTTTGTCATGGAACACGTTATAATTCAGAGACTTTGGAAGTTACTTACAAAGGTAAAAATATTGCGCAAGTCTTGGATATGAAAGTTAAAGAAGCACTCGATTTCTTCAGTAATATTCCAAAGATCAAACGTAAACTCCAAACAATCGTTGACGTTGGTTTAGGTTATGTTTCACTTGGACAATCTGCTACTCAGTTATCTGGTGGTGAAGCTCAACGGATGAAGTTAGCTTCAGAGTTATATAAAAAATCTAATGGTAAAAATTTCTATATCTTGGATGAACCTACAACAGGGTTACATACCGATGATATTAAACGTCTATTAGAGGTCTTACAACGCTTAGTTGATGAAGGCAATACCGTTTTAGTAATTGAACATAACTTAGACGTTGTGAAGTCAGCTGACTGGTTGATTGATTTAGGCCCAGAAGGTGGCGAAGGCGGTGGTCAAATTGTTGGCACCGGTACACCTGAACAGATTGCTAAAATTAAAGAGAGTTATACTGGTCAATACTTGAAGCCAATTTTAGAGCGTGATACTAAACGTACTAAAGCAGTAGAAAAGAAAGCATAATAAAAATGAAAAAGGCAAAATCACAATTAAGTGGTTTTGCCTTTTTAATTTGTTATTCTTCATTTAACGATTGTAAATAAACTAATTGGTCAGTTGAAATTTGTTCATATAAGGCGCTTCCCAATTCAGGACTAAATTCTTTAGAAGCAATTTTTGATTGGATATAAGTATTTTCTTGTTGAAATGCCTCAATTAGGAGTTCATTTTGATCATTTTCAAAGTTTTCATTCTCGTGGAAAGTACGTGTCAAACGGCGGTGACGCTCATCGTAAGCACGACGTGCCAAATTGATCTCACGACTTTTTTCCGTGTCATTGACGAGACTTTGATTTAAATAGCTGATTACTTTTTTATAAGGCTTTTGTTCAGTGACGGCCATTTGACGCCACATTTTCTTATTCCTAGCAATCATTTCGGCCCGATTATCGGCTTGTTGATGCTTCATTTGGTGGAAAACTTTTCGCCGTCTTCTAGCTTCTTTACTGGGAGAAAACCGCTCTAGAATACCGAATTTAACAATCAAGATAAATCTTTGCCAGGTATTTTGTTGATACTGAATAATCGTTCTACGAGCAACACGCATGTATAGATTAGCATTTAAAGGTGTTATTTCCTGATTATTTAGCATTTCTAAAATAGTCTGTTGTTCTAATTCAAAACAGTTATCAAAAATGATATTAAGCTTAGATTTATCAACATGGCCTTCAATAGTTCGTTGGCCGTCCAAGATATTAATGACCTGACTAGTGCTAGTGTTTTTTTTGTGTCTAGTTTGGATTGAAACAATTGCGTCGTCAACCATTTGTCCTTTGGCTTTAGCTAATTCCTCTTCAGAATATTTTGAAACTTGTTTTGGTAATAAGAAGGGCAAGGCCAATGTAGGTACAATCAAACTTGTTAAAATAACGACGGTGGCAACAAAGATAATGTCGGTTCGATACGGAAATGGTTGACCATTAAGTGTTAAGGGAAGTGAGAAGGCCATTGCTAAAGTTATAGTTCCGTGGACACCACTGTATGCCATTATGATACTGTTAGCATGCTTTTCGTTACGGTCCCAGGCACGAATACGGGCAAAGTCCCAATTAGTCCAGAGATAACGTAATACCGTCATAATAAGATACAGCAATATACCGACACCTAATAATATGAAAACAGAACTAGTATTGTGTTTATGTAAGTTAATGATGACACTTGGGAGCGATAGTCCAAGTAATACAAAAACGATTCCGTTTAAGATACTTGAGACAACTTGCCAGGTACTATTCATAACGATTTGCAGCCGGGAACTAGTTAGACGCAAACGATTTTGCTGGATACCGTGGATCAAACCGGTTACGACAACCGCTAAAATTCCTGACACACCGATTGCTTCGGCCATTAAATAAACTACAAATGGTGTTAGTAAAGTGAAGGGCACCATAACCGAAGGAGTATCGACATGCATATTAATTAAACGCAATCGAATAGCAACGATTATTGCTCCCAGAACTCCTCCAACGATAATCCCACCAAAGAAAACATAAATAAAATTACCAATACCGTCCATGACAGAAAATTGACCGGTCACAGCGGCTGCAATTGCTAAATTCAAAGCAACGATACCTGATGCATCGTTGAAGAGGGACTCATTTTCCAACGTCCCCATAACTTCTTTAGGAACAAGCATATTACTGGTGATTGAGCTAACAGCCACCGCATCAGTTGGGGTAATGATTGCTCCCAAGGCAAAGGTCAAAGCTAGCGGCATGCTAGGAATAATAAAATGTGTTGTGAATCCAACAATTAAAATAGAAATAATTGCTAATTCCACTGATAGTGAAAAGGTGGTACCAAATTGATGAGTCAGTCGGGAGAGACTGGTATGCTGACCATCGTTGAACATCAAAACTGAAATAATAACCAAGAGGAATACTTCGGGTTCAAGTTCAAAATGTTTATAGATTGGGATGAAAGATAGTACCAAACCAGCTGCGATTTGAATAAACGCAATTGGAATATTATTAACTTTCCATGAAATAATGTTGGCGACGACAACAGCCGCAATGAGCAAGAGTATGAGAAAAACAGTCTCCATTTTGTAAATCCTCCAATGTGATTTATTTTAGCGCAAAATGGAGATAAAAAATATAAATTAGTGGTGGTGCCGCCTCCAGGTGCAAGAAATTTAGGTCGCTATGGGGACCGACTGGAGCCAAGGTCTCCAGTCTCGATTTTGAACCTCGCAAAGTACGCGAGTTTCAAAACTCGTCCCGTGGTGTAAGCACTAAAGTGCTAACGCCACCTTCATAGCGACCTAAATTTCTTGTACCTTCCGGCTAAGTTGTTGTTTTCATTGGATAATATAGTAGGAAAAATTTGATAATGGATAATAGGCTTTGTTACTTTCATGTTCTTGGTTATTTTAATATAAGAACTTAGGAGATATGTTTATTAGATAATATATTAGTCGGAAGAGTTGAGAAAAGTTAACTGGCTGTGGATGTGGCGTTATGGCTTTAGCCATTACACCACCGGGCGTGTTTGAAGACTCGCGGTATTTGCGAGGCTTCAAACCGAGGACTGAGACCTTGGCTCAGTCCGGTCCGCATAGCTAGTTAACTTTTCTCAACTCTGGAGTTAGCAATCTAAAATACCTTTTACTGACACGCCCGGCATGTTGTGTTATGCTTATATTCGAATGTGAGGTGCAGTATGGCAGAAGATATGCTTAGTTTAGTCATCGTTACTGGTATGAGTGGCGCTGGTAAGACTGTTGCAATGCAATCCTTTGAAGATTTAGGATATTTTTGTATTGATAACATGCCACCTAACTTGCTTCCAAAGTTCTGGGAGTTGGTTCATGAGTCTGGCAAAATTAAAAAGGTGGCGTTGGTTGTAGATATTAGATCACGCGCCTTTTATGATGAAATTTTCTCTATGCTTTCAAAGGTAGATGAAGATGAACAAGAAAAACATCAAAAAGTTGATATGAAGATTCTCTTTTTGAATGCTTCTGATGAAGAACTAGTTTCTCGTTACAAAGAAACTCGTCGTAGTCATCCTTTGGCCATGGAAGGTCGTTTGCTTGATGGTATTCAAAAGGAAAGAGAGCTCTTATCTGAGATCAAGGGCCGGGCTTCAGTTGAAATAGATACAACTGATTTAACGCCACGTCAGCTTCGTGAAGAAATTTTTGATAATTTCCAAGAGAACTCTGTCGTTCCAACTTTCCATATTGAAGTTATGTCCTTTGGTTTTAAATATGGACTACCAATTGATGCGGATATTGTAATGGATGTTCGTTTCTTGAGAAATCCTTTTTATATCAAAGAATTAAAGACGCAAACAGGTATTGATAAACCAGTTTACGATTATGTGATGGATGATGCACAAACGCAAAACTTTTATAATAAATTTTATGATTTGATGAAAGATATTATTCCCGGTTATGAAAAAGAAGGGAAAACTAGTTTAACGATTGCAATTGGTTGTACAGGTGGACAACACCGCTCTGTAGCTATCGCCCAACGACTTGGTACTGATTTGAAAGATAAGTACTATGTTGATATTACTCATCGTGACATGGAAAAATCGCAAAAGAAGGTAATTGAACATGGCAACAAATAGGATAGTTCGGGTTGTTAAAGGACGTCGTCCAAGAGTTGTAGTTATAGGTGGGGGTACTGGTTTACCAGTTGTATTAAACAGTTTAAGAAATATGGATGCTAATATAACCGCAATTGTTACTGTTGCTGATGATGGGGGATCATCTGGTGTCATTCGTGATTATATTAACGTTGTCCCTCCTGGGGATATTCGAAATGTTTTAGCATCCTTATCAGATTTACCAAAGGTAGATTTAGATGTCTTCCAATATCGCTTTAAAACCAATGATGATTTCTTCTCAGGTCATGCGATTGGAAATCTAATTATTGCTGCTTTAACGGAAATGTCACCTAATATTTTTGACGCCGTACAAGAACTATCTAAAATGATGCAAGTTGATGGTCACGTTTATCCAGCAAGTAATACGAAGTTAACGTTGCATGCTGAATTTACTGATGGCACAAAATTGGCTGGAGAGCATGAAATTACTCATTCTGGTAAACATGTTAAGCGGGTTTGGGTCACTGATTCAGACAATCCTGATGAGGAACCAAAGTCGGTTATTTCAGTCATTGCTTCCATTATGCAAGCAGATGTTGTTGTTTTAGGTCCTGGTAGTTTATTTACCAGCATTTTGCCTAACTTGATGATCAGTGATATCGGTGAGGCAGTTAAACAAACTTCAGCAGAAGTCGTTTATATTTGTAATATCATGACACAGATCGGTGAAACGGAAGGTTTTACTGATGCTGATCATGTCCGAGTTTTAAATCGTCATTTAGGCGGTAACTTTATTGATACCGTTTTGGTTAATACACGAAAAATTCCTGAAGGTTATATGGATCATAAAAAATATGATGAATATGTCAATCAGGTCAAGACTGACTTTGTTGGTCTAAGAAATATGGGATGCAAAGTTATTCAAGATGACTTCTTATCACTCCATGATAAAGGTGCATTCCACGATGGAGAAAAGGTTGCTAAGGAAATAATTAATCTTTCCTTACAGTCAGGAAATAGAAAGAATGAGGTGAGACGGTAGTGGTTTCTTACGCAAGTGAGGTCAAACAAGAACTCACAAAATTAGTGGTTCATCCTGAGCACGCACGAGTTGAATTATCAGCTTTGTTACGAATGAATGGCTCATTAAGCTTACAAAATCATCACTTCGTCTTAACCGCACAAACTGAGAACGCTGCAATTGCCAGAAGAATTTTTTCTTTGATCAAGCAAAAGTATGGTATGGAATCAGAATTACTTGTGCGTAAAAAGATGAAATTGAAAAAGAATAATCAATACTTGGTTCGTTTAAAGCATGATACGAATAAAGTTTTGACTGATTTAGATATTTTGGATGAATCTGGCTTGTCAATCAATACAGATGTACCCGAAGAAGTTTTAAATGAAGATCAACGGATGCGTTCATATCTGCGTGGAGCCTTTTTGGCTACTGGTAGTGTGAATAATCCGGAAACTTCACGTTACCATTTGGAAATTTATTCATTATACGAAACTCATAATGAGGGAATCGCTCAGATGATGAACTATTTTCATTTGAATGCCCGGACGACCAAACGTCGTAATGGCTACATTGTCTACTTGAAGGAAGCTGAAAAGATTGCTGATTTCTTGCAGTTGATTGGCGCTACTAATTCAATGTTGAAATTCGAAGATATCCGCATCGTCCGTGATATGAGAAACTCAGTTAACCGTCTAGTTAATTGCGAAAATGCTAATATCAATAAGACAGTGGCTGCGGCTGAACGTCAAATTGAAAATATTAAGCATTTGCAAGCAACGGTTGGCTTGGATTCACTTCCTGATAAATTACGTGAAATTGCGGTTTTACGTTTGGAAAATCCTGAAGTTTCTTTGAAAGAATTAGGCGATATGGTTCCAAGTGGACCTATTTCTAAGTCTGGAATCAATCACCGTTTAAGAAAATTGAATCAATTAGCTGAGGTAGGATAGTATCTCGGGCGCTGATAAAACATGTTCAGCTTTCGAGCATTAAGGCAAAAGGCACCAGTAATCCGATTTTGGATTGCTGGTGCCTTTTGTTTTAAGTGGAAAAAGCTATGTTTTGTCCCAAACTCTTTTTTACTATTGTCTAAAGTTTTGAATTTTTGGTATTGATAACATAATTATTAATATTCCAAATAAAATAAATGAGAACCAAATTAATGGCCGATAAAGTGTCGGTTGAATCTGGGTAATATGATAATCAACTTTTTTATAGTTATCTTGGTTTGTTAGTGTAATAAAACCAGTTTCATCAATTTTAAAGGGAACTTTTTTACCATTGATTAAAACTTGATAATTTAAAGTTCGATAACCAAAGACTGGCAATTTAATCGTACCTTTAGGTACATTATGAGCGGTCAAAGTTAACGAATTAGCAGTGGCCGTATGTGTTAGTGGAATATCTTTCGTTGGTGTCACAGCTAGATGATGAGAAATTAAATAGTTGATCTGTGAATCTAAACTAGCACCATCAGAATCCTTTTGTAATGGAACGGAATTTGGAGCATAGTCAGGAATAAGTGTCCGCATCAACGTGTCGCTATTGATTCCGGTCGAAGTTAGTTTAGCTGAATCGTTCATTGGAACAATAGTTTTGGAATATTCAGTCACGATTGGGCTATGTGTCGTTTTATAGAATTGGTCATGGTAGGCCGTGTAGATTGACATTCCATATGATAAAGCAGTCATCGCCACGAAAATAAGTCGAGCTTTCTTTTGGTCAAAGTTAATCAAAATCAAAACTAATGGAACCATCCCTAGAAAGGGAGCAAAGCGCCAGTTGGCATATTGGAAGGTGTCAAGAACGGGCAGTTTACTGAGTAATCCCCAAGGTACTAGGTTAGTGCTAAATAGAATTAAAACTAATTCTACTAAGAACCAAGGTATTAGTTGACGCAGTTTTTCTTTTTTAATTCCAATTAATACAATTACTAGCAAGATAATTGAAGCTACAGAAATAGTTGATTTAGCATTCCAACTGGTTGTCATAAATAAGGTCCAGATTGATTCACTGATAACATGTCCTTTGCCAAATGGAGCTAATAATCCGGTCTTAGAAATACGGAGAACACGATAAATTATCGGTAGACATAAGGCAACTGTTAATAAAGCGGCAATCGCCAAGTTAATCCAAGCCAAATAATTTTTCTTAAGAATAGTTTCAATGATTAAAAAGATACCAACGATAATAGTAATGGTAACAGCGCTCAATAGATGAGAATTGATAACAATTGTCATTAATAAAGCAGTTTTGATAATTAATGGTGGATCAATCTTAGTGCTTTCAACAGCATCCTTGAGTGTGAAGAGTAGTGGAAAAGCAAAAATCATTACAATGGCAGTTCCTGTCTGCATCTCATTGGTTAAGTCTTTCAAAGCAGAACCTGATAGGGCAAAGATTGAAGCTGCCAAAACGGCGTTACGTGAATCGAAACGCTTATTCAATGATAAAAATGAGACGATAAAAGTCAAAGCGTAAATTAAAACTTTAATAGCAATTTGTTGATGAATCGGGGTTAAGAAGTTGGTGATCCAAACAAAAGGCCAGAGTGTAAAGTCAGGGTACATGCCATTGACAGCTTGTCCCGTGTTGAAAAAGGTATTGAAGTTAACCCAACTAGGTAAAGTGTGTTGTTGAAAAGCTAGGCGAATTTCATAGATTCGTTGTGAATGGAAATAAGTATCATACATTGAGACCATGTAGTTGAAATGAAATTGCCAGAGTGTCCAAATTAGTAAGGTAATGAAAAATAATAATGCAATTAAAATTGTTTGCAGAGCGGGTTTATTCTTTAAATTCAAAATGCCCTCCTATGAGTATGTGGTCAAATATGCCGTTTCCAGGAGCAAGAAATTTAGGTTGCTATGGGGACCGACTGGAGCCAAGGTCTCCAGTCTCGATTTTGAACCTCGCAAAAGCCGCGAGTTTCAAAACTCGTCCCGTGGGGTAAGAGCTAAAGCTCTAACGCCACCTTCACAGCGACCTAAATTTCTTGCTCCTTCCAACTAATTTTTTAATAAGTAGTTGGGTTATTGAATTGTATTTTCATCGTTAAATAATAAGATTAAAAATTCACTAGCATCATGCTTAATCCAAAGACTAATTATACTTCATTTTAAGAATACAAAAAAAAGTATCTTTTCAATTTTAGGAAAGATACGTTTTTACTATCTGGAAACTAGAAACTTTTACGCTGCCTTTTTATTATTCTTAATCAACAAAGCAAAGATGAATCCGAGAATTGCCATGCCGAAGAAGAAGGCAAAGACTTTTTGATAGCCAATTAAACCGGTATTGGCAGGTAGGTGATGATTTTGATTGGTTGTGACTAGAATCAAGGTTGCCAAACTGACACCTAAAGATCCGAGTAATTGACGAACGGTTGTAATGATAGCTGTTCCGTGCGGTAATAGTTCTTCCGACAATGAATTGCCACCTAAGGTTGTAGCTGGCATCATAACGAAGGCATTTCCACCTTCAATTAATGTTGCAATTACAATCATTGGCCAAATGGTTAACTTTGTATGAATGACGAACAACAAGAACCACCCGACGACAATCATTGACATACCAGTAATCAAGGTTGATTTGAAGCCAATACGATCAGCTAATTTACCAGTTAATGGATTAAGAATACTGAGGACAATGGCTGGTGGAACTAGTGCTAATCCAGACATTAAAACTGAGGTGTGTAAAATATTTTGGTAATAAAGTGGATAAATAATTGTTATGACAATTAACGAAATATATGAGAATCCGGTTAGTAGGACGGCTAAATCGAAGTTGAAGTTTTTCATAACTTTCAAATCGAGTAAGGGTTCTTTTTTGGTTAATTGACGATGAATAAATAAAGTCGTTAAAAGTAAACTGATTACCAATAGGATAATTAAATTGGTGCTGAAACTTTTAGTTGCTCCTGCTTGATTAACTACATAAAGTAAACCAATCACACCAAGTAGATAGACAGTTGAAAGTAAATCTAAGGTTGCTTTGTGACGTGGCATAACGTCTTTGATATTGAATAGACCACTAATAAAAATAACAACCATAATCAATAGAAAAATGACAAATAGTCCTTGCCATTGTAAAAAGTTTAAAACAATCCCAGAAATGATGGGACCACTAGCTAGAGCCGATCCCATGACTAGACCAGCATATCCCATCGTGGCACCACGGTTATTTTCTGGTGTGATGGACATTAATACGGATTGAAACGATGGAAATAAAACCCCGACACCGATAGCTTCTAAAGCTCGACCTAGCATGGCGATTGGAAAGTTTGGTGCAATGATGATAACAAAAGTACCAATGGCAAAAATTGCTACGACACTTAAAAAGATTTTCTTAAACGAAAAATTGTTTAATAGCCAAGGACTGATTGGCATCATGATACACATAATCAACATAAAGCCAGTTGTTAACCATTGAATCGTTGGTGCAGTCACGCCGAAGAATTTCATTAATGTTGGATAAGCCGTTGAAAGAGAAGATTGGCTGATCGACATTGTGAAGGTTCCGGACAACAAAGTTATAATGAATAACTTGCGTGCTAGGCTATTTTTAATTTCACCCTTGTTCATAAAATACCCCTTCTTTTGTTTAATCTAATAACAATTTAAGGATAGCCTAAAATAAAAATACTGTCCAATCGATTGATTGGACAGTATTTGATTATTTACTCGGAGTATTAAATTCAAGATTCTTCCCAGTGCAGGGACTTTGCATGATTTGTATAGTTTTAGGTAAATAGTTGGAATCATTTGGCTCCTTGAATAGACATTATGTACTTGTGGTGCTAACGTCTGTCTTCAAATTATTCTGATACGGATAAATTTTTTAAAAGCATGGTTATTTCAGAATCCTATTGAGATGGTAATAAAATCTATGAAAAGTATTTTAGGTATCAAGTTATTTTTGAGCTCCTAAAGAACTAGTCGGAAGATTCGGACAGTGGTTACTGGCAGTGAAAGTGGTGTTAGGACGACCGCTTTTGTCGTTCTTACAGCACCGGGCGTGTTTAAGACTTGCCGAACTTGCAAGGCTTAAACCGAGGTCCGAGACCTTGGCTCGGGCCGTTCCGCACTGCCAGTGACCACTGTCCGAGTCTGGAGACGGCATATCCATAATATGAATAATTTGAAGACATATCCTAGTAAATTTTATAGAAACCAATCACGGATACCATCTTTAATCATCTGTTTGGATTTACTGAAAATATTTTGATGGTCGGCATTATCAATTTCTGCATACAGGTGAGTATTTATTTTGGTTAAAATGTTAGCAAATTGATCAAGTTCTTCGTCAGTTAGAGCGTTTAAAAATTCTGGTACAGCAGATTCCATAGTGGTGGTTTGCCGACCCAAATCAGTTATCCGAATAATAGTCATTCTGCGGTCGGTCGTGGATTTTTCCTTTGTGACCAGTCCTTTTTTGACCAATTTATTAACGAATTCAGCAGTCGATTGGGCAGTTAAATCCAGCCGAGTGGCTAATTCCTTTTGTGATAGACCGTCAGTTTGTGATAAGGCCAGTAAAATCTTTCCTTGGCCTTGAAACATAAATTTTCCCTCTTCGTCGGAGTTTCTGTGTGTGACTTTGTCAGCAACGTGACGGACCATACCGAATTCTATCAGCTTACCAGCAGCGTTTTTTTGTTTTAGTAGATTAGGCATTTGTTTACCTCCGAAATTAATTATACAGCATAAAAAGAAAATATTCAGGTAACCTGAATAAAATGCTTGCATTTTTAATCAGGTACCCTTACAATTAATTTTAATCAGGTGACCTGATGAAATATAAAAATAACGAGGCATTGAATAATGACAGTAAATAATGCGATAGAAGTTAGCCATTTAACAAAAAAATTTAACGATAAAATAGCAGTCAATGATATTTCTTTTGATGTAAAACAGGGAGAGGTATTTGGACTTTTGGGGCCAAACGGTGCCGGGAAAACCACTACCTTGAGAATGATAACGACCTTATTGAAATCTAGTAGCGGTACTGTAAAGATTTTTGGTCACGATACGGCCAGTGAAGGGAAGTTAGCTAGATCGATGTTTGGATTGACAGGTCAATATGCGTCAGTTGATGAAGATATTTCTGCTAGAGAAAATTTAATGATTTTTTCACGCTTAAATGGTCTTTCACGAATGGAATCAAAAAAGCGTACTGAAGAACTATTAGAGGAATTTTCGTTAGTTAATTCGGCTGACAAGTCATTGAAAGATTTTTCTGGTGGGATGCGTCGGAGATTGGATTTAGCAGTCAGTTTAATCACACGTCCAGCCTTAATCTTTCTAGATGAACCAACGACGGGACTAGATCCTCGTACAAGAACCCAGATGTGGGACACGATTAGGAATTTGGTTAAGCAAGGGTCAACGATAGTTCTGACAACACAGTATCTTGATGAGGCAGATCAATTGGCGGATAGAGTTGCAGTCATTGATCATGGCAAGTTGGTGAAAATTGGAACACCGCAAGAGCTTAAACAGCAAATTGGTGGAACTGATTTGAGCTTTACGGTTCGAGATAAGAGTCAAGTTAATTCAGCCACAAGATTAGTGGAAGATAAATTAAAAACAGCTAGTCGCCTTACAGGTCAGCGTTTGAGCACTAATTTATCGGACATTGGGCAATTAGCAACATTATTAACAGCTTTTCAACAAAATAAAATTTCAATCAGTGATTTAACTGTTCAAGAACCATCATTAGATGATGTATTTATGAATCTAACAGTTGGCAAAAATTAGAAAATAGAGGTCTTTATTATGGATGTACAAACACACCGTGGCAATTTAATTATGAATACAGCAACAATGGCATATCGAAACTTATTAAAAACATTTCATAATCCTGACAGAATGATGGACGTTATTGTTCAACCAATCATGTTTATGTTGATGTTTGGCTATTTATTTGGGGGTGCGATTGCGGGTAACGTACAAAACTATTTGCCTACAATTGTTCCAGGGATTTTGATTCAAACAATGCTTTCGGCATCTTCAGGTTCAGGATCACAAATCAGAGAGGATTTAGATTCTGGGGTATATGACCGTTTCAAATCATTACCAATGGCTCACATTGCACCTTTAGCCGGTCAATTATTTGCCGATATTCTTAGATTATCGATTGCTACTATAACTTCATTAACAACCGGTTATATTATGGGATGGCGACCAGCAGCCGGTTTCGGTGGAATTGTAGTTAGTGGCTTGCTTGCAATCTTTATTGGTTGGGCTATGTCCTGGATCTTTGCTCTACTGGGAATGCTTGCTAAGAGTGCCACAACTGTTGAGAGCTTCTCGTTAATGATTATGTTGACATTGTCATTTTTATCAAATGCATTCATTCCGATTCATACTTTGTCAAAAACTATGCAAATGATTGCTTATATGAATCCAATTACTTATGTAATTATTGCCATTAGACAAATTTTAGCAACAGGGCGTTGGACTAATGAAGCTTTCTTGGTCTTGATTTTTGGAATTATGATTGTATTTGTCTTTGCTCCTTTGACTGTTTGTGCTTACAACCGTAATTAAAGGATGCCGCCTCCAGAAACCAGAAAATTAGGTCACTATGGGGACCGATTGGAGCCAAAGAGCGGTCTCCAATCTCGATTTTGACCTTCGCAAAGTACGCGAATTTCAAAACTCGTCCCGTGGTGTAAGGGATAAATCCCTAACGCCACATTCACAGCGACCTAATTTTCTGGTTTCTTCCGGCTAGTTTATTCTCTGCTTTGAATATAAATAAATTGGAGTATTACATTGTGGTTTTGATTACTTTCGTGTCAATAATTATTAGAGCACCAACACTTAAAAATAAAAGCATCTGTAAGAAACTATTTGTTAGTGGGTTACAGATGCTTTTTTTGCAACAAAAAAACATGATGCTGATTTTTATCAGAATCATGTTTTTAGTATAGGTAGGAATAAAACGAAATTTATAAACTCGCTTTTTACTTACCAGCTTTGTTTGTCATAATATCATCGATCAAACCATAATCTTTAGCTTCTTGGGCTGTCATGTAGTTATCACGATCAGTATCCTTTTGAAGTTTTTCAAATGATTGGCCAGAGTTATCAGCCAACATGTGGTTTAATCTCTTTCTTGTCTTCAAAATTTCTTGAGCAGCAATTTCAATTTCTGTCTGTTGACCTTGTGCGCCACCTAATGGTTGGTGAATAAGAACAGTTGAATTTGGAAGTGCAAAACGTTTGCCCTTTGTACCTGATGACAAGATAACTGATCCCATTGATGCAGCCAATCCTGTAGCGATAGTTTGAACATCAGATTTGACAAAGTTCATTGTATCAACAATAGCTAATCCGTCAGTAACAGAACCACCGGGTGAGTTGATGTACATTGAAATATCCTTGTCAGAATCTTGAGCATCTAGGAATAGTAATTCGGCAATGACTGTATTAGCCATTTGACTGTTAACCTCACCAGATAACATGATGATTCTATCTTTTAATAATCTTGAGTAAATATCATAGGCACGTTCGCCACGTGAACTTTGTTCAATAACTGTAGGAACTAACATTGAAATGCCTCCTGTTTTTAATTAGCACTCTTAATAGCACAGTGCTAATTTAGCATAATATTAATATGGGGTCAATAAAGTAGACTTAATAAATAAAAATATTTATTCAAAACGATTCTGTTTCGCTATTTAACTATGTTGCCTCTAGAATTTCTTGCTTTTAAATCCGTAGTCAAAAAGCCAACTAGCATTACGAATCAATCCAGAACAGTTTTGGACAATACTCGTTGTTTAATCTCAAGCCAGCCAATGTGTAAAACATAAGCGGAAGTAAATGATAGTACCCATGTTAATAAATAGCAACTGATAATAGCTAAAATTGGATTACTTTTAGCCAAGGTTTGACCACCGAATGTCCAGATAATTTGTAACCAGAAGACGTTTGATAGATAAGCTCGATAGGCGTAGATAGAAAATGGAAAATCGGTAGCAATTTGGAGGCATGTTTTAGTTGATGAAGTGCTAAAGTAGCTATTAAACTAATGATCGTAAGAGCATAGAGTGTCATTGAAAGCTTATAATAGGGAGCATTTGTTAATTTTACAGGGTAGCCGTAGGAGAATAGTTCAAAGTTAGTCCAGTAAAATGTGATGAAAAGTAGTAATAGTAATAGTAGGAAAAACTTGGGGAGATATTTTTCAATAACTTTGTGGTTTATCCAAGCTAGAGTTCCCAGAATGCCGTAAATAATAAAACTAATAAAAACCCGGTCTAATAAATACCAATTATTTCCATTAGATGCGTGGGTGCTATAAAAATAAAGCCACCATAAATAGAAGATTACAGTTGTGATGGTAATTATAATTGAAAGAATCGGTTTATTTTCAGTCAGGTGAGCGATTAACCAAAATATGGGCATGAGGATAATAAATTGCAACATCATCGTGTTGTACCATAAATGTGGGGCAGCATTACCGTTAACAAACTGCCATAAAAAGGTTCCTAAACTGTTGAATTGAAAATGTTGTTGCAGTTGGGGGAATACTAATAAGTAAATTAATGTCCAGCAAATGGTAGGGATGAATAAAACTAGCCATTGCTTGTATAGGTAAGCAGGATAATTTTTGATAGTGTATTGATTTGTCTGTCGAGTAGTTGTGTACAAAATACCGAAGATGAAAGCGGGAGCCGTGAATTTGACTAGGTTATACAGAAAACCGATTATATTTTGATTGGCAAAGCTAGGCGATGTTTTTAAAACAAAGGTTAAAACTGATTGCATCATTACAGCAGTACATGCAAAGACTTTCATGTAGTCGCCAATATCGGCCGTTTGAGAACTATTTGTTGAATCCATACAAAATAACTTCTTTCTATAATTCATAATTACATCATATAACAGATAAAAACAAAAAAAGAAGCTAAACTTTAGATGTAAAATCCGAAAGTTTAACTTCTTTTCTACAGATAATATTCTGATTAGCTTATGTAACAGTTGATTTATCAACACTCATAAGTGAAACTTTGTGAAACAAAAAATGCGCCACGTGGGGTCACATACCCCAACCTGTGAAACACCTGAAAACACTGACATTATGCACTATTTACTGTAGCTTTATAGCTCGTGGCTCACCCCGTGGCTCACTTTTTCTTAGGCTTTAAATATGCAGTAAAACTATCTATTGTTTCCTTGCTTGTTTGTTTGGTAACATGAGCATAGGTATTAAGTACCACATTTATATCACTGTCACCAAGTTGTTGCTGAACTTGTTTGAGAGTCATTTTTTTGGACTCTAGGGCAATCGTTGCCCATGTGTGCCTAATTCCATGTGGCGTGATTCTTTTAAGCTTAGAATCGCTATCACGGTGTTTATTGCACGTATCGATGATATGCTGCATCCATTTGTTTGGTTTCATCAAGGATAAAAGCTTGTTTTTAGTGTTTGGAAAAATCAATTGCTCATCATCAGATGTTTCAATGCCAAGGAATTTTAATTTCCTGTGTAGTTCATTGATCCAATTATTTAACATGTCGGCAGTGGTTTTGTCCAACCCTAAAGTTCTATATCCTCCGATAGTTTTTGGGGTACCAATTTTTTGCTTGTTATCAATAGCCCTAGTCACAGTTTTATTGATTAACAGAGTTCTATCGGTGTAGTCGAAATCGGATATTTGTAAAGCTAATATTTCGCCTTTACGAGCACCAGTAAAAGCAAGCAGTCGAAACAAAGTAACGGCTTTGTTATTTCTGCCATGATAAGTTTCGTATGATTTTCTAAGAAAGAGATTTAATTCATTTCTATCCCAAAACTTATCATCGCTTAGCTTATGACGTTCCGCTTTATCCTTTGGAAGTACAACTAATTCCATTGGATTATCATAGATGATTCTCAAGCGTTTAGCTTCTTTAAATACCATGCCGGCATAGCTGACAACTTTTCTAAAGTCAACAAGGTCAACAGACCATTTATTAACCATTTCCTGACACATAGGAATGGTTATTTTTTTTATAGACTTATTACCTAGCAAAGGTAATATGTGGTACTTAAACAGTCCCTGAACACGATTTAATGTACTTTCTTTTACGGTACTCTTATATGACTTCATAAAGTAGTCATAAACGTCCTGATACTTAACCTTTTGATTTTCAGCAAATCCGTGTTTATCTATATCAACCATCTGTTTTGCTAAAAATAATTTAGCTTCTCTTTGTGTTTTCAAACCACGCTTTTGTGTACGTTTCTTTTTTCCAGTTAATGGATCAACACCAATCGTATATTGAACACGATAAAATGTTTTACCAGCTTTTGTTTTGTATTGTGTAATTGAACTCATTTTATTTCACTCCATTGCGTGGGAGCAAGTTTAGGAGTAGGAAATAGGCATCACCTCCTTAAAATTGGTAGTCAATTTATACAGAAACCATACTATACGTGATATAATATTATATAGAATATATATTAGGAGGGCTATATGAATTTAACTACACTTATATCATCATTAATAGTCTCTGGTAGTTTTGGGTACTTCAATTACTTAATATTAAAAGGTTTTGATATAATCAATATTAGTGAAAACACAAAAGATGAAAAGATACCAATTCTAATGCTGTTTGGTGCAATGAACTATGGTATTTTTCTATGGATAGGAAGTAGCTTTCTCCAAGGTATTTCCAAAGGTGATTTTGGACAAATTGCAATTGGAATACTGTATGTTTTCGTTCTAGATCTCGTTGCAACTCCCATAATTATCATACCGATGGTGTTAGGATTACGACATATTATGAATTGGATTAGAGGCATTATGGGCAAGAGTAAAACAACATCTCCAAATACTAGGGATGACTTTTTTGAATCCAACAAAACACAAAACATTTACATATTTGATTTCAATAATAGTTTAGTAGCTTGCGGTTATATGAGTCAGGTTGATAGCGTTAGTTCAAATATTTTCGATATGCAACTCATTCCGTTTTACGATGAAGAAGAAAAAAATGTAACATATGATAAAATTTCAAAATTGGCTACAAAAGAGGACTGTCGTTTATTGATTGACTTTGAAAGAAAATTAAAAATATATAACATTGTTGATTAATTGTTCTTATCTTTTTTAGTCGGACTTGGCTTGGATTTAGCTTGATCACGTGTTGGAACATTTCCCTTTATACTCTCACCTAAATATCTTTTTTCAATATCATTATGTCTAGTATCTATTACTTTATTTAGTTCATTATCATCACTCATATTAGAGTCCTTTCGGTCACGCTTAATTGCGTGGCTTTTTTTGATTTTTTGGTAAAAATAAATAAGCCTACTTGAGACTTAATTTATTTTTGTGATTAATTAATCGTTTAAATGCCATAATAATATCCAAGCATAAATCCAAACATAAATGAGAGTATGAAAATAACTAGAGAAGTTATCCATAAAGCCATACCAGCTACTTTATGTCCATATTTAAATTGAACAGTTAAACCAATTACAAAAGCTGATAGTTGAAAAATGCTCAATTTTGGTATTAAGGCTATTGCAAAGCATATCCAACCAATAGTTAGCCAAATTCCCCAAGCATTTGAGGTTGTATTGGATTGATTAGATACAGCGTTTTTGTTGTATTGATCTGCTCCACAATTAGGACAAAATTGGATTCCTTTAGGTATCTTTGAACCACAGTTATAACAGTATTCAAATTCACTGTTTCCCTGTGCCTGTCCAGAGTCCATATAATTCGTTATTTTGCCATTTAAAAAATCTGATAAAGACTGCATTTTTGAATTAAGTTCAGCATTGTCAAAAGGTACAGTAGCATTTTCTAAACCCATTATTTTGATATAACCATCAGTTTCATCAACAGGTTTAAAATCAATACTTTTAATATCGCTATATTGAATATCTTGGTGTTTGTCTGGACCATATTCAACTACTGAATCAACACCTGATCTGTTAATTAAAATTTCAGATTCCTTAGTATCAATTGCAGTTGTGAATGGTGTTTTAATTGTTATTGATATATCGTTCATATTTCCCCCCATAAATATATATTTAATCAACATAAGTATATCAGAAGGGATGTATTAAAAATCACATTACAGCCATTTTTCTTTTGGCAATGTATTCATATCTCAATGGAATACAGAATTGCTGAATGAACATAATATAGCTATTGAAGTGGATATCGCAATCTTTACAATATTGTAGTAATAAGTCTATCGCTACCTTATTAGCAGCACTTTCAGCATTAATTTTTCCCACACTAGACTTGTCATACATATAGCAAGAATCACCATTAAGCATGTGGCCAATCTCATGAGCCACAACCATTGGTAGTTCCTCTTGCTTGTACCAATTCGTATTAATAAACATCATGTTACGTTCTGGTATAGCTAAGGAAGGCCAATCAGAATCTATTCCATTAAGTAATTCGAATCCTATGTGATGATCTAGTGCGTAATTCAGTAAGTAAGTTGTAACATCACTCATATATTATTTTCCCCCGTCTAAGATACGCCTAATCATTTCTAATTCCTCCGGTGGTATTTCTCTACCACCATAACTCATGATGGTGTAATCATCTTGCATAGCATCTTTAATGTCTACCTTTTTAGACTTAGAACTAGTACTTGGATCATCAGTCTTTCCCAAAAGGTAATCCACAGATACATGTAAAACGTCAGCCACTTTAGCAAGTCTACCTATACTAGGTTCTTTCTTTTTCCATCCATAAATACTATTTAAACCTAGACCAGCTTTAGCTGCTGTTTCTTGTAAGCTAATGCCTCTTTTTTTTGCCATATTTTTAGTACGTTCGAATACTGTCATATCAGTGTTTCCTCCAATATGACAAATTAATTTTACGCAAAAGAATAAAAATGTGTTGATTAAATTATTCAATCGCGTTATTATTAATTCATCAAGTAATTGAGCAACAAAAACACACGACCACCGATACAATACTTTGGTGAGGATTACGGTAGTAGTAGGCTTTCTATTGCTTATTTAATATGCTTTTATTTTACTCCATCGAATAAAGCAAAGCAACAACTTGATGAAAAAATAACAGAAAGGAGTAAAAAAATGGAAAACAATTCTACACGCAATCTTTTCTATGGAAAGTCTAGGTTAATTGATGATGAGATTGATAATTTTTGTCAGGGTTTATTAGAAAATATTATCAATAAAAAAAAGACCTATTCAGAAGTTATGAAGGAACTTCGTAGAAATAGGCCTTTCAATCAAAATGAAATAGATAATTTGCTTTATGAGAGAACAATTCAAATGCTTAATAAATCTATGGATAATGTTCTAATTCCTAAAGATTTTCTATCTTAACGATTGAAGAAACACTGTATAGCGTGTCTGGATCGTTATTAAAACAGAAGTAATCAGCATTGTGGAATACATCTAGAAGGTCTGGGACTACTCCCATTTCAATATGAGGATCACTGAGATCAATAGTGTCACCTATTCCAACTGTTACAGGAGCAACGTGCTTCATTACTTCTGTACGATTATCTTTATCATTGTCTAAATCCTTGCTGACAATAACGCTTCTAATTAAATCATCACTATGAATTGTGATGACTTCATTATTTGAAAATGTGATTTTAGCAGATTTCATATTATTTTCACCTCGGATATATATGGAATAACCAAATTATAACAACAGTAAAGGAGGTAGGAAATATGGATGATCAAAAGTATTGGTTTTTATTAGGAATATCTACCATTCTTTCAATATTTGCTCTGGTGTTAGGCATTCTGCAGTTGATAGGTTAACTTCATAAGGCTCGAAATCGGTTTCAATTTTTACCTCATTACCTGTTTTAGTTAGTACCTCTACAAGCATATTTTCTGATTCCCAAGATTTTATAACTAAAGGAAGTTCGGTTGTAAAGGTTCCATCTTTCGAGTCTCTCGGACCATATACTTTATGTGTTTTAGTAAAAATGTGTTTGTTCCCAATAGAAACATTGATTATTGAAACATTCCTATCTGAATGATTACTGACAGTCAGATTAATATATGTTGATACATTTGTTCTCATATATTGTATTTTGTTGAATTCAAGATTAGGTTTCAGAAGTTTTCTCTTATTTACATATTGATAAAGATTAAGACATATAGAAATGATTGCAATAGTTGTTGGTATATAGATTGAAAATGCTGTGTTCATATAATTTACCTCGAATATATGGAATAACCAAATTATAACAATAGAAAGGAGCTGATTATATGCCAGAACAACAATTCGCAGAATATGCTCATGAAATTGAAAGCACAATCAAAATTGGACTTTTTAAAAGAAATATGACTCAAAAAGAGTTAGCTGAATTGATTCATGCTAATCCACAGCAACTAAATAGAGCCATTAAAGGCGACATGACACCCAAGTCACGTGAGTTACGTGAACAAGTAGCACGAGTTTTAAATCTATAAAAAAGAAGGAAAAAAGTAATGAACAATTTAAAAGTAATTGGTAAGGAAAAGGTTGGTTCAATTGAATTTATAGGAATTGAAGGTGGATTTGGTAAAGATAAGAAAGCAATGTTGGTTAAAGATATTGCGGTAATTCACGGACAGACGGTGGGAAACATTAATTTACTGATTAATCGCAATATTAAAAGATTCAAAAAAGGCATAGATATTATAGATTTAAAGGCTGGTAATTTCGCTATTGTTTTGAACAAGAGCGGATTTAGTCAAAATCAGATCAATGCTACGAAGAATATTTATCTATTGTCTGAACGTGGTTATAGCAAATTACTAAAAATTCTTGATGATGATAAAGCTTGGGAAGTATATGACCAATTGGTTGATAACTACTTTAATATGCGAGTTGCGATCAAGGAAAATAATCCAGCTATTGTAAAAGACAAGCGCTTGGAAATTATGGAGAAGAATGCAGCTACTAGAAAAGCAAATTTGATGTACCGAATTGCTATGGCAACTGAATCTAATTCTTCGAAACAATCATTACTAGCTAATGCAGCTAAAGAATTAACTGGAGAAATGACTATTCCGGTCATGAGGAAGAAGGAATATTCGGCAACAGAAGTTGGTAACAAAGCAGGAATTACATCAAATAAGGTTGGACGAATTGCTAATAAGTTTGGAATTAAAGCAGAACAACCTGGTCAAAATAAATATGGCCGTTGGTCAAATAGTAAGTCTCAGCATTCTGATAAAGAAGTTCCACAATGGTTGTACTTTGACGAAGGTTTGAAATTTATCAAAGAACATGTGCAATAACTTGATGAAAAAATAACAGTAAAGGAGGTAGGAAATATGGATGAAAATAAGTATTTGAAGATTATAGATGTATTAACTAGTTCGTTAAAAGAAGCGACAATCACGATAAATAGATTATTAGATAAAAAAAGCTCCGAAATCATTATGATTTCGAAACTAGATGACATATTGACCGTCTTGAAACAAATTCGTGAAGATCGTAAACCACTCACTAGAAAAGATGTTTTGAAAGCATTTAATGGCGATCATTCAGACTCTTCAAAATAGAATCATATAAATGATTATAAGAGTCTATTAAATTGGCTTCCTTAGTGTTAGAACCAGCATTATGCAAAATGGAAAGTTTCTCTTCGGTTCGTTCAACGCCAGATAGGCTATTGATATCCGCCTGAATATATGCCAGCGCTAAATCATGGGCACGTTGTTCATTATCCATTATTTTCACCTCGAATATATATGAATTAATCAAATTATAACAATAGAAAGGAGTTGATTACATGCAAACAAGACCGATTGAAATCATGTTAAGTGAACAACAGTTAACAGGTATTCAGAATCAGATTTATGGAAAAGTTTCCGAAGCAATCGAACAATCAAGCCAGTCAAAAACTTGGATGAAGTGGAAAGACTTGGTTGATTATCTGCCAATCTCAAATAATGCGATTCGAGATCACTTACAGGATTTGCCGTTTCATATTGTAGGTGGAACGAAGTTCTATAACAAAGAAGAAGTAGACGAGTATCTACTAAATAAATAAAAAACAAGCGTGGGAGCAAGTTTATGAGAGCAATAAATATTCCAATGATTGTGTGGTTACCAGTCCTAGTATGGGCAGTCACATATGTATTAACTAAGTATCACGGTATTAAAGGATTCTTGAAAGAATGTACAGACTTTTATATGTAAAGGAAGTGAGACAACTATGGCCAAACAAAAAAATGTTAGTCCACTGGAAGATGGACCAACATTAATAAACTGTGGAAGATATAAGGCTTATGAAATTGTCGGTAAATATGGCATCAAAGCTGAATTACCAGACAACTATAAAGCTATTATTCTTCCGAACCATATGAAGAAAATGAAGAAAGATGAGATTTTGAATAAAATTCAAAACATTCTTTAAATGTTTCAATTGCCGGATATTCAGCACCAGCAAGTTCCAGGCAATTAAGGAGGTGAGTATGTGGATGACATAAAAATAGTACCAGACAGTGAATACAGTCCCATAGGCGACTGTGAACCATATGATCAATACATTGACGATAAATTAACAGGAGATGAACCACATGGTTATTAATAAAGACGTAGTAGCAATCAATGAGGCACTTGATCGATTTAGTAAGGCTAGTGAATCAGTTGGTTATGCTGATGGTTCGATTGCTGAAGTAATGAGTGAACGTGACAATGCTAATAATCTAGACGATAAAGAAGCGTATTCAAATATGATTGAACGTACAGACGCCATGAAAGCAATGATCAAAGACGACCAGGCTAAAGCACGAGAAGACGTTATACGTGCTTTTGCACATTATTACTCATAAAAGGGAGGAGAGAGTGTGTTAACCATCAGCGAACGGATCAATAGAATCATGATTGCCTCAATTCATTATCGGAATCGTCAGTTACTGTTTCGACTGTGCATGTCAGAACACAATCGCAATAAATACATTGATTCAGCTAATGAATTGGAAGCACAAAAAAAGTCGCTACTGACGGCAATCAGCAACGACACTACTACTAATACTATTAATTAACAGAGAAATTATACCACAGAAGGAGTACGAAATGGCTAAAAATAAGGATTTAAAGGTTGATTTAAACGTCGACACGCGTGATTTAGAAATTGAACTTTTAAAGATGCAAAACAGTGTTCTTAAAACGCAATTAGACACACAAAAATTCATTAACAGCCAGAATGTTACTAACTGGTCACAACGAACAGTTAAGCAATCTAGAGAAGAATTTCTAAATCGAGTTGCCACTGCTTTCAAGGAAACCTATGGATATCCAATCGAGTCCATGCAATTGAGCGTTAGAACAGAACGTGGCACGGATATTAATACTGAAAAGACTTTCTTCGTTGAAATTAATACTCGGGAGACTGAACAATGGCAACACTATACGAATTAACAGGTAGCTACCACCAACTACTTGAACTTGCAGAAGATGTAGACCCTACCGCATTCAACGACACTATGGATTCAATTAAAGACGCTATTGATGATAAAGCTGTTGGTTATGCAAAGGTCGATAGGGAGCTTGATAAGGACGAAAAAGCACTACGTGAGGAATCACAACGTCTATCGGCACGTGCTAAGGCTATCAATAACAACCGCCGTATCTTAAAGCAGAACTTACAAGATGCGATGGAAACCACAGGCAAAACTAAGATCAAGACTAAGGAATTCACTATCTATATTCAGAACAATCCGGCATCGGTCAAAATTCCAGATGAAGGTAAAATTCCAGCTTATCTCACTAAGAAAACTATCGTTCCTGATAAAACTCGTATCAAAGAATTATTAAAGGAAGGAAAAGATGTGCCTGGTGCCGAATTAAGTGTCAGTTCATCTTTACGGATTAGATAGGGATTGTATAAATTGAGAGATTACCAATTAGATGAATTACAAAAAATCTATAACTCATTTGATCATGGACATCGTTCAATAATTGTACAATCTCCTCCCTAGAACTGGAAAGACGGTTTTAATGGCTGAGATTGCTAAACGAGCGACTAATAAGGGTAATCGAATATTGTTCGTTGTTCATCGTAAAGAAATTGTTGACCAGGTTGTTAGAACTTTTAAACAGCAAGGTGTGGATATGTCCCTGGCAAAAATTGGAATGGTCCAAACAATTACTAGGCGTGTGGATAAACTCAAAGAACCGTCAATTATATTTGTCGATGAGGCACATCATGTTCTAGCTAAGAGCTACAGACGGATATTGGATAAATTCCCGAATGCGTTAAAACTACTATTTACAGCCACGCCTTACAGATTGAATGGCGAAGGATTTGAGAGTGTCGCTGACGATTTAATCCTGGGCAATTCAATCAAGCAATTAATCAAAGATGGATTCCTGGCACCTGTCGATTACTACGCACCAGTTCAATTAGATGTTTCACAACTTAAAACTAAGAGAAACGGTGAGTTTGATGAAAAATCTATTGAGGAAGCATTCAAACCTAAGGTTTATGGCAATGCCGTTAAAACTTTCAAGAAGTTAGCAGGCAATAAACAGGCTATTGCATACACATACAACGTGGCAAGTGCTGAACGACTGGCAAATGAATTAAACACCAATGGAATAGTAGCAAGAGCAGTAAGTGGTAATACACCAAAAGACAAGCGAGATTCGATTATTAACGATTATCGGGATGGAAAGATTCAAGTAGTAACCAATGCTGAATTATTTACGGAAGGTTTGGATTTACCGAATGTTGATGTAGTAATTATGCTACGTCCCACACAATCGTTATCGCTGTTTCTTCAATTCGCCATGAGGTGCATGAATCCGAGAAAAGGTAAGACAGCAATCATTATTGATCACGTTGGAAATGTTAACCGTTTCGGATTGCCAACACAGGCACATCACTGGACACTGGAAGG
Organism: Companilactobacillus zhachilii; assembly: GCF_003606365.2. Lineage (NCBI taxonomy): Bacteria > Bacillati > Bacillota > Bacilli > Lactobacillales > Lactobacillaceae > Companilactobacillus > Companilactobacillus zhachilii. Next base: position 888,656 of record NZ_CP031933.2, read on the forward strand.
AAATAAAAAAGAAAAGTCTAGTCAATCAAGGGATGAAATAAAGCCTGTTACAACGTGTCCAAAGTGCTTCGCTACATTCTATCGCAAAGGTGATAAATGCCCGTTCTGTTGGGCAGAATTGACCGAAGAAAGAGTTCTGGAAGTAGTAGAAGACGCCAAGCTTGAAAAGGTCAAAGAAGAACGGCTACGTAAAGCCAAATTAATAATGGAAGATAACGTTATTAATAATGTGGCTGACAAGCGGCCAAATGAATTAAATAACTATGAAGAAATTAAAGCATTTGGCAAGCTTAATCATTACAAACCAGGTTGGGTTTACTTTTATGCAAAGAAAAGAGGATTTATTAAATGAGTATTTTACCAGAGAATAAGCCACACAAACCAATTGATACTCCCCATAATTTCTTTATTTATGGAGCTACCATGTCTGGAAAGAGTTACTTAGCTGAAAGGTTTCCGAGTCCATTATTTCTAAATACAGATGGTAATTCATTGGCTCAATCCGCACCAGCCATTCAAATTAGAAATGTTAAAAACGCTAATGGGCGGGGATTAAAACAAAGTGTTATTAATCAACTAGATGAAATTATAAGAGCATTACAGAACGAAAATCATTCATATAAAACGGTAGTTGTCGATGTTATTGATGATGTCTGTGTGATGTTAGAACAAGCAATATGTGCAGGAGAAGGGGTTCAAACACTTGCTGATATTGGCTATGGAAAAGGCTTTTCAATGTTCAATACAGTTCTTCAAGAACTAGTAATGGATTTAAAGGCATTGCCACTAAATGTGGTGTATATCAGCCGTGCGGTAACTGAGGGAGAAGGTATTCAAGCACACGAAGTACCTAGCCTTAGAACTAAGTATTACAACATTGTAAATGGAAATGCTGACCTAGTAATTTACACACAGCGAATTGGAAAACGCTATATCCGCAAGGTTACTGATAGACGAAAGGAATACATTCGTGAACAAATTAATGATTCTAAAATTTTACATATTTTAGATAATATTCCAGGAGTTTACGACAAGCCTGTCAAAACTTCAATTGAAGAACAAAAAAAAATTATTAAAGAACAAGAAGACAAACAAACTGAGGGAGATAAATAAATATGAGTTTACTAGATGCAAAGAACAATGCTTTAAAAGGATTTGATCCAAAGAAGGACGATCCAAATGCAATGGATCAAATTCCATCTGGAAAATATAAAGTTATTTTTAAAGGACTTGAACACAAAGCATCGGCTAAAGGCTGGGAACATTTAATGATTACGGTTCAAGTTTTAGAAGGAGAACACGCTGGAAAGATGGACTTTAATAGATTTTCACTTGAATCACCAACACCCGATAACATCGTCTCTGCCAGTATTAAATTGATTGCTAAATTAGCAGTGGCTTTGGGGATTACTTTAAAAGATGAAGATTGGACTGACTATGATACTTTGGCTGCCGCTTTCATTGATGGCAAAGGACAAGCAGTCGAAATGGAATTAAGTGTTCGTGAGAATAAGAAAAAACCTGATTTTCCTTATAAGACATACAATTTCAGTGGCATTCCTAATGATCCATTCAATTCAAACAATGCACCAGAAGTTGATGATTCAGAATTACCATTTTAATTAATAATTCAGTGCAGTAACACTTTAAATAATGCCAAATAGGGTGGAATGCCCGATAGGAGGAAGGACATGAAGAATTTAGTTAATTATGCAGTGGCTTACGCTGAAAAAGGCTTGAGCGTCCTTCCTATGTTTGATAAACAGCCATTAATAAAGTTTGCAGATAAACCAGCCTTAACACCTGATGAAGTTCGAAAAGTATGGGAAAAATTTCCATACGCACAGATTGCAATTAGAACAGTAAATATATTTGTAATCGATATTGATACTAAAGAAGCACATGGTCATGACGGTTTTAGGTCAATTGATGAGTATGCACATAAGGATTTGTTGATACCAACACTTGAACAGGAAACTGCTTCAGGTGGTAGACAGATGATTTACTTCAAACGTTCGGATATGGATATGACTCAACACATTGGTTGGATGCCAGGTGTTGACGTTAAAGCTCATGTTAATAATTATTTCATGATTGCACCAAGCGAGCGAAAAGGTAAGCAATACAAATGGCTTAACCATAACCCAATAGTCACTCCTAGCAAGGAATTAATTGAATTAATTAGTAAAAAAACGATTAGTCAGTCTTCATATAATCACAGCAATTATAAATTTAGTGATGAGAAGACAGCCACATCTGAATTGTTTGAATCAATTGTAAATGGATTGGGCGAAACAGGTGGCAGAAACAATGCCTTAGCAAGTTTTGTGGGTGGACTATTGTTCCGTAACGTTGAGGTTAAAACAGCCTATGAACTGGCTAAACAAGCTAATAATAATACACCCAAGTCTTTACCATCTAATGAGTTTGAAAAAACTTTCGAGTCAATGGTTAAAAAAGAAATCAGAAGGAGAGGAGGAAACAAATGAGTTTAGAAGAATCAATGAATATTCTTTCAGAAATGCAAAAAAAAGATAAGCCTAAAAAAATAGTTAATATGCCTATTCCATTTGAATTGAATGCAAAAGATGCTATAAAGACTAACAGCTTAAAAAATATCGGGTTAATTCTTGAAAGAGATCCAATGTTAAAGAATGTTTTTGCATTTAATGATTTCACTCATGAAATAGGAGTTGTTAAAGATATTCCTGATTTAAATATAAAAAAAGGTCAAATGTTAGATGATTATGATCCAGCAATTCTAAGGTATGTTGAAGATAAATATGGCGTATTTTTTAATAGAAATTTACTTCAAATGGCAGTTACTAATGATGCACGAAAGAGAGAATATAATCCGGTTACAGATTACTTTGATTTTGTGTATATGAATTGGGACGGTAAAAAACGTGTAGCTGACTTTCTACCCACATTTCTAGGAGCTGAAAAATCAGATATAACAACACTTATAACCAAATTGTTTTTTACAGGAGCTGTTTCTAAAGCTTATGAACCTGATACTAAGTTTGACTTTGTATTAGACCTAGTAGGAGGACAAGGAGCTGGTAAAACAACGTTCTTAATCAAAATGGCTAAAGATTGGTATACAGATCAGTTCTCAGACTTCAAGGATAAGGATAGTTACTCAGTAATGCTCAGAAATTTAATCGTTAATGATGATGAAATGACGGCAACTAATAATAGTAGCTTTGAGAGTTTGAAGAAATTCGTATCAGCACAAGAGTTAGAATTTAGACCACCTTATGGAAAGAAGTCAATTAGATATGATAAGAACTTTGTTTTAGCTAGGACAACTAATGAAATGACTTATTTAAAGGATAGAACTGGTGAACGGAGATTTTTACCTATCAAAGTAGATAGTAGTAAACAGCTTATGAGTCCGTTTACAGACTTAACTGATGAGGTTATTGATCAAATGTGGGGAGAATTTACAAGTTATTATCAACATAGTTTTAGTTTTGGCCTTACTAAAGAACAAGAAAATTTATTAACTGAACATCGTGAAGACTTCATGTATATAGATGAAGTAGAAACGAAAATTGATGAATGCTTAAATGATTGGCCAGATGATTTTATTAGTAGCAGTCAAGTAGCTAAATATTTAGGTGAAGAAAACTTAGTTAAAAATAGAAGATTAGCAAAGAAGATTAAATACGTAATGGATAACAAATTTGGATGGACATACGTAAAAAATCCAAAACGAGGATATAGAAAGGACACTAAATAGACACTAATAGGCACTAAAAATAGACTTAGTGCCTAGTCTCTACCCTTAGAGCTTCAAGGCTTATATAAATAATAAGGCACTAAAGGCACTAATAAGTAGTATAGGTTATATATATTTATATATTAGGTATATATATAGGGGATAAGAAAAATTAGTGCCTAATGCCTAAATGAGACCTAACCCCTTGAAAGAGTAAGAAAAGTTAACGCCTAGCTTAGTGCCTAGTAGTGCCTGGTAATTATGAATAAATCAGAACAACAAATTCAAAATGATATCCGTGTTGCTGTGAGTTTAGATCATTGCAAAGTATTTAGAGCCAACGTTGGTAGTATTCGATTACCAAACGGTAAGTTTTTTCAAACAGGATTACCAAATGGCTATCCGGATTTACACGGATATAAAATTTCAAACGGTAAGATATTTTACCTTGAAGTTAAAACACCAACAGGTAGACCACGACCAGACCAGATACAGTTTCATAATCAATTGATGTCTGATCATATTATTCACGGTATAGCACGCAGTCCAGAAGATGCATTGAAAATAATAGATGAGGAGCTGGTTGGATATGGATTTTAACCGCCGACCAGCTTAACAAACCAACACATTACAAATATACATCATGACATATAGAGGAGAAAATTATGAGTAAAAGACAATTAAGCATTAAATATAAGGATTTAGTAGATTACGTAAATGAACAGAAGCCCGAAAAAACACTAGTCAAAATTTTAGATGATTCAACTAGACAAGCAAAAGACTGTTATAACCCAGGCAGTAAGTTATGGAGAATTCTTGAAGAGCTTTATACAACTTGTTTATCTGACAACGAAATCATTGATCTAGTTGAAACGATTATTGATATCTATAACAGTAATTACGAACTTGAAGAGACTAAACATTATTGGAAATTAAATATGTTTGGAATCGGCGGTAATAAATTGTATGCTTTCAAATTCTATTTACCTGACCGTACAGTTGGTATTGTTTCAGAAGATGATGTCTTAACTGCTGGTAAATTTACTAGGAATGAATTGACTGAAATGTTAGCTAATACAGATACAAATCTTACTATTGATAATTTTGACCCCGTGGAGGATTTAGACGAATGAAAAGACAACTAGAAAGTAAATATAAAAAGATAGTAGATTGCATCAATAATGCTAAGCAAAATGATAATTATTTGGGACAAATTCTTAGAGACTATTTAGATGGATTCGGAAGTCTGGGAAATATGTTTACAGAGCTGGACCTCGGAGATACATGGTCGTCTGACGATACTGTAATTCCAATTATTACAGATATTTATTTCGATAATTACGAGTTACAGCAACCTAAACATATGTACAGACTGGCTGATATCGATTCAGACAAAGGAGCTATCTATTTAACGCTTAAGGATGACTACTATACATTGCAAGTATGGTCTTATTCCACTAACAAATATCAAGAATTAACAGATAAACAATTTCAAGAATTCCTAAGCCAACATACTAAATTTACAGCCGACATGTTCGAAAAAATGGAGGTGTAAAACATGGTTTCAATAGTTCCAATTGTATGTGATATTGAATCAGATTATGGCAGCGTTAAAAATGCTGATTTGTTTGATAAACGATTAGTTGAAATTCGTAAACGATTCAATCACGGTATTGATCCAATTGTTAAGTCAGAGCTAGGAATTGATATTGAAGTAGCACAACGCTTGCTTGATTCAAAAATGACTAAATCTAAAGTAGCTGAAATGCTTGGAATCAAAGAATATCAATTAAATAGATACATCATTAATGGATATCTCACATATGAAAATCACAGAGGGAAATCAACAGCTAAGAAATCAAGATTCCAACTTTACAAAAACGGCGACTATGTTGTTTCAGGCACATATTCAGAAATTTCGGAAACGACTGGAATTTCAGCCAATTCTCTAAGATACTACCGTTCAAATAAATATAAGCAAAGACATCACACGGTTAGATATCGAATGGTGCCAATCAAATAGGAGTAAACAACTATGGGTTCAGAAGAATTTGCAGAAGCTTGGATATTTTATTCAAAAAAAGAGGAGAACAAAGACATGACAGAAAAACGAGTATTAAACGGTTACAGCAAGGACGTACAAGTAGATTTTAAGAAATTAAGTGAGGACTATGATTTTCCACTATATGAAATTATGGAAGACTCATTTAGACATTTACCAGCTTTACAGAATTTAATAGATGTAATTCAAGATGAAGATGATGACAAAAGATTACTTCAAGATATTGCTGATTACATTAATGGCAAAGCTAAGTTTTCTGAACAAAAATATTATATTAAAATGCCTAAAGTAAATTATCCCTATCTTATACGAGATATGGGCGGCAAATTTGATCACGCTCAATCACCTGATATATTAGGCAGTGGTGAAAATAGCTTTACTGAACAAGAAATCAAAGCTATCGATTCAAGATATATGGTATTCGCTGTGCCAGTGGAGGCAGACGATGAATAAAGAAAAAGTAATAGGCATTTCAAATAGACTAAACAGCATCGTAGATGAAGCTAACAGACATCCTAATGGTAATCCGGGGCATATTACATGGAGTAAGGCGGTTTATGCAATTGAATGTCTATCTAAAGAAGTTAATTCAAAGCCTGTTATGCCTGAAGTTTTTGATGACTTTGCAAAGAAGTTTGATTTAACGATTCAACAAGGCGAACAAAGTTTAGATGAAGCATTAAACGAAATTTATATGATGTATATGCATGGCGGTAGTAAGTTCAATGATTTAGAAGACTATATGAGAAGTCATGGAGATGAAGAATTTTACACCAAGTGTGTCGATGCACTAGTAAATGGTTATGAGGTGGAGCATGGCTAAATGGGTAACGGTACGTATTAATCACGAGACAGGAACTACATTGGAAACCTTAAAGATAAATCGAATTAAAGGGATGTATACATCTTCAATAATAATGAATATCAATTACTTCATAGCGTATGATGGTATGTTTGGATATCAAGCTTTGGAAACTACTAAGGCTGATTATAAATTGTTAACAAGAATTTTAGAGCTACCAGAATTAAACGTTTGAGAGGAAATTAAATGATAATTGATGAATTTGCAAGAAAGACCGCCGAAATACAAGAACTTTTAATGAATAATGATAAGTGCTTGTTAGAAGAGAATAAGCAATTGAAGGAACGAATTAGTAAGCAAGAACTTAATTGGAAGTTAGTTGAAGGTATTGGTTATGGGATTATTGTAAGTACAATTTTTATTAACAATTTGGATAATTAGACAACAAAAAAGCCACCCACAAATGTGAGCAGCTAATTAATTGGTTCCAGCAAATCAATTATATCACTACGGGGGCTGTATTAATGGGATTATTTCCAGAACTAGACGAAGATCAAACAATTAAAAACGTTAAATACTATTTTGAACACGAGTTTCCAAGGTTAAAGGTTCGCTCACATATGAATATTGCTTCTATACAGTCGCCCAGTTTTGATACAGTTGGAACTTCAGGAACGACTAGAAATACGCAAGAAGACAAAATTATGGGGCAATTGTGGGCAACAGATTTGGTTAAGGCTACTTATAAAATGGTAGAGCGTATGCCAGATGGACCAGATAACCATTATTTTAAAACAATTATAAAATATTGCTTTTTGTATGGAAAAGGTAATACCGTGGCTTTAGAACAGACCGGGTATGAATCATCGAGATATTTCGAATGTAAAAGAATGGCTATGTTGTATTTCGCCGATTCATTCAGCGATTATTATGACATGGAAGTAAATGTTATGAAAAATGAAAATAGTGGAGTTTGAGTGGACAAAGTCCGTAGGACATTCGGAGTGATTCTGAGTAATATTGGTATCGTAGAAAAGATTAGATATGCGGTTACTCTACCGTTTAAAAGGAGCTCATTTGTTAGAAGAGTTATGATAACGCTCTTCATTTCGTGAGAACGCGTGGGCGAGTTAATAAAGACCAATTTTAGATAGACGTTCCTTCCCAGGACTTAATATTATTTTACATGCTACTTCGATTAACTTCAGGTTCAACTCCTGGTTCTCACATTGGCCGGCGGAAAACGGCCATAAAATATAAAGGAAAGCCTCGTTTTTCCTTTTTGTAAATAACATATAGTATATGAATACGGTAGCGACACTAATTCATATACAACAGTAGCTAGTGGCGCAAAGGGTAACGTAGTCCAGCTCTCTTAAAAGCAGAGTTCTAGATAATATCTTTGAAGGGTATTATCACGGATAGGTTTTGATTAGTTTATAAATCCCGGGAAACTATTCAAGGAAATCCTGGTGCAAGGTTCGATTCCTTGCCTAGCTATATATGATTATGAAAACAGCCTTTTGGTAATGATCATAGTCATTAATGGTATTAACATAGGCCTAGCCTGGTGAATACTTAATTATATTAGCCGTGAAACTTACGCCGACTATTCGTACGTTGGCTGACATCGTGATGATGAGGGGGCAGACGTGTTACCGTTAAGGCTAATCGTAGTGTGATAGTTCACTAAACTGAACGGTTCTCTAAGCAGGACGGGTAAGGACGTGGGTTCGAATCCCACTCACACTATATCAATTAGATCAGTCAACTATGGCTGGTCTTTTTATTTTGGAGGAAAGCGATTATGTTCGTTAGAAGATGTAAGCATAGTGGCTGTCATAACTTAGTGAGTGGTAACAGTCCATTCTGTAGCAAACACATGGCAGACCTATCAGCATATGAAGAACGTATAGCGAAGCAACGTTCACATATCAAGAGACATCAGCAAGAGTACAATGCTACTGCTCGTGCTGCTAATGATGAACGCAAGCAACGTGACGGCTTCTATCATTCAATAGAATGGAAGCACATCCGATTGTCTGTACTTGAGCGTGACAACTACGTTTGCCAATACTGCTATCGCTTTGGCATTGTGAGACCAGCCAATACAGTTGATCATATCGTACCAGGTCAAGTAGCACCGGAGCTTATCCGAGACACTTCTAACTTAGCTACAATCTGCCGTGAATGTCACAGGCGTAAGACAGATTGGGAACATAAGTTCTACCACACAGGATACAAAAATAATAATCAAAAAATACAAAAAGATATTTTATTAAAAGGCATTTCAGAATTGCCGAACTTTTCAAAATAGACCCCCGCCTACTGTCTCTAGGGAGACAGCTCGCATAGTGGGCATGAGCTTTAAAAAAAGTCCGAAAATTAAACTTTTAACGTAGGAGGTGAGAGTATGAACCCAAGAAACGCAGGTAGAAAGCCTAATTTAGCTGTTGTAGACCCACGACATCCAGAACAAAAGGCACGTCAAACTGCCGTCAAACAAGCTAGAAAGAAGCTTAAAAAGCTACCTAGTAGAGCACCAAGCTATTTAATGCCAGAAGCTAAGAAATTGTGGAAGACATTAGTGCCACAGCTTGAATCAGTCGGATTAGTTAGCGTTTTAGATCAAACTAATCTCGAATTATTCTGCACACAGTATGCCATGTACTTAGATGCAGTTAATAGTATTTCAGAACATGGTCAAGTTTACATGGATGAGAATGGAAATCTCAAAAAGAACCCAGCCGTTGGTATTATTGATAATTGTTCTAAAACTTTACGCTCATTAGGTATGACTTTGGGAATTGATTTTAACTCTCACTCTCAACGTATTGGTGTAAGTGGAAATGATTCCAACGATATTGATATTCAAAAAGAATTGAAGAAGTTTGGAGGCTAGTTGATGGACTTATCAAAAATAAAACGTAGTCAACGACCACTTGAACTTTTAAAAGAGTACCGTTCAAGAAACTTCAGTGACATTAAAGAAAAATACAAAGATGAAGGTACAAAATATGCTTTTAAAGTTTTAGATTTAGAAGTTATCTCTGGTTACAATATGAAACTTGCAGCATACAGACAATTGAGGGACCTTCAATGTGTCGAAGACTCAACTTATAACTATCCTTATTACTATGATGTTGAAAAGTGTCAACAAGTTTTAAACTTTGCAGATATTTGTCCAAACGTTGATACAGGAGAGCCGGTGCCTTTAATGGATTGGCAAAACTTTATACTTTGCTTAATGTTTGGCTGGCGAGAAATTAAAACAGGAAATAAACGTTATGGTTCAGTTATTATTTCTGTTGCTCGTGGACAAGGGAAAACTTATTTAATGTCTATTATTGCTTGCTATTCTTATCTAATCGAAACTATGGGACTGGATAATCAAGATCTCATGGTTACTTCAAACATCACTGATCAAGCAAGAAAAATCTATGGCTATATTTCAACCATGATGAACAAAATCATTGATAAGAATGTCGTATTTAATGAAGTAAAGAATAAAACCGATTTAGATGTTCAATACAATAAGGTAATTCAGCGTAAAACTAATAATAGATTGTTACAGCTATCGGCAGAGAGTGGTAAGTTTGATTCTTACCACTTTTTGTTTGCCGTCTATGATGAAGCTGGAGAAACTAATCACTCTGTTGTTACTAGTAAAATTACATCCGGTCAAGTTAAAGTTCCTAATTCGCAGTTCACTCAAATTTCTACTGCTTATCCCGATTCTACAGTTCCTTTTAAACAAGAGGAAGATTCCATCATTAAAATTATGGAATGTGACGAACATGAAGAGGGCGACCGTAAATTAGTTTTAATTTGGGCTCAAGATAGTGAAGATGAAATGAATGATCCTGAAACTTGGGCTAAAAGTAATCCTTTACTATTACTGCCAAGCGAACATGATAATTTGATGTCAGGCTTGAAACAGGAGCTTGATGATAAGCGCTTGTCGGGTGAAGAGTTTAGATTTGCTAATAAGAATTTAAATCTATGGCTAGACTACAAGACTAATTCATATATTGATTTAGATGATTGGGAAGCTACTACTTCTACTACTGATTTTGATATTAAAGGTAAAGACGTATATATCGGCTTTGATGCCAGTCTTACATCCGATAACACTTCACTAACGTTCATCTTTCCTTATAAAGAGAACGGCATGGAACGGTACCATATCATGCAGCATTCTTTTATTCCATGGAAGTTAATGGGTTCCATTTCAGCAAAGGAAAAATCAGATGGTATTGAGTATCGTAAGTTTGCCGAACTAGGCTATTGCACAATTACTAATAATGAACGTGGACTTATTAATTTAGATCAAGTCTACACGTGGCTTATGACATTCGTAGAGAAAAATAAATTAAATGTATTGTTCTTTGGTTATGATGCTTTAAGAACCAACAATTTCACTCAAGCATTAAACGACAAGACAGACTGGAACATTATGCCTATTAAACAAACATCATATGTTTTAACTGAATCAATTAAATACATTCAGGATAGTTTCTTCCACAGAAATATTTCTCATGAAGACGATGAAATTATGAAGAAAGCATTAATGAATGCTGAAGTTGGTGAGAACAGAGCTGGTATTGAAATTGGAAAATCTAAGCAATCATTAAAGATTGATGTGGTTGATGCTTTAATTGATGCGATGTATCAAGCAATGTATTACTTCAATGATATGCGAGACCGTGACGATCCACTCTCTCGATATTCTGATGATGATATTAAAAAATATTTGAATTCAGGTAAATTTAGTTTTTAAGGAAGGAGACCAATGGTTAAAAATCTAATAGCAAAACTCAATAGTTTTAAACACTGGCTTCTAATTAATTTAGACACAGTGCTTTTTTTATTGGCAATTTTAATTGTTGATATAAATACATACCACTTTGGAACGATGATTGGTAATTATGTTTTGGGTGCCACTTTAATAATTGTTTCATTGATTTTGAATAAGCCTACTAAGTAACCGCCTACTATAGAAAGGAGGTGAATAAATGATATTTAGATCATTAAGACCGTCTAAGGAACCTTATACAGCATTGGGCAGTGGATATACAGGATTAGGTTATTCAATTAAAGATAACAAAATTGTTTTTAATTCTGATTTGTATCTGCTAGGGATGCTTTAAAAAATTCCGATGTATTCGCAGTTGTAAATAAATTGGCAGAAGACATGGCTAGTGTACATTTCAAGACTAATAATCAATACACAAGTAAGGTTTTAACTAATCCTAGTCAATTAACTAATAGTTTTTCTTTTTGGCGCTCAATGTATGCTCAAATGTTACTTTCAGGTAATGCTTATGCATTAATCTGGGGTGATAAGTCGGGTAGAAGTGACCATTTAGAGTATTTGAGACCGTCTCAAGTAGATATTTATAAATCGGCAGATGAGACTCAACTAACCTATGATATTAATTTTCCTGATACAGAAGAACCAGATATGAAGTCAGTTCCTGCTAGTCAAATTATTCATTTAAAAGGCGTTTCATTAGACGGTGGTTTGATTGGTATTTCGCCATTACGTGCTCTATCTAAAGAAATGCAGCTTCAAGATGCTAATAAGGGCTTGGCGTTAGGAGCGATGAAGAATGGGCTAAACATTACTGGCCTTTTAAAGATCAACAAAGGCGGATTGCTTGAAGGTGAAACAAAAGACAGTGTTCGTAGAGCTTTCGAACAACAGGCGGAAAATGGACATATTGTTGTTCTTGACGATTTGGAGGATTATCAATCATTAGAAGTTAATCGTGATATTTCTAAGCTGCTCTCTTCAACAGATTGGACCAGTGAACAGATAGCTAAGGTTTATGGAGTTCCTCAGGATTACTTAGGAAGCGAATCAGAACATTCAAATATTGAAATGGTAGCCATTCAGTACGCTCAAACAATTGGTCGTTATATTCGTGGAGTTGTTTCAGAATTTAAGCAGAAATTAAATGGTGAGATTGACTACGATGTTAATGCCATTTCTGATATTGACGGGCAACAAGTTGAAAAACGTGTTAGAGGGCTTGTTACCGATAGAGTTATTGGTTATAAGACCGCTCAAAAGATTTTAATTCGTAGTAACTCTGATTTGTTGACTAAAGAGGACATCGTTTCTGGTGATGTTCCGTTTCAAGGTAGCACCATTAAATCGAAAGGAGGTGAGGATACAAATGACGAAGACAATGGAACAAAGAGCGATCAATGACAGCAATTTTAAAGTTGAAAAACGTTCAGAAGACGATGATTTTAATACACTGTCAGGATATGCAATTGTTTTTGATCAACCCAGCGAAAACTTAGGCGGATTCATTGAATACGTTGATCGTTCAGCATTAGATAATGTGGATATGAGCAACGTACAACTGCTTTATAACCATAATATGGACAATATTTTAGCACGTGCGGATAGCAGCACTTTGTCACTTTCAGTAGATGACAGAGGGCTGTTTTTTAATGCTCAAATTCCTAAAACAACGCTTGGCAATGATGTTGCTGAAAATGTTAGAAATGGTAATTTAAAAGGCTGTAGTTTTGGCTTTACCATTGATGATGATGATTGGTCTGACTTAGATGAAGATACTGCTACAAGGCATATCACACAGATTGGCGACCTATTTGAGCTATCAATAACACCAATGCCAGCGTACAAAGAAACATCAGTTTCAAACCGCTCTCTTTCAGAATTTGAGAGCAAAAAAAATAAGAAAGAAGATTCCAATCTAAATAATGAATTGGAACTTTTAAGAATGGAGACAGAATTATATGACAAAAGAAGAACTTCAAAAACAAATTAAAGAAGCTCAAGAATTTATTCGCTCTAAGGATAATCCACAAGAAGATAAGGATAAAAAGGTTAACGAAATTAAGGAACTTACTAGAAGTTTCAAACAAGCTCAAAGTCTTAATGATTTATCCGATGAATTGGGTGAACTAAAGGATGACGTTAAAGAAGATCGTTCAAAGAAATTCCCAGAACAAGGAAAAGGTAAAAAGATTAACCGTAATGAAGATCCACTGAAGGAAATGCGTTCAGCTATTAATGATTATCTACATTCTGGTGGTACAGTTCGTTCAGACAAGCTTCGATTTACAGAAGGTAAGGACAAAGATTTAATTATTCCAACAGAATTAACACGTGATGCACTAGATGGTATTAAATCTGCTGATGTTAATCCAACAATTCCTACATCAATCTCTTACATCCCTCAAGATGAAGTTAAAACTGTTGTAGATTTAGGCAGTTTTGTAAATCATAAGTCTGTCAATACTGCTACTGGTTCATATCCAATTCGTAAGAAGGCTACTGCTAAATTGAATACAGTTGCTGAATTAGAAAAGAACCCTGAACTAGCAAAACCAAATTTCACAGAAATTAGTTACAAAGTTGAAACAAGACGTGGTGCCGAACCAGTTTCACAAGAAAGTATCGATGATTCAGCTGTTGATTTGATTCCATTCTTAGTAAACGATGCTAACGAACAAAAGATTAATACAACTAATGCTGATATTGCAGCAATCTTTGAATCATTTAAACCACTAACTGTTAAGACACTTGATGATATTAAACATATTAACAACGTTGACTTGGACCAAGCATATAATCGTTCAATTGTTGCAACTGGTTCATTCTATCAATGGTTAGATACTTTAAAAGATGGAAACGGTCGTTACCTATTACAAACTGATGTTAAATCTGCTTCTGGTACATCTATTTTCGGTATTCCAGTATTTAAGATTGATGATGATCTATTTGGTGCTAAGGGTGATGCTCATGCGTTTATTGGTGATTTGAATCGTGCTATTTTCTATGCCGATCGTGCACAAATTACTGCAAGATGGGTGGATGACACTGTATATGGTCAATACCTTCAAGTTGGTACTCGTTATGACATCGTTAAGGCTGATGAAAATGCTGGTTTCTTCTTAACGGTTGATAATAAAACTGCTTCTGCTGCTGATGCTTCTAATGTTGGTACTCAGACTGCTGCTGGTAAGTAATCATGGATGATTCACTATTAAGCGACTTGAAATTAAGTTTAAGACTTGATTCCGACGAAGAAGACGATACGATTTTGAATCGTAATTTAACTGCTGCCGAAAGTTATATTAAAGGAGCAATTGGTAATGATGACGGGCTTATGAAAGGATTTTATGAGCTTGATTCTGTTAAACATTCTTATGAGATTGCTGTAATTGCTTTAGCAAGTTCATATTATACTTTTAGATCATCTGGTATGACCGGACGTATTAATACAGTTGATATGACTGGTAATTCAATTATTGCTCAATTACGAGGTAAGTATTTAAAAGAAAAAGAAAGACGTGAGGCCGATGGTTCAGAACATCAATCCTAGTAGATTGAAGTATCGAGTTAGTTTAGGCAAAGCAGGATTCGTAGAAACACCACAAGGAACTAATAGACCAGATTTTAAAGAAATTAAAAATCTTTGGTGTGGAATATATACAATGTCGATGACACAACAGATTACTCTTTTAGGTTCGCCGAATACTTTTGACTTAGTTTTAATCATTAGACATCAGTCAGATGGTTTAAAAGGCGTTAAATACGCACGTTTTAAGGACCAGTTGTATCAATTAGTTGGTAGTTCCCCCGACTTTGACGATTCACCACGTTCTTTTGATTTAATAACTCTAAAGAAAATAGATAAAATTGGAATTTCTTGAGGGTCTTGAAAAATTAGAAAGGGAACTATCTAATTTATCTTTAACTCCTAGTCAAAAGAAAGCTATGACTAAAGCAGGAGCAGAAGTCTATAAAGAGAGTCTTAAAAATAATTTGAACAGTAGTTTACATAAGGGTCCACACACACGTAGATCAAATATCAAATTAGCAGATGACATCAGTCTTAAATATAAGGGCGCTGATGGTGCTACTTATGTAGGCTTCAAGAGCACTCCTGGTCATTCTGGCTATGTAGCTAGAATCCTTAATGACGGCTATATGGCTCATGGTGGTAAAGGTGCCAGTGAACACACCACTAAATATGTTCCAGGACTACATTTTCAAGAACGAACTATAAATGAAACAAAAGCCCTAGTCTTAGCAGCAGAAGTTAAAAAATACAAAGAAATGTTAGGAGACTAGCATGATTACCAAAAAAGTTAAGGATATTTTGCTTAAACGAGCGGATGAGTTAGAAATTAACCCGTCCTGTTTTTTTACTCAAAATATTCCACAAGGTTATACAGACGTTGATAAAACAACTGTTTTAATAACTGAAATTAGTAGCGTTTATTCAAATCGTGCTAGTGATGTTTCTACCACTAAAGAAAGTAGGATAGAAATACAGATTTTTTATCGTGGAGATACTAGCCCAGATATTACAGAATCAATAATTAATCAAGAATTAGAAAAAAACTGGTTCTATCAATATGACTCATATCCGGACGTTGATCCAGATACGGGCTTTTTGACTAGAACCATGAAATACGAAAAAACGGAGGTCATTTAAATGGCATTATCAGGTTTTGAATCAGCACGTATCGGTATCTATACCGATAATACTGAAACAATTGACAAGGACAATATTTTTACAATTGAACCCAAAGAAGGAGGTTCAGTAGTTAGTGCGACAATTTCAAATTTATCACCAACTATCACACCTATTTATGGGTCTGATCAAGAATGGAAAGCAGGTTCTAAAGGTCATGGTGCTATTTCAGTAGCATTTCTTGCTAACGCAATTCCACAAGAAGTCAGACAAAAGATTTTGGGAATGGCAACTTTCGATGGTGGTATTTCGGGTATTGGTAAGAAAACAGAATCACCATATTGTGTTTTTGAAATGATTTCACATGACGCAACAGACGAAAGTGTTGGTGCTCATTTAGCTTTAGTTAAAGGAAGATTCCACCTTACTACCGTTGCTCCAAAGACAAACACAAACACAACTGTTTATGATCAAGAACAACTTACATTTAGTGCTACTGATCGTGATTCTGATGGATTCGCATACTTTGAAGCCTTAGAGGATGGAAAGAATTATGATGCAGGCAAGTGGGAAACAAAAATCTTTGGTATTCCACTAACAACAGATGGTGCCGCTCCTGCTCCAAAGACTTCAGGAACAACAGGTACTCCAGCATAAAATTAGAAGGGAAAGATTAATCAATGTCTAAAGAATTCGTATACATCAATGCGTTCGGCCGTCGCTTTACGGTCAAGAAAAGTAACAAAAATTTGAGACTTTCTTACGCATATTACACAAATTTAAGTAATAAGAACAAAAACATGATGGCTGTAGCTGATGAAGCAGACAACATTGAAACTAAAGATTTGGGGGAACGTGAAGCTGCTGAGCAAATTATGAACAGCTTCGATACAGCCTCTAAAGCTGCATTAGATTTACAAAATGTTCCAGTCAATTTTATTAAGGAAATTTTGAAATTGACTCCTAAGCAAGTATCAATGCTTGACGACATGACTACATCGGAAACAGGTGCTTTGGCAGGCCGAATCGCTCACGGTGTTACTTCGGATGATGAGGATATTGACCCAAAAAAGCCACACAAGAGGAGCAAGTAGATCCTTTTACCGTCTATCAAGATTTCTTAAATTACGAAAAACAAATTATGCAAGAAACAGGTTGGGACTTAGAAACAGTTGAGTCTCAGCCATTTTTTGTACTTGCAGAAATTTTAGACGATAAACGTGAATCTAATAACCCTAATAATTCTGTTGGTCCTATGAGTTTGACCGACTTTATTAAAACGGGTGGTGTTTCCTCAATTTTAGAGAAAGGAGGATAAATATAAATGGCAAAAGATATGGAACTAAATACAGGTATCCATATTGATTCAATTCAAGCTGAAGGCTCCCTCCAGTCTCTAAGAAATCAAGTTAAGGCGTTAACGTCTGAGTGGAAGATTAATGAGCAAGTCCAACGAGCTAATGGTAATTATCAATCAGCGTATCAAGCAAAGGCCGAAGGATTAGGGCGAGCTATTGAAGGACAGACTAATTATCTTAATCGATTAAAGTCTGAAATGAGCAACCTCGATAGAACTACTACAGAAGGTAGTCAGAAGTTTAGTCAATATACTAATCAAGTTAATACAGCTACACGTCAGCTTAATAATATGATTCAGCAACAAGACCGTGCTAAATCCACTTTAAACTTGTATACAACAGGTATTAAAGAACAAAAGCAAGCAATGGAAAATGCTAAGAACGTTTCTCAATCACTTGTTGAACGTTATAAAGCTGAAGGCAAAGAGATTAAGGCATCAGCGACCGAAAGAACGGCACTGAAGACACGTATTCAAGAACTCAACTCTTTGTATTCAAAGGAATCAAGTGAGCTAGAACGTGTTAAAAAAGAATCTGGTGCAACATCTAAGGAATATGCTACACAGACTAAACGTGTTAATGAACTTGGTACTGAAATTGCTAAAAGTCGTACCCGCTATCGTGAGTTAGGCAGTGAGTTAGGTGGAATGGGTACACATTTCACTGGAATCAGACAAGCAGCCGCTACTTCTAAAACCGCTATTGGCAATATGAATAGCAGCATTAAAAATAGTATAAGTCATATGAAGAATATGGCTATGGCAGCAGGTATAGCGGGTGCAGCAGTTACTGCTATGTTCGTTAGTGGTGCTAAAAAATCTGTTGAACTTGAAAATAGCTACAAACAGATTACTAACCTGGCTGAAACTGGTGGCGAAAAGGTAGTGGAAGCTACTAAGAACGTATCTAGAATGCAAGAAGACGGTCAAAAGTATGCTTTAAAGTATGGTAAGTCACAACAAGAGATTGCAGATGGCTACGAAGACTTAATCAAGCGTGGATATGACACTAAACAAGCATTGGGTGCTATGAAGTCTGAATTACAGGCTTCTGTAGCTTCTGGTGATGATTTTAAAGACGTTGTTAAAGTTTCATCACAAACGCTCGAAGAGTTCGGTATGAAAACAACATCTACATCAGGAATGATCAAGAATACTAAAAAAGTTGTTAATGATTTAGCATATGCAGCCGATATGACAGCCACAGGATTTAGTGATCTGGGTATTGGTATGTCGTATGTTGGCTCAACTGCTCATCAAGCTGGATTTAGTTTAAGTGAAACGTCTAGTGCAATGGGTATCTTATCTAACAACGGACTGGAAGCATCCCAAGCTGGTACTGGTTTACGAAAAGTAATTAATAGTTTGATTTCGCCAACTAAGACAGGCGCTTCTGCACTTCAAGAATTAGGATTAAGTACCAAGGATTTTACCGATAATAAAGGTAATATGAAGTCCATGACTGACATATTCGGTTTATTGCATGACAAGATGCAAGGCTTGGGTAAGAACAAGCAAACCGATATTTTCCATGATTTATTTGGTACAACAGGTCAACAAGCCGGTTTAATCTTGGCTGAAAATGCTAAGCAACTTGGCGAATTGAATCAAAAGGTTGCTGATTCTGCAAAGAATGATTATGTTGGAAAGCTATCTAAAAAGAATAGTGAAACAGGTAAAGTCGCATTAGATAGATTAAAGCAGTCTGTTAATGCTATTACTATGACTATTTCGAGTGCTGCATTGCCAGCCATTACAGAAATTGGTGATAAGTTAGCTAAAGCAGCAGGTACTAAAGAGTTTGAAAACGCTGTAAAAGGTGTTGGCAAATGGGTTGGAAATCTAACTGATAAAGTAGCTGATTTCTTTACTTACTTAGGCAAACATTCTGATGACTTAAAAGGTATTACAGGTTCTTTAGGAACAATTGTTAAAGATATAGCCAAGGGTGCTTGGGATACGTTTTATGGAATTATCAAGGGAATCGGTAAGGCATTTAATTTAGTTCATACCAATGGTAAAAAGGCCGAAGACCCACTAAAAATTTTGAATCAATTTGTGTCTGGTATTGCTAAACATGAACAAGCTCTCAAAACTATAGGAGGCTTGTTAGCTGGTATTTGGGTAGCTGATAAAGTAGCTAATTTTGCAGTTAAAATCAATGATGTTACTGATGCCTTTAAAGGTTTGAAAGATAAACTAGTTCATTCAAATATTGAAACCGCTGCAAGTGAAGTTGGCGAAAAAACTGGTGAAAACCTTACACAAGGAATTACTTCAAAAATGGATAGTGGAGCAATTGAAAGTAAAGGTTCAGCACTTGGACTATCGCTAGGCACTAAGTTATCCATTGGAGCAACTGCTGCTTTAGCCGGTATAGATATAGCTGGTGCAATTAGTGCGAAGACTCAAAGTCAGAAGGTTAAAAACATTGGTGGAGCCATTGGTACTACATTGGGAGCTGGAATTGGTGGCGTATTAGGTGGTGCACCTGGCGCAATGTTGGGAGCAACCATAGGTGATCAACTTGGTAAATCTGCTGCTCCTGCGTTTCAAAAATGGTTATATCATCCAGATGATCCGACAGCTAAAAAAGGCACAAGTAAATATTATGACCAGTTAGCAGCATCAGCCAAAAAGCGTGCCAATCAATTTAAGAGCAATATGCTAGATCCTGACAGTACTGCTTATGAGCAAGGGCAAGATTTAAAACAGATGAAAATAGCCGAAGCCAATGTCAAAAAATATGAGGCTTTAGCTAAAAGAGCAGAAAAAGCTAAAGAGAGTATTAATAAGCCTCCTAAAAAGACTTCTACAGCTAAAGCAATTCAGGATGTAGCTACGACACATGTATCTAAAACAGATATTAAGAATGTTAAAAGTATGGTGTCGGCTGTAAAAGATTACGAAACAGCTATTAAAAGCCTTAAGTTAAGCCTTAAAAAGAACAGTCCTTCTAAGGAACTATCTAAAATTGATAAGTCAATTAAGGGTAAGTCTAAAGAATGGAAAAGTATGGTAAAACCAGTTAATGATGTAGCTGGTGCATTTAAGAAGTTTTCATCTTTCACAAAGTCTATGAAGAAAGACCCATTTTCTGATTTGAATAGTGATTTAAAGAAGTTAAAGAAAACCCTTAAAGATAGTAATATTACAGATAAATTAGATTCCATGGCAAAAGATTTAAAGAAAAATAAACTTGCCAGTGAACTAAAGACTATGGCTAGTTCTATTAAAACTGATACTAAGACGTGGACTAAATTCGCTAAGCCAATTAGAGACGTTCAAAAAGCTTTTCAAGAGCTTAACAAATTTACTAAGACGTATAGTAAATCTGATCCATTTGCCAATTTGGATAAAGATATTCAAAACTTAACTAAGACTTTAAATAATCAGAATATCGGTAAAATTCTAAAATCGCAGATAACTGAAGCTAATAAGGCAACAACTAAAGTAACCTTCGATACTGATTTCAAAAACCTTACAGATAATGTTGTGGACGCCCTAAAATCATTCAAGACTAACTTTGATAAGTCCTGGAAAGATGTGTGGGCTAATACAGGCTCTGAGGAAAAGGACGCATTAGCCAAAGTTGTAAGTAATTACAGCTCTAAAATGAATGCCATTTCTAAGAAGGAAATTAGTTTTTCTAGCGACTATTTAAATAAATGGAGTTCGTGGTTAAAATCTGTAACAAGCTCATTTAAGACAGCATTTAATTCTTTGCCAGGACTGGCTAGTACCGCATTAGGAAAAGTTATAACTAATGTTAATAAGGGTATCGGTGGGATTAATTCAGTCATTACTGATTTTGGTGGTAAATCACTGAATTTAGCAAAATATGCTGTAGGTACTGCTGGTACCCCTGGTGGTAATTTAGCTGTTGTTGGTGAGCAAGGATATGAGCTTGCTTATGACAAAGCTAATGGAATTTATCCAGTTGGCTTAAAAGGCGAAGAAGTTCGTTACTTGGGTGCTGACACGGCAATCCTTCCACACCACTTATCAGAGCAATTTATGGGAATGGTAGCCAATCTACCACACCATGCAACTGGTAAAGGTGATACAAATAAAACATCCGAAGACATGACCGATTATGTATTTGAACATTTGGATGAAATAAAAAAAGACCCAGTTCCATTTTTAAAGAAACCTTACTTTGAGAAGGCTAGTTTTAGTGGAAATGAGTTTATTAGTCGTTTCGGAAATGCTATTTCAAATGGTTTTCTAAAAGCTATTGCTGAACCATTTAAGAAAATATTAGCCGATATGGACTTTAGTGGAGCTGGCGGTGCTAGACCAGCCAAAGCATACGGTCCAATGATTAAAGCGGCCGCTGCTTACATGCACCAGAAGATAACTGATTTTAATGTAGATATGATTGAACGTATCATCGCCAATGAATCAGGTGGTGATCCTAACGTTACTAATAACTGGGACAGCAATGCAAAAGCTGGTACACCATCAACTGGTATCCTTCAATATATTCTACCTACATTCTTAAACTATGCTATGCCAGGACATACTAATATCCACAATCCGTTAGATCAGTTGATTGCGTTATTTAACGATGCTACATGGCGTACTGATATGGGTATGGGTTACAACGGTAAGTATGGCGAATGGCGTGGTAGTGCTTCTGGTCCTAGTGGACCAAGACTTATGTATGATGGTGGCCTTATTAATAAACCAACAAGTATTATTGGTGGTGAGGCTGGTCCCGAAGTTATGATTCCACTAAATAACAAAATGAGAGCAGTTCAAATTTTACAAAAGGCCAAAGACACTATAGGTGGTCCCGATGATACTAATGCATCAGTTTCGATTGATACGACCAGAGTTGAAAGCAATCAACAACAACAATTGATGATGACTCAAATTATGGTTAAATTGCTAAGTAAGATTGCTGACGGTTCAATGGCTTCTGATGTTTCAAATGGTGGCACATCATTAAATGATATTTCAAATGCTTTAGATAAAATTGGCTTATCTAATCGAAAAATGACTAAGTTCCAAGGAAAGGGAGGTACAGCATTTGCCTAAAAGATTATCAGATGGACATTACAGACAGAACTCATTACTAATTAAATCCGATGGACAAAATGAATTTGAGATTAGTAATTATCATGATTTGATATTTACTAGACTTATAGTAGGTTCACCACAGACGGCTCCTAATCTAAAGACTAATGCAGGTGTAGACGGACAAACTCAAATGGGTCCTGTATTGTACACCTCACGCACGGCCAAAGCCGACTTTTTGCTAAGAGTTGATGATGGAATTGATTTAGAAAGTCGATTCCATGAATTTTATAATAAGTTCTTCAATCGAGGCTTAGTGAGAGTTCGTCAAAGTTACGATATTGGTCGTTGTTTTTATGGAATACCTAAGCCATTTTCTTATACAGATGTTGGATTTTACGATAAAACTTTTTCAGTAGAGTTTGATATCCCTAGTGCTTACATGTATTCAGTGGCTAGATCAACGGATTTTCCGATTGATCCAAGTAAGGAAGATTTGATTTCTAATAATTTAAATCTTTCAACAACTGATTTGAATTACACTCACTCTCAAGGAACCTTTAAAATATTTAATCCTAGCGATTTTGATATTCAACCGTATGAACAGAATCATGAATTAAATATTATTTTTAAGGGTTCTGGTAGTCCTAGTTTGACTAATATAACCACCCAAGATGTTTTCTCTATGAACTCAAATGTTTCTTCAAATGATTCTCTAGTCCTGAAAGGTGTACACCCACTGCTTAATGGTGATTCTTGCGAAATAGAAACTAATCACGGTCACATCAATTTAAAGAAAGGTTGGAATAATTTCAGCTTGGCAGGCTTTAGTGGCACTGTCACATTTGATTTTCCTTTTATATATCTATGATTAATTTTAAAAAATATAGAGTTCAGGATAGAGAAGGCAAGTATGATGAAACTCTTACTTGTATTGATAGAGGATCATTAAACAATTCAGAAGAAATGAATAAGACTAATCAGATAGATTTCACAGCGATTAATGATAATTCTATAGGTTATCAATTGCTACAAAACGAAAATTACATTGTATTTGATGGTCAAAGATATCGTATTAAACAGGCTGAAAAGGACGATGAGGGGTATGACTTCAAGCGAACTGTTTCAGCCACACATGTCTGGTTTGATTGCCAGTACGTTTATCAATACGACAAAATCAAAGGTACTAAAAAACTTTCAGCCAACGATTTGATGAGCTTCGTTTTTGATCAAAATGAACTTGGTAATCATGGGTTTACTTGGAAAGTTTTAAATAGTACAGAGACTGCTACGTTCACTGACTATGGTGAAAAATCAGGTCTTGAATGTGTCAATGATTGTATTGAGAAGTTCAATTTAGTAGTAGTCGCTGATAACAAGTTTATTACTTTGGTGCCGTTAAAGGATTGGCAGCATAAAGTTAATAAGTCTTTTAGGTATGTCCATGACACTCCTACCTTTACGGCAAATATTGATACAACAGAGATTCAGAATATTGCACGTGTGTATGGTAAAACTAATGCACCTGTTACATCACCAATCGGCACCGCTATTGGAACCATTAATACAATGGAGGTAAACGGAGCACCTGTTGTTGATGACCCCAATAAACCTACTAATACAGTTCAGAATTTGCCAAATGGTACTAAGTGGGTTATGGATTCAAAAGTTGTAGCTAATGGTGAGACATGGTATAGAGTATCAACTAATGGGTGGGTTAACGAAAAGTACATTGTGTTTGATAAAAATGGGGATGTACAACCTGAAAACCATATAATTACAGAAGTGTCAGGGCAAGGAACTATTAAGACATCTACTGATTCATTAAAAGAAGATACTTCTGGTGGTAAAGTTTTACCGGTTGGAAACGCTATCGGAACAGTAAATACAATGATAAGTGGTGGTGCTCCTGTTTTGAGTGATCCATTGAAACCTGATTCAATAGTTAACCACTTGAACAATGGGTCAACATGGGCTATTAACAATAAAAAAATTGTTAATGATACGACCTATTATGAGGTTGCTACTAATCAATGGGTTGATTCTCAATATATCAGTTTTGATAAAGATGGAAGCGTGAAACCAGAAGATCACACTATTACACCAGTAAGTGGTCAAGGAACCGTTAAAACTCCCGAAACTGATAAAGATACCGATAAAGGCGGTGATACAGATGAGTGATTCTAAAGAAGATACCTCTATTGT
The DNA here is from genome assembly GCF_003606365.2 of Companilactobacillus zhachilii. Lineage (NCBI taxonomy): Bacteria > Bacillati > Bacillota > Bacilli > Lactobacillales > Lactobacillaceae > Companilactobacillus > Companilactobacillus zhachilii. The sequence continues at coordinate 913,292 of NZ_CP031933.2, forward strand.
TTATGTATATGATTCACCATTTACACCGCAAAATAAGACAGGCAGAACTTTGCCACCCGGCTCTCAATGGCTGATTAATGCATCTGTTTCCGATGGTGCTCAAGGTAAGTCTTGGTATCAAGTTGGAACAAATCAATGGGTCGTGCAAGACCAATTAGATTTTTCTGGTAAAACAGATGTCAGTCCATCAGAGGTTACACCTACTGAATCAATTATTTATGATTCCCCGTGGACGCCACAACATGAGGTTGGTAGAAAGTTAACTAATGGTACTCAATGGAAAATTAACGGAGAAATAACTGATGGAGCCGGTGGTAAAACTTGGTATAGAGTAGCAACTAACGAATGGGTTTGTTCAGATAACTTTGTTTTTACTGGAGACACAGACGTTGAACCGACAGAAGTTAAGAAGTCTGATGATGACACGGCTGACGACCATTCTACAGATTACTTTCAACCATTCATTATTAGAGATGAGAAATCAATTCAAGAATGGGGCGAACGTCCGGGTCCTTCGATAACTAATAATGATATTGAAGATCCTGAAGAAATGAGAAAATATGCTTTATCTCAAATGAAAACAGAGCCCACTGTGGATATCACATTAACATATTCTGGCGACGATACTTTTAAAGCTGGAGATATGGTTTATTGTGATATTCAACCTGAAAGCTTTACTACTTGGGTAACTGTTGTAAGTGTCAAATATAATCCCCTAAGTTATTCCCATACGTATGAGGTAACTTTGAATAACACCACTGAAACGCTATCAGATTACGAGCTATCTATTCAAAACTCGTTATCCAATGCAAGATATAATGGTGCTATTTCTATTTCAAACGGTATTATTGCTAGTCCGTTTTTACCTAGAAAGATAGGAGAGGTTTAATGAGCCCAATATATAAGTTGCCAGATGAGAATGGTCAATTTTATTATCCACAAACACATTACCTGGCAGTTGTGGATTTAGATAAACATATTAATTCATTACTCAATAATCAATATGCAACGTACGTTAAGGACATGAAGTTAGTTAATACTTCTGGTCCTTTTTATTTTGACGAGAATACGTTAAATAAGCCCGCAAATATTCCGAAAGGATACCTACGGGGAACATTCATGGACGAAAAAAATGGAATTGTAGAAATCCTTACAACGAATAATTATTACGAAATCACAGACGGTGAGATGTCTGATATTAAAGAAAGGGCGTGATTAATTGAATTTACCAGAAGATGTTATAAATTCAGAGTTTCCTAATTTAAAACTAAATTCAAAAGATGGTAAAACTGTAACTCTTGCTTTTGATAATGGAGAAAATGTTGTTATTTCAAAACAAAATTCTGATGGCACTACTGATTCAGAAGTATATAACTTTAAAGCTGTAACTGATGAAACGGTATTCCCACCAGTTCCTGACTTACCTAATTATTGGCACAACGTTGATTTAGATAAATGGAATGGTGTAATTGATAGCAATTTTAAAGATAGCTTAAAAAGCAATAATGATCAGATTCAGAAATCTATCAATTCATTGTATGAATATGAAACTGATCAAAGAAACTTCTTTGTAAAGTTGAAGGATACTTTGAGTGACTTTAAAGGATTTGTTGAAACAATTATTTCTTCTAAAGTTGCAGATTATTTAAGTAAATTTTCTGATCAATTTTATAAAAAAGAAGAAATTGATTCCATGATGGCAGACTTAAGTACACGTATTGATAATGTCCGCAAACGTGTGCCAAACGATACGATCATCGGAACATTCCACAATCCCAGTCGAAGCGATCAAATGCCTACTAATATTGACGTAAACGATAAAGTTACACCAGAAGCACAATCAGTGCTTGATGAAATTGAAGAAGGAGGTAATTAAATGGCAGATTCAGCATATATTAAATACAAGCAGTCACAAGATGCACAATTGCCACCACTTAATTATGATAATGGCGCAGATCACGAAGAACCATATGACAATATTGAAACAGATATTCCACTAGAACAGCCTTTGCTATTTAATCTACAACATAGCAAGGCTTTTTATTTACCACACTCTCAAACCGATGATGAGAGTGACCATATAACACCTCAAACAATTGTGAACCCAGCTACCAGGGCTAGAATTTTACCAGTAGCGTTCTTACGACAAGGCGAAGCTAATTCACATGAGATTAATATGACTGTCTTAGATGGAATTAAACCAGCTGATTTATCTGAATATAAAATGTTCTCAATTCGTGGATATGATTCACAATGGCATTTAATTTCAACCGACGAAAATATTGATACAACGGATGCCAATATTGGAGAACTTCATTGGAAACCAGAAGAAGCAGTGGCACTAACAGCTGGTAAATATCACACGATTCAATTAGTAATTGAAAGTGAAGATAGAACCACAACAGCGATGACTTTAGACTTTGATTTACATATCATCCCTAATAATGTAGCTTTCCCTAGACCTATGGCGTTCTATATTTCGGAAATGCAACGTGCATTGTTTAATGTTGGACAATTAACTGGTTCAGCATATAAAAATACAAGTTTCATGGTTAATTTCATGGAGCAGGTTGTAAGACAAGCATTAGCTGATTTTAATAAGTCAATCGATGATGCTATTGCAGATTTCACAAAGCAAACTGGTGACATGCAAACTAAAGCTAATGGTCTAAATGATGATCTCGAAACGTTAAAAGGCAAAGAAACTGATTACGAAACTAATTTAAATAAGTCATTAGCAGATTTAAAAACACAGATGGCTCAATTAGATTTAGTTACTCAAACGACGTTGAAAGACGATGTCACTAAATTATTTGCTAATGATGATATTGATATTACTATCACACCAGAAGCACAAGCAATTTTGGATGATATTGAAAAGGAGGATACAAATGGTAAATAAATTAAGTCAAACAATTATTGATTTTGATAAATTGGATAAAAAGAACATCAAAACTATCAAAATTGGAGATAAAATTATTCGTCCAGACGAAAATGGACAAGCTGTTTTAAATGGCACATCTGGTGGAGATGATGGTGGTGATACTGGTGGTGGGACTGATCCAAATCACCCAGCAGCCGGTGCTGATTATTACGCAGGCTCATTAGCCGATGGTGAAATTACTGAAAGATACTTGCTTTATCAACGTAATGAAAGTGTTGCAGAAGACCCAACAACATCAAAAACTGTTACTTTACTTCGTGATGTTGGAACCAAATTTAATATGGCCGGCGATGGTGCTACATTCTTGCTACACTTGCAAAAGACAATTATGACGGCTGGAGCTAAAGGCGCCGTGTCAGATATTAATTTAAATTATGATACCAACAATATTGCCAAAGAAGGATATTTCACTACTACATCAGTTTATCCGGTCTATATCAAGGCGGCTGATTTAGCTACAACTAATGAGCTAGATGTTCCAATCAATGGAATTGGCGAAAATTTGAGTGGTAAAAATGTTTTAGCTCCACATCTTAAAGTGAAATTTAACGGTGATGGGACTATGACATATTACAGTGTTACTGGATATGATAACGATGGTAATACTGCCGGTGCTACTGGGGCTAATTACGATGTAGTTGTTGATGTAATTGCTACATTTTCAGTCCAACCAGCTGTTGCACAAATGCCGGCATCGGTTAATTTCTTTACTGGAACAGCACGAAATGATATTGCTTTATCAGGTGTCTCAGATTTTTATGAAAATTCCATGGATGGAATTTTATTAACCTTGAATCAGTACGTTTATAGTTCCACTGATTTTGATAGAGCATTTCGAAGTTCATTCGGAATTGATAGCCCATTAAGAGTTCCGAAGGAACAATTAATCATAGGAAATAAAATTGATTTCAAATTTAGTGAGTGGAATATCCCCGGTACAGGAGCGGCTCATGGTATTGATTGGTATACAAAAAATAATTCGGGAGGCTGGAGTGACACAGGTAATGTAATAATGCAATCAGGAACCGATGGTGATTTTTATATGATAATTAATAAAGACTCAATTTCATTTAATTGCTATAGAAATGCACTAAATAGTAATAAGGATTTAATACCGTTTTACGCAAAAATAAATAGTATTAATCCATTTAAAAAGTAAGGAAGGTAAAATATGAAAATTGCAGTTCAATTAGATGATGATAGAAATATTATTAACGCAAACATTACAAATGAGTTGGGTGCAGAATTACAAGTTAAATTGTTCGCAAATCAGGGTTGGACGCTAGCAGAAAGTGATCCAGCCTTTTCTAGTGCTGAATCGTACTTATGGTCCGTAAGAGAATCCGATAATAAATTAGTTCACATTTCAACGGGCATGACACCAGATGAAGAAACTAAAGCTTCACTATCCGAGTTAACCAAAGAACAACTAAAAGATAGTTTAACCAAAGAACAGCTTCAAATGGGCTTGACATCTTTGACAAAAGAATATATCGAAGATAAAGCTAATTCTAAAATGGTTACTACTGAGCTAACTAAGCAGATAGCAGAACTAACCATAAAATTGGATAAGGTAATGGGAATTGATCCAACTCCAAAGGTACCAACAGATGTGACATCCACAGCTACTAATGATGGAGCAATTATCACAGCTAAGTAAGATAAAAAAATAGAAAAGGAAGTATTAAATTATGGCAGATCGTTCAAAAGATATTGAAGTAGTTTATGACAAGACAGGAAACAAAATTGGCGAAAGCGAAGTCGGTATTGCTAGCGTTGCTGTTACAGGACTAGTAGCAGGAACAGTAGTTGCTGATGGTGATTATAAAATTACTTTTAAGGATTCAGTTACAGGTCTCGAATCAGAAAAAGTTGATGTAAAAGGCTGGACAGTTCTAACAGCAGCTCCAGAAGCACCAACAGATGTGACAGCAACACCTACTAACGATGGAGCAGTAATTACAGCTAAGTAGCCAGTAAAAGCATGCTCCCTTACTGGTAGTGGTGGCGGTCGGAATTAATTTAAAAGGAGTAATTAAAATGACAGAATTATTAAAAATGGAATTTGGATGGGGAACACTTAAAGCAAGCGACATTGTGGATTATGTTCCTATTGTCATTTCAGTTGAGGATTATAAATACATCACTGGACAAGAATATCAAGAAATTAAAAAGGACTAGCCGTTTGGCTAGTTTTTTTTAGTACAAAAATTTAGGAGATGATGTATATGTATGCACCAACGCCGGCACCACACATCGGATTAATGCAATGGTGGATTGCCGCTGAAAAACTAGTTGAAAACCCATGGTTTACAACTTTCTTGCTTGTAATAATTGTTGATTTAGCCACAGGATTTCTAAAGGGATTCTTTAAAGGAGCAGATGAAAAGGTTAACTCAACCACTGGTAGACAGGGGTTGATCAAGCATACTGTTATCGCTGGAATAGCAGTCATTTTTTATCCATTAGTTGACTGTTGGGGATTGGCCAACTTTGCCAATGGATTTTTGATGTTTTTCATCGGTCAATATGGAATATCAATCGTAGAAAATTTAGGAATCATGGGAATACCGTTGCCAAATTGGTTGACGGGTAATTTAGAAAAATTGGCAAATAGAGGAGGACGTGTAAATGACAAAAATAGCAAATATTAGCCTTGATATTCGTAAAAATAACACAGTTGATAATGATCCAATAATTTTGAGACAAGGCGATAATGATGTAATTATTGAGGCCTCAATTTCTAATAATGGCTACCCGAATATTGAAATAGACTTTGCAACATTTGTAGCAAAGAAACCTGATGGCACAATTATTTCTAATGATCCAGTAAACATAAGCGGAAATGTAATTAGCTATCCCGTTAGCAAACATTTAACTGAGTCTGTTGGTAAAATTCAAGATGCTTATTTTGTGATCAATAATCAGATCACTACCTGTGGCTTTGATATCTCAATCATCCCTAGCGCACAGCTAGACGATACTTCAGTCAACTATATTCCAGGTATTGAAAGTGTCAATAAGTTTTTGGAATCTACCGAAGCTGACTGGCTAGGAAGAATCCAACAAATGAAAACTCAAATTGCTGGTCTTGATATTCCAACGGAATTCAAATTACTTATGGATAAGGCTTTGAGTGATGCTAAGGCTCAATATCAACCAACCATAGATGCTGCTGAAGCAAATGTTGAGAATATTGTTGCTGATTTAGCAGCTAAAAAACTGGATTTGACAAATAATAGTGATGAATTGAATAAAACAATCGCTACTATTAAGACCCAAGTAACTTCTGTAAACTCGTTCTTGGATAACATTCAAAAACAAATTATTGCAGCCAACTCCAGTTTTACAGCTGGACAACAAGCTCAAGTTTCTCAATCAATTTCAGACTTAAAGGCTAAAATAGATGCTTTAACGGTTGCTAAAACTGGTCCTAAGGGTGACAAAGGCGATATTGGACCACAAGGACCTAAGGGTGACAAGGGTGACAAAGGTGACAAGGGCGACAAAGGTGAAGTTGCCGTCATCAATGTCATCTCACAAGCTGACTATGACAAATTGGCTGACAAGTCCGGAATCTATTTTATTAAGGGGTGATTAAATGTCAACAATAAATGGACAAGTATGTGTTGTCGATGGCGTGGCAGTAGACAAGGTGTTCAGCGATGGCAAGCAAGTTTATGGTAGAAATCTGTTAACCGGTACAAGCAATGTACAAGATTACATTATATCTGGCAGTCAATGGGTTAGTGGGTCTCAATCAAAAAACGGTTCAACTATAACATTTCCGGGCATTCCGGGGGAAAGTTATACGTATTCTTCAATCGTTAAAAGTACGACATTCGATTGTTTTTCGGAGATACAATTTTTTGACAGCAATAAGAAAGTAATATCCATGTTCTACACCACAGCTAAAAAAGATACCGGCCTGCGTTATGTTTCTGCGGTTGCACCTGCTGGTACCGCATTTTTATATATTCACATGGTTTTGAACCATCCGATGGATTCGCAGACGCTTGTATTTAACAGCGAAAAGCTTGAGCTAGGCACTTCAGCAACACCTTGGACACCGGCGCCAGAAGACGTATTAAAATAGGAGGCATACAATTGAATAAGCACAAGTTGAAGGCACTCATCAAAGAAGATAATGATGATGAAGATTAATTGGAAAGTACGATTACTGAGTGTCAAGTTCTGGCTGGCTGTTTGGCTAGCCTTTTTTAAAGGAAAACAATAAGAAGGTTAAAGATGATGGAAATAATTAAAAGTTTAAATTTAATAGACAATGTAGGATTAACAATTTTAATACTTGTCTGTTCTATGGGATTTACTGCCTTTACTAAGGTAGCAACGCCTTTAGAAAACAAATATTTGCCATTTGTATCGATGATTTTTGGAATAATTGTCGGTATTTTAGTTGCACTTATTCTCCACGAAGATATAGGAAGAGCCGCAATCGCCGGATTATTGGTAGGTGGATTTACTTCTGGTTTATATACTGGTGTAAAGGGATCACTTGGGGGATACGATGCTTCAGTGAAAAGCTCTATCAGTGATGATCTAACTGAAGTAAAAACGCCAACATATTCAAAATCTACTAATCTAAGGAGGAACTAATATGGCTAAATATTTTGCAGATGTTTCCAGCTTTCAACGTGACGATTTAGGCTTCTTTCAAGAATTAGTTAATGCAGGTGTGGCTAGTGTTCTAATTAAAACCACACAAGGCAGCCCTGATGGAGATAACTATATTAATCCTAAATCTACCAATCAAGCACGGAATGCTTTAGCAGCTGGAATGAATGTCGGCTTCTATCATTATTTCTTAGCAACAAGCGTTACAGACGCTATCAATGAAGCAAAATTTTTTGAGCAATCTGTTATCAATTTAGGGTTTGGTAAAGATACTCCGCTTTGTGTTGATGTCGAAGATCCGTCATTGAATACGTCAGCAATAGCAAGCTATGTTGATACTTTCATTAATTATCTTGAAACACAAGGCTATACAAATGTATTTCAATACTCAATGGAAAGCTGGTTCAATCAAGGTATCTTGAACGCTAATAAACACCCAACATGGGTTGCTAGTTATGGGTCAAGCGATTGTGGAGCAAGAGGTAACATTGTTGCTTGGCAGTACACTTCGAATTGGGGAGGTAGCTCTCAAGATATGAGTTACGACTGGGGAATCTTTGATAAGCAACCAGCTAAAACTGAAGCAGCCACACAACCTACAGTTGAACCTGAAAAACCTAAAGTAGAAAATGTTATCAAATTAACTGAACAAACACATCCAGTAGATAGATTAGGTATTGAAAGACCTGAAACATACGAGGTGGGTTCAACTTGGAAGAGTTCAGATATCGTTATGATCAATAACGAGCCGCATTACCAAATTGCTACCGATATTTTTGTTCCAATCTCTAAGACCACATTTAAGGATTTTATTATCGTTAAATATACGGACGATTCACCGGCACCTGTCTTTGATTCGAAGGGAAAACGTGTACAGAATGCGTCTGTCAGCACTGGAAAATCCTTTAAAACTGCTGGATTCAAAGTTATTAACGGAATTCCAATGGCAAAAATTGCTACTGATCAATTTATTCCATTCGAGTATACTTCTGGCTCAAGATTTGAATAGTAAAGACTAGACAAATATAATAATATGCGTTATCTTAATGTTGTTCATTGACGTTGACAATATTGTAATTACCTTGGTTTTGAATTAACTTTGATAGTGTTAGAAGAGCCCATCATCTATTAATTTAGGTGGTGGGCTTTTTTTATTTTAAACGGTTGGTTGATAATTCAATGCTGATTTTGTTTGCTATTGGAAAGTATGAACCGGCAAAATTCTTGGAATCACATTGTTCAATTAATGATTCGATAAAATAAAAAGCCAATTAAGGCTTTACTTAGTAAGTATTGCAACTAATAATCCAGTAAATACGGCTCCGAAAATTCCTAAAATCCAATATAATAATTTATTACTTGATTCAACTTGATTTTTTACATCAACAATTTTTTCTTCAATTACATCAGATCTATGATCAATTTTTTCGGCTAATAATTCTTGAGTGTGTTTAAGTTCTTCTTTACTAGCATATTTATCCATATTTGAACTACCTCCGTTACCCTTGTTATTATTGTCATTTCCATTATTACAGTTATTGTAATACACATTATAACGTACATAGCCAAGTATATTGGGAAAATAATATAAAAAAACTACCAGCCATTATTGACTGGTAGCTCTAAACTTGTTCCCACTTTATATATTTTTTTCGTGGCTCACTCGTGGCTCACTTTTGTTGAACTATATTGAATTATATAGAAACTTTAAATTTCATAAACGTTAATTTATCAGTAATTTGATACTATGTGAAATATATAGGTAGGGTACTATGCGCCACGTGGGAGTCGAACCCACATTCCAGGAACCGGAATCCTGTGTGCGATCCATTACACTAGCGGCGCATTACTATCCTATTCTATCGCATACCTATATAAAAAGTAAATCATGAAAAAAATAATATTAATTTGCCGAATTGTAAACTTATGACTTGATATTTTCACAAGAGAGTTTATACTTATAACTGTGCTTAAGAGATGACTTAGATTCATCCGGGCTTTTATTTTTTGAGTACATGGGTCGTAAACAGACATACAGGGACGATATTTGCCCCATGGAGTATATCAAATGACTAATAATGAAGATTTAGAATTGCTGGATTTAGTTGCCCCAGACTTCATTAAGACTCTGGAAAAGCGATTTAAAATACTTCAGAGTATCTCATTAATGGAGCCTGTCGGGCGCAGAGTGTTAGCTGATGATCTTAAGATTACTGAACGTGGTTTAAGAACTGAAACTGATCTACTGAAGAAGCAAGGCTTACTTGTTTCTTCGAAATCTGGAATGTCTTTGACACGAACGGGTAGCGATGCAGTAGATCGGTTGACTGATGTGTTAGCTGATTATCAAGGAACCGCTCTTTTAGAAAAACAATTGAGCAAGAAACTTGGAATTAGTCGTTGTATCATTTTACCTGGTAATGCTGACAAGCAGTATCGGGTGATCGATTCATTTGGTAGAAGACTTAATCAACTCTTAGGATCGATATTACCGTCTGGACAGTCAATGATTTCTGTTACCGGTGGTAGTACCTTGGCACAAGTTGCAAGAAATCTTTCGCCAGACTTATCTAAGAACCGTCAACTGGTTTTTGTACCAGCTCGTGGTGGTGTGGGTGAGTCGGTAACGATTCAAGCAAATAGTGTCTGTGCAGAGATGGCTTTAAAAACGCAAGGCCAGTACCGGGCTATGTACCTTCCAGAGGACATTAGCGAAAAAAGTTTTGAATCTTTGCAAAAAGAGACTTCAATTAAGTCGGTTCTTGAACTAATATATAGAAGTAGTGTTGTGATTCACAGTATCGGCACTGCAAGTATTATGGCAGATCGGAGAAATCTTTCCGAGCAGGAACAGAATGTTGTAGACAGTGGTAAAGCTGTTTCTGAAGCATTTGGTGATTTCTTTGATCAAAGTGGTAAACTTGTATATAAGGTACCTAGGATTGGACTTCATGTCCGGGACCTTGATAAAATAGAACATGTGATTGCAATTGCAGGTGGTCAGAGTAAGGCCAAGGCAATTCAGTCATATATGAAAAACGCGCCTCATCATACAGTATTGATTACTGATGAAGGTGCCTCAAAGCTGATTTTAAGGGATAACCCTTTAAAATAATATTTTTTTGATTTCCTGAAGGAGGAATTTTTGTATGACTACAAAAGTTGGTATTAATGGATTTGGCCGTATCGGTCGTTTGGCATTCCGCCGTATCGCTGCACTTCAAGCAGCTGGCAAGACAGATTTGGAAGTTGTTGCAATTAACGATTTAACTTCACCTGCTATGCTTGCTCACCTATTGAAGTATGATACAGCTCATGGTAACTTCGAAATTGACAAGATCAAGGCTGAAGATGCTGCTATCGTTGTTGATGGTAAGAAGATCCCTGTATATGCTGAAATGAACGCTGCAGACCTTAAATGGGTTGCAAACGACGGTGTTGATATCGTTCTTGAATGTACTGGTTTCTACACATCATCAGAAAAGGCACAAGCTCATATCGATGCTGGTGCAAAACGTGTATTGATCTCAGCTCCATCAGGTGACATGCCTACAGTTGTTTATGGTGTTAACGATGACATCCTAACAAACGACGTTAAGATCGCTTCAGCTGGTTCATGTACAACAAACTGTCTTGCACCTCTAGCAAATGCCGTAAACAAAGAATTCGGTATTAAAGCTGGTACAATGACAACTATCCATGCTTACACAGCTACTCAAAAACTTCAAGATGGTCCAGAACGTAAAGGTAATGTTCGTGCTGCACGTGCTGCTGCTGCAAACATCATCCCTCATTCAACTGGTGCTGCTAAGGCCCTAGGTCTAGTTGTTCCTGATTTGAAGGGTAAGCTTGATGGACATGCACAACGTGTTCCAGTTATTACTGGTTCAGTTACAGAATTAGTTGCAACTCTTGGTAAAGAAGTTACAGTTGACGAAGTAAACGCTGCTGTTAAGAAGTATACAGAAAACAACCCTTCATTCGGTTACAACGATGATGAAATCGTATCTTCAGATGTTATCGGTACATCATTCGGTTCAATCTTTGACCCAACACAAACACAAATTGTTGGTTCAGGTGACGCCCAAGTTGTAAAGACTGTTGCTTGGTATGACAACGAATCAGGATTTACTGCACAAATGGTTCGTACACTTGAAAAATTTGCTAGCTTAAACTAATTATTAGTTTAGATTAGTATCTAATTTAAGATAAAAACCTAATTTAGTGTGATTTAAATTGGCGGAGGGAGGAAAACTCCTTCCGCCTTTTTTTAAGGAAAATATTGGAGGATTTATTTACAATGGCTAAACTTATTGTTTCTGACGTTGACGTAAAAGATAAAAAAGTCTTGATGCGTGTAGATTTCAACGTTCCTATTAAAGATGGTGTTGTCGGCGATACAAACCGTATCGTTGGTGCTATCCCAACAATCAAATATGTTTCAGAACATGGTGGAAAGGTTATCTTGCTATCTCACTTGGGTCGTATTAAGAGTGATGAAGACAAGAAAGCTTTGTCATTGAAGCCAGTTGCTGCAAAACTTCAAGAATTAAGTGGAATGCCTGTTAAGTTCGTACCTGTAAACGAAGGTAAAGAACTTGAAGACGCTGTTAACGAACTAAAAGACGGCGAAATCCTACTTATGGAAAACACACGTTTCCAAGATATCGACAACGATTTCGGCAAACGTGAAAGTAAGAACGATCCTAAACTTGGCGAATACTGGGCATCACTTGGTGACGTATTTATCAACGATGCTTTCGGTACAGCCCACAGAAGCCATGCTTCAAACGTTGGTATCTCAACAGCTATGAAGGCTGCTGGTAAGCCAGTTGCTGCTGGTTTCTTAATGGAAAAGGAAATCAAGTTCTTAGGTAACGCTGTTGCTAACCCTGTACATCCATTCGTAACAATCCTTGGTGGTGCAAAGGTTTCAGATAAGATCGGTGTTATTGAAAACTTAATTCCAAAATCAGACCACATCATTATCGGTGGTGGTATGGCTTATACATTCCTTGCAGCTCAAGGCCACAAGATTGGTAAGTCACTATTCGAAGCAGATAAAGTTGACCTAGCTAAGGACCTCCTTCAAAAAGCTGGCGACAAGATCGTACTTCCTGTAGACCACATCGTTGCTAAAGAATTCTCAAATGATGCTGATGCATCAACTACTGATGGTGTTGATATCCCTGATGACGAAATGGCTCTTGATATCGGACCTAAGACAGTTAAATTGTTCCAAGATACTCTAAAGGGTGCAAAGACTGTTGTATGGAATGGACCAATGGGTGCATTCGAAATGAGCAAGTTTGCTGAAGGTACACTAGAAGTTGGACGTGCTATGGGTAACTTGTCAGATGCTATTACTATCGTTGGTGGTGGTGACTCAACTGCTGCTGCTAAGAGTCTTGGTATTGCTGATAAGCTAACACACATCTCAACTGGTGGTGGTGCTTCACTAGAATACCTTGAAGGTAAGACATTACCTGGTATCGATTCAATTTCTAATAAATAATTATTTTTCAGAGGAGAATTAATTTTATGCGTACACCTATTATTGCGGGTAACTGGAAGATGAACAAAAATCCTAAGGAAACTCAAGAATTTTTAGACGGTATCAAAGGTAAGTTGCCAGAATCAGGCGTAGAAACAATTATCGGTGCTCCAGCTATTGACCTTACAACACTTGTTGCAGGCGCTGAAGGTACACCTTTAAAGACTGCTGCTGAAAACTCATACTTTGAAGATGCTGGTGCCTTTACTGGTGAAACTTCACCTAAAGCACTTGATGAAATGGGTATCGACTATGTAATCATTGGTCACTCAGAAAGAAGACAATACTTCGGTGAAACTGATGAAGACATCAACAAGAAAGCTCATGCTATCTTGAAGAACAACATGCTACCAATCATCTGCTGTGGTGAAACACTAGAACAACGTGAAGCTGGCAAGGCTGAAGACTGGGTTACAGGTCAAATCGAAAATGCTGTTAAAGGTATTTCTGCTGCTGACTTAGCTAAATCAGTTATCGCTTACGAACCAATCTGGGCTATCGGTACTGGTAAGACTGCTACTGCTGATCAAGCACAAGAAATGGTTCACGTAATCCGTGAAAAGATTGCTAGTTTATACGATGCTGACACTGCTGACAAGGTACGTATTCTTTACGGTGGTTCTGTAAAACCTGCTAATGTTAAAGAATTAATGGCTAAAGAAGATATTGATGGTGGACTTGTTGGTGGTGCATCAATGGATCCAGAATCATTTATCGCTTTAGCAACTTTCAATAAATAATAACTTTTCGGTTAGATATTTATTTTAAGCGTTAAAAAGGTTAAAATTAGTTTTGTATTAAAATCAAAAAGGAGATTTTTAAAATATGTCTGTAATTACTGATATTTTAGGCCGTGAAGTTCTTGATTCACGTGGTAACCCAACTGTTGAAGTTGAACTATATACTGAACTAGGTGGCTTTGGCCGCGCACTTGTTCCATCAGGTGCTTCAACTGGTGAACACGAAGCTGTCGAATTACGTGATGGCGACAAATCACGTTTTGGTGGCAAGGGTGTTCTTAAAGCCGTTGCTAACGTAAACGACAAAATTGCTAAAAAGGTTATCGGCATGGACGTTACTGACCAACGTGCTATTGACCAAGCAATGATCGACTTAGATGGTACACCTAACAAGGGTGAACTAGGTGCTAACGCTATTCTTGGTGTTTCACTAGCTGCTGCTCGTGCTGCTGCTGACGAATTAGGTCTTCCATTGTACGAATACCTTGGTGGTCCTAATGCTCACGTATTGCCAACACCTATGATGAACGTTATCAATGGTGGTAAGCATGCTGACAACAACGTTGACTTCCAAGAATTCATGATCTTGCCTGTTGGTGCAAAATCAATGCGTGAAGCCGTACGTATGGGTTCAGAAACATTCCACTCACTTAAAGCTGTTCTTGAAAGCCGTGGCTTGAACACAGCCGTTGGTGATGAAGGTGGTTTCGCTCCTGACCTTGAAAACAACGAAGCTCCTTTCAAGATTTTGGTTGAAGCTATTGAAAAAGCAGGTTACAAGCCTGGTGAAGATGTTGCTATTGGTTTTGACTGTGCATCATCAGAATTCTACAATGCTGAAACACACAAGTACGAACTAAAGGGTGAAGGCGAAAACGGTGCTGTTCTTTCAACAGACGAATTTATCGACTTACTTGACGGTATCGTAAACAAGTACCCAGTTGTTACAATCGAAGATCCTATCGACGAAAACGAATGGGAAGACTGGCAAAAAGTTACTGCTAAACTTGGTAAGAAAGTACAACTTGTTGGTGATGACTTGTTCGTTACAAACACAGACTACTTGAAGAAGGGTATTGAAATGGGAGTTTCAAACTCAATCCTTATCAAGCTTAACCAAATCGGTACACTTACAGAAACATTCGAAGCTATCGAAATGGCTAAAGAAGCTGGCTTTACAGCCGTTGTTTCACACCGTTCAGGTGAAACAGAAGATACAACAATTGCTGACCTTGTTGTTGCTACAAACGCAGGTCAAATCAAGACTGGTTCAATGAGCCGTACAGACCGTATTGCTAAGTACAACCAATTGATGAGAATTGAAGATCAACTTGGTGACCAAGCTGAATTCAAGGGTATCAAGAGTTTCTACAACTTGAACAAATAATTACAAATAAGTGATTAATTAAAACAGCCTTCGGGCTGTTTTTTTTGTACAATAGAATAGTAAATAATTATGCCGTCTCCAGAGCCAAGAAAATATTAACTGGCTATGCGGACCGACCTGAGCCAAGGTCTCAGGTCTCGGTTTGAAGCCTTGCAAGACCGGCAAGTCTCCAAACGCGCCCGGTGGTGTAAGAGCTAAAGCTCTAACGCCACTTTCACAGCCAGTTAATATTTTCTCGGCTCTTCCGACTAGTGTTTTTAACGTTTTGTATATTCTCTTGCAAAATTTCATTATATATAATCGATAGACACAATGTTGTATTAAAAAAATTAACTAATACTAGCTGGAGGGAACAATGAATTTAGGTAGCAGTGCAGGTGGCGTTATGGCTTTAGCCATTACACCACGGGACGTATTTTGAAATTCGCGAACCTTGCGAAGTTCAAAATCGAGGTCTGAGACCTTGGCTCAGACCGGTCCCCACAGCCACCTAAATTCATTGGTCCCGGAAGCGGAATCCTTAATAAAATCTGGAGGATATATTCATGACTTTAAAGATTGCATTTATTGGTTTTGGTAAATCTGCTAATCGTTATCACTTACCATATCTAAATGTTAGAGATAATTTTCAAGTGAAGACGGTTTACACTCGTAAGGCTGTTGATGAAACTTTGGCACAACCTTATCGTGACAAAGGTGTGAACTTTACTAATGATTTAGCCGATATTTTAAATGATCCTGAAATTGATGTGGTTACTATTTGCACACCGGCTCAAACGCATTATGAATTGGCAAAGCAAGTTATTGAAGCTAAGAAATCAGTGATTGTCGAGAAACCTTTTGTTGATACGTTGGATCATGCTAAAGAATTGATTCAATTAGGTAAGGATAATGGTGTTTTGGTTATGCCTTATCAAAATCGTCGGTTTGATGGTGATTACTTGGCTGCCAAAAGGGTTATTGATCAAGGTTTTCTTGGAGATATCGTGGAAGTGGAGTCACATATTGACTACTATCGTCCAAACTCAGTTAACCAAAAGGGTACCAAAGAACAAGGAGAGTTTTATGGCTTAGGGATTCATTTGATGGATCGAATGGTTGCCTTGTTTGGTCGTCCTGATAAGGTTGTTTATGATATTCGCAATACTGAAGTGAGCGATGCGGTGGACAACTATTTTGATGTTGACTTGCATTACGGTACAAAAATGAAGGCTAAAATTAAAGTCAGTACCGATGTTGCTTCTGAATATCCACGTTTTATTATTCATGGTATGAATGGTTCCTTCATTAAATATGGCGCTGATCAACAAGAGAATGACTTAAAGGCTGGTATTATGCCGGGAACTCCTGGCTTTGGTGAGGATAGTCCAATGTATTATGGGATTGCCAAGTACCGTAATGCTAATGGGGATTGGATTAAAAAGCAAATTAAAACTCCGTTAGGGGATTACGGTTTGTATTATGATTCGGTTTACCAAACATTAGTTAATGGCAAAAAACGGCTTGTTTCAGATGAAGAAATTTTGACCGATATGGAACTGCTTGAAGCTGGCTTTTATCAAGCATCACCATCGATTTATGATGTACCAAAATTAAGTTTTTAGTTATAGGGGAAAATAATGAAGTTAGCTTTTACTGATAATGAAAAATTGAAACTAACAGTTGAAGGAATACTGGTAGGTATTTTATCTGGGTTGATTGTTAGTATGTTTCGCTGGACGATTGCCCATTCGTTAAAAGTATTTCAGGGACTGTATATTGCAGCTCGAACAAATGTGGCTTTGGTTGTTGGTTTAGTTGTATTGATGATTGTGGTTGGTTTCTTTGTCGGTTATTTACTGAAAAAGGAGCCAAATATTTCAGGTTCAGGTATTCCCCAGGTTGAAGCCCAATTGGGTGGAGAAATGCAGATGAACTGGTGGTCAATTTTATGGACTAAATTTGTGGGTGGAATTTTGAGTATTGGACCAGGTTTGTTTCTTGGTCGAGAAGGTCCATCGATCCAACTAGGTGCTGCCGTTGGACAAGGTGTTGGTGAATTAACACATGATAATGCGGGCGTTAATCAACGTGTTTTGATTGCGAGTGGTGCCGCTGCCGGATTATCAGCCGCCTTCAGTGCTCCAATTGCCGGGGCCATGTTTGTTTTGGAGGAAGTTTATCACAATTTTTCGCCGTTAGTCTGGATTACGTCTTTAGCTAGTGCTGTCAGTGCTAACTTGATTGCGTTGTATGTTTTTGGACTACAACCGGTGCTACAAGTTCCTTATAAATATAGTTTGCCGGTTAGATATTATTGGCATTTAGTTATTTTAGGAATTATTTTAGGCTTGATGGGACGTTTGTATCAAATTTGTACTTTATCAATGCCAGCGGTATTCAGCTTAACGCGCTTACCAAGATATATTCAGGGAATCATTCCCCTTATTTTGATTGTGCCTTTGGGAATGATGGTGCCACAATTTATCGGTGGTGGTAATGAGATTATTATTAGTTTGACTAAATATGGCACTAGTTTGATGTTGATGCTAGGGTTGTTTATTATACGTTTCGTCTATTCGATGATTTCGTATGGCTCCGGTGTGCCCGGTGGTATCTTTTTGCCCATTCTTAATTTGGGGGCAATAATTGGTGCCATTTACGCAATTGCAATGAATCAACTTGGATTGTTGCCACTTTATTTTGAAAGTAATTTGATTATCTTTGCGATGGCGGGTTACTTTGCTTGTATTGGTAAAGCACCGTTTACAGCTATTATTTTGGTGACCGAAATGGTCGGTTCACTTAAGCATCTGATGCCTTTAGCGGTGTTGTCATTAGTGGCCTATATCGTCGTTGATTTATTGAATGGAGCTCCAATTTATGAAGCTCTTAAGGAACGACTTAATCTTAATTCTGATTATCTCAATCGCGTTAGTAAGTTTAATGATCGTTTGGAAGTACCAATTTATGAAGGTAGTTCGATCGATGGTAAATATATTCGCGATATTCCTTTTCCAAAAGATATTTTGGTTGTATCAGTTTACCGTGGGGAGAGACAATTGATTCCTCGTGGTGATACTTTAATTAAGGCTGGGGACCGTTTGATTTGCATGGTCAATGCAGGACAACGAGCTAAAGTTGCTGCAAAATTGGCAGATTTGTTCAAAACTATAGACTAGAAATTTGACGTCATTTATGTTATTGTTTTAGGAGTGATTTCAGCTTTCAACACCATGAACGGAGGTTTTACAGGTGTATAATATTATCGAAACATTGTTGATAATCGTATCCATTTTGATTGTAATTGCCGTCTTAATGCAACCTACAAAGCAACAAGATGCTTTGAACGCATTATCTGGTGGTGGTGGGGACCTATTCAGCAACCAGAAGAAACGTGGTTTTGAAGCCTTCATGGTTAAGGTTACCTACGTTTTACTAGTACTGTTCTTCGCATTTTCGATCATTCTAGTATACTTATCATCTCACTAAGCAATTTATCCTCCTGAAAGTTACTCAGGAGGTTTTTTGTTATATATGTCGTCTCCAGAGCTGAAAATAGTCATTGGCTGTGCGGACCTCTTCGAGCCAAGGTCTCGAAGCTCGGTTTGAAGCCTTGCAAAATCGGCAAGTCTCCAAACACGTCCGATGTTGTAATGGCTAAAGCCATAACAACACTTTCACTGCCAATAACTATTTTCAGCTCTTCCGACTAGTTACTTTTGCTGGTTTGTATGTGTACGATTTTGTCGTGTATTGGTAAATTTGTACTTGTTAGTTTAGTACGGTGGATTTATAAGGAGTAAGTAGTATGAAAATATTACAACCCAAACCTTTTTATTTTGATAATGGACCGAAAGCGGTCTTGTTGTTACATTCGTTTTCAGGCACTTCCAATGATATGCGACTTTTAGGGCGTTTTCTTGAAAGAAATAATTATTCGGCTTATGCGCCGATGTTCGCTGGTCATGGAACTTCAGAGCCATTAGATATTTTGGAACAAGGTTCACCTGAGAAATGGTGGCAACAAACGCAAGCAGCTATTCAATTTTTACAAGAAAAACAGAAAACAAAGATCTATGTTTTTGGACTTTCTTTAGGCGCAATCTTTGCTACAAAGGCCTTAGAAGAGATTCCTTTTGTTGCTGCTGGTGGAGTTTTTGGTTCGCCACTGGGTAGTAGAGGTTTTAAGGGAATCAGGTCAGCCTTTTTGACTTATGCCAAAAAGGTGTATTCTATTCAACAGGACTTAACAGATATTGAGATTGATTCTAAAATGAGAATTGTTAGTTCCAAAATTGATGCGAAATTAACCGAAATCAGAAAAACTTCCGTTGATGTTACGAATCAGTTAGCTGAAATAAAGCGACCATATTTTATTGGTCAAGGTACGAGTGATAAATTAGTCAATCCAGAAGCTGCTCCGAAGGTGGCTTCAGCGGTTAAAACATCACAGCTACATTTATATAATGCAGGGCATGTTTTAACTATCAACCACGCTCACCATCAACTTGAAAGTGACGTGTTAAATTTTTTAGAAAATAATTGAGGATAGAAATGCCAGATAAAGATAATAAATTAATTGCAGACATACTAGAGGTTTTTAGAAGCAACCCCGACCGTCGCTACAAATCTGAACAGATTGAAGACGTGTTGAGAATGCACGGAGCATCAGCTTTCAAGCGTGTTGTTCAAGCTCTAGCTGTCTTAGAGGGTGAAAGTAAAATTACTTTGACCAATAAAGATGAATTCAAGATGGCCTCACCAGAGACTGTTGTTGAAGGAACATTTAAGGGTAATGACAAAGGTTTTGGTTTCGTTAGATATGACGAAGTTGATCCAGACGCTTTCATTGCCAGAACTAATACGATGTTTGCCGTTAATGGCGATACCGTTAAAGTTAAGATTACTAAACCTTCAAATCCTTGGATCGACAAGGGACCAGAAGGTGAAATCGTTGAAATTGAAGAACGCTCACTAACTAAAGCTGTTGGTGAATTCCATGCTTATAGTGATGCTCAAGTTGAAAAGACAGGCCACTATGGTTATGTCCAAAGTCACGAAAAGAAGATTGCTTCATACATGATCTTCATTTCGGATAAGGGACTACATCCACAAATTGGTGATATGGTTCAAGTTTCAATTGATGAATATCCAGATGCTAAGCATCCCCAAAGTATGGAAGGTACAGCGCTAGAGATCATCGGTAACAAAAATGATCCTGGTGTCGATATCATGTCAATTGTTGTTGACAATGATATTAATCCAGAATTTCCGAATGAAGTTTTGAAAGAAGCTGAAAAGGTTCCTGACCATGTGTTAGATTCTGATCGAGTTGGTCGTAAAGATTTAACTGACAATATGGTTATCACAATTGATGGGGACGATTCAAAGGATTTTGATGATGCTGTTGGTCTTGACATGTTGCCAAACGGTAACTTCCACTTGGAAGTTGATATTGCCGATGTAACACACTACGTTAAAGAAGGTTCTCCATTAGATGAAGAAGCTTATGCTCGTGGGACAAGTACTTATTTAGTTGACCGAGTAATTCCAATGTTGCCATTTAGATTGTCAAACGGTATTTGTTCATTAAACCCTGGTGAAGACCGTTTAGCTTTAACTTGTGAAATGGAAATCAATCATCATGGGGATGTTGTTAAGCATGAGATTTACCCTAGTGTAATCAGATCTAAGTATCGTATGACTTACAACAATGTTAATGAAATTCTTAAAGGCGACGAAGAGTTGACTGAAGAATATGCCCCAGTTGTACCAATGCTTAAACAAATGGCTGAATTGCATGAAATCTTGTTCAACAAACGTCATGAACGTGGTGCCATTGACTTTGAAGAAACAGAAGCACAAATCATTGTTGATGAAAATGGTAAGCCAATTGATATTAAGTTAAGAGAACGTGGAACTTCTGAAAAGATGATTGAATCATTTATGTTGGCAGCTAACGAAACAGTTGCTGAACATTACAATGTGAAACATGTTCCATTCTTATATCGTGTCCATGAAAAACCTGATGAAGAAAAAGTTAAGAACTTCTTTGAATTTGCTGCCGCTATGGGTGTGCAAGTTAAAGGTAATTTGAAAGAAATTACACCAAAGATGTTCCAAAATGTTTTAGCAAGTGTTGTTGGAACTCCAGAAGAACAAGTTGTTACGATTATGTTGTTGAGAAGTTTACAACAAGCTAGATATTCTGATGAACCACTAGGCCACTTTGGGTTAGCTGCTAAGTATTACACACACTTTACATCACCAATCAGACGTTACCCTGACTTGACAGTCCACCGTATGATTCACAGTTATGCTGAAAATGGCTTTACTGATGAAGAACAAACTAAGTGGGGCAACAAACTTCAAGAAATTGCTGAACACACATCTGGCCGTGAAAGAATTTCAATTAACGCCGAACGTGCAGTTGACGATTTGAAGAAGACTGAATACATGGCTGATCAAGTTGGAAATACTTTTGATGCCGTTGTAAGTTCTGTAACTAGTTTTGGAATGTTTATTCAATTGGATAATACTGTTGAAGGTTTGATTCATATTTCAAATATGAAGGATGACTTCTATGAATATGATGAAAAGAGCATGTCAATGCATGGTCGTGGAACTGGTAAGACCTTTAAGGTTGGTGAACCAATTAAAGTTAAACTTATCAGAGCTGATGTTGAACACAGACAAATTGACTTTGAACGTGTCTTAACACCAGAAGAACAAGAACAGGCTGATAAACGTGAAGCAGAGTTTAAGAAGAAGCGTTCAATGCAACATGGACGCGGACGTGGTGGTCACGGTCGCCACAATGATAATAAGGGCCGTGGAGATAAGAATAGCCATAAGAGACGTGGTAAATACGAAAGACGGTGATTCTTTTGAAGAAACATCATACAAAAGCTGCTAATGAAGTAGCTAACAATCGTAAAGCTCGTCATGATTATAATATTTTAGAAACCTATGAGGCGGGTATTTCGTTGACAGGGACTGAGATTAAATCAGTTCGTGCCAGCAAAATGAACATTAAAGATGGATTTGTTCAGGCAAGAAATGGTGAACTGTGGTTGGAAAATGTTAACATCAGCATTTATGATCAAGGTAACCAATTCAATCATGATCCATTGCGTAATCGCAAGTTGCTTTTGCATAAAAAGGAAATTAGAAAGATTGCGGCTAGTGTTCAAGAAAAAGGTATTACAGTGGTACCTTTGAAAGTTTATCTGAAGCATGGTTTTGCTAAGGTATTGATTGGCGTGGCTGAAGGTAAGAGACAATACGATAAACGTGAAACAATTAAAAAACGTGATCAAGAGCGAGAAATTAGACGTGTTATGAAGAATGCATACTAAGTTAGAGAGTGGGGCAAAACATGTTCAGCTTTCGAGCATTAAGGCAAATAGCGCCAGTAATCCGATTTCGGATTGCTGGCGCTATTTTGTTTTAAGCGGAACAAGCTATGTTTTGTTCCACGTTTATGCTGCATGCTTTAATACGATAGTAGTTTTGAACAAATTTTGGAGTATTCTTAAGTGTAAATGATAGGGGATGATGTAATGAAAATAGGTTTCTTCTCAAGTTCAACGCCAATTACAGCAATTTCACCAGAACGTTTTGCCAGAGCTAAAAAGTTTTTGAAAAGTAAGGGATGTACTTTAGTTGCTGGTGATTTAACTGGTCGTAAAGATTGTTACCGAGCAGGTAGTATTAAACAACGAGCGACAGAAATTAATCAGTTAATTCATGATGAGACGATTGATGTCTTAATGGCGACGATTGGTGGGTTGAACACGAACTCCATTTTGAAGTATATCGACTTTGATTATTTACAAGCTCATCCCAAGATTATCGTTGGCTATTCCGATACGACAGCTTTTTTATTAGCGGTTTATACGCAAGCACCAGCCTGCCGAGTTTTGTATGGGCCAGCATTAGTTGCCTCATTTGGGGAATTTTCGCCGCTAGTTGATTATACTTGGACTAGTTTTGAACAAATTATCGACAACCCTACAAATATTACAATGACGGCACCACAATTTTGGACAGACGAACAATTGAATTGGGATAATTTCACACAGCCAAAGAAACTTATTTCAAATCACTGGGGTTATACGCAAGCATCTACTTTGGAAGGTAAAATTGTCGGTGGCAATTTGGATACGATGTCAGGAATTATTGGTTCGAAATACTTTCCTAAATTTTCAGCTAATGATTTATTACTGATTGAAGATGCCGAAAAAGATGCTGCGATTGTTGAGAAAAATTTTGCGATGCTGGATAACTTAGGCGTATTTGACCAAGTTAAGGGTATAATTTTAGGTAAACATGCATCGTTTGATGATTTAAAAACACAACGGCGGCCAATCGATATTTTGTTAGGAATTTTGGGTCCAAGACCGATTCCAGTTATTTATGATTATGATTCATGTCACACGGTTCCAATGATGACAACGCCACTTGGGAGTTATGCCAAGTTTAACGCCAAAACGATGCAGGTCAGTTTTTCAAAATATTCAATATGATAAAATTAAGTTAATAAGTTCTAGCGGGGGAAATAATGAAAAAAATATGGGGTGTCTGCCTAGCTTTTTTTGGTATTTTATTAGCTCTACATATGACGTCAATCAATGTTTTGGCCGATAATAAGTATCGAATCAAAAATTACAATATTGTGGCGAATGTGCAAAAAAATGGTGATATTGTAATGACTCAGCGTTTGAATTATCATTTTGACGGCGACTTTCATGGTGTCTACTACAATCAGAGTTTAAATAAACTTAAAGGTGTTACACAACCACAAGTGTTTATTGATACTGGTGCTCAAGTTATTCCAGCTAAAGTGTCAAACAGCGGTGCTGATAATACAGTTAAGGTAACCAAGACGAAGAAAAAACTCGGTTTAAAAGTTTATCATAAGGTTTCGACTTCAGATGTAACATTTATTTATAAATATACGCTCCAAGGTGCTGTCATAAATTATAATGATACCGCCGTTTTGAATTGGTTAGTTTTGAGTGGTTGGGATCATGATTTGAGCAACGTTAAAATAACGATTAATTTGCCAAAGAAGAATATCCCTCAATTGCAAGCTTGGGCGCATGGTCCGTTGATTGGTAATAATCAAGTCAACCGTAAAAAAGGTCAAGTCATTATGACAGTTCCTGAATTACCAGATGGCGAATCGATTAGAAGTAAAATGCTGTTTCCAGTGAGTGTCACGTCAGCCAATCCCAATGTGGTTCGTAAGAATATGAAAGCCAAGGTGAGAGCTGAGGAAAAGCAATATGCGATTGCTGCTAACAGATCACGTCGTAAACAAGATGGAATATATTGGTCATTGATGGCTTTTGGTATTTTAGTCATTGCTGCAATTTATTTGTACAAGATTATTGATTTGAAAAAACACCCAGCGACAAAACATCAAATTCCGACCCCTTTGTATCATAGTTTTGATGCTCCAGAATTTTTACCTAGTTTTAGCAAGGTGATTTTGGAACGACTTCATGATGCTGACAGTCAGTCATTGACAGCTGATTTGATGAATGAAGTGGGACATCGAAGAATGAAGTTGGAGAAGGTTGGGAATACCTTTGAAATTACGGCCCTAGTTCCACCGACAAACGACTTTTTTAAGTACATGATCAATGATATTGGCGATGGCAAAAAGGTCACGCTTCGTGAAATTAGGAGTGAAGCTACCAATGATTATGATAGTAAGAAACGTGTTTCTGATAACTTTGACAATTGGGCTGAAAATGCGGCCAAGAATCGTGAGCAATATTTAGATTTGCATAATATAGATATCGTAAAAGGGTTCAGTTTAGCGGCAATTACCACTGATATTATTGCCCTAATCATGTTTATGATAACTTTGCTATTCGATAAGTCGTTATTGTGGTCAGCAATTACCTCTGCAACTTTGGCTATTTTGGTCTGGGTTGTCTACTGGCTGGTTTATAAACGAGTAACTCCTTATACTGATAAAGGTGAAATCGTGGTTAACCAGATTCGAGCTTTCAAACGAATGCTTGAAGACATTAACGATATTAAAATGGCTGAAGTCGGCGATATTATTTTGTGGGAACAATTTATTCCTTATGCGGTTGCCTTTGGTATTTCTGACAAAGTTATCAAGGCTTTAAGAGTTCAATTTACACCAGAACAATTAGGACAATCGATTGCGGTGCTAAACTACATTGGCTTTTCAAATGCCTTTGGTTCCGCAAGTTACGGATTCCAGACGGCCTTTATTGGCGCTATCGGTGCTAGTGGCTCTGCAAGTATTTCTGGAGGATCAGGTGGATTCTCCGGAGGTGGCGGAGGCGGTGGTTTTGGAGGAGGTTCTGGTGGAGCCTTTTAGAACCACGTATTATTTAAAATAGACTAGATATTCTTTCAAATGAATATCTAGTCTGTTTTTTTAATTATGTAAGGTAGAATAACCCGATTTTGAACTACTATTGTTATTTTCCGTAAGCAATTACTAAATATGATAAAATATGCCTATCAAAGAAACGGGGGTAAGAATGAAAAAAATATGGGGCTTTTTCCTCGCGTTGATTAGTATTATTTGTGCCTTTAACGTGACGACAAATGTTAAAGCTGATGGTGACTATCAAATTGAAAGATACCATGCCCAAGCTGATATTCAAAAGAACGGTGATATTGAATTGACCCAACGCATAAATTATCAGTTTGATGGTGACTTTCATGGGGTTTACTACAATCAGAATATCCAAGGAATCAAGGATGTGACTGATCCACAAGTCTTTATTCAAGATGGTAAGAATGAAATTCCATTAGTTAAATCGGAGAGTGGTCAAGAGAATACATTTAAGGTCACTCGTTCAGCAAATGAGATGGGCTTGAAAGTTTATCATTCAGCTTCAACTGAGAATTTAACTTTTATTTACAAATATCGCTTGCTTGGTGCGGTAACTAATTATCTCGATACGGCTGAATTGAATTGGAAAATGATTGGCGGTGGCTGGGATAAAACCTTGCATAATGTTGAATTGACCGTTAATTTACCACAAGGGGATGTTCCTAAATTACAAGCGTGGACTCATGGACCTTCTGAAGGTTATACCGATGTCAATCGAAAACAAGGTCAAGTAAAAATGACTTTAGATGAGTTGCCGGCACATCAAGTAGTGGAGACACATATGATTTTTCCAATTAGTGTAACGGCGGATAATCTAAATGTTGTTAAGAAGAAGCGTAAAGCAAAAGTGTTGTCACAAGAAAAGCAGTTGGTATTGGAAGCCAATGCTCAACGTGAACGTAAAAAAGTAATTTATCGTGCCATCATGGCATTTGGATTGGTGGTGGTACTGTTAATTTACATAGTTCGCTTTTATCAATTCCGAAAGCACCCTTTCAACAAACATACTATTCCTACACCGTTACATCATTACTTTGATGAACCTGATTTCTTACCTAGTTTTACTAAAGTATTGTTAGATAAGACTGATCGAGCGAATAGTTTATCATTGACCGCCGATTTATTAGTTGAGGTTGGTCAAAGACGAATGAAAATTGATAAGGTCAAGCGTAGCTATGAAATTACAGCTTTAGTACCACCAACTGACCCATTCTTTAAGTATTTAATTGAAGAAATTGGGGATGGAAAAAAGGTAAGTTTGAAGCAAATTAAGCTATCAACTAAAGGTACCGGTAAAAAGTCTCGAAGATTGAGCAAAAAATTCGAGAAGTGGACTAAAGCAGCAGCTAAGGGACGCGAAAAATATTTGGACCTAGATAATTTGAATGCGGTGAAAAATTTTCAATTGGCAGCAATTTCGACAAGCATTATTGTCTTTTTGATGTGGATCGTATCAATTATTTTTGATAAAAATATTATAATTAGTAGCATTTTGATGGTAGTTTCTATGATAATCTTTTGGACAATTTATTTGATTGCTAAAAGAAAGATTACGCCATATACCGATGTGGGTGAGGATGAGATTAATAAAATCCGTGCTTTTAAACGTATGTTGAAAGATATCGATGATATCAAGATGGCTGAAGTCGGAGATTTGATTCTTTGGGAACAATTCTTGCCATATGCGGTCGTTTTCGGAGTTTCTGATAAAGTTATTAAGGCTTTGAAAGTTAACTTCAGTGCGGAACAATTAGACAATTCGTTAGTGATTCCATACTACATTGGGGCGCATAGTTTTATTAATTCAAGTTCTTCCGGATTCCAAGCATCATTTGGTAATGCAATATCGAGTGGTAACGGTAGTTCATCAAGTGTATCTGGTGGGTCAGGTGGTTTCTCTGGCGGATCATCAGGCGGATTTGGTGGAGGTTCCGGTGGTGGAGCTTTCTAAATTAGAGTAAAAAAATAGGCTGAGAAATTTCTCAGTCTATTTTTGTATCTTCAATTAAGCGTGACGACGTTTGAAGTAAACAGTACCTAGTAGAACAACTAGACCAATCAAACTTGTAGCTAAACCAGATTTTGAACCAGTTTGTGGAAGTGTGTTGTTTGTGTTAGTTGAGTTGTTGTTACCGGGGTAAGTGATAATTCCACCATTATTGTTGTTATTACCATTGTTATTTGAACCAGGGTGGTTTGGATCGACAATTATGCCACCGCCGTTATTGTTATCTTCATTGCCATTGTTGTTATCTTCGTTACCGCCGTTGTCGCCATTACCATCAACATCAGGATTGCCTTCGTTGTCTTCTTCATTATCATCTTTTTCGTCAATGTCAGGGTCTTCAGGATCGGTAGTATTACCACCGCCACCGGACTCTTCAGTACGTGAGTCAACAGCTTGAATAGTTTGGATATCTTGTTCACCAGATTCGATTGTGAAGTAAAGTTTATCTTTATTGATTTCATAACCGTTTGGAGCACTAGTTTCTACAAAATAGTAATCACCAGGTTTTAAACCATCGATGGTAATCATACCATTTTCATCAGTAACTTTTTTTTCTACAAATTCGCCCGCAGCTGTATATAAGGAATATTCAGCGCCGGGAACACCAGTTGACATATCTTTCTCATCAACTTTATGTAGTTTGACAAAGTATGAATCGTCAAACACTAAATCTTCATCTTTAGTATTTTCAAAGGTAATTAAATCAGGCGTAAAACTCCCGTCTTCGTTATTATCTCCAATTGTAACTGTATGAATTGTATCAGATAATTCATAACCTGCAGGAGCATCAATTTCTTGAATAGTATATGTTCCTTGCTTGAGATTATACATATGTCCGATACCCAAATTGTCAGTCGTGATAGTTCCAACTTCATTACCGTCTGAATCTTTAACGATAAATTTTGCGCCAGCTAGACGATATTGGGTATCTTTATCGACCTTCATAATGATGATTGAACCCTCTTCATCTTCATGAGTTTCTGTTGAAGGTTCATCCTTAGTAATTACAGAAACTATTTCTGAATTTTTACCAGAAATTGTGAAAGGAATCTTTGCAGTGTTAATTTCATAACCGTCAGGTGATTTTGTTTCGATAAAGTAATAGTTTCCCTTATCCAATTTATCAACTGAAAGTTGTCCTTTTTCGTCAGTAGTTAGATTTTTTGCAACGAGAGTACCATCTTCTTTGTATAGACTAAATTCGGCACCCTTTAAAGGTGAATCGTCATCAGCACTTAGCTTAGTTAACAAAACTCCGCCTTTAATATCAACACCGTTACCATTTCCGGAGTTGGTTCCACCTGAGACACTACCAGAAGCATTATCTTGGTTAGTCGTTCCGCCGGTACCAGAACCATTTGTTCCCCAAGTAAAGGAAGCGTTATTCTTAAATTTATGACCATTAGTTGTATTGCCTTCGTCAACTATTTTAGTCTGAAATTTAACAACGTAAAATTGATTCTCTTTTGGTAAATTCGAAATTGTAAATTTATCAGAAATGTTAGCTTCATCAGGATTTACCGTATAACCAGAAATTGGTTTATTTTTGTCGTAGTTATAGAATCCTGGTGAAGAAGTAGACCACTTAGCCTCATAAATATTTAATGAACCTGGAATATAAGTCTGGTCATCATTGATTATTTCTTTGATTTGAAGATTTGGAAATGAGGTACTGTTTCTATTGACCAAAATTGACCATGTTATTATCGAATTTCCATCGGCGTCTTTTTCAATAACACCTCGTTTAGAAAAGTCATCGTCAGAATCAGTGATAGTCATATTATCATGAATATCGCCAATTTGAACATCGTTGTTACCAATAACGTAGTTTTTTCCAACACCAATACCATCAGTAATGTTTAAAGACCCCTCATAATCGGTCTTACCGTCGACATTGTCAAAAGTAACTTTGACATAGCTAACGCCATTATCATCGACACCTAATACAGCATTTCCGATAACATCACCATTATCATCAACAACTTTAAAAGTTTCACCTGGTTTTTTAACTTTTAATTGCTCAGGCAATTCGACTGTCCAAGTATCGCCGTTAGCTAAATCGGGCTGTAAGTCTTTTGAAGACCAATCGAGAGTTAGATTAATGTTACTAGCTGTACCGTAATTCTTTTGCTGAATCGACATTCCGGTTAACAGTCCGTTATTACCAGCACTGGTAGTATAGTCAGCAGCCTTTGTAGTTGTCGTCTGACTAGCAAATGCTAAAACCACTAGTCCAAGAGCAGCAACAAAAGCTACTAAAAAATTGCGTAATTTTTTCCCCATAAAGATTTTCCCCTTTCTATTTGAATACAAATATAATTATAGAATGAATAAATTATAGTGAAAAGGGGATAGAGAAATTAATTATTAATAAATTAATTTTTCCTTCTAAGCCTTACTAATAGGAAGTTTCTCGTTTGTAACTGCTACCATATATTGTGAAATTTTGGAAAGCTATACAATATGTTGGATAGAAGTGATATCATAATGAATGTTGTTTTTTTACAAATAGAGAATTAATTGAGGTATGGAGGAGAATAATGATGATCGTATTGAGCGGCGCAATTGGAGCCGGTAAGAGTTCATTGGCAAAATTATTATCAGAACATTTAGGAACAGAGGCTTTCTATGAACAGGTTGATAATAATCCCGTTTTGCCACTATTTTATAAGGACCCTAAGAAGTATGCATTCTTGCTACAAATCTACTTCTTGAACAAACGTTTTGAATCAATCAAGAAAGCTATGGTGCAAGATAACAATGTTTTGGACCGTTCTATCTATGAAGATTCACTATTTTTCCATATGAACGCAGATATGGGAAGAGCTACTCCACAAGAAGTTAAGGTTTATGATGAATTGCTAGATAATATGATGCAAGAATTACCATACGCTGCAGCTAAAAAAGCTCCAGATTTGTTAGTACACTTGGATATTTCATACGATACAATGATTCACCGTATTGAAAAACGTGGCCGTTCATACGAACAACCAGAACAAGATCCTACACTTCCAGAATATTATCACCAACTATTAGACCGTTATGACGGCTGGTATGATGAGTATGATTACAGTCCTAAGATGAAACTAGACGGAGACAAATACGATTTTGTTGAAAATCCAGAAGATCGTCAAAAGGTACTTGATTTAATCGATGAACAATTACGTCAACGTGGAACATTAAAATAGAATATTTTTACAAGAAGCTAGGGTTTGATACAACCTTAGCTTTTTTTTGTTTTAAATAACGCGAGGTGCTAGTTAAATATGCCGACTCCAAGAGCAAGAAATTTAGGTCGCTATGGGGACCGCCAAAAGCCAAGGTCTTTCGGCTCGCTTTTGAACCTCGCACAAATCGCGAGTTTCAAAAGTCGTCCCGTGGAGTAAGCGCTGAAGCGCCAACACCACCTGCACAGCGACCTAAATTTCTTGCTCTTTCCGTCTAGTTAAATATTAGTTTTTGAATCAGTAGTAAATAATTTAAAGTATGGTTTGTCATTGGTGACTATGATAATAGTAATTAAAGTATATTCTGAAGTTTCTTGACTTTAAGAATCGGCTGGCATTACACGTTAGATAAGTGGTTTTATTGGCCATTGATAATCAAATTTTTTGGAAATGCTTCCTAGTACATAAAATAAAGAAGAAAAAATGAATTAGTCGGAAGAGCTACGAGCATCCATCTGCTGTGAAAGTGGCGTTATGGCTTTAGCCATTACACCACCGGGCGTGTTTGGAGACTTGCTTGCAAGGCTTCAAACCGAGGGACGAGATCTTGGCTCGGCCCGGTCCGCATAGCAGATGGATGCTCGTAGCTCTGGAGACGGGTTCCCTTAATGACATTCACTTGCGACCAAACCCAAAATAAGATAACCTATTAAAGGCAGTTTGCACTGGTAACCTGCTATATTAACTAAAACAGTGGAGGTTTTACTTTGAGTAATTTAAAAACAAGAGATATCACCCAATTGGCATTGATTGCGGCCCTTTATGTGGCTGTGACAATTGCACCAGGAATTTCGGCCTTTTCATATGGTCAAATTCAATTCCGTGTTTCTGAAATTTTAATGTTATTGCCATTCTTTAATCATAAGTACAGTTGGTCATTGATTGTCGGATGTTTCATTTCAAATCTTTTCAGTGCTCAATTAGGGATGTATGATATTGTCTTAGGAACTTTAGCAACGGCGATTGCCTGTTATATTATCACTAAGATTCCCGCACGTAACAGTTTACTTTGGACAGTTCCAGTTGTCTGTGCCGTAGTTAACGGTATTATTGTTGGAGCCGAATTGCACTTCGTTTTGAAGCTACCATTTTGGTTGAACTTTGTGACAGTTGGTTTTGGTGAACTAGTTGTTGTTGCAATAGGTGCAGTGATTTTCTATTTCTTAATGAGAAATAAGAGTTTCAGCAAATTAATAGGGTAAGACGAGGATGAGGGAAGTGATTCCTTCATTTTTTTGTTATAATCTACTTTATAAAGTATTGTGAGGAGATGTGTTTATATGAATATCGGAATTTTTACCGATACATACTTCCCCCAAGTGAGTGGGGTAGCTACATCAATCCAGACATTGAAAAATGATTTAGAGCGCAAAGGTCACTCCGTATATATTTTTACAACGACTGATCCTAACGTACCCAAGAATACGATTGAGCCTAATATTTTTCGTCTGGCCAGTGTACCTTTTATCTCATTCACCGATCGAAGAATTGCTATCCGCGGAATGTTTCATGCTGTTGATTTAGCTAAAGAATTAAAACTAGATATTATCCACACACAAACTGAATTTTCATTAGGAATGATGGGAAAGTTTGTGGCTAAGCAGTTGAAAATTCCATTTGTTCACACATATCACACAATGTATGAAGATTATTTACATTACGTTTTAAATGGTCATTTATTGAAGCCTTATCATGTTAAGCAAATGACACGTTTATTCTTGAAAAATGCTTCTGGAGTTGTAGCCCCAAGTGTGCAAGTTAAAGAAACAATGGATCGTTATGATATTAAGACACCAATCTCAATCATTCCAACCGGGGTCGACTTGTCAGAGTATACGAAACCTGTCAATGCCTCAGCTGTTCGTGAGAAATTGGGTATCGCTGAAGACACGCCGGTAATTTTGATGTTGAGTCGAATCGCTTTGGAGAAAAAAATTGACCACATGTTGAAGTCAATGCCAGAGCTTTTGAAATACAATCCTAAAATTATGTTGGTAATCGTTGGTGATGGTCCTGATATGGACGAGTTGGTTCAAATGAGCAAGGACTTGGGCATCGGTGATAATGTTATTTTTACTGGTGAAGTTGAACATGATCAAATTTCACCTTATTATCACATGGCTAATATTTTTGTTTCTTCTAGTGATACGGAATCGCAAGGTTTAACTTATATCGAAGCAATCGCATCAGGGACAAAAATCATTGTTCGTAGTGCTCCATATACGGACAGCTTGTTGACTGATCCTTCAGTTGGTGTAACATTCAACGAAGATGACCAGTTAGTACCTAAGATTAAGACGTATCTCGATCACCCTAATTCATTTGATGACCGTGAAGCACGTCAAAAGGTACTATATGGTATTTCATCTGATGGATTTGGTAATGCGATTCTTGACTTCTACCGTCGAGCTGAAGACTACTTTGTCAGAGAGAAGCTTTCAGATTCATCAATTGATCCAGAGGAGTATTCGAATGATTAAAATTAATATGTTTTCATCTGCAGATAAAGTTGCCGGCCAAGGGGTTGGTAGTGCTTATAAAGAGTTGATTGGTTTATTAAAAGACCATTTCAGTGATGAATTTGATGTTAAAATCAATGACTTTCACGCTAGCGATTTGAGTCACTATCACACAATTGATCCGCAATTTTACTTGTCAACTTTTTCTAAGAAACGTGGCCGTAAAATCGGTTATGTTCATTTTCTACCAGAAACGCTTGAGGGTAGTATTAAATTACCTGCACCAGCAAAGAGTGTTTTTTATAAATATGTCATCAGTTTTTACAAACGTATGGATCAAATCGTTGTCGTCAACCCAACTTTTATCGATAAGTTAGTTGCTCATGGTTTGGATCGTAAGAAGATTAAATATATTCCAAATTTTGTTTCAACCGAGAATTTCTATGAAAAGACGGCTGAAGAAAAAGCTGATTTCCGTAAGAAACTAGGTATTCCTGAAGATAAATGTGTAGTTTTCGGGGATGGTCAAGTTCAAGAACGTAAGGGTGTCGATGATTTCTACAAGTTAGCTCAGACAAATCCTGATATTCAATTTATTTGGGCCGGTGGTTTTTCATTTGGCAAAATTACTGACGGTTACGACCGCTATAAAGATATGATTGACAATGCGCCAAGCAATATGAAGTTCACAGGGATTGTTGATAGAAACGATTTAGTCAACTACTATAATATTTGTAATTTATTCTTGTTGCCTTCATATGATGAATTATTCCCAATGTCAGTTTTGGAAGCATTCAGTTGTGGGGCACCAGTGTTGTTACGTGATTTGGAATTGTATCGTGCTATTATTGATGGATACTATCAAAAGGCTGATGGTTTTGCGGATATGAATGCTTTCATCAATAAGGCTAATCAAGATCGTTCCATTTTGGATGATTTTAAGAAGAAGTCTAAAGAAGCTGCTAATCAATACTCAGAAGAAAATTTGAGTAAAATTTGGTATGATTTCTATACGAGTCAATATAATATTGCAAACGGGATAAATAATGAGTAGAAAACAAATTGCTGCACTTTTTGTAATGCTGGGATTAGGTATCGGTATTTTCTGGTGGGAAGCTAGAAAGATCGATTTCAATTCCTTAGTTTCAACTTTTAAAAGTCTGAACTACTTTTGGCTAGCGGTGGCATTCTTGTCAATTTTGTTATCGTATGGTGTTGAAGCTTTAGTTTTGCATACACTTTTAAAGAAAAAAGAAGATCGCAAGTTTGGCTGGTGGGAAATGTATCGTATTCCATTGATTCAAGCTTTGTTTAATGCGATAACGCCATTCTCATCTGGTGGTCAACCAGCTCAGTTAGTTGGTTTGATGCAGTCAAAGATTGATGGTGGTCGTGCTAGTTCGGTGTTACTGATGAAGTTTGTTATTTATCAGGCAATGGTTTTAGTCAACTTCATTATTGCAATGTTAGTTAGTTTCAATAGTGTGGCTAAACACTTTTCAGGATTAGCGACATTAATCGTATTTGGGATGGTCATTCACGTTGTTACAATTTCATTCTTATTAATGATCATGTATTACTACGATTTCACAAAAAAAATGGTCCAAATTGTTTTAAAACCGGTTTTATTTTTTCTTAAAGAGGAAAAACGTGATAAAATTTTACAGTTAGCTACGAACTATATCGATAGCTTTTATCAAGAGAGTTTAGTATTGAAGCGTGAGAAGAAAAAGGTAATCAAAGCTTCATTGCTAACTATCTTGCAACTATTCTTATACTATTTCGTAGTTTACTTTGTTTTACTAGCTTTAAATTGCGATCACGTTAATGTCGTCGATGTCTTAGTGATGCACATTATGATCGTTATGATTGTCTCAATTTTCCCAATCCCTGGTGGATCAGGTGGGGCGGAATTCAGTTTCAAGACTTTGTTTGCTGGATTTATACCTTCTCCTTCAGGATTGATCTTGGGTATGTTTTTATGGAGATTTATTACGTATTATTTGGGGATGTTCTTAGGGATTATTGCTGTTTCGAAGAAACCGAAAATTGAACAACAAGTTGCTAATAAATCTATGGAGCGAAAATAATGAAGCGTATTACTAAAGGTATTTCTAATTTTTTAAATACTAGGCTAGGTTTTGTGATCCTAGCTGTATTGCTATACACTCTTAAAACCATTTATGCTTATGAAACTAAGTTTAATTTGGGTGTTAAGGGTTCTATTCAAACATTCTTGATGATTATCAATCCAATTCCAGTTATGTTATTGCTGTTTGGTATCTCATTGTATATGAAAGGGAGAAAGTCTTATATCTTCCTTTTGGTCATTGATTTCTTGGACACTGTCTGGTTATTCTCGAATATTTTATATTATCGTGAATTTTCAGACTTTTTGACAATGGTTTTGATCAAGGGTTCAGGTTCAGTTTCAAATAACTTAGGTAAGAGTATCTTAGGGATTTTGAAACCATCTGATTTCTTGGTCTTTACCGATGTGATCATTTTGATATTATTGTTGGCATTCCATGTTATTAAAATGGATGTTAAACGACTCAACTGGAAGATACCAGTTTTGATTAGTTCGCTAGCAGTATTACTATTTGGAGCTAACTTAACTTTGGCTGAAAGTGATCGTTCACAATTGTTAACCAGAACTTTTGACAATAACTATATCGTTAAATATTTGGGGCTAAATGTCTTTAATGTCTACGATATGATAAAAACGACGAAAACCAATGCTGTTAAGTCGCAGGCAAAGAGTTCAGATATCAACTCGATTGAAAAGTATATGAAGGATAATTACGTTCAACCCAATGTAGAATATACTGGGGTTGCTAAAGGTAAGAATGTCTTTATTATTCATTTGGAAAGTTTGCAACAATTCATGATTGACTATAAGTGGGATGGACAAGAAGTAACACCTAACTTAAATAAGCTCTATCACGAAGATGATACTCTGAGCTTTGATAATTTCTTTAATCAAGTTGGACAAGGTAAAACAGCCGATGCTGAATTGATGCTTGAAAACTCACTCTTTGGATTGCCAGAAGGATCAGCTATGGTTACAGATGGTACAACTAATACCTTCCAAGCTGCGCCGGCTATTCTTGATCAAGAAGCGGGCTATACATCAGCCTCATTCCATGGGGATGTTCCAAGTTTCTGGAATCGTGACAACGCTTATAAGTCATGGGGTTACGATTACTTCTTCAGTTCCAACTATTATAAAGAGAAGAAGAGTTATAACGTTGGTTATGGTATGAAGGATAAGATTTTCTTGAGAGATTCAGCTCAATATATCGAACAATTGCCACAACCATTTTATGCAAAACTAATTACTGTTACGAACCACTATCCATATACTTTGGACAAGAAGAATCAAACAATCGAAAAGACTGATACTGGTGATAAGACTGTTGATGGCTATGTTCAAACTGCTCATTACTTGGATCAATCGATTGGTGAGTTCATGGCCTGGTTGAAAGAAACTGGCTTAGATAAAAATAGTATGATCGTACTTTATGGTGATCATTATGGTATTTCAAATAACCATAAGAAAGCTATGGCTAAGTTAACTGGTATTAAAGGATTCAATGAGTTTAACGACGCTCAATATCAACGTGTACCGTTTATGATTCATATGGATGGATTAAAAGGTGGCATCAATCATACTTACGGTGGTGAGATTGACGTTCTACCAACTATCTTGAATTTATTAGGCGTTGATAATAAGAACATGGTTCAATTTGGTAGTGATTTGCTATCCAGCGAACATCCACAACTCGTAGCCTTTAGAAATGGTAATTTTGTTTCACCAACAGTAACAAAGGTTGGAGGAACTTACTACAATACTAAGACGGGTAAAGTAGATAAAAATATTTCGAAATCAGAAAAAGAAAAACTCTCTAATAGGGTAACAACCGAGCTGTCGTTGTCAGATCGTGTTATTAATGGGGACCTATTGAGATTCCATAAATTACCTGGCTTTACAACTGTTAATAAGAAGGAATACTCATATAAGAAGAGTACCGCTTTGAAAGAGTTGAAGAAGGCTCAGAAGAAGAACGGAACAAGTCTTTTGGCTCAAAATGACAATAAGTCAATGGTTGATCTCTATCAAACCGATGCACCAGAATTGAGTTCTGATAAATAATAAAGTTGATTAGTTGCCGTCTCTGGGTGCAAGAAATGTTGGCGCTGTGGGGACCGGTTCGAGCCAAGGTCTCGAACCTCGATTTTGAACTTCGCAAAGGACGCGAATTTCAAAACTCGTCCCGTGGTGTAATGGCTAAAGCCATAACGC
The DNA here is from genome assembly GCF_003606365.2 of Companilactobacillus zhachilii. Lineage (NCBI taxonomy): Bacteria > Bacillati > Bacillota > Bacilli > Lactobacillales > Lactobacillaceae > Companilactobacillus > Companilactobacillus zhachilii. The sequence continues at coordinate 950,924 of NZ_CP031933.2, forward strand.
CACCTGCACTGCTGCCAACATTTCTTGCACCCAGAGACTAATGTATTCGTTGCTTTTTATACGATATAACCAATTAATTTGATAAAAGAGTTACGCATTATTTGAAATTGAATATAAGTTAGGAGGCTAGATGTTTTTTCTGGATTTATACCAGGAAATACATCTAGCCTTTTTGTATTCGGTTCTATAACCGAAATTTATAGGGTCCCCAAAGTAGGATTACTGGAGCTTTTTGGGGATAACCCAAAATCCATATTTTATTCCGAAATCGAGATTAATGGGGTAAAACAGTTTAATTCGTTATGCTGTAGTTTTTCAGAATATAAGATAGCAATTATTATATATTCCACATTCTGTATAAAAAATAATGAATAAACTAGCCGGAAGGAGCAAAGAAATTAGGTCGCTGTGAAGGTGGCGTTATGGCTTTAGCCATTACACCACGGGACGAGCTTTGAAACTCGCGGTTTTTGCGAGGTTCAAAGTCGAGTCTGGAGACCTTGGCTCCAGGCGTTCCCCATAGCGACCTAATTTCTTTGCTCCTGGAGGCGGCATAGCAGATATAACTTTCAATTTTTTAAATCAGAAGTACAAATAATATATAATAGGAAGACTTTTACACTTTTAATCAATATATAGACAATATATTATTAGATTATGCCATTTTTCTTGAGAGATATAAAAATAATTGTTAAAATAAAAGAAGACTTAAGTGTTAATTGAGTAAATATGCCAAATTAAAGGAGGCGTGGAGATGTTTTACAATCAAAATATAGATAGGATATTCACTGAACTGAAAACTAGTCGTCATGAAGGGTTGACTGCCAAGGAAGCACAGGCTCGACTTGAAAAGTATGGACGAAATGAGATGCAACAGGATCCACCCACGCCCATTTGGAAAATATTTATTCGTAGTTTTAAAGAGCCACTAGTAATAATTTTATTACTAGCGGTTTTGTTATCTTTGATAAGTGGAATTTATGAATTGACCAATGGTGGAGATCTTCAGCATGCGAGGTCTTCTTTTTATGAATCGATAGCTATTATGATCTTGATTCTAATTAATAGTGGACTTTCGATTTGGCAAACGGTCAATGCTAGGAAGTCTTTAGATAGTCTTAAAGAGATGAATAATCATCAGGTTTCAGTTTTGCGTGATAGTAGCTGGGAGAAAATGTCAGCTACTTTGTTGGTGCCAGGAGATATTATTGGTGTAAAGATGGGCGATTTCATCGAGGCAGATGTGCGCTGGTTCAAAGTTTCGGAATTACAAGTCTTAGAAGCACATTTGACTGGTGAATCAGAACCTATCAGTAAAGTAACTGCTGAATTGGCCGACGAAACGGACTTGGGCGATCGTAAGAATATGGGATATTCAGGCTCAACAGTTACGAATGGTAATGGTTACGCAGTGATTGTTGCAACTGGAATGGACACTGAACTTGGAAAAATTGCAGGACTACTGAAGAATGTGCCTGATTCCAAAACGCCAATTGAAAAGACTATTAATGAATTGACGCAGAAGTTAATGTACGTTGCGGCTGGGGTAGTGTTATTTACGCTGGTTGCCGGGGGATTCAAAACTTGGTTGACCACGGGAACATTTTCCTTTACTAGTTTTACGGCAATTCTTTCAACGGCAATTGCTTTAGCAGTGGCTGCAATTCCCGATGCACTGCCGGCGGTGTTATCAATTGTTTTAACGATTGGTGCAAAAGTTTTATCGAAAAGTAAGGGACTCATCAAGTCGCTTAATAGTGTTGAAACATTGGGCTCAACAACATTTATTGCTTCAGATAAGACCGGCACTTTAACGAAAAATGAGATGACAGTAACTCGATTTTTTACTAACGGAATTGAATTTGAAGTTGAAGGGCGCGGATATGAACCGTTGGGAGAAATAACTCCGAAGGATATGACGTCTGCGAGGCAGTTTATTGTTGCAAGTATTTTGAATAATGAAGCTAATGTATCAATAAATGAAACTGGAAATTACGTACCCTTTGGTAATCCAACCGATGTGGCTTTAGTTGTTCTGGGATTAAAATGTAATATCGATCGTCACGAGTTATTAAATCAAAAGGCAGAAATTGACTATGATATTTTACGGATTTTTCCATTTGACAGCACTAGAAAAATGATGAGTGTTGTTGTTAAGGCAGGAAATGAGTTTAAAGTGTTGACCAAAGGTGCTCCAGACGTATTGCTAAGTAGGGCAGATGCAAAAACTGACCAGCATGCTTTTGAAATGAAAGTTAATAAATTTGCCAGTGAGGCGCTTAGAACTTTGGCAGTAGGTGAACGCATTATCTCTGAAGATGAAGCACTTAACTCTACAATGGAAGAATTAGAGAATAATATTTCAATTTTAGGACTAGCCGGTATAATTGATCCACCTCGTGAAGAAGTAAAGCAATCTGTTGAAACACTACATGACGCCTCGATTAATGTTGTTATGATCACTGGTGACCATGCTAAAACGGCACAAGCAATTGCTGCTAAGTTGGGAATTATTTCCGATGATGAGTCACAAGTTATTGAAGGCAAGCAGATTGATAAAATGTCTGATGATGAATTGTTCAATACTGTAGAGGATATTAGGGTATATGCACGGGTGTCACCTGAACATAAACAACGAATTATCAAGCAATTACAGCGACATGGTGAAGTTGTTGCTATGACTGGTGATGGAGTGAATGATGCACCTGCGCTTCGTTCTGCTGATATTGGAATTGCGATGGGAATAAATGGAACTGATGTCACGAAGGAGTCAGCTGATTTAATTTTATTAGATGATAAGTTTACGACGATTGAGCACTCAGTTGCCGCTGGTCGAACTATTTTTACTAATATAAAAAACTTTATGCGTCATGAGTTGACAACCAATGTGGCTGAAGTTTTGTCTTTGATGTTTGGTTTGTTGTTCATTACAAGAGATATCGGTCATGTAAGTAGTAGTACCCCAATATTGACAGCTTTAATGGTGCTGTGGGTAAATATGATCAGTGATGCGTTGCCTTCGTTTGCTTTGGGATATGATGTGCCAGAGTCGGATATTATGAATAAGCCTCCTCGTGATACACATAAAACGATTTTGGATAGCAAAATGATGATGCGGATAGTTGTCCGTGGAGTTACGATGGGACTAGTTGTTTTCGGAGCATTCGTTTTGGCAGCTAGAAAAGGAATGCAAGTTGAAGAAGCACAAACGGTAGCATTCTTGACACTAGTTTTCGGTCAGTTATGGAATGTGTTTGATGCTAGAAGTTCAAAGACCTTGTATCATCGAAATCCATTCAGTAATTCTAAGTTGATCATGGCAGTAGCTTTCTCAGCACTAAGTTCATTATTTGTAACGATGTCGCCTTTCTTTAATGAAGTTATGGGGACGGCAAGACTAAGTGCTGGTGTATACTTGATGCTCATATTTGTTCCGGCAATTCCAGTATTTCTTATCTCTGGGATTAAGGCGGTGTTGTTAAAAGGCAATCTTTATGAGGTCACTGATTAAAACTACTATTGTCTTTAAAAGTACAGCATAAACGTGGAAATAATGGCTCCAGTAATTTGATCTTGGATTGCTGGGGTTATTATTTTAAGGGTTAAGGCCTAAATAGGTCACAAATCTATGGTTTTAGCTGATAACTGGTGTTTTATAAGGCACTTTGATTGACTTTTACAAAAAAATTCAACTTTTTTGTAAAAAAGGGTTGCGCACACCTAATCTAATTGGTAATATATATCTTGTTGTTGCGACAGAGCAACGGCGTCAACGGTTTGAAGCTTTATCGCTTCTCCAAACGCCTTTAATTATTTTAAAAAAGTTCTTGACTTGGTCTTGTAACTTCGATATGATAATTAAGTTGTCTGTTGAGATAACTTCTAACAAATCATCATTTCATTGATAATTTGTTAGAAAAATTATTTTAAAAAGTTCTTGACAATCATTTGTCAGCTTGATAAAATAATTAAGTCGCTGATGAGCGTAAGCGCTTAATCAGCTGGTAGACCTTTGAAAACTGAACAAAGTTTTAACACTAAATTGTGTAGGCCAACATTTATTTGTTGGATTTACAACGAAGTCAATTCGCTAGTATAATTTTTTATGAGTCACAAACTTTTAATATGAGAGTTTGATCCTGGCTCAGGACGAACGCTGGCGGCATGCCTAATACATGCAAGTCGAACGAACTCTGCTGATGATTGAAGCTTGCTTCATGAATCAGTTTTGAGTGAGTGGCGGACGGGTGAGTAACACGTGGGTAACCTGCCCAAAAGTGGGGGATAACATTTGGAAACAAGTGCTAATACCGCATAACAACTACTTTCACATGATCGTAGCTTGAAAGATGGCTCTGCTATCGCTTTTGGATGGACCCGCGGCGTATTAGCTAGTTGGTGAGGTAATAGCTCACCAAGGCAATGATACGTAGCCGACCTGAGAGGGTAATCGGCCACATTGGGACTGAGACACGGCCCAAACTCCTACGGGAGGCAGCAGTAGGGAATCTTCCACAATGGGCGAAAGCCTGATGGAGCAATGCCGCGTGAGTGAAGAAGGTTTTCGGATCGTAAAACTCTGTTGTTGAAGAAGAACATGCGTGAGAGTAACTGTTCACGTACTGACGGTATTCAACCAGAAAGCCACGGCTAACTACGTGCCAGCAGCCGCGGTAATACGTAGGTGGCAAGCGTTGTCCGGATTTATTGGGCGTAAAGAGAATGTAGGCGGTTTATTAAGTTTGAAGTGAAAGCCCTCGGCTCAACCGAGGAAGTGCTTCGAAAACTGGTAAACTTGAGTGCAGAAGAGGAAAGTGGAACTCCATGTGTAGCGGTGGAATGCGTAGATATATGGAAGAACACCAGTGGCGAAGGCGGCTTTCTGGTCTGTAACTGACGCTGAGATTCGAAAGCATGGGTAGCAAACAGGATTAGATACCCTGGTAGTCCATGCCGTAAACGATGAGTGCTAAGTGTTGGAGGGTTTCCGCCCTTCAGTGCTGCAGCTAACGCATTAAGCACTCCGCCTGGGGAGTACGACCGCAAGGTTGAAACTCAAAGGAATTGACGGGGGCCCGCACAAGCGGTGGAGCATGTGGTTTAATTCGAAGCAACGCGAAGAACCTTACCAGGTCTTGACATACCATGAAAAGCTTAGAGATAAGTCTTTCCCTTCGGGGACATGGATACAGGTGGTGCATGGTTGTCGTCAGCTCGTGTCGTGAGATGTTGGGTTAAGTCCCGCAACGAGCGCAACCCTTATTATCAGTTGCCAGCATTCAGTTGGGCACTCTGGTGAGACTGCCGGTGACAAACCGGAGGAAGGTGGGGACGACGTCAAATCATCATGCCCCTTATGACCTGGGCTACACACGTGCTACAATGGTCGGTACAACGTGTTGCGAACTCGCGAGGGCAAGCAAATCACTTAAAACCGATCTCAGTTCGGATTGTAGGCTGCAACTCGCCTACATGAAGCTGGAATCGCTAGTAATCGCGGATCAGCATGCCGCGGTGAATACGTTCCCGGGCCTTGTACACACCGCCCGTCACACCATGAGAGTTTGTAACACCCAAAGCCGGTGGGGTAACCCTTCGGGGAGCTAACCGTCTAAGGTGGGACAAATGATTAGGGTGAAGTCGTAACAAGGTAGCCGTAGGAGAACCTGCGGCTGGATCACCTCCTTTCTAAGGATATGATGCTTATGCATCAACGGAAATACACAATTGTTAAAACTTTGTTTAGTTTTGAGAGGCCTACCGGGCGTTTTTCGGGCCTATAGCTCAGCTGGTTTAGAGCGCACGCCTGATAAGCGTGAGGTCGATGGTTCAAGTCCATTTAGGCCCATTCTCATTTTAATAGTATTAAATTGGGGGCTTAGCTCAGCTGGGAGAGCACCTGCTTTGCAAGCAGGAGGTCATCGGTTCGATCCCGTTAGCCTCCATTGGCAGAAATGCCAATGTTCGTACCTTGAAAACTGGATATTAAGAATTAATGAATTAAAGAAACACCGAAAACTGCGCGATAAAAATGATTAATTTCATATTTTGTCAAGATTAAGTTATAAAGGGCGCACGGTGGATGCCTAGACACTAGGAGCCGATGAAGGACGTAACTAACGACGATACGCCTCGGGGAGCTGTAAGTAAGCTTTGATCCGGGGATTTCCGAATGGGGGAACCCAAATATCGTAATGGATATTTACTTGTTTGTGAATACATAGCAATCAAGAGGTACACGCAATGAACTGAAACATCTAAGTAGTTGCAGGAAGAGAAAGAAAATTCGATTCCCTGAGTAGCGGCGAGCGAAACGGGAATAGCCCAAACTAAAGAGCTTGCTCTTTAGGGTTGTAGGACTGATGTTGTGAGAACAAAAGGTGACGATAGTTGAACAAGCTGGAAAGCTTGGCCAAAGAGAGTGAAAGCCTCGTAAACGAAATCTGACCCACTCCATTCAGTATCCTGAGTACGGCGGAACACGAGAAACTCCGTCGGAATCTGGGAGGACCATCTCCCAAGGCTAAATACTCCCTAGTGATCGATAGTGAACCAGTACCGTGAGGGAAAGGTGAAAAGTACCCCGGAAGGGGAGTGAAATAGATCCTGAAACCGTGTGCCTACAAGTAGTCAGAGCCCGTTAATGGGTGATGGCGTGCCTTTTGTAGAATGAACCGGCGAGTTACGTTAACATGCAAGGTTAAGATGAAAAGTCGGAGCCGTAGCGAAAGCAAGTCTGAATAGGGCGATCTAGTATGTTGATGTAGACCCGAAACCAAGTGACCTACCCATGACCAGGTTGAAGATGCGGTAAAACGCATTGGAGGACCGAACCCGTGTATGTTGAAAAATGCTGGGATGAGTTGTGGTAGCGGTGAAATTCCAAACGAACTTGGAGATAGCTGGTTCTCTCCGAAATAGCTTTAGGGTTAGCCTCGGGGATTAGGATTATGGAGGTAGAGCACTGTTTGGACTAGGGGCCCGTCTTGGGTTACTGAATTCAGATAAACTCCGAATACCATCAATCTATACCCGGGAGTCAGACGATGAGTGATAAGATCCACCGTCGAAAGGGAAACAGCCCAGATCACCAGTTAAGGTCCCAAATTCATGCTAAGTGGAAAAGGATGTGGAAACGCATAGACAACTAGGATGTTGGCTTAGAAGCAGCCATTCATTCAAAGAGTGCGTAATAGCTCACTAGTCGAGTGATTCTGCGCCGAAAATGTACCGGGGCTAAGCATGATACCGAAACTGTGGATGTGTCGTAAGACACGTGGTAGGAGAGCGTTGTAAGAGATTGAAGCTGTACCGTGAGGAGCAGTGGAGTTCTTAGAAGTGAGAGCGCTCAAAGGTTCGCTCAGAATGGTTGGAAATCATTCGCAGAGTGTAAACGTACAAGCGAGCTTGACTGCGAGACTGACAAGTCGAGCAGGGACGAAAGTCGGAGTTAGTGATCCGGTGGTACCATATGGAAGGGCCATCGCTCAACGGATAAAAGCTACCCTGGGGATAACAGGCTTATCTCCCCCAAGAGTTCACATCGACGGGGAGGTTTGGCACCTCGATGTCGGCTCATCGCATCCTGGGGCTGTAGTCGGTCCCAAGGGTTGGGCTGTTCGCCCATTAAAGCGGTACGCGAGCTGGGTTCAGAACGTCGTGAGACAGTTCGGTCCCTATCCGTCGCGGGCGTAGGAAATTTGAGAGGAGCTGTCCTTAGTACGAGAGGACCGGGATGGACATACCTCTGGTGTACCAGTTGTGCCGCCAGGCGCATCGCTGGGTAGCTACGTATGGACGGGATAAACGCTGAAAGCATCTAAGTGTGAAGCCCCCTCGAGATGAGATTTCCCATTCCGTTAAGGAAGTAAGATCCGTTAGAGAATATGACGTAGATAGGCTGCGGGTGGAAGTGTAGCGATACATGGAGCTGAGCAGTACTAATAGATCGAGGACTTAATCGAGTAAGAGTTTACAGCAGTTTGAAGTGATTCAAGATTTAATTCATTAACTTAATATCTAGTTTTGAAGGTACGAGCGAAAATAGTGTGGTGGCGATAGTGAGAAGGATACACCTGTTCCCATGCCGAACACAGAAGTTAAGCTTCTCCGCGCCGAAAGTAGTTGGTGGGAAACTACCCGCGAGGATAGGGAGTTGCCACGCTGTTATTATTCCGGTTTAGCTCAGTTGGTAGAGCACCTGACTGTTAATCAGGTTGTCGTCAGTTCGAGTCTGACAACCGGAGTTTTTTTTTATCTTGGAGAGTTGTCCGAGTGGTTGAAGGAGCATGATTGGAAATCATGTATACGGGTATTGACCTGTATCAGGGGTTCGAACCCCCTACTCTCCGTTAACTGAATTCAAAAGGGTAAGACCAATAGAAAAAGAGCATGACAATTACGTCAGCTTTCGAATGTTAAACAAATAAGACTAGTAATCCAATCGGGTTACTAGTCTTATTTGTTTTAGTGTGTTACAGCGCAGTTTTCTTACTTTGTCTGATGATCTTGAGATTGTGACCAAGGGGAGGTGTGTAACATCCAATTGATACCATATTTGTCAGTAAAGCTACCCATTTTACCACCCCAAAATTGTTCAGCAAAAGGCATATTAATAGTGACTTGTTTAGATTGAACTAAATGTTCATAAAATTCATCGGCTGCTTGAGCACTCTCTGGATCTTCATTATTGATATCTAATAGGAGTGAAACTTGCTCAGAAGGGTTTGTATCACCATTAAAAGCATCAGCACATTCAAGCTTCATGCCAAGGATAGTGAATCCAGCATGCATCGTTAGATTGTCTAAGTCAGTACCTTCAGGAATATCAAATTGCTCAGCCTGTTGGGGTTGAGGGCTTAAACGATAAATCTCAGTCGCACCAAAAACTTCTTGATAATATTTAAGTGCTTCTTTGGCGTTTTTGAATGCGAGGTATGGATAAATTTGTGATTGCATAGTATCTTCTCCCAATGATTTTGATGAACAAATTGTAACAAATAATTGTCATAAAATGTACAAATTACCTTTGGAAATATTCAACAAAATTTATTGAAAAAAGTGTAAAAAAAAGTATACAAATTTCCGATATGTATGCTATAATTACTTTTGTTGAGTTATTGGTATGCGCCTATAGCGCAATTGGATAGAGTGTCTGACTACGAATCAGAAGGTTGTAGGTTCGACTCCTACTAGGCGCACTAAGTTAAAAGACTTACGAGTTTATCTCGTAGGTCTTTTTTTTGTCTATCAAAAAAGACACCATTTAATTGATGTCTTTGGTTTACCTTATTGAGCAATACTTTTAACAAATTTTTGATAATCGGCTTCTTCGTCAGTATTAGTAATGTTGATGTTAGTTAGATTGTTGTCGTGTAGATCATGTTCATTGATTTCTAATTCATGTGTAAAAGTTGCATTGCCGATTAATCGTAACTGGCTGTTTTCTTTAACGGCACTCAATGTAACGTGAGTTTTAACCATACCGCCAGGATTGAAGATACTAATATCTTGTTCGGAATCAAACTTATCGGAATGTAGTAGTGCAAATGCTAAACTCGTGGCTGACATTCCAGTACCACAGGCATTAGTGAAGCCAACTCCGCGTTCATACGTTTGAACAAATAATTTATTCGTATCGAGTATTTGGCTAAAACTAACATTAACACCTTCAGGAAAATATTCGTTTTGACCATTGAGTCTTTGTCCTAGATCACCTAATTCTAACTGACTTACTTCGGGAACAAAACTAATTAGGTGAGGATTAGGAACCGCAATGGCAGTAAAAGTTTGGTCGGGTAGGAACTCAGGGACACGTTGACCAATCATTTCTGTTTCGTGTTGATAGGAAAATGGTAGATCAGTTTGCTTAAATGAAATAGGAGAAATTTCAACACTGAATGCAGGTACTCCGGGATAGAAATCAGTCGCTTTGGCAACATCCAGATTAGCTTCCATAGTTTCCACTTGAAATTCATCAAGCTGATATTTCTCGGATAAATAGCGGCTGACGGTTCTTAGGCCGTTACCGCACATTTTTGCTTCACTGCCATCAGCATTGATAACCCGCATCTTTCCTAAACAATTTTCACTTGTATCAATTACTAATAGTCCATCTGCACCCTCAAGGATGTTGCTGCAGAAATTAATGGCAACTGATTTCAATTCGCTATCAGTTAATGGTGTTTCTAGGAGTGTTTGATCTAAGATAAAAAACTTATTTTCTGAACCATGTACTTTGAGTAGTTTTACCATTTTAGTCACCTCATTAGTTGAAGAATGTTTTATAAATTTGTTTTACTGCTTCATCAGCGTCAGATTCTTGTATTCCAATCATGATAGAAATGCGTGAAGCGCCTTGGTTAATCATATGGATGGCAATGTTATTTTTAGTTAATGAGTCAATAATTTCACCCAATGTATTGACGTTATGTGCAATTCCTTCACCGACCACCATAATAATTGCGTAGTCATCGATCCATTCCAAATAATCAGGTTGAAGGATTTCTTTAACGTCGTGGCAAAGGTGTTTGATAGTTGTTTTATCAAGTTTACTACGATCAAAAATAACAGTTAAGTCATCAATACCAGATGGCATATGTTCGTATGAAATATTATATTTATAAAAAATTTGGAGTAGTTTCAAAGTAAAACCAACTTCTTTATTCAACAAATAGCGGTGGATATATAATGCCGAAAAGCGTTTTGAACAGGCAATTCCGGTAATTTGATTAGAAGGATTAAAGAGGAATTGTTCCGGCACAATCAAAGTTCCTTCAGCGCTAGGATTGTTAGTATTTTTAACGTTGACAGGTACTTGTCCTTTCACAGCGGGAATGATTGCTTCATCTTGGAAAACTGAAAAACCGGCATATGAAAGTTCACGCATTTCTCGATAGGACATTTTTTTGATGGCTTGTGGATGTTTAACAACATGGTTGTTAGCTGCATAAATGGCATCAACATCGGTAAAGTTTTCGTATAAATCAGCGTGCAAACCTCGACTAAGTAGGGCGCCAGTAATGTCTGATCCACCACGTGAGAAAGTATAAATACTTCCATCTTGACTGTAACCAAAGAAACCAGGAAAAACTACTTTGGCATCGTTGGGTAATTGTAATTTATCTAAATTAAGGTAAGTTTCTGGTGAAATATCAGCATCGTTAGGTTGACCATGAACAATAATCCCGGCATCTTTTGGATCAATGAAAACTGACTTGATTCCTTGTGCATTTAGGACGGAATTTAAGAGGATGGCGTTGAGAAGTTCCCCGTGTGCTTTGAACGCTGCCATTAAATATTTTTCATCAACAAAGTTTGTTTTAGTAAGATTAACTAATTTATCTTTTAGAAGTTTAATAACGGAACCATCGAGTTTAAAATGGTCGCTTATTTCACGGTATCTTGAGATAATCTCTTTGACAATGTTTGTGGAATCAACATTCTCAATAACTGCATTTGCGTACTCAATTAATAAATCAGTAACTTTAGTATCGCCTGTGAAACGTTTTCCTGGAGCAGAGGTTACAATAACCTTTCTTTCAAAGTCATCACTGACGATATTAATGACCTTCTCAAACTGTTCTCCAGTGGCGAGGGAACTGCCCCCAAACTTAACGACCTTCATACAATACACCTCTAAAATTAAATAGTTTTTAATGATGAGTGTATCATTTTTTGTTGTTATAACAAGAAAAATATATTATTTTTGTTTAAAAATGAGAAATTTATTAATATTACTTGACGAATTATGAGTGCTGTTATAATCTTAGTATCAATAAAAGAGGTCGCAATCAACATCAGTAAATGGGAGAGCTTCTGTAAGAGCTTTGAACTCATTGAAAGGGAAGGTTGCCGAAGCGTTAAATGTTGCAGCATTTAATAAGCTGGGGCGTATTAATAAGAGGATACGAACTGTCGTGGCTAATGGTCGGTCACGTTGAGCTTATGACAAAATTGATGCAGATTGTTTATGGATCTCTTTGTTATTAAGCAAAGAGGTCTTTTTTTATTTGGTAAAGGAGAGAATATTATGATTACAGATGATTTAAAGAGCAAGAATGGACATTTGATGATAGGTGGAGTCGACAGTGTTGATTTAGCAAAAAAATATGGCACACCTTTGTATGTATTTGATGTTTCTAGTATCCGTGACCAAATAAGAAAATTTAAATCTGCTTTTGAGAATGCAGGACTACATTATCAAATTAGTTATGCTAGTAAGGCTTTCGCCGTTAAGGCAATTTACCAAGTAATGAAACAAGAAGCTGTTCATATTGACGTTGTTTCCGGTGGTGAATTACAAACAGCCTTGGCAGCCGGCTTTCCTAGTGACAAGATTAGTTTTCATGGCAATAATAAAACTTTCGAAGAGTTAGTTATGGCAGTTCAAAATCATGTCGGAGTAATTATGTTAGATAATTTTCATGAAATTGACTTATTATCACGTATTTTAAAAACAGACCATGAAAAAATTAACGTTATGTTGCGATTGACGCCAGGTATTTCCGCCCATACTCACAAATATGATCAGACTGGTCAGACGGATAGCAAATTTGGTTTTGATGTTGAATCTGGTCAAGCTAAAAAAGCCATGCAGTTAGTTTTAGAAGATGAAAATATGAATCTTTTAGGAATCCACGCTCATATCGGTTCACAAATCTTTGGTACACAAGGATTTGTCATGTTGGCTAAAAAGATGATTGCCATTGCCAAAGATTTTAAGCAAGAATTTAATTACTGGCCCGAAGTATTAAACCTCGGAGGCGGTTTTGGTATTAGCTATACCGAAGATGATGATCCAATTACCGCGCAAAAATTTATTCAACAAATTGCTGATGAATTAAAGAGTGACTGTGATAAGGTCCCAGAAATCTGGATCGAACCGGGACGTTCAATTGTAGGTCCGGCTGGCTATACACTTTATACAATCGGTTCACGAAAAGATATTCCAAATTTAACGCCTTATGTTGCCGTTGATGGTGGTATGGGTGACAACATCAGACCAGCTTTGTATCAAGCCAAGTATGAAGCGGTGGTAGCTAATAAGATGGATCAGCCAATTGTTGAGACAGCTCATATTGCTGGTAAGTATTGTGAGTCAGGTGACATTTTGATTGATAAACAACCTTTACCTGCTACTAAAGCGGGTGACATCTTGGCCGTTCTTGATACTGGTGCTTATGGATACTCGATGGCAATGAACTACAATCGCAATCCAAGACCAGCAGTCGTTTTTGTGGAAAATGGTCATGATAAATTAGTTGTTAAACGTGAAACTTATTCAGATTTACTTAGTTTAGACTTGGATTATTAATTGGAGGAAATTTTGATGACAAAAATGGATGCACAAGAAATTATCAATTATATAGGAAACTCGAAGAAAACTACGCCGGTAAAAGTTTATCTGCAAGGGGATGTTTCACAAATTCAATTTCCTTCAGCAATTCATATTTTTAAGAGTAATGATCTAGCAATTATTATTGGTGATTTTAAAGTTATTGAACCGATTTTAAAAGCTAATAACTTAACTGATTATTATGTCGAAAATGATGGTCAAAATACTGGGGTACCAATGTTAGATATTAATCACATCAATGCACGGATTGAACCTGGTGCTATCATTCGTGACAAAGTAGAAATCGGTGATAACGCCGTTATAATGATGGGTGCCGTTATCAATATCGGTGCTGAAATTGGCGCTAAAACAATGATTGATATGGGAGCTGTTTTAGGTGGCCGTGCTATTGTTGGTGAAAATTCCCATATTGGTGCTAATGCCGTTTTGGCCGGTGTGGTAGAGCCAGCCTCCGCTCAACCTGTAAGAGTTGGAAATAACGTAATCGTCGGTGCTAATGCCGTTGTTTTGGAAGGTGTTCAAGTAGGTGACGATGCGGTCGTTGGCGCTGGTGCTATCGTTACTAAAGATGTTGCTCCAGGAGCTGTTGTTGCTGGTGTTCCTGCAAGGGTTCTTAAAGTGAAAGATCAAAAGACGACTGATAAAACGCAAATTGAGAGTACTTTAAGGAAGTTATAGACATGACATTATCAAGTGACCAATTGATCCAGATTAGACGACATTTACACTCGATTCCCGAGTTAGCAATGCAAGAAGTCAAAACACATGAGTATGTTTTACAAGTGATTCAATCATTTTCTCAAACCAATTTGGAAATTAAAGAGCTACCAGAACTACCAACTGCTCTGTTGGTGTTGGTTAAAGGAACTGATCCACAAAGAAATATTGGATATCGTTGTGACATGGATGCTTTACCGGTGACGGAGAAGAATGGTTTAAGTTATGCTTCAACGAATCCTGGAGTAATGCATGCTTGTGGTCATGATTTGCATACGACGGTAGCCTTAGGAATCCTCAATTATTTTAGTGAACATCAACCAAAAGATAATTTAGTATTCTTTTTTCAACCAGCTGAAGAAAGTGACAGCGGTGGAAAGGTTGCTTATGATCTGGGAGCGTTTAGCGGCAAATTTAAGGTCGATGAATTTTATGGCTTGCATGACAATCCTTTGTTGAAGACAGGTGTTATTGGTTGTCGTGAAGGGACACTTTTTGCTGGTACGACTGAAGTTAACGTTATAATTCATGGTAAAAGTGGTCACGCCGCTTATCCTCATTTGGCTAACGATGCGATTGTCATTGCAGCTAATTTTATCAATCAAGTTCAGACGGTAATTTCTCGAAGTATTGATCCAATTAAATGTGGTGTGATAACTTTTGGAAAAATGGACGCTGGAGTGATTCGCAATGTCATTGCCGGTGAGGCGCGTATTGAAGGAACGATTCGTGGTTTAACGCAAGATATGATTGAATTTATTCGCCAAAGAATTGTTGAAATTGCGAAGGGGTTGGAAAAATCCTTCAATTGTCGAATTGAGATTGAATACAATCAAGGTGGTTATTATCCTGTTGAAAATAATCCATCTTTGACGAAACGATTTATCAATTATATGAAAGAAAATAAAAAAGTTGATTTTGAAGAAACGGAACCAAAGATGACTGGGGAAGATTTTGGTTACTTGATTAATAAAATTCCTGGGACCATGTTTTGGCTCGGTGTCGAAAGTAAAGGGGCACTTCACTCAGCAGATTTCCTACCGAATGAAGCAGCTATTCAAAAAGGAATTGATGCGATGGTTGGTTTTTTAAACTATCGAATGAATTTGGAGGAAAAGTAAATGGATGATGCGATTGATTTAATGACAGCGATTATTACGCCATTTGATGATAATGATCAGATTGATTATTCGGCGCTGACTAAACTGACGGAGCACTTATTATCGACTGGAAGTCAGGGCTTTGTTATTGGTGGAACTACTGGTGAAACGCCAACGTTATCGGAAGATGAGAAATTAACTTTATATCAAAAATTTGTCAAAATTGTTGCAGGACGTGTACCAATCATTGCTGGAGCTGGTAGCAATAGTACAGCCGGAACAATTGATTTCATTCATAAGTTGGCCCAAATTGATGGTATTGATATGGCATTAGTAGTTGTGCCTTATTACAACAAGCCTAACCAACGCGGGATGATTGCACACTTTGAAACGGTAGCTAAAAATTCTCATTTACCAATAATGATTTATAACATTCCTGGTCGAACCGGAGTCTTAATGGAAAAGGAAACGGTCGTCAAGCTGTCGAAAAATCGTAATATTGCAGGTGTTAAGCAGTGTAATACTTTGGAAGATTTGGAATATATCGTTGAACATACTGATGATGATTTTGTTGTTTTCAGCGGTGAAGATGCCCAAGCACTCTTTGCCAAAGTAATTGGTGCTAATGGTGTTATCTCAGTGGCATCACATATTTATGGTAACGAAATGACTGAAATGTACCGCTCACTTACTGAAGGTAATTATCAAATTGCTGGTAAGATTCAACGTCAATTGACACCTAAGATGAATGCACTTTTCATGTATCCATCTCCATCACCAGTTAAAGCGGCCTTGAACCGGACTGGCTATCAAGTTGGTAGTTGTCGCTTGCCTATTTTGCCGTTAGATAAGGCAGAACAAGATAAATTGTTTAAAATCTTAGATATTTAAGGAGTTTTTTGATGATAAGAGTTATAATTTCTGGTTTTAGTGGTTCAATGGGACAAAAAGCAGTCAAAATGGTCTCTGATTCTGATGACATGGAATTAGTAGCGGGATTTAATCCGGTAGTTACAGACCTTGATCCACAATCATATGGTTTGAATAAAAATGTGAAAATTTTTAATAAATTAACTGAAATTGATATTTCTGCGGATATTTGGATTGATTTTTCGATTCCTGGTGCAGTATTTGATAATACTAAATTTGCGATTGAACATGGAATTCGTCCCGTTATTGGAACTAGTGGTATGAGTGAATCACAAACTTCAGAATTGAAAAAAATGGCTGATGAAAAAAATCTTGGTGGAATTATTGCCTCTAATTTTGGTTTGTCAGCAGTTTTGATGATGAAATTCGCACAAGTGGCAGCTAAGTATTTCGCCGAATCGGAAATTATTGAAAAGCATCATGAAGATAAACTTGATGCACCATCAGGAACCGCTTTAAATACAGCACGCTTGATTTATCAAGCCAGAGGACATAATCAAATTCAACATAGTGATGATGATCCTTTAGGTACGCGTGGCGGTGATTATCATGGGACAAAAATTCATGCTTTACGTTTGCCAGGATTTGTTGCCGATGAAGAGGTTATCTTTGGTGGCGTAGGTGAAACCTTAACTATTTCTCAAAGTACGACCGACCGTCAAAGTTTTATGACAGGTGTAAAACTAGCTATTCACGAAGTAATGCAACAGGATCACTTGGTTATTGGCTTGGAACAAATTATTTAGGAATTATTCAAATGAAAGTTTGTGTGAAATTTGTGAGGTTTAGTCGCTTGATTAGACGTATTTAGTTTCATATCAGTCTTAGTTGCGATTTTTTAAATTTATACCATTTCACAAATTGAGAAAATATTTAAAAAGATTACAAAAAATCTAATATTTTGATTGGATTTGTTATATTATTAAATTACATTAATTTTTAAGGAGTGTTGAAGAATGCCAGAATTAGATTCATCAGTTAAAGATGTAGTAAATGAAACAATTGCCCCTATGGGTAGATCAATGATTAGAGAATTTGCTGAAAAGTTTGCAAAGATTCCTGGGTTAGTTAAATTGACTCTTGGTGAACCTAACTTTAACGTTCCCGAACACGTTAAAGATGCCGCCATTGAGAGTATCAAAGAAAATGAATCACATTACTCAGATCAAAAAGGATTCTTAAGTTTAAGAGAAGCCATTTCAGGTTACTTGAATAAGCAATTTGATTTGCAATATGATCCTGAAACAGAAATTATCGTTACGATTGGTGCAACCGAAGCTATTTTTGATTCACTTGCCGCCATTATTAATCCCGGTGACAAAGTAATTATTCCGACACCAACTTTTGCACTGTATATTCCAATCGTTAAGATTCTTGGTGGAATCCCAGTACAAATTGACACGACTGACGACGGTTTCCGTATGACGGGTAAACATTTGGAAGAAGTTATTCAAGCTGAAGGTCCAGACCAAGTTAAGGCCATGATGCTTAATTTCCCAGGCAACCCAACCGGTTTCGTATATTCCAAGGAAGACTTACAAGAAATTGTTGATGTTGTAAAAGATAAGAACATGTTCGTTATTTCAGATGAAATTTATGCCGAATTGACATATGGTCACAAGCACTTGTCACTTGCTAAGTTAATGCCAGGGAAGACAATTTTAATCAATGGTTTATCTAAATCACACGCAATGACTGGTTACCGTATCGGTTATATCGCTGCACCTAAGGACTTTGTTGAACAAGCAAATAAGATGCATGCCTTCACTGTTACAGCTCCTTCTAACCCAGCTCAATTTGCTGCCCAAGAAGCTTTAACAAATGGAATCGATGATCCAATTGCCATGCGTGATGTTTATCAAGAACGTCGTGATTTCTTAGTTGATCAACTAAATGACATGGGTTACGAAACAGCTTTACCAGAAGGTGCATTCTACACATTCTCTAAGATTCCTGCCAAGTTCAATTTGAACTCAATTGATTTTGCTAACAAATTAGCTGAAGAAGGCCTAGTCGGAGTAACACCAGGTGTTGCTTTTGGTAAAGGTGGCGAAGGTTACTTCAGAATTTCTTATGCAGCTTCAATGGAAGATATTCAAGAAGCTATGAAACGTTTGAGAAAGTTCACAGCTAGTTTATAAATTTTTATAGTTAAGGGATGGATTTTTTATGAGTGGATATACAGTAGCAATTTTAGGTGCCACAGGTGCCGTTGGAACACGTTTAATTCAACAATTGGAACAATCAACTATTCCAGTATCACAAGTTAAATTACTAGCTTCTAGCCGTTCTGCTGGTAAGAAGTTACAATTTAAAGGTGAAGATGTCACGGTTGAGGAAGCTAAACCGGAATCATTTGAAGGTGTTGATCTAGTTTTGGCATCAGCAGGTGGAGCTGTTTCAAAGAAACTTTTGCCTGAAGCCGTCAAACGTGGGGCTGTTTGTGTTGATAATACAAGTGCTTTCCGTATGGAAGAAGACGTACCTTTGGTCGTTCCTGAAGTGAATGAAGCTGCTCTATATAACCATCATGGAATCATTGCCAATCCTAATTGTTCAACAATTCAAATGATGGTTGCTTTGGAACCAATCCGCAAAGCCTTTGGGTTGAAACAAATCATTGTTTCTACTTATCAAGCTGCTAGTGGTGCCGGTCAAACAGCCTTAGATGAGTTGTATTCTGAAGCACAAGATTACTTAGATGGTAAAGACATGAAAGCCGATATTTTTCCAACGAAGGGCGATAAGGAGCATTATCCTTTAGCTTTCAACCTCTTACCACAAATTGATGTTTTGGAAGATAATCTTTATTCTCATGAAGAGTGGAAAATGATTCATGAAACTAAGAAGATTATGTTAGGTGATATGAATTCACCTGAAATCAAGGTCACGGCTACTTGTGTCAGAGTGCCAGTGCCAATTAGTCATGGTGAGTCAATTTATATTGAAGTTGCCGATAAGTCAGCCACAACTGAACAGATTCAACAATTGATCAAAGACGCACCAGGTGCAGTGTTACAAGATGACCCAGCACATCAAGTATATCCACAGCCAATTAATGCTGTTGGTAGCCGCGATACTTTTGTCGGGCGGATTCGTCCAGATTTGGAAAACAAGGGAGCCTTTAATATGTGGGTCGTTTCTGACAATCTATTAAAAGGTGCTGCTTGGAATACCGTTCAAATCGCTGAGAGATTAGTTGCTGATGATTTAGTTCATGTAAATTAGGCAATTCTTGCACCCAGAGACTAATATATTTGTTGTTCTTTATATGATGTAACTAATTCGATAAACAAGTGCAGTATTAGTTAACATTAAATATAATCAGAAAAGCTAGATATTTTCTTGGATTTATATAAATTCAGAAAATCATCTAGCTTTTTTTATATTCGATTCTGTATCCAGAATTGAAGAAGAACCGATTTTTTGTTGGGGTCATTTGCTTTAAACGGAAAAAGCTATGTCTAAATGCACTGCACATTTAAGGTGAAAGATAGTTTTGTCACAGCCTTTGTTGATAATTAGTAATGTGGTGGATTCTGGAGATGGCATTTTTAATTAGTTTCGTTCCAAGCTCTATTTTTTCGGTTATTTCTGTTAAAATGTTTAAAGACATTTAATTTCAGGTGAGAAAAAATGAAGCGAATAATGAATATATTTAACGAAGGTGTTTTGGACCTTTTGGCCAATGCCGGCGTCGCGATACCGTATTTTTTCTGTTTGACATTATATAACCAAAATAAGAGTGTTTTTGCGTATGCCTTGCCATTTTTAATGCTTTATACTTTTAGAGCATTGGGAATGTTATTGACGACGTTTATTACATTGCCTGCATCAACAATGTTAGCAATGTCTAGTTGTTTTGGCGTGATTGGATCACTCTTTATTTTGGGTGCCGGAAATCCCATTATGGGGATATTTGGTGGTGTTTTACTAGGGCTGGCCTCGAGTTGGATCTGGCCATATTATTTAACCGTTCGCTCGCGTGGACAGATGGATAAAGAGTTTAAATTTAATCGGATGCATGGTCTGTCAGTTCTTTTAACCTTGATTATTTTGTTGATAGTACAATTGATTGCTACTAAGACACAATTTTTGAATCTTTCCTTTATCTTATTGGCATTTCTTTTCTTCGCCGCAATGGTCGGAGGGATGCAAATAACGCATCGATTGACTTTTTACCAAGGGCTGGAAAAGAAACCTAAATTTCACGTTAATTCGTTATTTAGTTTGATTGTCCTAGCCAGTTTGGTCATGTTGGTATTCATTATTCGCTATACAAGACTAAAAGAAGTCTCCAATACATTTGATTTATTGATCAGTATGGCTGCTATCGTTTTATTTTTCTTTCTGGCATATTATCAACTCGATATTCATCGAAAACTGTTTCCATTGAGTATGGCTGCGGTTAACCGTGGCGTAGTGATGAATTATGTAATGTTATATGCTATTTTTGATAGCACGATTCGTTTTGGATTTAACAGTTTGATGTTAGTTTATACCATTTATTTGGTAGGTTTTCAGGTGGGACCATTTTTGAACAAGCGTCATCGGAACTTACGTTATCCACTCTTGTTATTAGGCCTTGTTTTAGCCTTGTTTAATCCAACATACTTTATTGGCTTATTCCTTTGTGCGGTCTTTGTGGGAGCTGATAATCGTATTTTAAATGATGAATTGTATGCCAATACGAATATTGATACGGAACGTGCCTTTTTGATCAAATATCAATTATCAAGTGTCGGGAATGTCTCACAACAATTAGTTTATATGACTACAATTTATTTCATCAGTTACTTTATGAAGATTGATGCGTTAGGATTCTTCAATAATAATATTAATGGTGGACCAACGATTGGCGTCTTGTATGGAGTACATATTTTTATTACTGCGGTCGTATTTGTTTGTGCCGCAATTACATTTTATTTTGTTCGCAAAAGAGAGCAAAAAAGGACCATTACAACGTTATAAAGTAAAATTTAATCAAAATTTTTGAGCATGAACGTATGTTTGAATATCAATAATTTAACCGTGGTATAACGACGATTTGTGAAATCAGTAGAATTATGTTTTGCTGAAAAAGAAAATAAGACTACTATATCTAGTATTTATGTGCTATATAACACATCATCTAGTATTTAGTAGTCTTATTTTTTTATTTATAATTTTGTAGAATGATATCAGTATTAAGCAGGTGTAGGAGGAAAATTTATGACTGCCAAATTAGATGAATTGGTATCCATTCCCGTTGAAAAAAGAAGTGGTGTGAAGACCGCTTTTTATCCATATAAAATAAACTTTGTCTTAGATCAATTGCAATTGACGGCGGAGCAACGCAGTTTTGTTGTCGATAAATTGGTTCAAAAGTTTCGTGACGTTCAGTTAATCAATACAGTTGAATTACATAAGTTTATTTTTCGTGTCTTAAATGATAACGGTATGGCTGAAGAAGCCATGGCCTATGAAACTTACTTTCGACAAGACCAAGAGAAATTTGCTCAAGCTACAAATGTTCAACTAAACATTGAGCGTTTGTTTAATCGCAATGAGGATGTTGTCCATGAGAATGCTAATAAAGATAGTAATATCTTCAATACACAACGTGATTTAGAGGCCGGAGTCGCTAGTCGAGCTATGGGTTTAAAGATGTTGCCAGAGATTGTTGCAAAGGCGCATTTGAGAGGTGATATTCATTGGCATGACCTAGACTACTCACCAGTAACGCCTGAAACTAATTGTTGTCTAATTGACTTTGATGAAATGCTTAGCAATGGTTTTAAAATTGGTAATGCCTGGGTCGCCTCACCACGTTCGATTCAAACGGCGACTGCCCAGATGTCACAAATTATCGCGAATGTTGCCTCGTTACAATATGGTGGCTGTTCGGCTAATCGTATTGATCAATTGTTGGCACCATATGCGGAAATTAATTATCAAAAGCACTTGAAAGATGCCAAAAAGTGGATTGTTGAAGATAAGCAAGTCGAGTTTGCTAAAGAAAAGACTCGTAAAGACATTTACGATGCCATGCAAGCGCTTGAATATGAAATCAATACACTTTACTCATCACAAGGTCAAACACCGTTTACCACCATTAATTTTGGTTTGGGGACCAATTGGCTTGAACGGGCAATTCAAAAAGCAATTTTGGAAATTAGAATTAAAGGTTTAGGAAAAGAACACCGAACAGCGATTTTTCCTAAGTTAACTTTTACAATCAAACGTGGCTTGAACCTAAATCCTGGTGATCCAAATTATGATATTAAAATGTTGGCACTGGAATGTTCAACTAAGCGGATGTATCCCGATTTGTTGATGTATGACAAAATTAAAGAGATCACCGGTAGTTTCAAGACCCCAATGGGATGTCGGTCATTTTTGCAAGGTTGGAAAGATGAAAATGGCAAAGAAGTAAATTCCGGGCGAATGAATTTAGGCGTTGTAACGGTCAATTTGCCACGAATCGCCTTGGAATCAAAAGGGGATATGGATTTATTCTGGCAAATATTTGAAGAAAAAATGCGGATTTGTCATGCTGCTCTAGCATATCGGATTGAACGGACCAAACAAGCCAAACCCGAAAATGCGCCGCTGCTTTATATGTATGGGGCATTTGGGAAACGTTTGAAAAAAGATGACAGTATCGATGAACTATTCAAAAATGAGCGAGCAACTGTTTCATTAGGCTATATCGGTTTGTATGAAGTATGTACAGAATTCTTTGGTAATAATTGGGAGAACAATCAAGAGGCCCATGATTTTGCCGAAGAGATTGTCAAAGCGTTACATGAAAAATGTGTTGGTTGGGCTAAGGAAAGTGGGTATCATTACAGCCTTTATTCGACTCCAGCGGAATCATTGACTGATACTTTTTGCCGTGATGATTTAGAGAAATTTGGCGTTATAGCGGATATAACGGAGAAAGAATATTACACTAATAGTTTTCATTATGATGTTAGAAAGCACCCTAATCCTTTTGAAAAATTGACCTTTGAAGAAGTATTTCCAAAATACGCTTCAGGTGGATTTATTCATTATTGCGAATATCCTAATTTACGACAAAATCCTAAGGCTTTAGAGTCTGTTTGGGATTGGGCATATGATCATGTGGGTTATCTAGGAACCAATACCTCAATCGATCAGTGCTTTGAATGTGGTTTTAAAGGTGAATTCAATGCCACAGCGCGTGGCTTTGTTTGTCCACAATGTGGTAACCACAATCCCATGACTTGTGATGTCGTTAAGCGGACCTGCGGATATTTAGGTAATCCCCAACAAAGACCAATGATTCATGGTCGCCACGTGGAAATTGCTTCACGTAGAAAAAATATGACTTCGGAGATGATAAAACATGCGGCAGAATATGAGAGAACCAAACAATCCGACTCCCAAAGAATGGTTGAGCGAGGACCTCAGTCTTAAAAGAATTGCCGATTATAAGCCGTTTAATTTTGTTGATGGTGAAGGTGTAAGATGTAGCCTATATGTTTCGGGGTGTCCATTTCGTTGTCCGGGGTGTTATAACGTTGCAGCTCAAGATTTTCGGTATGGAAAACCTTATACGAAAGAATTAGAAGATAGAATCATTAAAGATCTTAGTCAAAGTTATGTTCAAGGATTAACTTTTTTGGGTGGAGAACCATTCTTGAATACTCAAGTGTGCTTGTCGTTATGTAAAAGAATTAGAAAAGAGTTCGGACATACCAAGGATATTTGGTCATGGACTGGTTATTCATGGGAAGAGCTATTAAAGGATTCCGATGATAAGTTAGAGATGCTCTCGTTGATTGATATTCTAGTTGATGGACGTTTTCTACTACCTAAGAAAGATTTAACGTTACAATTTCGTGGATCATCTAATCAAAGAATCATTGATGTACCAAAGTCCTTAGCTAGTGGGAGCGTTACAATTTGGGATAAATTAGTTAAATAAGCTTTATCAAGCGATAAACGTAAAAATGAAGACGTTGCAATATAACTTTTAATAGACAAGAGAGTGGGACAAAACATGTTCAGCTTTCGAGCATTAAGGCAAATGTCCCCAGTAATCCGATTTTGGATTGCTGGGGACATTTGTTTTAAGCGGAAAAAGCTATGTTTTGTTCCACGTTTATGCTGCATGTTTAAAGACGACAATAGTTTTGTCCCAAACTCTTGCCTATTTTAATGCTCTAAAGCTGACCATATTTTGTCATGCGCTCTATTAACCAAAGCTACACAAGAATTTTAGATGGGGTTGTTATATTTTTTGTGCCATATTGTTCTTATTTTAACAAATAAATGCGGGATATTTTATTTGCTAAAATTGACTGGAATTTGACATAATCTATGCTACATGAATATCTTTCTGCTTAAAGCTATTTACCAATAATCTACTTATGTAGCCAATTGTAGACCACTATTTAAAATGATAACTAAATAAGAATGATTCCAAATAAAGGTTCACTTTCTTGATTGATGAATGTATAATCAAGTTATAAATAGAATTATCCATGGGAGGGTTGTGATTTTATGAACTCAGACAAAATTAAGCTATATGGTACGTTGACCATCGGTTTTGTAGCCGCAATTCTTGAGTTTGGTTTCCGTCAAGCAGGGTATGCACAACTTATTATCAGTATTTTGGGGTTACTGTTAGCTCTAATCATGTTTGTTGATATGATCAAAGTTCTCAAATCGGGTAACTTTGGAATCGACTTACTGGCCATTACGGCGATTGTCGCTACAATCTCGCTTGGTCAATATTGGGCTGGTTGGATTGTTTTGTTAATGCTAACTGGTGGTGATACTTTGGAAGAGTACGCCGCAAATAAAGCTAAAAGTGAATTGAAATCACTATTGGACAATACACCTTCAAAAGCCCATCTACTAGACAATGGTCATGTTAAAGACATTGATATTGACGATGTTAAAATTGGCGACGAGCTGTTGATTCGTCCTAAGGAACAAGTTCCAGTTGATGGGACAGTTTATGAAGGTCAGTCTGAGGTTGATGAGTCTTCACTTACAGGGGAGTCAGTTCCCATTAATGTAGCTGAAGGTAAGTATGTTATGTCAGGTTCTATTAATGGCGAAAATCCTTTTAAGATTCGTGCGGAAAAAATTGCGGCTGATTCTGAGTATCAAGCTATTGTTAAGTTAGTTAAAGAATCGGAAACACATCCAGCACATTTTGTTCGATTAGCGGATCGTTATGCGGTTCCATTTACGTTGATTGCGTATGTGATTGCCGGGATTGCTTGGTATATTTCGAAAGATCCAGTTAGAATTGCCCAAGTTTTGGTTGTTGCTTCACCTTGTCCCTTGATTTTGGCTGCACCAATTGCTTTCGTATCAGGAATGAGTCGCACTAGTCGTAACGGGATTATTATCAAATCTGGAACCGCTTTGGAAAAACTTAATTCGGCCAATACGGTGGCTTTTGATAAAACAGGTACGAT
This sequence comes from Companilactobacillus zhachilii, assembly GCF_003606365.2. Lineage (NCBI taxonomy): Bacteria > Bacillati > Bacillota > Bacilli > Lactobacillales > Lactobacillaceae > Companilactobacillus > Companilactobacillus zhachilii. The sequence goes on from NZ_CP031933.2 coordinate 976,468, forward strand.
TACCATGGGAAAATTAGTAGTTAATCAGTTTAAAACGGCAAATAATTTCAAACCTGAGACAGTCATGTCGTACGCAGCTTCGATTGAACAAAATTCGAGTCACGTTATGGCCGAAGCAATTGTTAATTACGCCAAAGATCGTAATTTATCAATCATTAATGCTGAAGACTTGAAGGAGGTTACGGCTGAAGGGATTGTTGGTAAAATAGATGGACATGTCGTTAGGGTTGGTCAAGGTAAGTTTGTGACTGATGAACCTGTTGATGAAGTAGAAGGTTCCGGTGTGTACATTTCGATCGATGGTAAGTATGCTGGTGTTTATAGTTTGCTTGATAAAATCCGTCCAGAATCGAAATCAACAATTCAAAAGTTAAAAGATTTTGGTATTAAAAATATTCTGATGATTTCAGGGGATAAAAAAGAAGCAACCGAATTAGTTGCTTCAGAAGTTGGTATCACTAAGGCTTATCCTTCAAGTTTGCCAGCTGATAAGGTTAAAATTATCAATGGTTTGGATAAAGAGTATCATCCAACAGTTATGGTCGGTGATGGTGTCAATGATGCACCGGCACTAGCTTTAGCAGATGTTGGTATTGCAATGGGATACAAGGGTGCTAATGCTGCCAGTGAATCAGCAGATGCCGTTATTTTGCAAGACGACCTAAGTAAGGTTAGCTTAGTTGTTAAAATAGCTCGCGATACGATGAAAGTTGCTCGTGAGGCGGTGTTAATTGGTATTTTCATCTGTATTGCTTTAATGATTGTGGCCGCATTTGGTTTAATTCCAACCATCATTGGGGCATTGTTACAAGAAGTCGTTGATACAGTTGCAATTCTCTATGCCTTACGTGCTCGTAGCGACCGCTTATAACCAACCATAAGTTTCAAGATTCATATCACGTTTAGGTAGCTTAGAGACGTAGGGGTTGCCTTCAACAATAAAACGCATATTTTTAGAAGTCCAGGGTTCCTTATTTTTCACACCGATACGTGGTGTTGCTAAAATATTTTTAGGAGTCTGGACTTTTTTTGCTGAAAAAATAAAGTTGTTTTCATTCAATTTAGTTCCAGAAAGTTTTTTATCTTTAATACCGAAAGCTGCCATCCATTTGGCAGGGCCATTTGTTACTTCAAAACCAGTCCGATTGCGATTTAGTTCCATTTGTTCAAGACCGTCGATTGGCTGTAAAGCTCTGATTAGTACTCCATTAGGGGTACCAGTTTTTTGAATACTAATATCCATATCAAGCCAGCTATGAATTGAATAAATATAAATAGTACCACCGGCTTGGTAGAGTGGGTCATTAGCTGGTGTATGACGTCCGTTGTAACTGTGGGCAGCCATATCGATAGGTCCTAAGTAGGCCTCGGTTTCGACAATCAGTCCTGAAAAAGTTCCTTGGTCAGAATTATAGGTAAATGTATGTCCTAGCATATCTTGGGCTAAGTCCATTGTTTCCGCTGTTTCAAAGTAATTTTGCACGTTCAAAATCCATTATCCTCCTGTTTTTGAAAAAAGTTCAAAAAAATTAAAAAAAAAGCTTGCTACACCTTTATTATTATTGTATTATATTTCTTGTGCTTGAGAGAGCAATACATAAATAAATTTTATGACCCCTTGGTCAAGTGGTTAAGACACTGCCCTTTCACGGCAGTAACATGGGTTCAAATCCCGTAGGGGTCATTTTGGAGGATTAGCTCAGCTGGGAGAGCATCTGCCTTACAAGCAGGAGGTCACAGGTTCGATCCCTGTATCCTCCATTCCAAAACAACTTTAACATCTAACTTCGGTTAGGTGTTTTTTTGTGCCATAAATTATTCTACAAAAAAGTCTGGGACAAAACTATTATTTTCTTTAAATATGCAGTATAAACGTGAAATAAAACGTCACTTTTACGCATAAAGCAAACAAGACCCGCAATCCAAAATCGGATTCGGGTCTTGTTTGCCATAATGTTCGAATTTTGTCACACGCTCGCTATTTTCTTTAAATAATTAATATTAAGTTTCCAATTATACGATAGAATAAATTTGATTGTACAAAATTTTTGTATTTTTTAGTAAACACATTGCAACAACGAATACGATAATTGCTAAGGCTGTCCAGAGACTGATGTAGTTTAATAGGAATAAAATTGCACAAAGGCCAGAAATAGCAGCTAATTCAATATAATCTTGGCGAGTTCCTTCAAAATAGTTAATTAATACGGTTGCTAAGTTGATTAATAGTAACGGCACGACGAAATTAACCGAAATGAAGTGCATGTAGGTAAAGGCTAGGGCAATTGACATAAAACTAGGAACGACGAAATTTTCTACCAAAGAAACTAAGTTTTGATATTTATCGGGTAAATATTTCACCATATATAGGAAAGCTAATTGTGCAAAAATTAATATTGTTACGAAAAGGTTTAACGAATGCAACGAAAGAATGGCTAATAAAACGTAGATTCCGCTGTATAAAATGTGAAAATACTTATTAGGATTCAATGTTAAGATGAATTCTTTGTATAAAGCTACCATAGCCACCATGATGATTAAAAATCCGTGTATGGAGTAATTATTCAAATTGTGGATGAAGATAAAGATAAAGGGAAAGATATGATAACTGATAAACTCGATAAAAGCTGATAATAGTTTTTTAGATTTTAATTTATCCATGTTAGCTCCTTTGACTCATAAAATCATATTAATGTAGAAAAACTTCAACGTCAAACCAATATTTTTCATGAAAATGGCTTAATTTTATGTTAACCTATTAAAAGGTTCCTGATGGGATCCTTTTTTTGTTTAAGGAGAGGCCCTGTAACCGAAAAGGTGGAAAAGATATGTCAAAAAATTATTTATTTACTTCTGAATCAGTTTCAGAAGGACATCCAGATAAAGTTGCTGATCAAATAAGTGATGCAATTCTCGATGCTATTTTAGCAAAGGATAAAGATGCACGTGTTGCCTGCGAGACAACTGTTACAACTGGACTAGTGTTAGTTGTAGGTGAAATTTCAACTTCTGCATATGTTGATATTCAAAGTGTCGTACGTAAAACAATTACCGATATTGGCTATGATGGTGAAAACCCTGGCTTTAATGGTAATAGTTGTGCCGTATTAGTTGCACTAGATGAACAATCTCCTGATATTGCTCAGGGTGTTGACGATGCATTAGAAGAACGTGGTAACAATGATAAAGATCCATTGGACCAAATTGGTGCCGGGGATCAAGGTTTTGTTTTTGGTTTTGCTACTAATGAAACAAAAGAATTTATGCCATTGCCAATTTCTCTCGCTCATAAGTTGATGAGAAAGACTGCTGAAGTTAGAAAGAACGGAACGATTGATTACTTGATGCCTGATGCTAAGTCACAAGTTACAATTGAATATGATGAAAATGATCATCCGGTTCGTGTTGATACAATTGTTTTGAGTACACAACACAAAGCTGAAGCAAGCCTAGAGCAAGTTCAAAAGGATATTAAGAAATACGTTATCGATGAAGTTGTCCCTGCTAATATGATGGATGACAAGACAAAGATTTTAATTAATCCTACAGGTCGTTTCGTTATCGGTGGACCAGAAGGTGATTCTGGACTTACTGGCCGTAAAGTTATCGTTGATACATATGGTGGATTTGCCCGTCATGGTGGTGGTGCCTTCTCAGGTAAGGATGCTACTAAGGTTGACCGTTCAGCAAGTTATGCTGCCAGATACATTGCTAAAAACCTTGTTGCTGCAGGAGTTGCAGAAAAGGTTGAAATTCAAATTGCTTATGCCATTGGTGTAGCAAAACCCGTATCAATTCACGTTGATACATTTTGTACTAGTGACTTTTCAGAAGAACAAATTGAAGAGGTTATCAATAAGTTCTTCGACTTACGTCCACTAGGTATCATTAAAATGCTTGATCTACAAAGACCAATTTATAAGAAGACGGCCGCATATGGTCACTTCGGACGTACAGATATCGATTTACCATGGGAAAAACTTGATAAAGTTAATGATATTAAGAGTTTCTTGAAAATTTAATCGATGATTACAGAGGCGTTCTTTAAAGTTTAACTTTAGGGAAAGCCTCTTTTTTTTATGGGAGGAATTAATTAATGGAACAAAAGAATCAGTCAAACGTTGTAATCGTCACGATTGCGGTGTTTATTGCGACATTTATGACGGCAATTGAGGGAACAATTGTTTCGACCGCCATGCCGACAATTATCGGGAGTTTGCATGGGGTCAGTTTGATGAATTGGGTTTTCTCAATTTATTTATTAATGACAGCAGTAGCAACACCAATTTATGGGAAGTTATCAGATATTGTAGGACGTAAGCCAGTCCTTTTAATTGGTTTAGTTATTTTTGTTATCGGTTCAACACTCTGTGCGATGTCAAATTCCATGTTGACGCTTATTTTAGCGCGAGTGATTCAAGGTATTGGTTCTGGTGCCATTCAGCCACTAACGTTTACAATTATTGCTGATATTTATCCACTAGAAAAACGTGCTCGTATTTTAGGATTAAACGGATCGGCATGGGGAATTGCCGCCGTTATTGCACCGTTATTAGGTGGTTTCATTGTTGAAAAACTTAGTTGGCACTGGGTATTTTTAATCAATCTGCCAGTTGGTTTATTGACGATGGCCCTCATTTGGATTTTCTTTAAGGAAGAAAAACGTGAACATGAAAAACTGAAAATTGATTATATGGGTACGATCATGCTGATTCTTGTTTTGTTGCCATTAATGTTGGCATTACAAAACATTGGTGGCTCATCAATTTGGTTGCCATTAGGTCTAGCAGCCATCTCCGTTATTTCAATATTTGTCTTTATTCATGTAGAAAGACATGTGAGTGATCCCATTTTGCCATTGGAATTATTCAAAAATAAGACGTTCGTGATTCAAAACGTCTTAGCTTTACTTGTCAGTGGCTTTTTAATCGGATTTGAAGCTTATATTCCTACTTGGATGCAAGGAATTCTAGGACTAAGTCCATCAATGGGTGGATTTGCTGTTACCCCAAGTTCAATTGTTTGGATCTTTGGATCATTCTGGGCTGGGACGTTAATTAAAAAAATGGCACCAAATCGTGTCATTTACATTAGTTTATTCTTCTTAGCCATTGCTAATGGTCTATTGTTAGCTGCTGGTCCAACTACGCCATTTTGGTACTTCTGTATGTTAGCTGGAATAGCTGGACTTGGTTTTGGTCTAACGATTACGACAACAACGGTTACTGCTCAAACAGTTGTTGAACCAGAGAACGTCGGTGTGGCAACAAGTTTTAATACTTTGCTTAGAACAATTGGCCAATCAATGATGGTTTCTGTTTGCGGAATTGTTTTAAATACTGCTTTAGCCAAAGGTGCAGCTGAAAATAAAGGTATTACCATTGATATGATGAACAAATTGATTGATCCACAAACGGCAAATAGCTTGCCACATCAGCTTTTACCCAAAATGAGACAAATTCTTTTTTCTGGATTGCACAACATTTACGTTGCTACTCTTGTACTATTAATAGTGGGACTAATTCTTAACGCCTTGGAATTGAAGAATCGAAAGATTCTTGGTTCTAAATAATAGAGTATTGAAAGTCAGGATAGTAGCTGCAAGTAGGTATCCACCTAGAACATCACTTGGATAGTGAACTCCTAGAAAGATACGACTATATCCGATTAAAAATACCATCAGAATACATATTGTACTAATGGTTATTTTTAATTTGATTTTTCTGAAAATATATAAACTAATAATCATTATCGAGATATAAAGTGCGAACGAACTGGCTGAATGACCGCTGGGAAAACTATATCCTCCAGCATAAACATAATGTGTATGGCTAGGACGAGGGCGTTCAACAATAATTTTGATAAGACTATTAAGTCCAGCGACAATAACTTTATTCAACACTAAATAAATAGCGGCATAATAATATCTTTTAACGATTAATAGCAAGAAGATGATTGCGGTTACAAGAATGGTTGCGAAAGTATCACCGATATTTGTTAACGGTTCAAAAAAGCTTAGTGTCCAATTATTGTGATGATAAATCTGACTGATCAATAGTGAATCGAAGTTTTTAATAAATTGGGATTGGATGGCGACATTGATTGCCCAAATAGTAAAGATTATTAGTAAAGATATTGCTAGGATGGATATTTTCTTAGATATTTTCATATTTTTTGATCTCTCTATTGTTTAAGTTTTTGTTAAGAAATATAATAAAGTATAAAGATTTTGAGGGAGAGCAGATATTTATGGTTATGACACGTCATGAACGCAAAATCGAAGATAGTCGTTTGACTAGATTAAATAATAAAAAGAGTAAGAACGCAAACTTACGCAAGAATATGTCGATTTTAGGATCAAGCATGTTTGTTGGTGCAACAGTGGCTGAGGTTGCCAATATTTCTGCTCCAACGCCTGTTAAAGCCGAAGCTTTATCTGTAAGTAATTTGTTGAATCAAAATTCAGCAGCAGTAGCAACTCCAGTTACATCAACCGGTGTTGGAGACCAACAGTTTATTGATTACATTGGTAATTCAGCACGTAAGTTGGCTTCTAATAACGACTTGTACGCATCAGTTATGATTGCTCAAGCATTAGTTGAAAGTGGCTGGGGAACTAGTGGTTTGGCTAGTGCTCCCAATTATAATCTTTTCGGGATTAAAGGTGATTATAAGGGTGCATCAGTTAATATGGGTACGCAAGAAGATGACGGAACAGGTAGTCTTTATTCAATCAGTTCCGACTTTAGAAAGTATCCTTCATATAAGGAATCACTTGAAGATTATGTATCCTTACTTCGGGGTGGAACTTCCGGTAATTCCCAAATGTATGCTGGTACTTGGAAGAGCAATACTAACTCATACAAGGATGCTACAAAGTATCTAACGGGCCGTTATGCTACCGATACAACTTATGCAGACAAGCTCAATAGTGTCATCGAAAAGTATAATTTGACACAATTTGACACTGCTGCTACTGATAAGGATCAGACATACACAGTCGCTCAAGGTGATACTTTACAGTCAATTGCCGATAAATTTAACATGACGACTGATACGTTGATGAGCTTAAATAATTTGAAGACGGATAATTATCTTTATGCTGGTAAGACACTAGTTGTTAGACAAGTTATTGGAGCTGATGGTCAACCATTATCAATGAGTAATTTGTCGAATAAGAATACATCGACACAAGATACAGGTAACGTTGGAGATGCTTACGGCAGTCAACAAGCACCGGTAATTGTGCAAGATGAACGTAACGGTGTGAAGAAGTATGTACCATCAAATGATTCAGATTCTGATTCATCGTCAATCAATGTTCAAAATGATTATAGTGCCAATGACTCAAATGATTCAGGCAGTCAAAAAAGTAAATCAGTAACCGTTCAAAGCGGTGATACGATTGACTCTATTGCCTCACAAGCAGGTACAACTGTTGATAACGTACGCCAATTAAATAACTTAAATTCAGATTTATTGGTTGTCGGACAATCATTATTGGTATAAGATATAAAACAACGGAAGTAGTAGATAATAAAAAACTTTTCAGAAAGCGTATGTTGCTGTGAATGCGTAAGTTTTTGTTTTCGAACTCGTCCACTAACAATAGTTGCCGAACCAAAGTAAGTGACTGCGCCTAATCCTCGTTAAGGATTTCAAGAGTCGTGCTTATTTAGGTACGGAACTTAGGTGGTAACGCGATAACTCGTCCTATGATTAATTAATAATCATAGGACTTTTTTTGTATAGGAGGAAAAATATGTACAATCACAATACCGTGGAAAAGAAATGGCAAAAGTATTGGAAAGAAAACCAAACTTTTAAGACAACTCAGGATCCAAATAAGAAGAATTTTTATGCGCTAGATATGTTTCCATATCCATCAGGCCAAGGTCTTCATGTGGGACATCCAGAAGGTTACACAGCCACAGATATCATCGCTCGTATGAAGCGTGCTCAAGGATATAATGTTTTACATCCAATGGGCTTTGATGCCTTTGGTTTGCCAGCAGAACAATATGCTTTGAACACTGGTAATAACCCCGCTGACTTCACTGAAAAAAATATTAATAACTTCAAGCGTCAAATCAATTCTTTAGGTTTCTCATATGACTGGGACCGCGAAGTTCGTACGACTGATCCTAAGTTCTACAAATGGACTCAATGGATTTTCGAACAAATGTACAAAAAAGGTTTGGCTTATGAATCAGAAACACTAGTTAACTGGTCACCAGATCTAGGTACAGTGGTTGCCAATGAGGAAATTATTGACGGTAAGACAGAACGTGGTGGTTTCCCAGTTGTTAGAAAGCCAATGCGTCAATGGATGTTGAAAATCACTGCTTATGCTGACAGATTACTTGATGATTTGGACGATATCGATTGGCCAGAAAATATCAAGGAAATGCAAAGAAATTGGATTGGACGCTCAGTTGGGGCACAAGTGACATTTGATGTGGCTGATTCAGATGATAAGATCAATGTCTTTACAACTAGACCAGATACAATTTTTGGTGTTGAATATATGACTTTAGCACCGGAACATAAGCTAGTTGATAAGATTACTACACCTGAACAAAAAGCCGCGGTTGATGCATATAAGGAAGAAGTTTCACATAAATCAGATCTTGATAGAACTGATTTGAATGATGAAAAGACTGGTGTCTTCACTGGTGCATATGCAATTAACCCAATTAATGGTAAGAGAATTCCAATTTGGATTTCAGATTATGTTTTGGTTACTTATGGTACTGGAGCAGTTATGGCAGTGCCTGCACATGATGAACGTGATTATGACTTTGCTAAGAAGTTCGATCTTCCAATGCAACAAGTGATTGAGGGTAACCTTGATGATGGCGTTATAACGGCTGATGGCAAGCATATTAATTCTGATTTCTTAGATGGTTTGCACAAAGAAGATGCCATTCAACGTGCCATTGAATATATGGAAGACAAAGGCTTTGGTGAAAAGAAAGTTAACTATCGTCTACGTGACTGGGTCTTTTCACGTCAAAGATATTGGGGTGAACCAATTCCTGTTATTCATTGGGAAGATGGGACAACTTCATTAGTTCCAGAAGATGAGTTACCACTTAAATTACCAATGGATTCAGATATTAAGCCATCAGGTACCGGTGAAAGCCCACTAGCTAATTTGACGGATTGGGTTAACGTTGTCGATAAGAATGGCCGTAAAGGTCGTCGTGAAACAAATACAATGCCACAATGGGCTGGTTCATCATGGTATTACTTGAGATATATCGATCCTAATAATGATAAAGAATTGGCTGACTATGATTTATTGAAACAATGGTTGCCAGTTGATCTATATATCGGTGGAGCAGAACATGCCGTACTTCACTTGTTGTATGCTCGTTTCTGGCACAAGGTATTATATGATTTGGGTGTTGTCCCAACTAAAGAACCTTTCCAAAAACTCTTTAACCAAGGGATGATTCTTGGAAAAGGTCACGAAAAGATGTCTAAATCAAAGGGTAATGTCGTTAATCCTGATGATGTAGTTGAACAATATGGTGCCGATACATTGAGAACTTATGAAATGTTTATGGGTCCTTTGGATGCTTCAATTGCTTGGTCAGAAAATGGCTTGTCCGGTTCATCTAAGTTTTTGGATCGTGTTTGGAACTTGTTTATCAATGATGATGATTACAGCACCTTGAAAGATGACTATGTTACTGATGAAAATGACGGTAAACTTGATAAAGTTTATAACGAAACTGTTAAGAAAGTTACTGAAGACTACGATGCCTTACGTTTCAATACAGCTATCTCACAAATGATGGTCTTCGTTAATGAAGCTCACAAAGTTGATACAATGCCAAAGGCTTATGCTGAAGGATTAGTTCAATTGTTAGCTCCAATTGCACCACATATGATGGAAGAGTTGTGGAGTAAATTTGGCCACACAGATTCAATTTCATACGCTAAATGGCCAACCTATGATGAAGCTAAATTAGTTTCTGATACAGTTGAAATTATCGTTCAAGTTAACGGTAAGCTAAGAGACAAGCTTCAAGTTGCTAATGGTACAGCTAAAGAAGAACTTGAAAAACTTGCAACAACTGATGAAAAAGTTCAAAAGTTCATTGATGGTAAAAATATTGTCAAGGTAATTGTTATTCCTAATAAGATTGTTAACATCGTTGTTAAATAATTGAATTAAAGACACAAAAAAGGCTTCGGAAATTAATCCGAAGCCTTTTTTTAGATGACAAATTGGAAAGTAAACACAAATTGATTGTTCAAGCGTTTATATTATATGAAGGAATTTCAAATCATGAATAATTGCAAAATAGAGATTTTAGGTGAGTTTGTTTTGAAATGTTTACTTTCCAACATTCAACAAACATATTTTAGCATTTTTTGATTATTTTGTTACTTTACAATTTTAGTATTTTGTAAAAATTGGTATATTTGTGGCACGATTTTTAACACCGATTGAGAGTTATTCAGAAAAAGGTAAGGGATAGTGTAGAAAATATTTTTCTGTTTTGAAGAAACGCTTTCAATAAAACCAATTTGAATCTTAAGTTCTTAGAAATTAATTTGCTTTTTAGACAATTTAAGTGTAATTTAAAATTTTTAGGAAGATTATTTTGCTATAATTAAATGGACAGTTTTTAAGGTGGTGCATGTTTTGGGCGTAAATAATAGCCATGATGAAGAAGAAGTAATGCCAGTAATAGATCCTGAATCTTCTCAGGATACGATGTTAAAAGGTTCAGCTTGGATGACCGCTGGTAGTATTTTTTCTCGTATTTTAGGTGCAATCTATATCATTCCATGGATGGCATGGATGGGATCATATTATCCAGCAGCTAATGCATTGTATGCTAAAGGCTACAATATTTATAGTTTGTTTCTGATTGTTTCAACAGCGGGAATTCCTGGTGCAATTTCTAAGCAAATATCACATTATAACGCACTTGATCAATACGCGACTGGTAACAAGTTGTTCAAGCATGGTCTCAAGATTATGACTTTCATGGGAGTTATTTTTGCGGCAATAATGTACTTTGGAGCTCCCATTTTGGCAACTATATTTACTGATGGGGATCCTAGAAGTATTCCAGTTATTAAATCATTGGCAATTGCGGTTTTAATTATTCCAATCTTAAGTATCTTACGTGGATATCTGCAAGGATATTCAGATATGGCTCCATCAGCTATTTCACAGTTTATTGAACAAATTGCTCGTGTAATTTATATGCTGTTGGCTACTTATATCATTATGATTATGAACAAGGGAAGTTATATTAATGCTGTAGTACAATCAACTTTTGCGGCTTTTATCGGAGCTGCGGTTGCGATTGGCATTTTAATATTGGCCTTGTTAAAGCGATTACCAAAACTGAGGCATTTGTCACGTAATGGTCAACCAGTAGCAGATGTAAATGAAACTAACTTTACACGTGAAATCTTCCAACAAGCGGTTCCATTTATTATTTTGGATGCCGGTATTACATTCTTTAACTTATTTGATCAATCAACATTCAATCAATTTATGAGAATGTTTGTTAGTGCCACTGGTGCACAGTTAGATAATTACTATTCATTGTTTGGTTTTCAAGCCAATAAGTTAATTATGATAATTGTTTCATTGTCCACGGCGATGGCAGTTACAGCAGTTCCAATCTTGTCGGGGTTGTACTCTAAAGGTAACAAGAAAAAAATTGAGGGACAGATTTCTAATACGCTGGAACTATTTTTCTTTATTATGATTCCTGCTTCATTAGGAATGTACGCCGTGGCACAACCATTGTGGACAACCTTTTACCGCTATGACGCTTTGGGCGTTTTGATGTTACAATTTTCATCAATAATCTCTATTTTACTTGGTTTATTCACGGTTTTATCAGCCGTTTTACAAGCGTTATATCGTAATAGATTAGCTATTAAATACTTTGTTTATGGTTTTATTGTCAAAGTCGCGATGCAGTTGCCTATGATTTGGCTCTTCCACGAGTTTGGACCGCTTGTTGCAACAAGTATTGGTATGGCTGTCGTTTGTTGGTTAATGATCCGTGAATTACATGCGATTTATCCATTTAATACCGGACGAATTTCTCGAAGAATTAGTGGAATTATTCTCTTTTCATTGATTATGTTTGTCTCGGTTATGTTGGTTAATTGGATTGTATTCCATTTCGTTGGCAATTCAGACCGAATCATCAGTGTTGTCGTCCTAGTTGTTGAGGCAGGATTGGGTGGCACGATTTATGGTTACCTAGTTTTAAAGACAATGTTAGCTGATAAGATTCTTGGAGCTAGAGTAGAACGAATTAGAAGAATTTTTAATATTAGATAATTTGATTTATATTATTTGAAAATAAAGAGCTAGATATTTTTTCTGAATTTATATCAAGAAAAATATCTAGCTCTTTTTTTTGTAGGGATTGTGACATAACTATTTTTGTATTAAACGTGCGACAAAACATAGCTTTTTCTGCACTCTCTATTTTACGTTAATTTTTATTCGTCGTTTGTTGACTGAATTCGTTCATATATTTTGGCAGTTTTTCAATAATCTTTGAAGGTAAGACTACGTAATTCTTTTTGTAGAGTTTGTCACCAATAACACTATGGATTAGTAATGCTGCTTGGATTGTTGCTAAAGAGTAACCAAATTGACTGACGAATCCTGTTAAAATACCAGTTAAAGTATCGCCCATACCACCTGTGGCCATACCGGCATTACCAGCAGTGATTTGAAAGGACATGTCTTGATAATATATCTCAGAACCATGTTTTTTAAGAATCAGGACTGCATCGGGATTGAGTGCATGTAATGCTTCAAAATTTTTAGCTTCTGTTTGCTCAGGGATACCTAGTTGAGAAAGCCGACGCCATTCGCCTTGATGTGGTGTCATAATGATATGTGCAGTGGTTTGGAGAGGAATTTTTTCTTCCGCAATGATTGTTAGTGCAGAGGCATCTAAAATCACGGTTTGGTCAGTTTTAGTATTGTTAAGAACGGCTTTGACTAAGCCAATCGCTACACTAGACGTTCCCAGGCCCGGTCCAATCGCAATAACCTTATTATTAAGGATGGCTTTCAAAAGCTCTTTTTTATTGTGATAATCTAAAGTCATTGCCTCAGGAATCGTAGAATTGATGGCACTGAACTTTTCGGGAGTAGTGGCAATAGTTACTAGACCTGCTCCAGAATTAACAGCAGCGCTACTAGCAAGGATTGCGGCACCACCAAATTGAGTTGAACCAGCAATAATTAAGGCCTTACCATAGTTTCCTTTGTATGATTCAGGGTTTCGAGGCGTAATAACTTGATTTAAAATAGTTTTACTAATTTTTTCCATTACAAGACCCTCCATTTGTAGTATCATTTTCATTGTAATCTAAATAAGTAATTATTTAAATTATGTTGCCACTGTGGCGGAATTGGCAGACGCGCAGCGTTCAGGTCGCTGTTCGGGGTTTCCTGAGTGCAAGTTCGACTCTTGTCAGTGGCAGAGAAAATAGAATAGAAAAATGATTTAGGAAAGATAGGAATGCTGTTAAAACGGCATTCCTATCTTTGATTCTATATAAAATATAATGTTTTATAAAAATACTTAGCACAAAATTTTGCATCAAATAAGGACAATACCAATCGTTCTCCACAGAAACTTTGTTCCTAAGGGGCACATGTTACTTTATTAGAAAATTAGTGATGCCAGTGCCTTTGTTAGATTCTTTGGTTCCATTGGTTGATCATTGGTTTTTAAGATAGCTTTGATTTGTTGTTCAACATCGTCTTCTTGTAGTTTTTTTAAGTATTGAAAACCTTGAATCGTCAGTCCATTAATTTTAATTAAGGTGACATATTTAAGTGGACTAATAATTCCCGATATTAAGCCATCATTAACCATACTAATGACTGAGTCTTGCATATCTTTAATAAGAAATTGGTTGGGATTTTCACTAGCAATGTAATTTTTAACAATTTGATAATGCTGAGCATTGTCGAGCAATTCTTGGAAGTCCTTTGGATTTTTCTCGGAAATAATTTCGAGTATCATTTTATAGATATCTAATTTATTCATAATTTCACAGCCTTTCACTCTGATTATAAATGAAATGCCTTTTATTGATGATTTTTTAATTGATTTTTTAGACGATTTGTATCGGTTAGACAGGTGAAAAGTTTGCAAAAAAGTCCCGAAAACGTTCATAATTAAAGGAGAAATCATTTTTAGGAGATTTTGAATATGATAAAAGAATTTAAAGACTTTATTAGCCGTGGTAATGTCATGGACCTAGCTGTTGGTGTCATTATGGGTGCTGCTTTTACAGCTATTGTACAATCGCTTGTTAGTAATTTGATCAATCCGTTGATTGGTTTGTTTCTAGGTAAGATTGATTTAAGCAATTTGGTATTTAAAGTTGGGGATGCAACTTTCAAATATGGGACTTTTATTGAGTCAATCATCAATTTCTTGATTATCGCCTTTGTTGTTTTCTTGCTTGTTAAGGTAATGAACAAGATTATTAAAACGCGTGACGAAGAGGAAGCGGAAGAAGAAACAACTAAAGAAGATGAAATAGTAATGTATTTGAAGAAAATTTCTGATTCTTTAGATGATAAAGCAAAGAAATAGTGGGAGAAAGTATAGTTTCTTCTGTTAAAAATAAAGAGGGCTAGGTATCTTTCTGTGGTATAAATCCGGAAAGATATCTAGCCCTCTTTATTATGTTTTAAGCTATCTGATAATACTAATAAACGCGTTCAAATACTTCGCAAAGACAAGGCATATCAGTAGTAAATTCTTTGCCAGCTTCTTGATACTCTTTGGTAAAGAAATCTTCGTGGACTTGACGCCATTCAGCTAATGTTCTTGAGTCTTCACCCTCATGATAAGCATGTTCTGCGCTAACTAAATTAAATGGAATTACTTCAGTGACGAGTGTTTTAGTAATACAGATCGGATTTTCTTGACCATCTAAAATGATGTTATAATCACCGACTTCTGGCATATATTCAGTTGGCTCGTATAAATCATAAGCAGAGGAAGTGGCCGTTTTAGTACCGTTATAAACTAGTTTGGCTAAACGGTCGGGATCTCCTCCAAAAATGGTGAGATCACCTAATGGATAGTCTAAAGGATTTTTATCCTTGAGAAAGTCGAACCAATACTTTTTTATTTTTTCTTTATTCATAATACTTATCCCTCGTTTTTAATTGTGTTTAATTGGTAATTCCACGACAAATTCACTGCCTTGAGGCAAATTATCACGTACAAAAATATGTCCATGATGAAGATCAACAATCTGTTTAGCAATCGCTAACCCTAAGCCGTGACCACCACTGTTGGTATTTCGAGATTTATCAACACGATAGAAACGGCCAAAAATTTTCTTTTTATCAGCATCACTGATACCTATGCCAGTATCAGAAATAATAAATTGATATTTTGACCCCTCAACTTGATCGTATATTCTTATCGTACCATTTTTAGGGGTGTATTTTGTCGCATTATCTAACAGTATAATTAATAGTTGCTTAATTTTGTCACGGTCCAAGAGCATAGTAGGTTGGTGTCTGAGATTGATCTGAAAGACTTTTGACTGTGAGTTAATGATATCTTTAAAAGGTTCAATTGGATCCTTTAAAAAAAACGCTGGTGTTGTAAGTTGAAATTCATATTTAGTGGTAGCTGAATCCGAACGAGCCAAGACAAGTAGGTTGTTGGTCAGTGAATTGAGACGATTAACTTCATCAAGAGAAACAGAAATAGCTTCAGCTTCATCCAAAATAGTTTGTTTTGGTTTAGTAAGCATATATTCTAATTTTCCTTGAATGATTGTTAAAGGTGTCCGCAACTCGTGGGCGGCATCATTAACAAATTCAGTTTGTTGTTTCCAAGATTTCACTATTGGCAACATATTGATTCTTGCTAAGAAATAAGAAATAACAAGAGCAATGATCCAAAAGATGAAAAATGTAATGGCAAGGATTTCTTCAAAGTTTTTGATTGCCTGAATTTGGGTATCTATGTTTTGCATAATTAAAACATAGTGTCCTGCGTACATGGGATTATGGTTCTTGGAGGATACCTTAATCAAAACCGAACGAAAATTCATCTTGTTAACAACAATTGTTTGCTTGAGATTGACATTTTTTTTACGTAATTTGATGTTTTTTAAAACGGAATAGCGATTACCCAAACTGGATTTATTGAGTAATTTACCTGAATCGTCGAAAACCAGAATTGAAGCCTGAAAAGGGGCTTTAGGTTCTGGTTTTTTATTTTGGTCAATCATGTGGTTAGGGTCGTGAGGATCTGGAACGGCTCGTTTAGTAAATTTAGGTTGTTTTTTGATCGAAATGACTTGTTCACGAATATCCTTATCAATGCTGCGATAAGTTGAAGATTGAAAGAGATTAAAAATAATCACACCGAGGGTCAGGAATAAAATAGCAAAGGCCGCCATGATGGAAAGAAAAAGTTTAAATTGTTGATGTCTGGTAATAGTATTTTGTCTAGTTTTCAGTGTCATCTTGGAAAATATACCCGACATTTCTGATAGTTTTAATTAAATTATCGTTTTTAGAAGCTCGTAATTTCTTTCTTAGATTGCTCATATAGACTTCAACAACCGTAATCGAAGTATCAGAGTCAAAGCCCCAAATACGTTCGAAAATTTGATCTTTAGTTAAGATAGTATTTTTATTCTGCAATAAATAAACTAATAAATCGTATTCTTTCCCATTAAGAGTAATTGGCTTACCAGAAGCATCTATTTCGTGAGTATTGAGATTAACTTCGAGGTTATTTATTTTTAAAGTTGAATCATCCGCTAATACACCACTGCGCTTTAATAAAGCTTTGACGCGAGCTTGTAGTTCCTCACGGTGAAATGGCTTCGTCAAATAATCGTCTGCTCCAAGATTGAAACCGTGAATTTTGTCATCAATTTCTGCTTTAGCAGTCAAGATTAAGACAGGCGTGTTGATTTTATCAGCCCGAATATTTTTTAAAACATCGTACCCATTCATTTCGGGCAACATGATATCTAAAATTATGAGATCGTAAACATTTTCAGTCGCAGCAAATTTGCCACTGAGACCATCATTTTCAATATCGACTTCGGAAAAATCAGCTAAAAAAGACGCAATATTATTAGCCAAATTTTCATCATCTTCTACTACTAAAATCTTTATATTATTTACCATATATAACTCCTATTTGGTTTATTAATTAAAGGTTGAAAGTTCCCAACTGAACTTCAAATTATTTATATTATGGGTATGCCGTCTCCAGATTCGGACAGTGGTTACTGGCGGTGCGGAACGGTCCGAGCCAAGGTCTCGGACCTCGGTTTAAGCCTTGCAAGTTCGGCAAGTCTTAAACGCGCCCGGTGCTGTAAGAACGACAAAAACGGTCGTCCTAACACCACTTTCACTGCCAGTAACCACTGTCCGAATCTTCCGACTAGTTCTTTATTAACTCAAGAATAACTTGATATCTCAAATATTTTTCATGGCTTTTATTACTGTCTTGATAGGATTATGGAGCAACCATACTCTTAAAATATTTATCCATACCAGAGTAAATTCTTGTCAGATTAATTTGAATATAAACCCTAGCCGGAAGGAGCAATGAAATTAGGATGCAGTGCAGGTGGCGTTAGCACTTTAGTGCTTACACCACGGGACGAGCTTTGAAACTCGCGGGTTTTGCGAGGTTCAAAGTCGAGACTCGAGACCTTGGCTCGAGTCGGTCCCCACAACAACCTAATTTCATTGCTCCTGGAGGCGGAACCCTAAAAACATCAACTGTCAGTCATAATTATAAAACATATTTTTTGATTTAAGTTTAATTTAAGTTAGTTTGGCTAATCTTATCCCTGTTGTTAAGAAAGGAATTTGAATAAATGAAAAATAATTCACAGATAAAATCAATTTTATTATCGATTTTAGTTTATTCAATCATTTGTTTCTTTGTAAAGATAGCTTTTTAGAGATTGGAGAAGATAAATGATGGAATCCAAAGAACCGAGTCGTGTTCAAAAAAATGAAAAACTTGGATTTTTCGATAAATTAAGAAATATTAAGTATGATTATTGGCTAATTGCCATCTTAATTCTAGCGGCGTTCTTATATGCCTGGAATATTTGGGAGGCGGGTGAGGCAAATAACTTTTACACTGCCGCAATTGTCAGTATGACTAAAAGTTTTAAAAACTTCTGGTATGCCAGTTTTGACCCGGCCGGATTTATTACGGTTGATAAGCCACCAGTTGCACTTTGGTTTATGACCATTAGTGCCAAGATTTTTGGGGTACATGGCTGGAGTGTTGTATTACCGTCAATCCTTTTTGGAATTGGTTCGGTATATCTCATTTACAGTCTGGTAACCAAGAGATTTGGCAAAATTCCAGCCCGTATTGCTGCTTTAATTATGACTTTGACACCGATTGTGGTGGCCGATTCGCGGACAAATAATATGGATGCTACATTAGTATTCTTTTTATTATTGTCAGTTTGGTTCGTACAAAAAGCTGTATTAAAACAACAGCAACGTTACCTTTGGATTGGTTTCGCACTGATTGGAATATCTTTCAATATTAAAATGTTACAAGCTTTTATGGTTTTGCCAGCGTTATATCTCTATTATTGGTTAGCAGCCAAAGTTAATTGGAAGAAAAAATTGCTTCACTTATCAATTGCAACTGTTTTTCTGGCCATTTTCACATTGATTTGGCCTTTGTCAGTTGATTTGACTAATTCCAACAGTCGTCCATATGAAGGTGGCTCTGAAACTAATTCAGCTTTGGAATTGGCTTTTGGTTACAATGGAACGCAAAGATTGCTTGGACAGACCACTGGTACCGGTGGTGCCTTCCCAGGAATGGGCAGTTCGTCTAAGAAGGGTGGTAAATCAATGACACCACCAAGCGGCTCGAAAAAAGTAAGTGGCTCCAAATCTTCAAGTAATGCTCCAACACCACCAAGCGGTTCTAAGAAGAAAACTGGAAATCCTCCCGCTAAGCCATCAGGATCTAAAGGTGGCGCCCCATCAATGGGTGGCAAAGGTAAAGGAGCAGGTGCAGGTACCGGTGGTGGCGGTGGCGCCTTTAATATCGGTACAGCTTGACCATTCAGACTATTACAAAAAGAATTAGGTCCACAAATCAGTTGGTTGATGTTACTAGCCGTTTTTGGTGTCATCTCAAGTTATGTTTACTATCAAGACCCCAAGAAAAAATGGTATGCACTTAATAATCAAAGAAAAGATCTTTGGTTGTGGTTAGGCTGGATGGTACCAGTAGCAGGATTTTTCTCAGTAGCCAGTTTCTTCCATCCTTACTACACGATTATGTTAGCTCCAGCGATGGCGGCTTTAGCTGGTATCGGAATTTATACGATGATCAAACAATGGCGTGAAAAATCCATCTGGTCAATGTTGTTACCAATTTCGATTTTGACAACTAGTTTATTGCAAGCTTGGTATTTAACCGACTATTATCCAACCTTAGCTTGGGTATTGTTAATCGCGGGAATAATTATTTCCATTCCACTGTTTGCATTGCCTTGGATTGCTATTCGTCTCAAAAACAAGCGTGTTTGGCCAGTTATCGCTCTGATTATCGTCATGCTAGCTCCAACTTGGTGGTCGTTAACGCCAACTTTAGCTGGATCAAGTAATGGTATTCCTAGTGCTGGACCATCACTCTTGTCAGCTGGTGGTGGCGGAGGTATGGGTGATTCTTCAGTTAATAATTCTTTATTGAAATATCTGGAGAAACATCAAGGTAATGCCGAATACTTATTTGCTACTGATGATTCCAGCACTGCCGCACCTTATATTATTAAAACAGGTAAAGCGGTTATGGCCATGGGTGGCTTTAATGGAACCGATAATGCAATCACTTTGAAACAATTTAAGAAGCTCGTGAAAGAGGGCAAAGTTAAGTATTATTACTCCGGTGGTAAAGCTGGTGGTAATAACAATGAAATTGTTACTTGGATCAAGAAACATGCTAAAAAAGTTACTCTTTCTAATAGTACAGTCCAAACTAATAATTCAAGCTCTGTAACAGTTTCTACAAAAACTAAAAATACAGCTCCAAACACTGCTGGACAAGCACCAGGGGGAACTGCTCCTAGTGGAAATAGTAATGGTTCAACTCCTCCAGCTAAACCAAGTGGTTCCAATGGACAAGGTAATAAAGCTCCATCTGGAAATGGAACTAAGCCTTCAATGGGTAAGAAGAAATTAACTAAAGCTCAATTAAAGAAAATGAAAAAACAAATGAAGAAATCTTCCGGTGCCTCAGCAATGCGTGGTGGCATGGGTGGACCTGGACAATCAGGCACACTTTACGATTTATCAAATATCTACAAGTAATCAATGAAAGGATACTAGCTTATGAAAAATCAATTAATTTCAATTGTTTTGCCAGTTTTCAATGAAGAAGCAGGAATTCAGGCAACGATTGATACTTTATTAAATTATATAGAGCAACAAGAGGAACAGTATGAATTGATTTTCGTTGATGATGGATCAAAAGATAAATCAGTTTCGATTATTAATGCAGCTATTCGACAACACGATAATATTAAGTTGGTTGAGTTTTCTCGTAACTTTGGGCACCAGTTAGCAATTACTGCTGGTTTACAGTACACCAAAGGGGATGCTGTGGTTGTGATGGATGCTGATTTGCAAGATCCACCAGAAGTAATTCCCCAGATGATTAAAAAGTGGAATGAAGGTTACGAAATCGTCTATGGAAAACGAATGCAACGTGATGGCGAGACCATTTTTAAAAAGTTAACTGCCAAAATGTTTTATCGTACTTTTAAACATTTAGCTACGATTGATATGCCACTTGATACAGGTGACTTTCGCTTGATGGATCGTAAAGCGGTGCATCAGTTGTTGAAATTACACGAGCAAGATCCATTCGTTCGCGGACAAGTAACTTGGATAGGCTTTAAACAGACTAGCGTACAGTATCACCGTCAAGAACGAGTCGCTGGTGAAACAAAGTATCCATTGTCGAAGATGGTGAAACTAGCTTTGGACGGTATTACTTCTTTTTCGATGAAACCTTTACAATTTGTCAATATTTTTTCGATTATTCCGTTAGTAAGTGGCGTTTTCTCGCTAGGATATTTAATCGCTAGTGGTAGTTATAGTTTGGCCAGTGTAGGTATAACGATTTTATTATTTACTCTAGGTTTACTAATGCTATCAATGGGAATTCTAGGTAGCTACTTAGGACGTGTCTTAGACCAAGTTAATAATCGACCCCGGTTTATTGTTAGTAAGACAGAAGGATTTGAAGAACGAAACAAGGGAATTCATCACTTTACTGACCATCTAAATCAACGCGTAGAGTAAAATGATAAATTTCTCAAAAAATTAGAAAAAATCTTTTTTACTTTAAAAGTTTTCATACTTTTTAATTATCTATTAATGTGTTACAGTTATGGTAAATTTGATGGATGCTAAAGTTGTTTGATGGACAACCAATGCTTATCAAATTGAACATGAACTATCCCATTCATAAAAAAGAAGCTGACGAACACCCAGTCGTCAGCTTCTTTTTCTTTTGTCTTATTGTATTTAAGCAACGTATTTAATAAACGTCACCATTGTAAATTGAGTTTTTAACAATTACGTAATCTACTTTACGTAAGGAATTCAAGTCCTTACCACCTGCATAAGAGATGGAGGATTGTAAGTCTTGTTTCATTTCGGTCAACGTATCCATGATTTCACCCTTATAAGGAACGAGCATACGCTTGCCTTCAACATTTTTGTATTCACCTTTTTGATATTGAGAAGCAGAACCAAAATAAGCTTTATATTTTTGACCATCTTTTTCAATGATTTTACCAGGTGATTCTTTATGGCCAGCAAGTAGGGAACCAATCATTACCATATCTGCTCCAAAACGGATTGATTTGGCAATGTCACCATCATTTCTAACGCCACCGTCAGCAATAATTGGTTTGCTAGCGGCTTTAGCACAGAGCCTTACAGCAGCTAATTGCCAACCACCGGTACCAAAACCGGTTTTTAATTTAGTGATACATACTTTACCAGGTCCAATTCCTACTTTAGTTGCATCAGCACCGGCATTTTCTAGTTCACGAACGCCTTCAGGTGTACCAACGTTACCAGCAGTTAGGAAAGAATCGGGTAAATTCTTTTTAATATATTTAATCATTTCGATGACACGATCACTGTGACCATGAGCAACGTCGATTGTAATGTAGTCAGGTTTTAAATGTTCAGCGACTAAGGTATCAATAAATTCAAATTCGTCTTTTTTGATACCAACACTGATTGAAGTAAATAAATCTTTTTGATTCATTGTTTTGATGAAGTTAACACGTGTCTCTGGTTCAAAACGATGCATGACGTAAAAATAATCATTGGCAGCCAATTTTTCAGCCAGATTTTCATCAATGATTGTTTGCATATTCGCAGGGACGACAGGAATCTTAAATGTTTTTGGTCCAAATTTGATGCTTGTATCGCATTCTGAACGACTATTGACGATACATTTATTCGGTATTAGTTGGATATCTTCATAATCAAAAACTTGCATTTATTATTCACTCCATTAATTACGAACAATTATTATTTTTATATTCTGTTTCGTTCGTATCTATAATTTAACGGGAAAACTCTCAGAAGTCAAATTTAATGTGCAATTAATTGTGATAATTATGATAAAATTTTCATATACAAAAATTTAGGATTTAATATTAGGATTGTTTGAAAATGACAATGAAAATATTTGACACCTAGATTTGTAATTGGTATTATCATCATATTATTAATAGAACGGTATATTAATAACGTTTATTAGTGACCTCTAAAAAATCGGTATATCCAATAGGAGTGGTTAAAAGTGCAACATTATACTGCAGAAGATATTACAAAAATGGTTAACGATGAAAACGTTGAATTTATTTGTTTGATGTTTACAGATATCAACGGAATCATCAAGAATGTCGAAGTTCCTGTTTCTCAACTAGATAAAGTTCTAGCAAACAAGATTACTTTTGATGGTTCATCAATCGATGGCTTCACACGTATTGAAGAGAGTGACATGCTATTACATCCTGATTTATCAACTTGGTTGATTTTCCCATGGGGTGAAGAACACGGTAAAGTTGCTCGTTTGATCTGTGATATTTATAAGACAGACGGTACACCATTTGAAGGTGACCCTCGTGTAAACCTAAAACGAATTATCAAAAAGATGCATGGTATGGGATACACTAACTTTAATATTGGACCTGAGCCAGAGTTTTTCTTATTTAATACAGATGAACATGGCAATCCAACACTTCATCTAAATGATGATGGAAGCTATTTCGACTTTTCACCTGTTGATTTGGGTGTTAACGTTCGTAAAGATATCGTTTTAGGCCTAGAAAAGATGGGCTTTGAAGTTGAAGCTAGTCACCATGAAGTTGCACCAGGACAACAAGAAATTGATTTTAAGTATCAAGACGCATTGTCAGCTGCAGACAGTATTGAAACCTTCAAACTTGTTGTTAAGACGATTGCTAAGGAACATGGTTTATATGCAACATTTATGCCAAAACCTGTTCAAGGAATCAATGGTTCAGGGATGCACATCAATATGTCATTGTTTAACGGTGATGATAATATCTTCGATGATGAAAATGATATGTTATCTGAAACAGCTAAGAAGTTCTTGAGCGGTATTTTGAAGCATGCTCGTGCTTTGACAGCTGTAAATAATCCAACTGTTAACTCATATAAACGTCTAGTACCAGGCTATGAAGCTCCTACGTACATTGCTTGGTCAAGTAAGAACCGTTCACCATTAGTACGTGTACCCGCTGCTAAAGGTAAGTCAAAACGTATTGAAATGAGAAGTGTTGATCCAACAACTAATCCATATTTGGCCATTGCATGTATTCTTGATGCTGGTCTTGATGGTATTGACAGTAACTATGATTTGATGCCAGAAGTTAAAGATAATATTTACGAAATGTCAGAAGATAAGCGTCGTGAAGAAGGTATCGTCGATCTTCCTTCAACATTGCATAATTCTTTGAAAGCTTTACGTAAAGATGAATATGTTCAACAATCACTTGGTAAGGGACTTACAAATAGTTTCTTCGCTGCCAAGAATGCTGAATGGGCAAGATATCAACAAACAGTTTCCCAATGGGAACGTGATACATATATGTCACAATATTAGAAAGTGGGACAAAACAGGTTCAGCTTTCGAGCATTAGAATAAATGGTTCTAGTAATCCGATTTTGGATTGTTGGAACCATTTTTTTAATGTGGGAAAAGCTATTATTCCACAGATATACTGCAGTCGTAAAAATTCGGAATTAAAGCCATAACTGGGTTCGGTACTTTAGCCGAAGTGATTAAGTTCACCCAGCGTTACATACATGAAATGTTTAAATTGTAAGACTCGTGGTGCTAGTTGATTTTTTGACTATAGAATTGAAATAATTTTGCGAATAATTTTTAAAGTCAAAAGATTAAGAATATATTCTATATCCTATAATTCTAGTCATTGATGGCAAAATAATACTTAAAGTTATTTACTATTAATTCAAAAAAACAATGAACTAGCCGGAAAGAGCAAGAAATTAGGTCGCTGTGAAGGTGGCGTTAGCACTTTAGTGCTTACACCACGGGACGAGCTTTGAAACTCGCGGTTTTTGCGAGGTTCAAAGTCGAGAGACGAGACTTTGGCTCGGCTCGGTCCCCACAGCGACCTAATTTTCTTGTTCTTGGAGGCGGCACATTTAACTAGCACCACGAGTATTGTAAGGTATAATACTACTAATAATATTTTAAGAGAAAGAAGAGGGCCGACATGGCATATTCAATTGGGCAAGTAGCAGAAAAGACCGGTCTTTCTAGTTACACACTGCGCTATTATGATAAAGAAGGTTTGATGCCTTTCGTTCACCGCGGGAATGGGGGACGTCGTGAATTTACTGATGATGACATGGATTTTGTTGACTTGATTTCTTGTTTGAAACAAACGGGGATGTCTCTGAAAGAAATTAGAGAATTTGTCAATATGTCTATGGAAGGAAATGACACTTTAGAAAAAAGACTAGAGATGTTTAAGCGACAACGTGATGAAGTCATGAAACAAATCGAGCAGTCACAGCGATATTTAAAGAAACTAGACTATAAAGTAAAGTATTTTGAAGCAGCTTGCGCTAATGGTTCTGAAGATGGTTTAGAAGAATTTTGTGATACTTTGGAAGCTACTTCAAAAGTCAATCGTTCAATCAATAACTAAATTTTTGTATGTGTGCTTTTCTCTGGAAATTGTGTTTTTTTAATGTTAATATTTGGCGTAATCAAAATTCTGATTACTGCTTTCCCCCCAGAGAGCATAAAGGACCCAGTCAATTGACTGGGTCCTTTTTTTTGAGAGTGGGACAAAAAACATGTTCAGCTTTCGAGCATTAAGGCAAATGACCCCAGTAATCCGATTTTGGATTGCTGGGGTCATTTTTTTTAAGCGGAAAAAGCTATGTTTTGTTCCACGTTTATGCTGAATGTTTAAAGACAATAATATTTTTGTCCCAAACTGTTTTTAATCTCTAGTTATACTTAAAATAGCGGTCGTCTTCAAAGAATTCTTGTTGTCTTTACCAATAGTTATCCAATCAGCAGCACTGATCAAACCTTCCAACTTGTTTTCTTCGTCCTCTTCAGTGATTTTTCCATCTTCGAAACCACCCTTGAAAATACAGTCAAGATAATAATGATCAGCATTACTTGCCATCATTGATGATTGATATTTCCATGCGATGATATATGTTTCTTCAGTGATATGAATACTGCGGCCGTTCACCAAATTAATATTTAAAGCCATGCCTACCGCCTCCTTACGTTAATTATAGCAAAGAGAATAGTAAAAATAATTTTTTTTGTAGTTTTAAGCGTACCTCTTAGAATTCTAAAATGAATTACTAAAAAAATTTGATATATCTCTGAACTATATTTGGAGCATAGAATTTTATTTATAATAATATGCTGATTACATTTAATTTTTGAAAGTAAATCAATTAGGTTGAAGAGTATAATATAATTTATAAATGAGCGAACATTTATTGGGGTGAATAAGCAGATGAAAAAGAAGTTATGGATACTTGTATTTTTAATTCTTTCGATTGTTGCTGGTTGTCATAAAGAAACGAAAGTAGTATTACCGAAAAATAAAGATAGTGATTTTGCTGTAACGAGTAATTATGGCGATTACAATAATCAAGAAAAATTATTATTCAAATTTGTTGATAACAAAATGATTACCAATGAGGGAATTTATACTAACTATTTAAATATAAAAAAATCAGACCAAAATAATGCAGTCGGTCACGAGATGTTATCGGAATCATCTGGTTTTTGGTTGGAATATCTAATTTATCAACATAAATATAAAAAATTTCGTGAGTTTTATAAGAAAACAAAAAAAACCTTTAACCAAGGAACTCAATTCAGTTATCGGTATGATCCTAATAGTAATAAGAAAGCTAATGTTAATGCTACACTGGATGATTTTAGAATTATTCGGGCATTGCAAATGTACTATGAAGCTACAGGAAATAATAAATATCGTTATGAAGCCGCAAAACGCTTCGCGATGTTGAAAAATAATGTAATAAAAAAGGGACGTATTACTGATTTTTATGATGTTAAAGAAAAGAAGAGTAGTACGGATAGTTCATTAGCTTACTATGATTTATCAACTTTAAAGTATTTTGAAGCGGATACAAAAAAGGAGAAAAAGTACTATCAGAATCAACTCAAGATGGTTCAACGTGGTTATCTGGGAGATGCTTTTCCACTGTATGCATCTAGTTATTCCTGGGAATTTGGAGCGTACAGTAGAGATGATTTGAATACTTCTGAAGCATTAGAGACAATCTTGCACTTATCAGAGGTTGGTAAGGTTAAAAGAGTTACATTAAATTGGTTGGCGCGCCAAGTGAAATCACATGAACTATATAATAGTTATTCAGTTAATGGAGCGGTTGTAAATAAGAATCAATCATCTGGTAGTTATGCATTGGCAGCTATGATCTTTGCAAATAGCCATGATGAGAAGATGTATCGCTACACAATGAATTTGATGTGGAATTCTCAAGTAACCGATGAAAATTCACCGATTTATGGAGCTCTAGGTGTTGAAAAACAAAAGCAAGCCTATTCATTTAATAATTTATTGGGATTGGTTGCTTCAAAATATTAAGGAAATAAATTTTTGAGTAAATATATGAGGATAAGTTTTAATAAATTTAAAAAATATATTTCCCCAGCAATGATGGCTATGATTTTGGCGGCCGTGATTAGCGGTTTTTTGTTATTTATTCCACCGATACAAGGCTTAGCCGATAACGGTGATTTTTATCGTGCAATGAATAGCAATGGCGTTTATCGATTGCCCACACACTATAGTCAATCATTGGATTATGTAATTACAAAATTCGGGATATATCAATATTATAATGAGAATTCAGCGGCTGTTTTTACCTCGCAGGCGATGATAGTTAAGCTTGCTGTCTTTTTGAACAAGATTTTTTATAGTAAGACTATTTTTGATATTCGTTTTTTAGCAATTATTTATTATGTGTTCTTCCTGGGTGCAATTTACTTATTGACTAAGTCCTTGGTCTTCCCATATCGTCGAATCAGAAGTTATGTTGTTGCACTTTTAGTAGTTTTTATTTTTGCTGACTCGTCATTTACATTATATTTTAATTCCTTTTTTGCTGAACCAGGTATGTATATCGTAATGCTTTATTCTTTTGCTTCTATTCTGGCAATCTCACGTGACTGTTACCAGAAACGATGGCCTATGATTTTATTGTTCTTTACAAGTACCATAATGTTGTTGACTATTAAACAACAAAATGCTCCATTAGCTTTAACTTTTGCAGTTGTTGCAATTGGACTGATGTTCTTGCCTAATTTTAAAGCACGTCGCTTTGCTATTTTGGGCGGGATTGTAGCGCTATTATTTGCAGGCGTATTTACATATAGCAAAATCAATTCTGAATTCAACGATGTAAATCAGTATCAGTCTTTTACACATGGAGTTTTAATGGAGACTGGCGATCCCAGTAAGAAGCTGTCTAAGGCTGGAATTAGTCCACAGTACTCATTGATGAGAATGCAGGAATATTACCCTAGAACGTATGACACGGTCCAACCAAGTAGCAAGTATGTTGAAAAGCACTTGATTCAAAAGACAGGTATGGGATGGCTAATCAAGTATTATATACATAATCCCAAACAATTTGTCCGTTTATTAGATGTTTCTACAAAAGATATCATGGTTACGCAAGTAAAAGCAGTTGGAAATTTTACTAGAAATTCAGGACATAAACCTAGGGAGCATACTAAATATTTTGTGCTTTATAGTACTTATGCAGGGACCTTTTTTCCAAATAAATATGGATTCATTGGTTTATATGTATTGGGATATACGATTGTTTATGCAATTAGTTGTTTTTTGGATTTTCGTGCTGGCCGATATCAGGGAGTTGTTAGATTTCTACTAGTATTTGGAATGATGACAATTATTATTTTTATTCCGATTATTTCTGTTTTGGCTGCTGGTGAAGCGGATTTAGCTAAACATCAATTCATTGTTCCAATTACTTTAGATTTAACATTTATTCTTTTTGTAAGCGATATTTTGCATCATCGTTTGTGGAATACAGTGATTAAGGATGGTGATAGTGATGAGAAGTAAGTTTTTAAGCTTTATTTTGGTATTTATGGCACTAGTGTCGGCTTTTATCACTATACCTATAGCTAATGTGCAGGCTACAACACAGGAAAAGATTTTATTAGTATATGATTCTGAAAATAATGTTAATCAGTCAGATAAACAAATTGATTCGTTACAACGGTTGTTGGCGAGCCTGAATTTATCGGTTAAAACAGTTTCCCAAGACGACTATACTTCTGGACTTGTTAAAAAGTATTCAGGCGTTATAACGATGATAAATTGGCCTCAAGTGGGAATGAACAATAAAAATTTTATCCATGATCGTGATAAGTTTACAGGGATAAAATTACATGTAGGTGACAATTTGACTGCTAATGAAGTTGCCCAACTAGGTGGAAACAATAAAAGAATCTATCGGCAACAATTTATTTTAAAAATTAATCGAGATGAGCAGTTGTTACCTTTTAGCGAGACGATAACCGTTTTGAAAAATCTTTCAAATTCAAGTAAAACTGTTGGTGTACTGTCGACGCAAGAAGAAAATCAAAAGAAATATCCTTATGGAGTTATTAATGGAAGGAATGGCTATTTACCATATTTTCAATCTAGTGGTTTAAGCTCATTGGCAGCTTGTCAATTGATTTCCCAACTATTTGGTCGCACAGAAAGATATCAACCAATGTTGACTATAACTAATGTAACTCCGTACAGTAATTTGAAAATCTTGGATGACTTGAGTTTATATTGTTATCAAAAGGAGATTCCATTTGCAATTAGTGCGAGCTCAGTGAGTGATAATACTCAAATGAAATCCTTCACCAATTACACAACCGTTTTAAATAGGATTGAGAATCGAGGGGGAGTGATTTTTGCTCAGATGCCAATTGTTGGAGCCCCGCCAATCAATAGTGGACCAGAGTTGAATCAAATTTTTTCGAGTTACATGGTTAGTCTTGCTCGTGAAAATGTGTATCCAATTGGAATAAGTTCCTTTGGCTATTGGAATCAAGATCAAGTGTTGCGTGACAACGCGCTAAAAAATACTAATAGTTTGATTTTGTTGCCAAATGAAAAAGTTGTTTATGTTAAACAAGATAATAATGCGTTAAGTACGAAAATGAGTTTTTATGGTATGCCAGTTTCATCTTTGAAAAAGGTTAAAAAAAGTTATGACATGTCATTTTCAATGCCGACAGCGCTAACTGTTAAACTTCCAGATTCTATGGTTGGATTGCACGACTTAAAACAAGAAGTTGGTCATTTACAGATCAACTGGTTTGACCCGATTAATCTAGACACGACGATTAAAACAGGGACTTCCATTATGAATTATCGTCATGGTGATTATTATATGAATGGTCAGAGAGAAAATATTCAAAATACAAAAAATACTAATGATATCCCTATCTATGCAACAAAGAAAGAAGCGTTATTTAGTAATTTCTTTCATGTACAGGGTAATATTTTGACTATTTTCTTTGTCATTGTTTTGTTAATTTTAATTATATTTACATTATTAGGACGGAAGATTTATAAAAATATGTTTAAAAGATAGAAGGTGTAATTATTTCAATTTTAGATTTTTTTCTACTTATAGCGATTATCTCAATTTGGGGTACATTAGTAATTAATTTAATCTTAACGATTGCCGGATATACTTGGTATTTGAGGCAATCATCCAAGCTGACACCTCAACTGCCAGATAAAGTGCCATTTGTTTCTATTTTAGTTCCAGCACACAATGAGGGAATTGTTATCGTCAAGACTGTTTTATCTTTGCTTAGTTTTGATTATCCACAAGATAAGTACGAAGTTATTGTTATTAATGATAATTCTAGCGATAATTCGTCACAGCTTTTAGGTAATTTACAGAATGAATTTGGGGAAAAACGATTGAAGGTAATAAATACTGATAAAACTAATGGTGGTAAGGGAAAATCCAATGCTTTAAATATTGGATTGAAATCCGCGCAAGGAAGTATAATTTCAATTTACGATGCGGATAATACACCTGAAGCACCAGCTTTGAGAATTTTGGTGGCTGAATTATTAGCTGATGATGGCCTTGCCGCTGTAATTGGAAAATTTAGAACGCGTAACAAGAATGCTTCTTTGCTAACAAGGTTTATTAATATTGAGACTTTATCTTTTCAGTGGATGGCGCAAGCTGGCCGTCAGCAATTATTCCATTTATGCACGATTCCGGGAACAAATTATGTTATTCGTCGGAGTGTAATTGAAAAAGTTGGTGGATGGGATGTTAAAGCACTGGCTGAGGATACTGAAATCAGTTTTCGAGTTTATCAAATGGGATATAGGATTAAATTTCAACCACGGGCTGTTACTTGGGAACAAGAACCACAGACCCTTGATGTTTGGTTTCACCAGCGAAAACGGTGGGTTGAAGGTAATATTTATGTAATTGTAAAAAATGCTAAGTTACTCTTCCAGAAGAAAGGGCGTCCTATTAGATTTGATTTAATGTATTTCTTATCAGTGTATTTTTATTGATGACATCATTGATCTTATCTGATACGGTTTTTGTATTATCTGTTGCTGGTGTGGTTCATTCTGATCTACAGGGATTTAGCAATTCATTATGGCTTTTTGCAGTTACAATGTTCGTAGTAAGTACTTTCTTAACAATTACAACGGAAAAAGGTGAATTGACTTTCGCTAACTTTTTATTAATCATTTTTATGTACTTAGTTTATAGTCAAATGTGGCTCGCAGTAGCTGCTTACGGAATGGTGGGGTATATTCGTGAACAAGTCTTTCATAAACAGGCAAAATGGTATAAAACCAAGCGATATCAATAAATTTATTTGGATTGGACTGTTGTTTTTCTTAAGCTGTTTAAGTTTTTTTGTTCAATCAAGCGATGTTCTCGCAGCTGAAAATTTGACATATACACAAAACTTTCAAAATGAAACGACAACTTTATCTGGAAAGTCTGTACAGTCCAACATGTATTTTACCAAGATGGATTATTGGGATATTAAAAAGGCCACATTCAATTTGAATTTTCAGATCTCACAATTGTCTTCCAGACAAGTTTCTGATATAACCGTGTCAATCAATGGTGTTAAATTTGATTCCTTCAGGCCAAAAGACGAAACTGGGGCACAATCTCAACAAATTGAAATACCTTTAAATTTATTGAGTGGAACTAATAAGTTACAAATTAATGGTCAAATTTTAAATCAAACTAGTGATAAGGATTATCAATTGCAACAGACTCCAGCCAATTGGTTGACAATTAATCAGGGATCAAATGTTAATTTTGAATATTCACTAAAACCAGCTGAGAATACTCTGCATTCCTTTTATCATCACTTTTCAGGACAAGATACGGTTTCGTTTCAACATTCTAAAATTGTCACAAGCAATAATCCTAGCGCTGATGAACTAACTGCTAGTATGATTGCTTTATCGGGAGAGTCACGGGTTATTTCGACTGATAATGATCAAGTTCATGTTGTAAGGATGAATAATAGTCACCCTAAAAAGGACGACTACTTAATGGTGGTAGCCAAGTATAATAAATTACCAGATAATTTGAAAAAGCAGATTAATTCTAATAAAATTAATAACCAAGCTATTATCAAAACCTATTATACTAATAATCGTTATTATCTAATTGTTACAGCTCAAACTGGTTCTCTGTTGAAGAAAGCAGCTCGTTTTGTGGCGAACGAGGAATTAATGAATGAGACTGATAAAGCAAGTGAGATGGTGGATGCGAATACAGACACATTTACGTCTTCGCTACATGACAATGGTCATTATCAACTTAGCAGTTCGGAAGATAATGTTCAGGGCGCGGGTCACCAAGAAACTAGTTACTTTATAACGTTACCGAATGATCATACCAATATTGATGATTCGTTACTCAAGTTAAAATTTCGTTATAGTAAAAATTTGAACTTTAATCGTGCTTTGGCCACAGTTTATATCAATAAAACGATCGTTGGCAGTAAAAAGTTGAGTGCTGCCAAAGCTGATGGCGATACAATGACGGTTAATGTTCCACGAGGGATTGCACTAGGCAATAGTTTTCAAGTTAGAGTGGCGTTTGATTTGGAAATGCTAGACCAAAATACATCTGATAATTCCAATACGCCTTGGGCACAGATTGAACCGAAGTCGAGTATTTACGTAAAATCTGAACGTGGGAATGATTTGCTATTTAGCAACTATCCAACGCTATTTATCAATAATCAAACCTATGATAATTTGGCAGTGGTTATTCCTAAGACATTAAGTAATTATGATTTTAAAACATTAACAAATATTTTTAATCTAATTGGTAACTTTTCAAAGAGTAATACTGGTAAAATCCAGTTTTATACCGCAAAACCAAATAAAAATGTTTTGCGAAATAGCAATGTTATAGTAGTTGGTACGCCCAAAACAATGATATGATTAAAACTTTGAATTCAAAACTTTATTTTAGATATTCAAATGGATTCAATCGAATTGTTTCGAACGAGAAGCTAAGTATTGAAAGAGATTATGGAAAGACGATTGGGACAGATCAATTACTGCGCTCGCCTTATAATGAAAAGAAAGGTTTATTGGTTGTTACTGGCCCCAGTCCAAAAGCAACTTATTTGGCGTCAACACAGATTAATTTTCAAAAGAACATTCAGCAATATAACGGGGATGCTATTATAGTTGATCCAAATAATGCACATTACAATTATCGTTTTAAGAAAAATAAAGCAATTGATAAATCGTTAAATACGAAGAATTTTATCAGCCGTAATTCACAGTTATTAATTTATTTGGGCTTTTCTATCGTTGTTTTAATACTAATAGGTGTTGGTATTTTTCTAACACTTAGAAAACAGAGTATAAATAATGGAGGGAATAAGAATGGAAAATAAGGATGAAAAAAATTCCCTCTTTGCAGATGTTGGAACTCTGACTTTTTTAGCACTTTTTGGAGCAACAGCAATTTTAATGACGTTAAGTGGAAATATTTTTTTGAATACAATTTATTTATTTTGCACAATTGGATTGTTGATGATGACTTATTTCTTTGGAATTTTACCTAGTTTAATTTCGAATATAACGTTTATTGCCATTCAGGCAGTGGTCATGATTTATCAATATATGAATAAGGTGAGCGCTATTCCTTGGCAGTTGAGCTTTTGGATGGTTATACCAATTTTGTTGTCTTTGTCACTTTATACTATGACCAAAAATCAAGTGGCTCTACAAAGGTCTAACGGCGAATTGCGGACAGCTTTAATTGAGCGAGGTGCATTTGATGAACAGACCAATCTTCGAACGACGGTGGCCTATATAGAAGATATAGCGGTGTTTGCAGAAACTAATCGACGGTTTGAAATACCGGTGACAACAGCAATTATCAAAATCCGTTATTTCGATGATTTGAAAAGAATGATGGGTTCAAATCAGTTACAACATTTATTGAAGTTGACAACAGATTCAATTAAGGAAAAAACTAGGACAAATGATATTACATATTTGTTGAATAATGAAGATCCCACATGGGCGATACTTCTTTATACAAATAATAAAGGTGCTGGTATCGCTACACAGAGAATTAAAGAAGGCTTTGAGAAAAATGTTAAAGCTGATATTTCATTAAATACTATGGCTATTTCCATGGTTATTGGTATTGCTTCATGGGATGGTGACACAATGAAAACCCCATATGATTTGATGAATGCTGGGATACGTGAAACACAGTATGATGTTTAAAAAAAGAAAACTATTTTTGTCTTAAACATGCAACAAAACATAACTTTTTCCGCTGAAAACAAATGACGCCAGCAATCCGTTTTTGGATTACTGGCGTCATTTGCCTTAATGATTGAAAGCAGAACATGTTTCGTTCCACTATCTTAATGATTTATTATAAGTAAAAAAATCGCAAAAAAGATAACATCCAGAATGGCCGACCATTCGTACCACTTATCTGGCTTATTAAACTCTACTGTGTTATGCCCCCGTTTACGAGGGTACCACGACGGATATTCTTTTTTGGACATGTTCTTCATTTTGCATCTTCTCCTTATTATCTGTACCTCATTATATCTAGATTTGGAAAATTATGCTACCCAAAAAACAGATTATCATGGATTTATTAAAAAGAAAGGGCTTGCATTTTAATAAATAAAGAATATAATTTCATTTATTATCCGTTGAGCAGATATAAAGAAATAAATAATTGGGAGGTAAACAAATGAAATATCGTGTTGAGTTAAATACAGAATCTCAATTGTTTACTGTTGAAGATAAAAACACTCACGTTTTTGCAGATGGTAAAACAATTGAAGAAGCAGTCGGTAAATTGAAGACTGCCTAGAAAAAAGACTGATATGTAAAAGAGTTGAACAGAACATGGTCAGTTCTTGAATATTCAGGCAAATGGCTCCAGTAATCCAGTTTTGGATTGCTGGAGTTTTTTTAAAAGTAGAAAGATATGTTTTGTTCTACGTACTAAAGGCGATGACAGTTCAGCCTTCAAAAATTTTTTAACTCTTAGTAAATAATAAAAAATCTATATTTTTTATATTTATTTAAATCATTTTTAATTCAAAAAGCGTATTGTATTGACTTTGATACTATAAGAAAATTGAATGAATATTTAATTAGCACAACGTGTTACATGCTTGATTTTATTTTCGGGGGATAAGTTTATGTACAGTATAGATGAAAAGATTCAGGCGTCATTGTTGAACTTGATGAAAGAAAAGCCATTGGATAAGATTACGATTATCTCAATTGCTGACAATAGTAATGTTGATCGGACGATAGTTTACCAAAAATATCGTGATAAATTCGCCATATTGCAGGTGATTGAAGATAATATTTTGAATGGGTTAGATAATACGACTGAGGATACTTATCAATTAGAGTCACAAAAGTTTGTAAGTGAAACACAAATTCTGAGGATTTTAGAAGCTGTGAATGAAAACCGAGAGACGATTAGTATTTTACTGAGTGAAAATGGGGATCCTAGATTTTATGAATACTTTGTCAAATTCTTGGTGGATAAAGGATTAAAAATTATTGATAACGACCCACAGTTTAATGGCTTGGATGCTAGACAAAAAGAGCTGTTAGTACAATATTTGTCTTCAGCACTATTAGGACTTGTAAAGTATTGGTTGCTGCATCCCGAGATGAGTGCAGAGGAGTTAAATAACTTCTTTGAAAATCTCTTTCGTAATGGAATAAACAGTTTTACAGAGCAATAAAGTAAATATTAAAAAATAGCCAGCAATCCGAACTTGGACTGCTGGCTATTCTGCGTTAACGTTTTGATTTTGATTAAACTTCTAAAGCGAACTACGAGAATCGAACTCGCGACACTAGCTTGGGAAGCTGGTATTTTACCATTAAACTAAGTTCGCATTTCACAACTCTCTTATTATACAATAATTTATTTCAAAAAGATAAGAAATATTTAAAAAAGTCCGCATAATTTACAATATAAATTGATTTTTGTTTTTCATTACCATAAAATCAAGAGTGATGATAGATTTCTATCAATAAATTGCATCAAGGAGAAGATTATAATGAAAAAAACATTGGTTACTTTTATGGCCGCTGTTTCATTAATGGGTGGTTTTGCTACCGTTGCTACTGGTTGTTCAAATGCAAGCAGTACAAAACAAGTAGAACAACATTCTGCTAAGAAGATTACTAAAGCAGAAATCAAGAATCATGATTATGTTGGTGTAAGTGAAGACAATAAGGATGAATATCTTACATTCTTCACAGGTAAGGATCACAAGACTGTACAATTTGTCCGTGTCAGCAAAGATGGTTCCGAAAAGGCTATCTCAGATTTCAAGAAATCTAAGTTAGTTATGGATAAAAAGAACCCTAAGAAGTTCAAGATTGATGGCTTTAGAGTAATGAAGGAACCTGATTTTAACAATTGGGTCTTTGTTAAAGTTGGCAAGACAACTATCAAAACTCCTGATGGCAAAAAATGGAAATTATTCAACGGTACACATAAACAAGCTGTTAAGGCTGTTCAAAAGAACGGTAAATAATGTAAAGAGAAGTGATGACTCACTTCTCTTTTTTTATTATCAACTTTCCAATAAGAATAGACTTATAAAACGAATATCTTATTCTTTTGCTAGAAAAACGATTCAAATCCCATGCAACTCACAGATTATTAAAACAAATCAACTGATTGACCATTCTTTTTTTATATAGAATGGTCTTTTTTTTGAATCATTTTGGACTTTTTATTGAACAAAATTTTATAAATTTGATTGTTTCAGAAAGCGTTTGCGATATCTTGTCTAGGTGATGAAATTTTTTTAAAATTTATTTTTGATTAAAAAAAATTTAATTAGTCGTACCCCTTGCCAGTTATGGCGCCAATCGTGGTCATTTATAAAATTAAAAATCATATAATGTTACATGTGTCAACTCTGAAACCGCTTGCAAATAGTAGACGTGTCGGATATAGTAGATGTCGGTAACGGAATTCAAAATTAAGGAGTGATTTTTTATGACAAAACCAATCCATGTTACTTCAGAAATTGGAAAATTGGATGTAGTAATGTTGAAACGTCCCGGACAGGAAGTTGAAAACATTACACCCGACACAATGCCCCGACTATTGTTCGATGACATTCCATATTTGCCAATTGCCCAAAAGGAACATGACAATTTTGCACAAATCTTGAGAGA
Organism: Companilactobacillus zhachilii; assembly: GCF_003606365.2. NCBI lineage: Bacteria > Bacillati > Bacillota > Bacilli > Lactobacillales > Lactobacillaceae > Companilactobacillus > Companilactobacillus zhachilii. The sequence continues at coordinate 1,013,899 of NZ_CP031933.2, forward strand.
TAACGGAACAGAAGTTCTTTATCTTGATGATTTAGCTGCTGAAGCTATTGACGCCGGAAACATCAAAGATGCTTTCGTTGAAAAGATGCTTCGCGAATCAGATTATGCTACAGGTGCAGATCATGACGCATTGAAGGAATTCTTGATGAGTCTTGATACTCCAGCTCTAGTAAATCAATTGATGATCGGTGTTCGTAAGAATGACATTGACTTTAACCCGACAGATCTTGTCAGTGCCGCTGAAGACTCAGATTATCCATTCTTTATGGATCCAATGCCAAATCTCTACTTCACTAGAGATCCGGCAGCATCAATCGGTGATGGTTTAAGTATCAACCATATGACTTTCGCTGCAAGACAACGTGAATCAATGTTTATGGAAGCAATCATTAAATATCATCCACGTTTTGCAAACAAAGGTTTACATGTATGGCGTGACAGAAACCACACACACCGTATTGAAGGTGGGGACGAATTAGTTCTTAGTGATCACGTATTAGCAATTGGTGTTTCTCAAAGAACATCAGCAACTGCTATTCAAGACATTGCTAGAAACTTATTTGCAGACAGCAACTACGATACAGTTATTGCTATCAGAATTCCTCATAATCACGCTATGATGCATTTGGATACTGTATTTACAATGATTAACTACGATCAATTTACAGTTCATCCAGGTATCCTTGGCGAAGGTGGCAAGATCGATACATGGACAATTCATCCAGGTAAAGATGGCGACCTAACAATGGAACACAACCAAGATCTAAAGGGTGTTCTTAAGAAAGAACTTGGCTTAGATGACCTTGACTTGATTCCAACTGGTAATGGTGATCCAATCGTTGCTCCTAGAGAACAATGGAACGATGGTTCAAATACATTAGCAATTGCCCCAGGTGTTGTTGTTACTTACGATCGTAACTATGTATCTAACGAAATTCTAAGAAAGCACGGCTTGAAAGTTTTGGAGACAGTCTCAAGTGAATTGTCACGTGGTCGTGGGGGCCCTCGTTGCATGAGTATGCCATTAGTTCGTGAGGACTTGAAGAAATAGTTAACTAACTGAAAACTATTTTAAAAAACTAATTCTAATTCTCGATTTGGAGGAATGATTTTGGATTATAAAGGTAAAGAAACTTCAGTATTTCAAGGAAGAAGTTTACTAGCAGAAAAGGATTTCACACCTGCTGAACTAGAATATTTAATTGATTTCGGACTACATTTAAAGGCTCTTAAGAAGAAGGGCATTCCTCATCATTATCTAGAAGGCAAGAACATTGCATTGTTATTCGAAAAGAATTCAACACGTACACGTTCAGCTTTCACAACTGCATCAATTGATTTAGGTGCACATCCAGAATTCCTAGGATCAAATGACATTCAACTTGGTAGCAAGGAAAGTGTTGAAGATACGGGTCGTGTGCTAGGTAGCATGTTCGATGGTATCGAATTCCGTGGATTCTCACAAAAGACTGTTGAAGATCTTGCTAAGTACTCAGGCGTTCCTGTATGGAATGGTTTGACAGATGAATGGCACCCAACACAAATGCTAGCCGATTTCATGACAATGAAAGAAACATTTGGCGAAATCAAGGGTAAAACTTTGACATTTGTTGGTGATGGTCGTAACAATATGGCTAATAGTTTCTTGGTTACAGGTTCAATGTTGGGTGTAAACATCCATATCGTTGCTCCTAAGGAACTATTCCCTGACCAAAGTGTTATTGATACTGCACAAGCTTACGCTGACAAGTCAGGTAGCAAGTTTATGATTACTGATAACATTGACGAAGGTGTTAAAGGTACTAATGTTATCTATACTGATGTATGGGTATCAATGGGTGAAGAAAGCCAATGGGCTGAAAGAATTAATTTACTCAAACCATATCAAGTAAACATGGACATGATCAAGAAGACAGGTCAACCAGATGACCAAATCATCTTTATGCACTGTCTACCAGCATTCCATGATACAAATACAAAATATGGACAAGACATTAAGGCTAAATATGGCCTAAATGAAATGGAAGTAACAGATGAAGTCTTCAGAAGCAAATATGCACGTCAATTTGAAGAAGCTGAAAACAGAATGCACTCCATTAAAGCCATTATGGCAGCAACTCTAGGTAACTTGTTCATCCCTAAGGTTTAATCAGTTATTGAAGAAGGGCTAATCGTAATGGTTGGCCCTTTTTTCATTCTTATATTTTTAAAAAAGGAATGATTCATATGGAAGAAAAGAAGGGTCTATCACTAGGAGCTCTAACAGCGGCCGTTGTTACGAGTTCTATTGGCTCAGGTGTATTTACCTTAACTAGCTCGTTAGCAGGAGGCGCAGCTCCTGGTCCAGTTCTATTAGCATGGTTAGTTGTTGGATTCGGTATCATGATGTTAGCTTTAGCGCTAAATAATCTCTTACTGAAACAACCAGAATCAGAAGGAATCCAAGCTTATGCCCAGGCTGGCTTTGGAAATTTTGCTGGCTTTGTCAGCGGATGGGGATATTGGCTGAGTGCATGGCTTGGAAACGTGGCCTTTGCGACTGTTTTAATGAGTTCGTTGGGTTATTTCTTCCCAGTCTTTAAAGGTGGACAAAACGTTCCGTCAGTAATCCTTGCAAGTATTGTTTCTTGGATTTTGACTTACATCGTTAACCGCGGTGTTGAGTCGGCTGCTGCAATGAATACAATCATTACAATCTGTAAGTTGATTCCACTATTTGCATTTATCGTTGTCGGAATCTTTGTTTTCAAAGGTGGTATTTTCACAGCTCACTTCTGGTCAAATGTGGCCTCAGGTGTAGCCGGAAATGCAAGTGTCACCGGTCAATTTAGATCTTGTTTGATGATCATGATGTGGGTTTTCGTTGGTGTTGAAGGTGCAAGTATGCTTTCATCTCGTGCTCAAGATAAGAACGATGCCGGAAAAGCTACTATCATTGGTATTATCAGTTTATTAGTAATTTATGTTTTAGCATCAGTTTTGCCATATGGTTACTTGTCACAAAACGAATTAGCTAAGATCAACCAACCAGCAATGCTCTATATTTTCCAAGATATGGTCGGAAAATGGGGCGGTGCCTTTATCGGTATCGGCTTGATTATTGCTATCCTTGGTTCTTGGTTGTCATGGACAATGCTACCAGCAGATACGACAATGTTGATGGCTGAAGAAAAACTCTTACCAGCTTCATTTGGTAAAAAGAATAAAAACGGTGCACCTACATTTTCATTGGTGTTAACCGCTGCCTTGATTCAAGCATTTCTATTAGTTCTCTTGTTCTCTGAAGAGGCTTATAACTTTGCACTATCACTATGTACAGCCGCTATCGTTGTGTGCTATATCTTCGTTGGTTTATATCAAATCAAATTCTCACTCCAAAATAAAGATATGAAACAACTCTGGATTGGTATCTTCGCTGCCGGCTTCCAAATTATTGCGATTATTTTAGCCGGACTACATTTCTTAATGTTAGTTTGTATCGGTTACTTACCAGGAATTTACTTCTACTATAAGGCCAAGAAAGATTACAACCTTGATGGTGGTAAATTGACAAAGTCAGAAATTCTCTGGTCAATCTTAATCGTGGCATTTGCAATTATCAGTATTGTGATGGTCGCAACTGGATCAATTAAAATCTAGGAAGTGTTTGAAATGAAAATAGCCGGATTTGGCGTTGAAGAGTGGTTGAACGTCCACGAACGCGAAGCTAAATACGATTTAGCACAAAGTACGATTACTTCATTTTCAATGAATGAAATTAAGGATTTGACGCAGGCTGATATCTACGGTCAGCTTGATGATCAAAAAATGAATTATGGGTGGATCGAAGGTTCACCAACGTTTAAAAAAGAAATTAGTAAAATGTATCAGAATGTTGACCCCGATAACATTCTGCAAACAAATGGTGCAACTGGCGCCAATCTCTTAGCTATTTATTCACTAATTGAACCTGGTGATCATGTCATCAGTGTTTATCCAAGTTATCAACAACTCTATGATATCCCGAGATCATTAGGGGCAGATGTTAGCTTTTGGAAATTGCGTGAAGATAAGAATTGGTATCCAGATATTGATGAATTGAAGAAATTGATTCGTCCAAATACTAAGATGATCTGTATCAATAATGCCAATAACCCAACTGGAACGGTTTTGGATAGGAAGTTTTTAGAGCAAGTCGTTGAAGTTGCGCGTTCTGTTGGTGCCTACATTTTGGTTGATGAAGTCTACTTACCATTTGATGAGTCAGTTGATTTTGCACCAATCGTTGATTTATACGAAAAAGGTATTTCGACAAATTCTTTGTCTAAAACTTATTCCATGCCTGGAATTCGTGTAGGTTGGACAGCAACTAATGCTGAACTAGCTGATATTTTTAGAAAATATCGTGACTACACGATGATCTGTTCCGGAGTTTTCAGTGACCAAATGGCTTGTTTGGTTTTGGAAAATAAGGATAAAGTTTTAGCACGTAATAAGAAGATTGTGCTAGATAATCTAGCTTATTTCAAAGCTTGGGTTGAAAAAACTCCAAAAATTAGTTGTGTCTTTCCAAATGGTGTGTCGACGTCATTTGTGAAGTTAGATACAAAAAAATCCAGCTTAGAATTTTGCCGTGATCTATTGAAAGATACAGGGGTCCTACTAGTCCCTGGTGAAGCCTTCGATGTTCCTGGCTATGCAAGATTAGGTTATTGTGCACCTCATGAAACACTTACCAAAGGTTTAGAAGTTTTAGGAGAGTATTTACAAGACAATTAAAGCAAATTCGCTTATTCTGAGGAGAAATGATTATGACAAAAGAACGTATCGTGGTTGCCTTAGGTGGTAACGCTATTTTAAGTACAGACGCTAGTGCAAAAGCACAACAAGAAGCTGTTAAGAAGACATCTGAGTCACTTGTTGAGTTCGTTAAAAGCGATAAAGACTTGATTATTACTCATGGTAATGGTCCTCAAGTTGGTAACTTATTATTACAACAAGCTGCTGCTGACAGTGAAAAGAACCCAGCTTTGCCACTTGATACGTGTGGTGCTATGACTGAGGGTAGTATCGGTTACTGGTTCCAAAATGCTATGAAGGAAGTTATGCTTAAAAACGGTATTAACAAACAAGTCGTAACTTTGATCACACAAACAATTGTTGATAAGGATGATCCTGCTTTTGGAGATCCTACAAAGCCAATTGGCCCATTCTATACAGAGGATGAAGTTCCAGGCTTAAAATCAGCTCATCCAGATTGGACAATTGTTGAAGATGCCGGTCGTGGTTATAGACGTGTTGTTCCATCACCAAAACCAGTTGAAATTAATGAATATCCAGCTATTGAAGCTATTTCAAAAGCTGGCGTTATTCCTATCGTTGCTGGTGGTGGCGGTATTCCAGTAGTTAAAGATGGTGATCGTTTAATCGGTAAGGAAGCTGTTATCGATAAGGACTTCGGTGCCTCAAAGATTGCTCAATTGGTTGACGCTGATAAGTTGATTATTTTGACTTCTGTTGGGGGAGTATTCTACAACTTCGGCAAACCAAATCAAGAAGAAATTTTTGATGTAACAGCTGATGAAATTCAAAAGCATATTGATAATGATGAGTTTGCTAAAGGTAGCATGATGCCTAAAGTTCAAGCTGCGGTTGCCTTTGTAAAAGCAACGGGCAAACCTGCTGTTATCGGTGCTTTGGATGATGTTAAAGAAATTATTGCCGGTAATAAAGGAACAGTTATTCACAAATAATTATTGTTATTGATAGTTTTATGTGCTATCATACTTGTGCAAAAGAAGGAATAATTGATTGTGAGATTTAAAGCGAGGCTAAGTTTTGGTGAGAGTTAGCTAATTCGATGATCAAGTCGTACCCTTCTTCATAAAAATAAATAATTCAATTAATGAGTGGATATTAATCAATTAGAGTGGTACCGCGGGAAATCTCGTCTCTTTCAGTAAACAGTTATGTTTATTGGAAGAGGCGTTTTTTTTATCTAAAGGAGGAAAATATGGATTTTAAACAACAAGTAGTAGATGCACTAGTTAAGGTTTTACCAGAGGATATTACAGAGGAGCAAGTTACAAAGCTAATCGAAAAGCCTAAGACTTCAGATCTTGGTGATTATGCTTTTCCAACATTTATCTTGGCAAAGTCATTGCATAAAGCACCAAATATGATTGCTGAAGACTTGGTTGGCAAAATCGATACAACTGGTTTTGAAAAGGTTGTAAATACTGGTGCCTACATCAACTTCTTCCTAGATAAAGCAGCGTTTTCAAACAATGTTTTGCACGAAGTTCTAACACAAAAAGATGCATATGGTAATGCTGATGAAGGTAAGGGCCGTAACGTTCCTATCGATATGTCATCACCTAACATCGCTAAGCCAATGTCAATGGGTCACTTACGTTCAACTGTTATTGGTAACTCAATTGCTAAAATCATTTCAAAATTAAACTATCAACCAGTTAAAATTAACCACTTGGGTGATTGGGGAACTCAATTCGGTAAGTTGATTGTTGGATACAAGATGTGGGGTTCAGTTGAAGAAGTTGAAGCTGACCCAATCAACAATCTTTTGAAGTATTACGTTCGTTTCCATAAAGAAGCAGAAGATAAGCCAGAACTTGATGACGAAGCTCGTGCTTGGTTCAAGAAGATGGAAGATGGTGATGAAGAGGCCTTAGCACTTTGGTCATGGTTCAAGGAACTTTCATTGAAAGAATTCCAAACAATTTACGATCGTCTAGATGTTCAATTCGATCACTTCACTGGTGAATCATTCTACAACGATAAGATGGATGCGATTGTTAAGACTCTTGAAGACAAACATCTTCTTAAAGAAAGTCGTGGTGCTGAAATCGTCGACTTGTCAGAATACGACCTTTCACCAGCCTTGATCAAGAAGACTGATGGTGCCACACTTTACATCACACGTGACTTGGCAGCTGCTAAATATCGTAAAGATACTTTCGACTTTGTTAAATCACTTTATGTTGTTGGTAGTGAACAAGCAGAACACTTTACAAAACTTAAGATTGTTTTGAAGAAGATGGGTTATGACTGGTCAGACGATATCGACTACATCCCATTTGGTTTGATTACAACGGGTGGTAAGAAGCTTTCAACACGTAAAGGTAACGTTATCTTGCTTGATGATGTTTTAAACGATGCTGTTGCGCTTGCTAAGAAACAAATCGAAGAAAAGAATCCAGACTTGAAGAATAAAGATGCCGTTGCTGAAGCAGTTGGTGTCGGTGCGGTTGTCTTCCATGATTTGAAGAATGATCGTCGTGATAGTTTCGACTTTAATCTTGAAGAAGTTGTTCGTTTTGAAGGTGAAACTGGTCCTTACGTTCAATATACAAATGCTCGTGCCTTGAGTATCTTGAGAAAAGCTGGCGATGTTGATTATATCGATGTTAAAGACATGGCCGTTACAACTCCAGAAGCTTGGGACACAATCAAGTTACTTCAAGACTTTGGCAACGTTGTTGATCGTGCTGCTAGAGAATACGAACCATCAGTTGTTGCTAAGTATGTTTTGAAGCTTGCTAAGAGTTTCAACCAATACTACGCACACAGCAAGATTTTGGCTGATGACGAAGGTTTGAAGGCTAGACTTGCTTTAGTTAAGTCAGTTTCAATCGTTCTTCAAATGTCATTAGGACTCTTAGGTGTTAAGGCTCCAGAAGAAATGTAGGGTGAATCGGTTTTGGATAGAAAACTTTTTAGCGAACTATCAGAAATAAAAACAACCACACTAGATTTAGCGTGGCTGTTACTGGCAATTGGTTTTACTTATCTGAATTATGAAACTTTTAATTTCTTGTATGGACTCTTAGGTTTTGTAGCAGTTTTCTTCATTCATTTATTTATTAATTTTCATAATAATTATATGGATTATAAAAATGCCACGAGTCAAGAATATCGAGAGAAAATCAGCACAATTGGTATTAATCGCGAATCACTGGCAATAGTCAAAAAATGGATGTACGGTTTGGCCATTTTTCCATTATTAATTGGAGCCTTTCTTGTTTATAAGACAGGTTGGGTCACCTTAGCAATCGGGGTTGCGGGTGTCTTGATTGGTTTGTCATATTCATCAGGTCCAAAGCCACTGAACTCAACAATGTTTGGGGAAGCAGTGGTGGCTATTGCCATTAGCCAGTTGATTCCAATAGCCTACTCCTATCTAGGGCTAGCGGGAACAGCTAAGTTTGATTCTAGTACGGCCATTTCGGTGATCCTAGTCAGTTTACCGAATACCTTCGCATTTTTCTGTGCGGAGTTGAGTAATGGTACGTGCGATTTGGAAGCAGACATTAAAAATGGTCGTCACACATTGGTGAGTAAAGTAGGGAAAGCCAATGCTTTGAGTTTGTTTAAAGCTAGTTGGTCCTTAGCCTTCCTGCTAGTTCCAATTTTAGCGATTTTGAAAGTAGTACCTTACATTACACTCCTAATCGTGTTGCTTTATCCAAACATTTGGGACGATTTACGTCCTTATCTGAAGGAACAAGTTAAAACAAAGACCTATCCTTTAGTAATCAAAGCTGTAAGTAAATTCTCCGTAACGTATATTTTATTAGTTGCTGTCGGGGCAATTATTAAACTAGTTATGTCAGCAATTTAATTGCAGCACCTCAGAAAGAGTAAAATGATAAAAAAATCACTCCTAAAGCTTCTTTCTGAACAAAAAAAGAGAGCTCACCTAATTGTCGGGATTAGGTGAGCTTTTTGGTTGCCTTTAAATCAGCACATATTAGATTATACATATTTTTTGATATTTTTGCTTGAATAATTTTAGTTTTATCGCTAAAAGGTTGTTTAAATGCCAATTTATGAGCAAATAAGCTTAAATTTCCAGTTTTAGTATGTGAATTATATAGTGGGTCATTAACGATTGGCCAGTGGTTATGTGCCAGATGAACCCGTAATTGGTGAGTACGTCCAGTTAACAAGTTTAATTGTAGTAAAGCAAAGTCAGAATTTTTTTTCAAGACTTCATATTTAGTTATCGCATTTAAACCATCGGAAGTAACCATACGTTTGCGAACATCAGTTGGATCCTGACCGATAGGTAAATCAATAGTTCCTTTGTTATCAATGGGAGCATCCAAGTTCACAAGCGCTAAATACTCTCGATGCAAAGTTTTGTTACTCAATTGACGATTAAAAATAGGCACAAGGTAAGGCGACTTACTAATTAAAACTAAACCAGATGTTTCCATATCAATGCGATGAACCATGTAGGGATGACCATCTTTTAAATAAGCTTCAACATCATTCATCAAAGAATCATCCTCGTCAGCTTTATTAGGGTGCGTTTTTTTACCAGCTACCTTGTTGACAACGATAATATCATTATCTTCATAAACTACATCGACAGGATCATGTCCAGGTAAATAATGTTGTTCAGTTCGAGGTGGAAAATTGAAGTTTAGAGTCACAACGTCATTGTCTTGAACGATAGTGTTGAAAGAGTTGTATTTACCATTGATTAAGACATCTTGTTGAATACGAAAAAAATGTTGCCATTTTTTGGGAATTAACCACTTTTTTAAAAGTTCACGAATTGATAATTCTTCGTTGTTTTCACGATGATAAGTTATTACTTTCTGGTACATGTATTTTTGTCTCCTTGAAGTTGTTTAAAATATTTATATTGTAGATATGCCGTCCCCAGATTCGGACAGTGGTCACTGGCAGTGCGGAACGGTCCGAGCCATGGTCTCGGACCTCGGTTTAAGCCTTGCAAATTCGGCAAGTCTTAAACGCGTCCGGTGCTGTAAGAACGACAAAAGCGGTCGTCCTAACACCACTTTCACTGCCAGTGACCACTGTCCGAATCTTCCGACTAGTTCATTATTAACTCAAGAGTGACTTGATATCTCAAATATTTTTCATGGATTTTATTATCGTCTTAATAGGATGCTGGAATAACCATGCTAATAAAATATTTATCCATATCAAAATAGATTTTTATCATACTAATTCAAAGACAAACCCTAGCCGGAAGAAACAAAAATTTAGGTCGCTGTGCAGGTGGCCTTAGCACTTTAGTGCTTACACCACGGGACGAATTTTGAAACTCGCGGTTCTTGCGAGGTTCAAAATCGAGACTTGAGACCTTGGCTCAAGTCGGTCCCCACAGCGACCTAAATTTTTTGTTCCTGGAGGCGGCCCCCATAAAAATTAAGACTAATTTTTTAAATACTCCGATAATGTGATAAAATTTGTTCTTATACAGAGGTATTTAAATAATGAATAATAACAATGGTTTTTGGGATTGGCTTAAGCCCAAATTACTAGTTGCTTGGTCTTTTATAAAAAAATATTGGAAGAGATTCCAGCTAACACGTTGGATAATCCTATTAATTTTGACAGTTATTTTAGTTTTAAGTAGTTTTTGGACTTATAAAGCTAAAACTAGCAACGTAGACGATCTGCAATCATCATTGCAAACGAAAACGACTATTTTAGATAAAGACGGCGATGACGCTGGTCAATTATATGCTAATAAAGGTACGTACGTTAGTTATGATAAAATTTCCAAGAATATTCAAAATGCGGTTATTTCAACTGAGGACCGAACTTTTTGGACTAATCCTGGATTCAGTATCAAAGGTTATGCTAGAGCGGCATTAGGTTACTTGATTCATCACGGGATTTCCGGTGGTGGTAGTACACTAACGCAACAATTGGCTAAAAACTCGCTGTTAACTCAAAAGCAGACCCTTTCTAGAAAAGGTGAGGAACTTTTCTTATCGATTGAAATCAATCGTGTCTATTCTAAAAAAGAAATTATTACGATGTATTTGAATAATGCTTATTTTGGTAATGGTGTCTGGGGTGTTCAAGATGCTTCTGAAAAGTATTTTGGAAAAAATGCATCTGAACTTAATCCAGCTGAGGGTGCTGTTTTGGCTGGTATTTTAAAAGCTCCGAATGCTTATAATCCCATAGATAGTATGAGCAATTCAACATCCAGACGTAATTTAGTCTTGGACCTAATGGTTCAAAACAAGAAGTTAACTACATCTGAAGCTTCCTATTACAAGAATACCGCAATTAACTTGAATGACAATTACGAGGTAAGTAGTTCTTACAAATATCCATATTTCTTTGATGCGGTTATTGACGAAGCTGTTAATAAGTATGGTCTCAAAGAAGACGATATTTTGAATAAAGGTTATAAGATTTATACGACGTTAGACCAAAAGATTCAATCTTCAATGCAAACGTCATTTGATAATATTTATTTGTTCCCAGGGAACGCTTCTGATGGAACCAAGGTTCAAGGTGCTTCAGTTGCGGTTGACCCTAATAATGGTGGAATATTAGCTGTCGTTGGTGGACGTGGTGAGCATACTTTCCGTGGCTTTAATCGAGCTACCCAAATGAAACGTCAACCGGGATCAACTATCAAACCATTGGCCGTCTATACACCAGCCATTGAAAATGGTTATAGCTATGACTCAGAGTTACCTGATCAACCAACTACTTTTGGTAAAAATAAATATGCCCCAACGAATGCTGATGGAATTTATCAAGATTCAATTCCAATGTACAAGGCTTTATATCAAAGTGAAAATATCCCAGCAGTTGCCTTATTGGATAAAATTGGTGTCAAAAAGGGTGTTAGTTCAGTTGAGAACTTTGGAATCAAGGTTCACAAAAATGACCAAAATTTGGCCTTAGCCTTAGGTGGATTGGAAACAGGAGTTTCACCTCTACAAATGGCTCGTGCTTATACGGCTTTTGCTAATGAAGGTAAGTTGGCTGATACGCATTTTATTACCAAGATTGTCGACTCAACTGGGACAGTCATTGTTAATAATACAAGTAGTTCAACTAAGCAAATTATTAGTAAGAATACGGCCAAAGAAATGACCAGTATGATGCTTGGTGTTTACAACGAAGGAACCGGTAAGTTAGCAAAACCCGCTGGCTATCAAATTGCTGGTAAGACTGGTAGTACTGAAGTTCCTCAATCTTATGGTTACGCTGGTACCAAAGATCAATGGATGATAGGTTATACGCCAGATGTGGTCGTTGCCAGTTGGATGGGCTTTGATAATACTGATATTAATCATTTCTTGACTGGTTCCAATGAAAATGGAATGTCGACTTTATTTAAGAATGAAATGACCAATATTTTACCTGACACTAAAGAAACCGATTTTGGTGTTAAGGATGCCTCAAGTTTAGCCCAAGGAAATACTTCGGATAGTGGCAAAAATGACATTGCTAAATCTATCCAAGATGGGGTAAACAACGTTAAAAATAAAGCTACAGAATGGTATAATGATATTAAGAACTTTTTTGGTCAATAGGAGGATCATATGAACATTTACGATAGTGCTAATCAACTCGAACAAGATTTAAGAAAGACAACCGAAGTTGCTGAATTAAAGCTTGCTTTTGAAGCTGTTAAAGCCAACGACTTGGCTTACAAGCTTTTCGACAAGGTTCAAAACAAACAATTTGAACTACAACAAAAGCAAATGCAAGGTCAAGAAATTACTGATGACGACATTAAAGCAATGCGTGAATTGACAGATCAACTTTCAAATTACACTGAAATCCAAAACTTAATGGAAAAAGAGCAAAAGATGAATTCAATGATGGATGAATTGAACAAAATCATTTCAAAGCCTATCGCAGAAATTTATCAAGATAAATAACAAGGACTTAGGGCTTAAGTAATTTGCTTAAGTCCTTTTCTTTTACAAGTTTAACGGTTGAAAATTAAATGTGCCGCCTTTAGGCCGCCTCCAAGAGCAAGAAATTTTGGTCGCTATGGGGACCGATTCGAGCCAAAGAGCGGTCTCGAATCTCGATTTTGAACTTCGAGAAAACCGTTCGAATTTCAAAAGTCGTCCCGTGGTGTAAGAGCTAAAGCTCTAACGCCACCTGCACAGCGACCAAAATTTCTTGCTCTTTCCGGCTCGCTCACTCTTTGATTTTTAATCAGGAGTGAATAGTTTTAAGTATCATGATGTCATTGATGACTAGGGTTATAGAATGCAGTGTATATTTTGATTTTAAATGTAATTTTTAATCCGTAATCAAAAAATCAACTGTGGTCTGTCTTCAAGCTATCCTTGAGTTAAGAAAGAACTAGTCGGAAGATTTGGACAGTGGTTACTGGCAGTGAAAGTAGTGTTAGGACGACCGTTTTTTGTCGTTCTTACAGCACCGGGCGCGTTTAAGACTTGCCGAACTTTGCAAGGCTTAAACCGAGGTTCGAGACAGTGGCTCGGGCCGTTCCGCACTGCCAGTAACCACTGTCCAAATCTGGAGACGGCATATCCATAATATAAATAATTTGAAGACACATCCTGCCACACATAAATTTAATATAAATTATCGTAAATTATTTCTTTTTATTTTTTCTTAAGGATTAAAATTGTAAAATTAATTATAGGTTAAACATGGTGCCAATTAGTTTTTTGAATATGAGTTTTAATAATCTTTGTATTCTTAAAATAAATCTTTCGTATATAGAAGCAAGGGAGTTTGAGAATGAAGTTTTTGCATGCAGCAGATTTACATTTAGATACACCTTTTATCGGTATTAGTAGTTTTTCAAAAGAACTTCAAAAAGAACTGCAAGAGTCAACTTATTCAGCAGCTAAAAAGCTCTTTGCTACTGCTTTGGAACAACAAGTTGATTTCGTTATTTTAGCGGGCGATATTTTTGACGATACTGATAGTTCGCTAAAGGCACAAATGTTTTTGCGTGATGAATTTGAAAAACTAAGGCAGGCTGAAATAAAGGTTTATTTAATTTATGGTAATCATGATTATTATCGTAATAATTTTGCTGTAGTAAAGTTCCCTGATAATGTGACTGTTTTTGGCCAAGATGTTACAACGGTCACACAGATGACGAAAGATGGTCAACGTGTTGGTCTGACTGGGTTCAGTTATTATCAACAACACATTAAGGAGTCAGTCGGTGCATCTTATCCTCAACGGGGTGATTTTGATTATCAAATTGGAATCTTGCATGCGGGTGTTGGTGATGACAATTATGCGCCATTTCAAGTTAACGACTTAATACAAAAGGGTTATGATTACTGGGCTTTGGGCCATATTCATAAGCGTCAAATATTGCATGAAACACCAATGGTCGTCTATCCAGGTGATCTGCAAGGGCGCAACCAAAACGATACTACGCCAAAGGGCTTTTATCTTGTTACCGTTGAAAATCAAGTGACTGAGATGAAGTTTGTCAAAAGTAGCCTTTATACTTGGGACAAAGCGACGATTGAAGCTCGAATTGAAGATACAACTGATTCTTTAATTAATAAGATTACTGATGTCTTGGATAGTCCGGAAGTTCTATTAACTTTAACAATCAATAATGCTCAAAAACTGAATACTGATGTTTTGAAAATGTTGAAGCGAAATGAAATTCTTCAACACTTTAATAATGTCAAAACGCCAAGTGTTCTTTATAAAATATATTTAAAATTTAATGATAATCCCCAATTATCACAAATTGATCAAAAATATTGGGACGAGGCCGAAGAAACAACAATTAATTTAGATGATATTAAAGACCTTGATAGTAAATTGTATTCCTCAAGTATTATTCGTGATCACATTAATGATCCTGATTTCTTGAAAGTCATAACGGAGATGACTCGTAATACGATTAATCAAAAATATACTGGAGAATAATCGTGAAATTAATTAGAGCAAACGTATACGGTTTCGGTAAATGGGTTGACCAAGAATTTGATTTTGCGCAAGATTATCAAGTTATTTTTGGTGCTAACGAGGCCGGTAAGACAACCTTACTGAATTTTATCCAAAGTATTCTCTTTGGTTTTGCTTCAGCACGTGGTGAAAATAAGTTTTTACAATATAAGCCACGTAACAGCAGTAAATATGGTGGTGAATTAATTTTTCAAGCGGATGATGGTAGTAGTTGGACTGTCAAAAGAATCGACGGTAAAGGCGACGGTGATCTCACACTTTTCCACGACGACCAAGAAGTTCCGGGGGAATTGCTTTCAAAAATTATTGGTAGTTTCAGTAAAGATGATTTCGTCAATACACATGTCTTCGATGATAAGAACATCTTGTCGATCTATGGTTTAGATGAAAGCAAATTGGAAACGGAAGTCATGTCGATTGGAGCTGTTGGCAGTAAAGAGTGGTTAGCAACTGCCGATGGCTTGGAACACGCCGCTGATGATATTTACAAAGCTCGAGGGCAAAAGCAACCGCTAGTCGTGAGTTTAAAGCGTTATGACGAACTGATTGAAGAAAAGTCGGAAATTGAAAACCAGCAAGTAGCTTATCAACGAGTTAAGAATAAGTTGGATGAGACTGAAACCGATTTTAATAATAATGCAATTCAATTGAAACAGATGAGTGAGACCGAGAATAGTTTACGTAATTTGGATAAGAAGTGGTCACGCTATGAACAATTGCAACAAAGCTATGACTCGGACCATAATGCCAAAATTATTGATAGTGAAGATTGGGAGCGAGTGCTTAAAGCAAATCAAGAATTGAGTACGCTTAAGGAAACGGCCACTCCCAATAAAATTGCTGACTTAGATAATGTTGAGAAAAGCATCTTAAAAAACTATCGCATTAATCAGACTCGCTTAGATTATGTACGTAATCAAAAATTTGAGTTACAAAACTTGCAGTTTCACCGCGATGATATGAACTCTAAACTTTTAAAAGTCGATACCCAAGTTGATCAGTTGTTTAAGAATCACCCAGAATTATCTGAGAAAATGTTACCTTTGACGGGTGATGAGATTGACCAATTGTCGCCGCAAACGAATAGAAAAAATAATTTATCTTTAATAGTTTGTTGTGTTGCGGTAGTTTTAGCTTTCATTATTAGTCCGTTACGTTGGTTGTTTATTTTGGCAGCCTTAGGTAGTGGTGCCTGGTACGGATATCAGGAGTGGAGTAACCGACAAAAATCGGATTTGAACAATTACCCATTTCTCCAAGTTAAAGGTTATTCGGGGTTATCTCGTGAAGCAATTTTGGGTATTCAGGGAACTGTAATTGCACTGGATAATTTTCACACCACCCAAAACGGATTGATCGATGGAATTAAATCAATTGAAGTTGATTTGAATAAGTGGCGCAAGATATTGTTGGAATTGAATGTTCTTGAAGGTTCATATAAAGATGATAACTACAATGAACAAATTGAGAAATATTTTGCTAGATTAGACCAAATTAGAGCTAAAGCGGATGTAGCCGAACAAAGTCAAGCGCAGTCACAAAAGATTGCCGATGAGCGGGAATTACGTTTGAAGCAATTAAATAAAGAAATTTTTGCCATCTTACAAAAATATCAAGCCGTTAATATGAATATGTTCACGCAAATGCATACCCAACAAATTGAAAACCAAAAGACTTTGTCACAAATTAAACAAGATAAAGATTTCTTAGGGAATGACCTGTCGGAGTTGAAAAAGTATGCTAATCATGAGGCTTTGAGTCAAGAATTGAATCAAGCAACCATTAAGAAAACTGACTTAGCTAATAAAAATAATGAATTGAGTCGGCAAATGGGGTCTTTAAAAGAACGAATGCAACAAATTTATGACAATAAACAATATCAACACATCGTGACGGAATTAGCACAAAATAAGCAGGATATTATTGAGTATTATGACGAATGGATCTCCAATAAGTTAGCAAGTAGTTGGATTAGAAATATGTTGAATATTGCGACTGAAAATCGTTATCCAAAGATGATTCAAAAGGCGACTCAGTATTTTAGTTTGTTGACCAATCGTCACTATATTAAGATTGATTTTCGGAAAAAAGATATTGTTGTAACAAGTGATAATAAAAATGTTTTTGACGTTCATGAGTTATCCAAGGCGACGACGATACAGTTATATTTAGCCTTACGTTTAGCTTTTGTAACGGAAATATCTGATTTGATCAAGTTACCGATTTTAATTGACGATGCATTTGTTGATTTTGATATTTCACGGAAAGAAAATGTCTTTGATTTAATTAAAGAAATTGCTAAAAATAATCAGGTTATTTATGTAACTGCTAATCAACCGGAAGACATTCCAGAGAATCACATTTTGAAATTGGGGGAAAAAGAGATTGCCTAAGCGTATAAATGAATTTAATCAAGGCGAAGACATGAGTTTAGAAGTAATTATTAAGCGTTCTGATTTTCGTCTAGCCAAGAATGGGAAAAATTTTCTATCATTAGTTTTTGAAGATAAATCAGGACAAATACCTGGTAAATATTGGGATGCCAGTCAAGAAGATGCTCAAAAGTATCGTGTCGGAACAATCGTTCAATTAGAAGGCCGTCGTGATTTGTATCAAGGCAAGCCACAAGTTAACATTACTCGATTAGGTTTGTTGGATCCGGAAACGGTTGATATGTCACAATTCGTTCAGACAGCACCTATGAAACGTGTTGATATGGAAAATGAATTCGATGATGTTTTCTTGCAAATCACTAATGGTGCATGGAATCGTGTCGTTAGATATTTATTTAAGAAATATCACGATCGATTTTTCACTAGTGCCGCTGCTAAGACTAATCACCATGATTTTCAGGGAGGTTTGGCTTTTCATACTTTAAGTATGGTGCGAATGGCAGAAAATATTTCTGATCAATATCCCCAAATCAATCGAGCTTTATTAATTGCCGGTGCTTGTTTGCATGACTTTGGGAAAGTAATTGAGCTGACAGGTAACCTAGATATTGAATATACTTTCGAAGGAAACATGCTAGGTCACATTACGATAGTTGATGAAGAAATTGTAAAAGCGGCTGAGGAGCTAAAAATAAGCCTTGAGAGCGAAGATATGATCTTACTTCGTCACATGATTTTGTCACATCATGGTTTACTTGAGTATGGCTCACCTGAACGTCCTAAATTGTTGGAGGCGGAGGTTTTACATAACATTGATATGATGGATGCTTCCATCAATATGATTACGAAGGCGTTAGATAAAACTGAAAGTGGTAAGTTTTCGGAAAGAATTTTTGGTTTGGATAATAGATCATTTTACAAGCACAGTTAGTTGTTGTTAATTTGCTGTCTCTGAGCACAAGAAATATTGGCGCTGTTTTTTATACAATATAACTGATTAATTCGATAAAGGATTCCGCGTTATTTGAAATTGAATATAAGAAAAGGCTAGATATTTTTTCTTGGTATAAATCCAGAAAGATATCTAGCCTTTTGACTATATTCAATGTTTATAGTTTATCTAACAACGATAACAGATACTGGAGCTCGTTTGGCCAATCTGGGACCGATTGCACCAGTAATTTTAGAGTGGGGGAATTGTGTATCTGCTCCGGTTACAAGTAGGTCGGGTTTAAAGTCGGGAATAACGTGTTTTAGAATGACATCGTCCACATCACCGCCATCATAGGCAAGTGGGGTAACATCTTTGACTCCGTTATTTTCAGCTTGTTCGACGTATTGATTGATAATTGTTTTAAGTTCTTCGCGTTTTTGACTAATTTTTGAAGGGGTTAATGAATCAAAAATATTGATATCTTCACTTTCCATTACTGATGCGATACCTAGATGAGCATCGTAATCATGGGCGAGTGTGCAGGCAAGTCGAAAGGCACGGACAGTTGATTCGTGGTCATCAGCATCTACAGTTAGTAAAATTCGTCTGTAAACTAAGGGGTCTTGAAGTTCATTATCCATAAAGATGGTCCTCCTAATCATTGATTACTATCTTTATCATAAACATAGATTTTTGGATAAAACAAGCACAAAGAGTACGTTTCGTTGCAGTGAAAAAAATAGTTTAGGGGGACGTAATTTTCGTTACTCTTTGCTTAGGGTAAAACAAATGGCACCAGCAATCCAAAACCGGATTACTGGTGCCATTATTTATCAAAAGCTGAACATTTTTTGTTCTACTTTCATGAATTAAAAATTTAAATTACTTCTTTGATGAAGATGATGATGAAACGTAACCTGAAAGAACATCTTTCAAGTCGCTATCCTTGATAGAAACATCAGCCTTCTTCAAGACTTTAGAAACAACTTTTTGCATAACTGTTGAATCTTGCATCCATGAGGCATATAGCTTAGCTTTAAGTTCGGCTGTGTGATCACTCATCTTACCCTTAGCAGGTTTCTTAACAAGTTTGATAACACTGTAACCGTAGCTTGTCTTAACAGGTGTATCTGTGTAGTCGCCAACTTTGTTTAGCTTGTATGCAGCTGTCTTAAAGTCAGTGTCGATACTTGTACTGTCGTTATCAAAGGCAGCCATCTTACCACCCTTGTCCTTTGTAGCAGAGTCAGTTGAGTATTCCTTAGCTAACTTAGCAAAGTCTTCACCGTTTTGAAGTTTTGTAATAACTTCTTTAGCAGTATCTTCTTTACTTACAAGAATTTGTGCAACTTGGATCTTAGGTTGGTAACTCTTCCATTCCTTCTTAAGATCTTTGTTTGTAACGGTCTTGTTCTTCTTCAAAGCAACCTTTGTAAGAAGGTTAGTACGAATATTCTTCTTGAATTGGGCAGTTGTCATACCGTTTTGTTGAAGAATTGAGCTAAATGATGAACCATATTGACTCTTGTACTTGTTGTATTCACTATTAACTTGTTTTGTGGATACATCTTTACCATATTGGTCTTCCAAGGCCTTTGTGATAATCATAGTTTGAAGTGTTTGCTTACCAGATGAAGAACTCTTCATTTCTTTATAGTATTCATCTTGAGTAATTCTGCCACCTTTAAGAGTAGCAACAGTCTTGTTACCAGAACAACCAGCAACAACTGTTATCATAAATAGACCAGCAATAGCTAGGATCCATTTAGTTAAACGTTTATTCATCTTTACACATCCTTAATTAATATGTCTACAATTGAAAAGACTACCATAAAAAATCGTGAATAGTTTATCATTTTACGAAAAAATCACAAAAAATTCATATTTGGCACTATTGTTTCTTAAACTTGTCCAGATTTTCTTGCATATCTTGAATCGAGGCTTGTAATTCCTCAACATCTGGCTTGATACTAGTTGAATAATCATTAAGGTCTTTTTGAATACCAGATAATACTTCTGGAACAACGCTGGAATTTTTTTGTAGATCGGCTAATATATCTTTAAAATCTTTTATATTATGAAATAACTTGGTATCATTGATACTAGGTGTGACATCTTTTGATTGAAATAGTTGTAGGGCAGCCCCTGAAATGGTTCCAATCATGAATCCAGCAAAAAATTTCATTTTAATCCTCCAAGTTTTGTTTGATCTTGTCGGCACGTGCTTGCAATTCTTCATTACTTGCTAGACCGGTGTTGTCTCCCCAGTGCATTGAGAAATCATCGTCTTTTGAATAGCGGGGTACTAAGTGGATGTGTGAATGCATAACACTTTGATAAGCAATTTCACCGTTATTTTGGCAGATGTTCATGCCGATAATGTCGGGATTTGAAGCTTTGATGGCACGGGCAATCATCGGAACCTTTTTGAAGACACGTTCAGCCAAATCCTCGTCATAGGCGAAGATATCCTTAACGTGTTTCTTAGGAACAACAAGGGTATGACCAGGTGTGACTTGTGAAATATCGAAGAATGCCTTGATATCATCATCCTCGTAGATTGTTGTGCTAGGAATTTCATTGTTAATTATTTTGCAAAAGATGCAATCATCCATAGAAAAATCTCCTTTCAAAAAACAGCATTATATTTACTATAATGCTATCATAATAACATTATTAAAAACAGATATAGGTGGTTTAAACCATGACTTTAGAAGTAAAAGAACTGACCGGTGGATACGGTCAAGTATCAGTTTTGAAGAAAGAGACTTTCACCGTTGAAAGTGGACAAGTAGTCGGTCTAATTGGACTGAACGGGGCTGGTAAATCAACGACAATCAAGCACATTATTGGTTTACTGACACCTCGTGGCGGTCAAATCTTGATTGACGGTATTAGTTTGCACGATGATGTTGAGAAGTATCGTAAAAAGATTGCTTATGTTCCCGAAATGCCAATTCTTTATCCAGAGTTGACTTTAAAGGAACACATAGATTTAACAATCATGGCTTACGATTTGGATCACGATAAAACTTGGGCTAACGCTAATAAATTATTGAAGACTTTCCGACTCGATAATAAGTTAGACTGGTTCCCACAGAATTTTTCTAAAGGTATGAAGCAAAAGGTGATGATTGTCTGTGCCTTCATGACTGATGCAAGTTTATTCATTATTGATGAGCCGTTTACGGGACTTGATCCTTTAGCGGTAAATGATTTGCTGAATATTGTTGAAGCAAAGAAAAAGGCTGGTTGTTCAGTTTTGATGTCAACCCATGTTTTAGCTACTGTACAAAACCATGCCGATAAATTTGTTTTGATTAACCATGGTCAAGTTAGAGCAGATGGGACACTTGATCAATTGAAGTCTAAATTTAACATGGAAGCTGACTCAAATTTGGATGACATTTATATTAAGATGTCAAACGAGGACTTATAATGTTAAAACTTTGGAATGAACGACTAAGAAGACATCAACTTAGTCAATTTAAATATCTTAGATTGATTTTTAACGATAATTTTGTCTTAGCCTTTATTGTTTTAATTGGGGCGCTAGGCTTTTGGTATTCTAATTTGCTGGGAACGATTCATCATACCTTAGTTTTGGGTAAGCCAATTGTAATTATTTTATTGTTTTTGGCTGTACAAGTTGGTGGGATAGCCACGTTATTAGAAGAACCTGATAGCACGTTCTTACTAGTGAAGGAAAAAGATTTTTATAAATATTTTAAAGCAGCTAAGAATTACAGTAGTTTTGTCCCAGTTGTAACCTTGGCATTAGTTAACTTTTTATTGTCAGCCTTTGCTTCTCGGGGAGCTGGCTTAAAGGTTATTGATATTGTGGCGATTGCAGTTGGTTTAATCGTTTATAAATTAGCTTTTTTGAATGTAAACTTAATGGAACTTTATGACCGTGCTCATTTCGGTAGTATTAGTATGCGTTTGGCATCAAATATCTTGTTAATAGTAGCTTTGATTGTTTCAACCTATTTGTTTAGTTGGACGATGCTAATCGTGGGAGTAGTTTATTACCTTTATTTAAATACTCAAGTCCAGACGTTGGAAACTAGTGGTCAGTTACAATGGAAATTAGCTATTGAAACGGAAAATCAACGAATGTTTCGGATTAAACGTTTCTACAACTTGTTTACTGATGTTCCGGGTGTTAATAGTAAAATCAAACGTCGTAAGTGGCTTGATGGTTTATTGACGCCAATCAAACCGGTCGCAAGTAATACGTATTTATATTTATTTGCGCGTGGATTTGTTAGAAATAATGAATACATTGGGTTATTCTTGCGTTTGACAATTATTCAAGCTATCATGCTTGCTCTGATTGATAATTTTTATATTTCGCTGATAGTTGAAATGCTCTTTATTTATTTAGTTGGTTTCCAATTGAAGCCTTACTTTAAAGAGGTTATGCAAAACTTGATGCAACGGCTTTATCCAATCAGTGGTAAGACTAAAATCGCTGATTTTACTAAATTAAGTACGATAATTTTGTCAATTCAGTGGTTAATCAGTGCATTGGCAATTCTTTATAAATTTGGTTTAAGTTTGAATAGTTTAATTATCATTGTAGCTGGTTTGGCTGTATTGATTTTCGTCAACTATTTCTACATGCCAAGACAATTGAAAAAATATCTAGATTAATGGAGAGAATTAATATTTATGAGATTAAGAAACAAACCTTGGGCTAAAGACATGATCAATGACAACCTTGATTTAATCGCCATTCAACCAGAAAACATGCAAGGTAAATGGCAAAGCCGTTTTGCTAAAGAACAGCCGTTATTTATTGAAGTTGGCTCAGGTAAGGGTAGATTTATTACTGAATTAGCTAAGCAAAATCCGCAAAATAATTATATTGCGATGGAAGTTCAAGAAGGGGCCATTGCTTTGGTACTAAAAAAGCAAGTTGAGTTAAAATTACCCAACTTGCAATTGTTATTAGCTAATGGTGCTGATTTATCTGAATATTTTGCTGAGAATGAAGTTGACGGAGTTTACCTAAACTTTTCCGATCCATGGCCAAAAACGCGTCACGAAAAGCGTCGCCTAACATACAAATCATTCTTAAAACAATACCAATACATTTTAAAAGATGATGGTTATTTACAATTTAAGACTGATAATCAAGGCTTGTTTGAATATTCATTGATCAGTATGAATAATTATGGAATGAAGTTTGATGAAATTTCTTTGGACTTACACAATAATGAAAGTCTAAATATGAATAACATCGAAACTGAGTATGAAGAAAAGTTCTCAAAAAAAGGCTTCAGGATCAATTACCTGAAAGCCCAATTTAAAAATTAATATTTAATTGTTTACTGTACTTTTTTAATGTTAAGTAATTCACCAGTCATGGCGTCTGCGATGAAGTGGTATTGAACAACATCGAATTCGTCCATAGTGGTTACTCCACCGACGATTCCCCAAGTTGCACGACCGTTCACGTCAACGCGTTGGTAAAATGGTTCGACCCATGAACCGATGACTTTGCTATCTTCGCCCAAAACGGACTTAACTTTATTAATAATCTTCTCGCTATCTAGATGGTGTTTTACTAAGACTGTAGCAGCGGCAGAAGCAGCTAGAACAGTACCAGCAACGATTAATGAACCGATACCTTTTTTACTCATAAAAATCACTCCTTGATTTCGATTTACTGATATATTACCACTATTATATATCAATCCGATGCTCAAGAGCACTTAATTGACCGTTTAACAAATAAAAAGTATCTTATTGAAGAGGTGAATAATATGAAAACATTTGAAGATTATGGTGTAAAAGATTGGCACGAGATTACTAAAGAGGGAAAACATATTTTATTTTTCCACGCTGATTGGTGCCCAGATTGCAAATTTATCGAGCCTAAATTACCAGAACTTGAAAAAGAGTATTCTGACTTTAACTGGATCAGTTTCAATCGTGATGATAATATGGAAATTGCTCAAGAATTAGGCATTATGGGAATTCCTAGCTTTGTTATTATTGAAAATGGCAAAGAAATTGGTAGACTAGTAAATAAAGATCGAAAAACTAAAGAAGAAGTTGAGACCTTTATTAACGGTGTAATTAACGCTTAGTATTAACATTGCTTAGATAGCCGCCTCCGGGCGTAAGAAATTTGGGCTGCTGTGGGGACCGGTTGGAGCCAAGGTCTCCAATCTCGATTTTGAACTTCGCCAAGAACGCGAATTTCAAAACTCGTCCCGTATTGTAATGGCTAAAGCCATAACAATACCTTCACTGCTGCCTAAATTTCTTACGCTCGGAGGCTAGTGTATTAGTTACTTCTGGTTGAATTTTTCATATGAATTTTCTTATTACAAATATGAATATTTAATAAAAATGATACTAGTTGGAAGAGTGAAGAAAGATTAACAGACAGTGAAAGTGGTGTTAGTGCTTTAGCACTTACACCACCGGGCGTATTTGGAGACTTGCTTGCAAGTCTTCAAATCGAGGTCTGAGACCTTGGCTCAGACCGGTCCGAACCGCCAGTTAATCTTTCTTCACTCTGGAAACGGCATAATACTAAATATTAATTAACAAATAAATTAATCAAGTGAGGGAAAAAACTTGCTATTAAGCTTTTATAATCCAGATGTTTTAGGGGATGTCTTGATTGTCGAGACAGCAGAAGATGTTGCGGCACAAGATACGACTCAAAAAGATAATGTAGTACGTATTTTTAATACAGAAACTAATGATGCCATTGGATTCAACTTTTTGGACTTGGTGAAGCGCTAGGTATCCAAAATGAATCCGGTCAAGTATTTCTTGATGACAAGCAAGTAGACACTTTGAATAGTGCCATTGCTAAAGCAGGTTTTTCTGATAAATTAGAGACTGATAATAGTCCCAAGTTCGTTATTGGACATGTTGATGAAATGGAAGCACATCCTGATTCAGATCATTTGCACATTACTCAAACAAGTGTTGGTTTAGATAAACCTGTACAAATCGTTTGTGGTGCGCCAAATATTGAACAAGGTCAACTAGTTGTCGTTGCATTGCCGGGTGCGGTAATGCCAACCGGAGCTGAAATTTGGCCTGGTGCCTTACGTGGCGTTGATAGTTATGGGATGATTTGTTCTGCTCGTGAATTAGGTATTCCTAATGCACCACAAAAACGTGGAATTTTGGTACTCGATAATGGTACAGCAGGACAAGCATTTGATTTTGAAGCAGCTAAGAATTTGTTCGATTAGGAGTTATTATGGAAAATACAGTCTATCATTTTGTTGGAATTAAAGGTACAGGTATGAGTGCTTTAGCACTTATTTTGAAAGACCTAGGATATGAAGTTCAGGGATCAGATATTGATAAATATACATTTACTCAACGTGGCCTTGAACAAGCAGGTATTAAAATCTTACCTTTCGATGAAAATAATATTCATGAAGCTTTGACAATTGTTAAAGGAAACGCTTTTAATGATGACCAAGTAGAAATTAAAAAAGCTAATGATATGCATTTATCAGTTATTACATATCCAGAATTAGTTGGTAAATTGGTTAATGATTATACATCAATTGGTATTGCTGGTTCACATGGTAAGACAAGTACAACTGGTCTTTTGGCACATACACTTAGTGGAATTGCTAAGACTTCATACTTGATTGGTGATGGTACTGGTAAAGGTATCAAAGATGCAAAATTCTTTGTATTTGAAGCTGATGAATATCGTCGTCACTTCTTAGCTTACTCACCAGATTACTTGATCATTACAAATATTGATTTTGATCACCCTGATTACTTCTTCGGTGGAATCAATGATGTTGTTGATGCCTTTGAGTCAGAAGCTAGAAAGACTAAGAAGGGTATCTTTATCTGGGGTGAAGATAAACATGCTAAGTCAATCAAGGCTGATGCTCCAATTTATACATATGGTTTGAATGAATCAGATTATATTCGTGCAACTAATATCAAGCGGACTGTTAAAGGTTCATCATTTGATGTTTCAATTAATGGTGAAAATATTGGTAATTTCCAAGTTCCATTGTTTGGTGAACACAATGTTCTTAATTCACTAGCTGTTATCGGTGTCGGTCATATGGAAAAACTTGATCACGCTTTGATCAACCGTGAACTACAAACATTCAGTGGTGTTAAGAGACGTTTCAGCGAAAAGAAAGTAGCTGATCAAGTTATCATTGATGACTATGCTCACCATCCACAAGAAATTAAAGCTACCATTGACGCTGCTAGACAAAAATATCCTGACAAAAAGATTATTGCTGTCTTCCAACCACATACTTATACAAGAACGTTAGCCTTAATGGATGACTTTGCTAAGTCACTTGATTTGGCTGATGAAGTTTACTTGACTAATATCTTTGGTTCCATTCGTGAAGCCCATGGTGATATTACAAGTAAAGATCTTGGTGACAAGATTCATAAGGGTGGTAACGTTCTAACGCTTGACGACCTTTCATCATTATTGGATTATCACAATACAGTGATGATTTTCATGGGTGCCGGGGATGTTCAAAAGTATGAAACTGCTTATGAACAATTGTTAAGCACTTTGAATCCTAATCAACAATAAAAATAAAGCTAAGCAATCTGATTTTTGGATTGCTTAGCTTTTTTATATGCCGCCTCCAGGAGCAATGAAATTAGGTACGCTATGGGGACCGGTTGGAGCCAAGGTCTCCAACCTCGATTTTGAACTTCGCAAAGTGCGCGAATTTCAAAACTCGTCCCGTGGTGTAATGGCTAAAGCCATAACGCCACCTTCACAGCGACCTAATTTCATTGCTCCTGGAGGCTAGTTTATTTGTTGTTTTTTTACAATATTGAGATTGATTTGTATGCTGTTTACTATCTTGATACTTCGGAAAACTAGAGTGTCATAACTTAAAGTCTATTTTGAAACTTTTAACATTTGGTTACTTAATCATTAATACTTTTGAAAATTTAATTCACAGTAATCTAAATTTATTGTTGATGTGGTTTTATCACAAAAGTTTCAAAAAGACTGATGCGATGATAACTGATGCCACTGATACGGTTGCAAATCCTCCGACGAGCATTTTAGGTAAGATGGATTCGGTTAGATAGGCTTTTTCGTCGTCGCTTTGAGCAACACTTTGGCAAATTTCGGTTGTTAGGATGAAATCGGCAGGAAATCCAAAGAGGGCTGTTAATGAACAGGCAAAGGCCATTTCACGGCTCATACCAAATGGCTTTGCTAATAGGAATGAGGCTACAAACATACCGAGGATTCCTAGTAAAATTAAAACGATAATTTGAATAATAATATGTCCGATAATAGCAGGTGTGGTCAAGCTTAGTTGGGCAAAGATGTATGACAATAGTCCATACATTAGCCAGTTGAAGACTTTAGCTTTATCAAGGGCATTTGTTTCAATGAAACCGAGTTGATGGGCGATTACACCCAGGATTAGACAGATGACGTTGGCGTTGATTTCTCCGTGAACGAGGCTGGCTAACCAGTTTCCTAGTAAAGCAATCAAGGCAACACGAGTAATGATAAAGACGGGTGTTTGAAATTGGTCAGGCAATTTAAAAGCTGGTTTATTAACTGTTTCAGAAAGATTATGTTTTTTAATAATTTGGGCGACTTCAGAAGTGGGGTCGTCTTTTTCATTGTGATATTTAGTTGAAAGTCGATGTCCTTCTTTACGCAAAAGGAGGGCCGTTAATGGATAACCAATCATTGAATGCATGATAAACATTGAAACTGGGAGAGCTACTAGGGTTGTGATGCCGGCAGCTTTCAATCCGTTAGTCATCAATAATGCAGCAACGATACCACCAGTTAATGGTGGAACTGCAGCAACAACTGTTTTCCAGTTAAAGAATAATGATCCAATGGTTAAAGTGAAAATTAATGTACCAGTAACGCCTAGAAGCGCGATACAAACAGCTTTCCACTGGTTAGCCAATTCCTTTAGATCCATTAAGCTTCCCATCTGTACCAATAACATCGACATCGCAACCCCGACGAATTGGGGTGTATAAGAAGCTTGTGTAACGATATTTTTTGGTAGAATAGTCCAAAATCCGATGGCGAAGAGGACCGCGGTGATGAAAATTGAAGGTACGAATGCTTTGGTAGCGGCAGAGGCCCACTCACCGATCAATATGAAAATCATGACAGTTGTGAACGATAGTAGATAAGTCATATTTTTGACCTCCTGAAATTTATTGGCAAAAATTATTAGTTACAGCGCAAATTTTGCGAGCATTTAATAAATATGGCAATAAATAAAGCATTTATTAGACAAAAAGTATAATTATATCAAAAATAATTTGTACATTTTGACTTTAAAACTATTTCAATTTAAGCTAAATTTAAATTTTATTTAGGAGGACTTTATCGTGGAAACTCTTTACAAGAATTTTAATTTATTTGATGGCAAAACAGCTCAAATTCAAAAAGATGCTTGGTTTATCGTTGATGATAAGTCTGGAGAAATTATTAAGTTAGGCTTTAAAGATGCACCTGATGCTGAACACATCGTTGATTTGCAACAAAAGTATGTCATGCCTGGATTGATCAATTCGCATGTTCACTTAATGATGAATGCAATTACTAATAAGTTGAATTATTTGTCAGAGGCTGAAGTTACTTTTACAGCGTTAAATAATTTAAAAGAGGCACTTCAAGCTGGTGTTACTTATGTGAGAGATTGCGGTTGTGCCTTCGATGTGGATATTAAATTGCGTCGCTTACAAGAAGAAGGTCAATTGGGTGGAACCGAAATAGTGCCATCTGGACGTCCAATGTCAATCACAGGTGGACATGCTGACTTTACTGAAGGACTTGATGGCGAAACAACTTGGGGCAATATTGTCGATTCCCCTGATGAAATGCGTCATGCTGTTCGTCGTGAGTTTAAACTGGGTGCTAAAAATATCAAAATCATGGTTACCGGTGGTGTCATGTCGGCGACTGATAAGATTGATGATGTAGAACTTTCAATGCCTGAATTGGAAACTGTTGTTGAAGAAGCTCACAACAAACATATGACAGTTGCCGCCCATGCTGAAGGTGCCAAAGGTATTCATGAAGCAATTGTTGCTGGAGTAGACTCAATTGAACACGGTTGCTTAATTACAGATGATGACATTGAGTTAATTAAGCAAAAAGGCATTTATTTAACACCGACAGTTATCGCAACATACTCTATTCCAGCCTATGGTGAAGGCAAATTGCCAGATTATATGATTGAAAAAGCCAAAGGTTTCAAGGAACAATTCTATGCACGTATGAAAGTAGCCATTCCTGCAGGAGTTAAATTATCTTTTGGTACTGATGCTGGGACTCCATTCAATCGTTTCGGCGATATTCCAAAAGAGCTAGAACTGCTGACTGATGTTGGAGCAACCAATGAAGAAGCCTTACTATCAGCAACAAAAAATAGTTCCCACTTGTTAGGAATTGATGACAAATATGGTTCACTAGAAACCGGAAAAATCGCCGATTTCTTAGTGCTTGATGATGATCCCATTGCTGATATTAAGGCTGTTCAACAAGCTGATAAAGCTGTTTATAAAAAAGGCGTTAAGGTATTTTAATTAGTAAGATTTGTCGAAGACTTAATTAAAATTTTAGGAGATACAGATGAATAAGACATTTACCAACCTCAATTTATTTAATGGAATTGACGAAACAATTGTTAGAAATAGTTATTTTACCGTCAATGAAAGTGGTCGTATTACTGAAATTGGGGTAGGTATTCCCAATGATGACAGTCAGAAAATAGATTTGAAGGGAAAATACGTGATGCCAGGGATGATAAATGCCCATACTCATATCATGATGGATCCCTTTCTCAATAAATTTAATTATGCATCTGAAACTGAAGTGACTTTCGAGGCGTTGAATAATTTGCAAAAACTTTTGCTGTCAGGAGTTACTTATGTGAGAGACTGTGGTTGTGCCTTTGATGTTGATATTAAATTACGTAAGTTACAAGAAGATGGGCAACTCAAAGGAACTGAAATTTTACCATCTGGTCGTCCGATGACAATGACAGGTGGCCACGCAGATTTTGTTGAAGGACTTGATGGGGAAACGACTTGGGGTCATATTACGGATTCTAACGATGCTATGCGTCATGCCGTTCGTCAGAATTTCAAACGTGGTGCTAACAATATTAAAGTCATGGTCACAGGTGGAGTAATGTCACCAACTGACCAAGTTGACGATGTTGAATTAACAGAAGAAGAAATTCGTATAGCGGTTGAAGAAGCTCACAGTAAGCACATGACAGTGGCAGCACACGCCCAAGGTAATCGTGGAATTCAGTTTGCACTCAATGCTGGTGTTGATTCAATTGAGCATGGAATTTATCTTGATAAAAAACAAGCTGAATTTATGAAAGATAATGATATCTGCTTAGTACCGACCTTGAGTGCCTGTGTTAATATTGAAAAATTTGCAAAAGGTAAAGTTCCAAATTATATGTACTTGAAAAATCAAGCTGTTAAGGCCGATTTATTCAGAAATGCAACAATGGCTACACAAAAAGGTGTCAAAATTATTGTTGGGACCGATGCTGGAACACCCTTTAATAGTTTTGACACGGGCACGGCAGATGAAGTTGTATTACTTACTGAATTAGGATTAACACCTTATCAAGCTCTATTAGGAACAAACATTTATGCGGCTGAATTATTAAAGATTGATGACCAATATGGCAGTATTGATGTTGATAAATTTGCTGATTTTTTGGTATTGGACGAAAATCCATTAGATGACATTACTGCAATTAGACAAGCTAATAAACTAGTTTATAAAAAAGGTGAGTTAGTTAATAAAAAAGTAAATGTTGGGCTGAATGAAGTAGCTGATTTGTTATAAAAGTTAGATTCTTTTCTAGCATAAATTTTTTTAAAATAGTAAAGTATAGGGTAAGAGCTAGGCTATGACAGAGCAGATTGTCATGGCCTTTTTGTATGAAAAGAGGTCATTGGTTTGGATAATTCCGTATCAACTCGGGTTAAATTGTCAATTTTGGCAGTGGGATTGTTATCATTTACAGGTATTTTAATTGAAACATCAATGAATGTGACATTTCCAACATTGGTTAAAATGCTTAACGTCAGTCTGGGTACAGTTCAGTGGCTGACAACGGGATATTTATTGTTAACAACAATTGTTATGAGTACAACGGCTTATCTTTTGAAAAAATTTAATCCGCTAAAGTTATTTATTTTCGCAACCGCTTGTTGTTTTATCGGTTCGCTGGTTTGTTTAATGGCACCTGATTTTCCAGTTTTGCTAGGTGGGAGATTATTACAGGCAGTCTCTACAGGACTTTCAACACCATTGATGTTCAATTTGATTTTTGAGGAAATACCTACTTCTAAGTTAGGGCTATATACTGGTTTAGCTGGGATTGTAATTTCATTAGCTCCTGCCTTAGGGCCTACCTATGGTGGTGTCGTTAATGGCTTGTGGTCGTGGCGTGAAATATTTGTAGGTGTTTTGCCATTAATTATTTTATTGTTTATTATTGGGATTTTTACTATTCGTGGTCAAGCTCGAGGTACAAAGGGGATTTCCTTTGATTATTTGAGTGTGGCAGGATTAGCCATAATTTTCTCAACAATTTTATTTACTTTTGATCAAGCAGGTCGCTATGGCTGGGATTCTAAGAAATTTTTACTTTGGGTATTAGGTTCGTTAGTGATTTTTATAATATTTACTTGGTACAATCGTCAAAGTAGTCGTCAATTGATAGATTTTTCAATATTAAGAGTTCCAGTTTTGAGGTTACGTTTATTTGGATACTTTAGTTTGCAATTTATAAATATCGGTTTGTCATTTGTTTTGCCGATATTTGCTCAAACAGTTTTAAAACTAGATTCAGCACAGGCTGGATTAATGCTACTACCGGGTTCGTTGCTAGGTGCAGCAGTCGGCCCTATTGCCGGTTATATGTACGATAGACGAGGAGCTTGGATTCCACTATTGATCAGCGGTTTATTAATAACTGTTGGTTCAGGTCTATTTTGGATTAAGAGTGAAAGCTTGACGATGGTGGGGATTATTTGGATTTATATTTTAGTAAGGATTGGTTTCAGTATGGGATTTGGAGTCTCATTATCCGACGGAAGCGTTCAAGTAAAGGGGGCGAAGAAGTCGGACCAAAATTCGCTTTATAGTATGATGCAACAATATGCGGGTTCACTAGGAACAAATGTCTTGTCGGTTGTTATTTCAGCAGTGGCTATAACAAGTGGCACCAATAATGAAGTTTTGAACACAATAGCGGGTGCAAAAATTGACTTTGCTATTTTAACTGTTCTATCGTTACTAGTATTGTTATCAATTATTTATGTTTATTTCAGATATGAAAGACAAAAAGATTAATTGAAAATCTTGGGAAGTTTGGTTAGTTGCCGTCTCTGGGTGTAAAAAATGTTGGCGCTGTGGGGACCGGTTCGAGCCGAAAAGCGGTCTCGAACCACGATTTTGAACTTCGCAAAGTACGCGAATTTCAAAACTCGTCCGGTGGTGTAATGACTAAAGCCATTACACCACCGTCACTGCAGCCAATATTTTTTGCACCCAGAAACTAATATATTTGTTATTTTTAAAACAGTGCTGTATTATTTGAAGTTTAATATAATCAAAAGGGCTAGATATTTTTTGTATACCAAGAAAAATATCTAACCTTTTTTTACATTGGATTCTATAACCAAAGTTGAGAAAAAACTGATGCGGTAAGAGTTGTTTTTTATCTTTCACAGTCAAGTGATTATAGGTTAACCCCATAGCTACCAAAATCTCTTGCTCTTGGAGGCGGAATATTTAACATGCATATTGACTGGAGGTTGCGTAGTGATGGGTAACTTTAATTTCACTAATCTGTTACAACGCAGTCTGATTTGTTAAAATAGAATTAGTTAATTCAGTTTTATTGGAGAATATATGTCAAAAAATAAAAAATTACTTTTAATAGATGGAAATAGTGTGTCATTTCGAGCTTTCTTTGCTATGCACAACGTTTTAGATAAGTTTGTTACTGGCGAAGGAATCCACACAAATGCACTATACGCATTCAACAACATGTTGGAATTGATTTTAAAAGATGAACAACCAACACACGCTTTAGTTGCTTTTGATGCTGGTAAGACAACTTTTAGAACCAAGATGTTTGATGAGTACAAGGGTACACGTGCTAAGACACCCCAAGAATTGATGGAACAATTGCCATTGATTCAAGAGATGTTAAATTACCGTGGGATAAAAACGTATGAGTTACCAGACTATGAAGCTGACGATATCATCGGTACAATGTCACGTAAAGCTGAACTGGATGGCATGGACGTGACGATTATCACCGGTGATCGTGATTTGACTCAGTTAGCAACTGATAAAGTTACGGTTAAAGTTAACGTTAAAGGTGTTACGGAAACCGAAGCATATACCCCAGAGCACGTTCAAGAAAAATTAGGCATTACACCTAAACAAATCATTGATATGAAGGGCTTAATGGGTGATACATCTGACCATTATCCTGGTGTTGAAAAAGTCGGTGAAAAAACCGCTATCAAATTGATTAATGAATACGGTAGCGTTGAAGGTATTTATGATCATGTCGATGAGATGAAGAAGAGTAAATTAAAAGAACACTTAATTAATGACAAAGACAAAGCATTTTTGAGTAAAAAGTTGGCTACGATTAATTTGGAAGCCCCAGTCGAATTGTCATTGGGTGATTTAGAGTATCGTGGTGATAACCAAGAACAATTAGTTCAGTTTTATCAAAAAATGAACTTCAAAACTTTCTTAAGTCGAATGGATATTCCACAAGAAAATACTTCTGAAGCTTTAGCAGATATTAAAGTGCAACCATTAGATGCTACTGCTATTAAAGCAATTGCTGGTAACACTAAGCCACAAACATTAATCGTTGAAGGTTTTGGTGAAAATTATCATTTGGCTCCAATTGTTGGTTTAGCAATATCGGATGGTAAAAACTATTACGGAACGACTGATGTTTCGGTATTAGAAAATGCTGATTTGAAAGCTTGGCTAGCTGATGAGACAAAGGAAAAGTATCTCTTTGATAACAAGCGAACGATTGCGTTATTGCATCGTTATGGTTGTGATATAGCTGGTATTAGTTTTGACATGTTATTAGTGGCCTATTTATTGGATACTAATGATAACAAGCAAGATATCGGTTTAGTTGCCAAAAACTATAATGTCAATTTGCCATCAGAAGAAGAATTTTATGGTAAAGGTGTTAAGAAGGCTGTTCCTGAAGACACTGATATTTTATTGAACTTCTTAGCTCAAAAGGCACAAGTAATTGCAACTTTAAAAGATAAGATGATGTCTGAATTGAAAGATAATGATCAGGACAGTCTTTATGATGAGATTGAACTTCCATTATCAAATGTCTTGGCCAGTATGGAAATTAAAGGTATTACAGTTGAAGTTTCCAAGTTAAAAGAAATGGAAAATACTTTTGCCACTCGTTTAGCCGAAATTGAAAAGAAAATTTATCAAGAAGCAGGCAAAGAATTTAATATTAATTCGCCTAAACAATTGGGAGTAGTCTTGTTCGAAGATTTGAAATTACCTGTTGTTAAGAAAACTAAGACTGGCTATTCTACATCAGTTGATGTTTTGGAGAAATTAAAAGATAAGTCACCAGTAGTTCAGATGGTTTTAGATTATCGTCAAATTTCTAAAATTCAATCAACTTATGTAGTCGGATTACAAAAGTTTGTTCAACCAGATAACAAGATTCATACGATTTATTTACAAACTTTGACCCAAACAGGTCGTTTGTCATCAATTGAACCAAACTTGCAAAATATTCCAATTCGAATCGACGAAGGTAAGCAGATTAGAAAGGCATT
The DNA here is from genome assembly GCF_003606365.2 of Companilactobacillus zhachilii. Classification (NCBI taxonomy): domain Bacteria; kingdom Bacillati; phylum Bacillota; class Bacilli; order Lactobacillales; family Lactobacillaceae; genus Companilactobacillus; species Companilactobacillus zhachilii. The sequence goes on from NZ_CP031933.2 coordinate 1,048,816, forward strand.
CGTGCCACAGCATGAAGATTGGGAAATCTTTTCAGCCGATTATTCACAAGTTGAATTACGTGTTTTAGCTCACATTTCGGGTGATGAACATATGCAAGAGGCGTTTAAGGAAGATTACGATATTCATGCTCATACGGCCATGCGTATTTTTGGCTTGAATAGTACTGATGAGGTAACACCAAATATGCGTCGTCAAGCTAAAGCTACTAACTTCGGAATTGTATACGGAATTAGTGATTATGGTTTGTCACAAAATATTGGTATCAGTCGAAAACAAGCTGCGGCCTTTATCGAATCTTACTTTGAACAATATCCTGGTGTTAAGAAATACATGGATGATATTGTTAAATATGCACGCGAGAACGGTTATGTTGAAACAATTATGCACCGTCGTCGTTATTTACCAGATATTCACTCAAGTAACTTTAATATTAGAAATTTTGCCAAACGGACGGCAATGAATACGCCTATTCAAGGTAGTGCGGCTGATATTATTAAAGTTGCCATGATCAATATGCAGAAGATGTTGAAAAAAGAAAACTTGCAAGCTAATTTATTGCTACAAGTACATGATGAAATGATTTTTGAAGCTCCAAAATCAGAAATTGAGACTTTAGAAAAATTAGTGCCAAGCGTGATGGATTCAGCTGTCAAACTTGATGTTCCTTTGAAGGTCGAAACAGCTCATGGTCAAACTTGGTATGAAGCAAAGTAGGTTGATAATATGCCAGAGATGCCAGAAGTAGAAACAGTTAGACGTGGTTTGAATGCTCAAGTCAAAGGACGTAAAATCACTGATGTTGAAATACGCTATCAAAATTTAATTACTGGGGATGTTGACCAGTTTAAAGAATTTGTTACCGGGGCAACTATTACTGATGTAGGTCGTCGGGCAAAGTTTTTGTTGATTCATTTGGATAATGGCTATACAATTATTAGTCATCTAAGAATGGAAGGCCGCTATCGAATTTCGGCAGATCCAAGTGCCATTGATAAACATTCCCACGCCATTTTTACATTAGATAATGGTCAAAAAATGATTTATAATGATGTTCGAAAATTTGGTCGTATGCAGTTGTGGAATACCGACGATTTAGCTAACAATAAATCAATTCACAAACTTGGTCCTGAGCCACTTTCGGTAGAATTTACTTTTGAGGACCTGAAACCAAGAATAATGCGTCATCGTAAAGACATTAAGACTGTTTTGTTGGATCAGTCAGTAATGAGCGGTCTAGGAAATATTTATGTTGATGAAGTTTTGTGGAAGGTTAAATTACATCCGGAAACACCGGCCAACCATTTAACTGATACAGATATCCAAAACATTATTGAAGCTTCTAATCAAGAGATGAAAAATGCGATTGCTTCAGGCGGTTCAACAATTAGATCCTATGTTGATGCAACAGGCCACACAGGAAATATGCAAAATAGTCTCCAAGTTTATGGTAAGGAGGGGACACCTTGTCCACGTTGTGGAACTGACATTGTTAAAATCAAAGTCGGTGGAAGAGGAACGCATTTTTGTCCTAAGTGTCAAGTTGTCAAATGAGTAAAATTTACGGATTAACTGGTGGAATTGCTGCTGGAAAGTCGACGGTATTAGCAATGTTTAGGGATCACGGATTCATAATATTTGATGCCGATTCATTTGCCCGGGAAGTAGTCGTTCCTAATTCGATAGGGTTAAAACAAATCGTTGCGCAATTTGGAGAGCAAATTTTGAATGAAGATGGAACCTTGAACCGAGCTGAGCTAGGCTCAATTGTTTTCAGTGATCGTAATGAATTAGAAAAATTGAACCGAATTACGCGACCATTAATTAAAGAGAAAATTTTAGAGACTATTACATTGATCAAAAGGTCTACTAGTAAAACAATTGCCATTTTTGAGATTCAACTGTTATTTGAAGGCGGTTATGAGGATTACTTTGACGGTGTTATTAGTATTTATGAACGTCCGGAGATTCAATTAGCTCGACTTATGAAACGTAATAATCTGTCTGAAAAAGTTGCTTTGGACCGAATCAACTCCCAGATGTCGATGGATGAGAAGAAACGTCGAGCCGATTTTGTAATTGATAATTCAGGAGATTTAACACAGCTTCAACAGGAATTTAAAAAACTAATATCACAACTTTGATTTGGAAAAGAGGTTGGAATTTTGATTTGTCCACATTGTCATCATGATTCATCAAAAGTAATTGACAGTCGTCCCAGCGATGAAGGACGCGCCATTAGAAGACGTCGTGAATGTGAGTACTGTGGTACTCGCTTTACAACGTTTGAAAGATTAGAAAAGTCGCCGCTCTTGGTTATCAAGAAAAATGGTAATCGTGAGGAATTCAGTCGTGAGAAATTACTTCGGGGAATTGTTCGTGCAGCCGAGAAACGTCCAGTTACCATGGATCAGATGAACGATATCGTCGATAAGGTTGAAAATGAAATCAGAGCTAACGGTGAAAGTGAAGTTGGCTCACAAATTATTGGTGAACATGTCATGAAAATTTTAGCCAAGGTTGATGATGTTACTTATATCCGCTTTGCTAGCGTTTATCGTGAATTTAAAGACATGAATAGTTTCATGCGTGAAGTTCAAGAGATGATGGCAAACGGTAATAAAATTGATAAGAAGTAAGAGGGATGCCAGTGTCTACAAGTAATTTTGGATCAGAAAAGTTTACACCACTAGTAGGCTATTGGTGTTTGCCAAATGGTCATTTGAATGATGATGATCGTCACGTTTTAACCGATTTATATTTGCCCATTTTGGGAACAGAGGCTTTTAGCCTCTATTTGTTGTTGTGGGAAAAATTACCTAATAAGGAACTAGTCACGCAACGTAAAAGTCACGCTGAATTGCTGAGTTTATTAGGAATTGATTTGAAACGGTTTTATGAAGCACGCATTAAAGCTGAAGCATTAGGGTTGATCCGTACCTTTGAAAAAAAAGATGATCTTGGTCCATATTATGTTTATCAACTGTTTGAACCTTTATCACCGGATGACTTTTTTAAGGATGACTTGCTAAGTATCTTCTTATACGAGCAAGTTAGTGATAGTAAATATCGTTTATTGGTTGATAAATATGCTCATTCAGACTTGATTTTGCAAGATTCTCAAGAAATTACGAAGGATTTCTTGGAAGTCTTCCAATTGAGTAATAATGATTTGATCAATACACCAACTGAAGTTAAAAACGCGAAAAATAACTTTGCCACAACGGCTGATGTTAAGAAACCTACGTTAAATGCTAAGAAGGTTAAACCATTAGACTGGGAATTGATTTCTGATCGAATTCAACAGTTGTATCGAATTAATCCAGATAATTTATTAGAGAATCAAGAGTTGATCCTTAATCTGCACGCTTTTTATGGATTAGATGAGATGGTTTTGATTGATTTAATTGGTAAAACTTGTGATATTGTCAACAATAAAATTGATCCTAAACGTTTGAAAAAGTCAGTGCAGGACCGTTTTGAAAAGAATGCTAATATCTCCGTTAAAAACCAAGCTCCAACAGTGGAGACAACTCCAGATACTTCTGCAACAAGCCTAAACCGCTCTGACCAATTGATTTTGCAACAAGCGAAGTCAATGACACCTGCAGATTTTTTGGCGGCTCAAAAACAAAAAAGTGGCGGTTTTGTGGGTACAGTAGAATCGCGTGCTTTACGTGATATGGCTATGAAGACTTATTTGTCAGCTGGAGTTTTGAATATTATGGTTTACTATATCTTGCAAAATTCGCCGACCTTAACTTCGCCATTAATGGAAACGATGGCCAATGATTGGCAGCAAAATAATGTTCAAACACCTGAACAAGCTCTCAAACGCATCAATGAATTTCAAAACAAGCCGCGCAATCCTAAGCGCCGCTATAACAACAATCGGAATCGTAAAGTGGAACAAGCTACTGACTGGAGTAAAGTTAAAGCCAAAGTTCCAAAGCAACAAAACCAACAAACTAGTCACAGTGAAATGCAAGATCGCTTGAAACGACTAAGAAATAAGGATAATTAAGCATGGAAAATTTAGGAAATAGACTGGCAGAATATTTAAATTCAAAGAATTTGACGGAGGATTATCGCCGTCTTCTTAATGGTGCTTTGAAAGACCCAGATGTTCAAAGCTTCTTGAAAGAAAATAGCGATTCAATCAATCCTAATGCGATTTCAACGAGTGCCGCCAGTATTTATGAGTTTTACAATAACAAAAATCATGCTAGTGAATTGTCCCGTGGTTATTATCCTAAGTTAATCGTAAATAATCACAATATCGAAGTAGCTTACTATCCTAATGAAAGAACCCAGAATCGGGAAAAACGTGATCAGTATGAATCTGGTTTCGTTTTGATGGATATGCCTTCTGACATTAGAAGTGCTAAGTTGGATGATTACAATGGTGATGGTCGACAAGACGCCTTGGGCAAATCGCTTGATTTTATCGATAACTATTTGAACCAAAAAGGCTTTGTACCGGGACTATATTTAGCCGGTGATTTTGGTGTTGGAAAAACTTATTTGCTGGGTGCAATTGCCAACGAACTATTCAAACATGACGTTCATACGACAATGATGCATTTTCCTACTTTTGCGGTAGAAATGAAAAACTCGATCGGTTCTAACAGTGTTTTGGCAAAAGTTAATAAAGTTAAAGGTGCAGAAATCTTAATGCTTGATGATATTGGGGCGGATTCGATGTCTAGTTGGATTCGTGATGAAGTTTTAGGAGTCATTTTGCAATATCGGATGCAAGAAAATTTGCCAACTTTCTTTTCATCTAATTTTTCAATGCAAGAATTGGAAAAACACCTGGCTATCAACCAGCGTGGTGAGGAAGAACCAGTTAAGGCAAAGCGAATTATGGAGCGTGTTAAGTACTTATCACGTGAGGTTATTGTTACCGGTCAAAACAGAAGATTTGAAAAATAACTTGCAATCAATGAAAATAAATGTTTCAATAAAGCCATGAAAGATAACACTTTGGTTCTATTCAGGGAGGGTACGATTACTGAAAGCTTACCCATTACTGGAGTTACCACTTTCACATAAAACTGTATAATGGTCGGTTACTTTATAACCAAATGAGAGAAAACTGTTATTTGTTGTACAGTTTTAAAGTGGGTGGAACCGCGTAGAAATACGTCCCTGAAGTATGCACATATTTAAATATATGTATATACTTCAGGGACGTATTTTTTTTGTTATCAAATTTTAGGAGGAAAATAGTCAATGTCAAAAATCAAGTTAACATTCCCAGATGATTCAGTTAAGGAGTTTGACGAAGGCACTACAACCTTAGACGTTGCTAAGTCAATTAGCACATCTCTAGGTAAAAAAGCTGTTGCTGGTAAATTAAACGACACTTTGGTTGATCTTGAACGTCCAATCAAACAAGATGCCAAAATTGAAATTATTACAGCTGAAGATTCAGAAGATGCACAAAAGGTGCTAAGAAACACTGCTGCTTTAGTATTTGCTGCTGCAGCTAAGAGTTTCAAAGAAGACCTTCACTTCGGTGAAAAACAAGCTAATGACGATGGTTTCTATGTTGATACTGATAGTAAATCAGGTCAAATCAGTGTTGATGAATTAAAAGAAATCACAGCTTTGATGAACAAGATTATCAAGAACAACGATAAGATTGAAAGATCAATGATGGACAAGAAGGACCTTGAAGCAATGTTTAAGGACGATCCTTACAAGTCATCATTAGTTGCTGCTATTGAATCAGTTCAAATTCCTGTTTACACACTAGATGGATTTGTTGACTTCGGTTATGATGCCGTACTTACAAACCTTAAAGCTTTGAAACACTTTGAATTACTTTCAGTTGCCGGTGCTTATTGGCAAGGTAAATCAAGTAACCCAATGCTACAAAGAATTTATGGTACAGCCTTCTACAAGGAAGATGGCCTAAAAGCTGACCTTAAACGTCGTGCAGAAATTAAGGAACGTGACCACAGAACAATCGGCCGTGACCTTGACTTATTCTTCGTTGATCCAGAAGTTGGTGCTGGACTTCCATACTGGATGCCAAATGGTGCTACAATCCGTCGTGTCATCGAAAGATATATCATCGATAAGGAAGTTGCTTGGGGTTACCAACACGTTTACACACCAATCCTTATGAACTTGAATGCTTATAAGACTTCAGGTCACTGGGATCACTACCGTGAAGACATGTTCCCACCAATGGACATGGGTGATGGCGAAATGCTTGAACTACGTCCTATGAACTGTCCTTCACATATCCAAATTTACAACCACCACAACCGTTCATACAGAGACTTGCCTCTACGTATCGCTGAACTTGGTATGATGCACAGATATGAAAAATCAGGTGCTTTGTCAGGACTACAACGTGTTCGTGAAATGACTCTAAATGATGGTCACACATTCGTTGCACTTGACCAAATTCAAGAAGAATTCAAGCGTACACTACAATTGATGGTTGAAGTTTATAAAGACTTTGATATCAACGATTACACATTCCGTCTAAGTTATCGTGACCCTGCTAATACAGAGAAGTACTTTGATGACGATGAAATGTGGAACAGATCACAATCAATGCTTAAAGGCGCTATGGATGACCTTGGTCTTAAGTACTATGAAGCTGAAGGTGAAGCTGCTTTCTATGGTCCAAAACTTGATGTTCAAACTAAGACAGCTCTTGGTAATGAAGAAACATTATCAACTATCCAATTAGACTTTATGCAACCAGAGAAGTTCCAATTAACATATGTTGGTGCTGATGGTAAGGATCATAGACCAGTTATGATTCACCGTGGTATCGTTTCAACTATGGAAAGATTTATTGCTTACCTAATTGAAATTTACAAGGGTGCATTCCCAACATGGTTGGCTCCTACACAAGTACGTATCATCCCTGTTAACCAAAAACTTCACACAGATTACGCTAACGAAATTCTTTCAGAATTACGTGCTAAGAATATCCGTGCTGAATTGGATGATCGTGATGAAAAGATGGGTTACAAGATCCGTGATTCACAAACAATGAAGATTCCATACACAGTTGTTGTTGGTGATGATGAAGCTAAAGACGCCACAGTTTCAGTAAGAAAATATGGTGAAGAAGATTCAGAATCAGAAAACGCTAAGATGTTTGTTGACAGTGTCGTTGCCGATATTGCTAACTACAGTCGTAAAGACGTTACTGATAAATCAGATAAATAATGATTATTAAATAGTAAAATCCGGAACAGTCAATTGATTGTTCTGGATTTTTTTTGTTTCAATATGCCGCCTACAAGAGTAAAAAATTGAGGTTGCTATGGGGACCGGTCGGAGCCAAGGTCTCCAACCTCGATTTTGAGCCTTGCAAAAACCGCAAGTCTCAAAAGTCGTCCCGTGGTGTAAGCACTAAAGTGCTAACACCACCTTCATAGCAACCTCAATTTTTACTCTTTCCGGCTAGGTTCTTTCTTCAAATGAATTTGATAAGTGTATTTCCAAATTAAAAAAAATGTCCGATTCTGGAGACGGCATATTTAAACACAAACTTAATATAAAGAACAAAAATATTATGTAACATCCAAATTTATGTCTATAATAGATATGGTTTGAAATTAAGCAAAGAAGGCATAAATAAATTATGGATGAAAAAAGTAATAATTTAATAAAAAGTTTGGGTGCCGCTTATAACAATCAAATGATTAAAAATAATGCAGAACTAAAAAAGGCTGTTGAAGAATGTGCCCGACCTTTGATGGGTAATAATGATGATAAAGTTTACTTTGAAGTCATTGCTAAGTTATCCCACTGTGTTGTTAATTATTATCAAGCAAGTAGGGAAGAGGTCCCTGAAGAAATCAAGGCTATTTATGAACAAATTCAAAAAGATGTTCCTGCTAAGAGTGTTGTGGGTAAGAGGTTACGTAGACAATTTAAAGATGATAAGTTAGCATCAATTTTGTGATAAGTTTCTACCTATATAAAGGAATCTCTTAAATGAAGATTCCTTTTTTTGTTTTAGCAATTGTTGATAGTCTGATTAAATAGAATGGGTTTTAAATATTTGTAAGTAGTTATAAATTATGCTAAATTGGATGTATTGAAATCTTCAACAAACTAACCGAAAAGTTTTTCTATTGTATTGACAGAATAGGACTTTGTTGGTATAGTTAATAACTGTTGAGATTAAGCAGAAGCGCCCGCTTCTCACCTATGCAATTGCCTCTAGGTTAATACGATTACGTAGATAATTATAGTGGGCATGCTTGTGCAGCCCGCTTTTTTTTGTGGGTTAAATTACTCCGGAGGTGACTACTCATAGCAAGAGATTTATTAATAAATGATCAAATACGTGCTAAAGAAGTACGACTAATTTCTGAAAATGGTGATCAAGTTGGTGTTAAGCCAAAAGCTGAAGCACAACGTTTAGCTGAAGCAGCTAATATGGACTTAGTTCTAATGTCACCAGGTGCTAAACCACCTGTTGCCAGAATTATGGACTATGGTAAGTATAAGTTTGATCTTCAAAAGAAAGATAGAGAAGCACGTAAAAAACAGAAAACTGTTAGTCTTAAGGAAGTACGATTGAGTCCAACTATTGAAGAAAACGACTTCAATACTAAGCTTAATAATGCTCGCAAGTTCTTGGCTAAAGGTGATAAGGTCAAAGTTTCTCTTCGCTTTAAGGGTAGAGCAATCACTCATAAAGAGATAGGTAAGGAAGTCCTAGACCGTGTTGCTGAAAAGACCAAGGATGTTGCTACGGTAACTACAAGGCCTAAAATGGACGGTCGTAGTATGTTCTTAATGCTTGATCCAATTAACGCAAAAGATAACAAAAAGAAGAAATAGTGGAGGGATTTTCAATGCCTAAACAAAAGACACACCGCGCATCAGCAAAGAGATTTAAGAAGACTGCTAATGGTGGTTGGAAGAGAATGCATGCTTACACAAGTCACCGTTTCCACGGTAAGACAAAGAAGCAACGTCGCCAATTGGCTAAGCCAGGTATGGTCAGCTCAAGTGATATGAAACGTATCAAACAAATGTTAGCTACATACTAATTAATTATTTTTTATAATCAAAAGGAGGAGTCATTATGCCACGTGTAAAAGGTGGAACAGTAACTCGCAAACGTCGTAAGAAAGTTTTAAAATTAGCTAAGGGATATCGTGGTTCAAAACATATCACTTTTAAAGCAGCACATACTCAAATCATGGTTTCATACCGTTACGCATTCCGTGATCGTCGCCAAGTTAAGCGCGATTTCCGTAAGATTTGGATTGCTAGAATTAATGCTGCTGCAAGAATGAACGAAATCAGTTACAGCAAGTTAATGCATGGTTTGAAATTAGCTAATGTTGACATCAACCGTAAGATGCTAGCTCAAATCGCTATTGAAGATCCAAAGGCATTCACAAGTTTAGTAGATACAGCTAAGAAAGCTTTAGCTTAATTTTTTAAAACGTAATTTGGATAACCCCAAATTACGTTTTTTTACTAATTCGCAAAGATGAGGATTAAATTAATGTTTAAACCGTATATTATGCTTGATAAGATCACTGATATCAATGTTGAAGATCTAAAAGAACTTGGTATCACAACTATCATGACAGATTTGGATAATACTCTTTTGCCATGGAATAGTAACGAATATGATTTATCACTCCGTAAATGGCTTAATCTAATGGCCCAAAATGATATAGAAGTTATGATCGTGTCTAACAACAGTTATGAGCGAGTGGAAAAAGCCGTCAGTGAGTTACCCGTCAGCATCGTAGCTCGGGCTGTAAAACCATTGCCATTCGTGATCATGAAGCACATTAAAAAAGAAAATATCGACCCTAAAAATGTTTTATTTGTCGGGGATCAAGTTATGACTGATGTTTTAGCTGGAAATATGGCTAAATTAAAAACAGTTTTGGTCAAGCCGCTTGTTGATACAGATGCAAAGAAAACCCGCGTTAATAGATTTTTTGAGCGTCCGATTCTAAAAATAGAACAAAAGCGTGATAAGAATTTATATTGGAAGGATTCATTAAATGACAGAAAATGATGAAAAGTTGTACTGCATGGGATGCGGTGCACAAATTCAAACTGAGGATAAAGATAAGCCAGGTTATGTTCAAGCTTCAACTTTAAAGAAGTATCTTGAAGATGATGGCGATGAGGAAAAAGAACTCTTTTGTAAGAGATGTTTCCGTCTTCGTAATTACAATGAAATCACTGATGTTGATGTGTCAGATGACGACTTTTTGAAGTTGTTAGATTCAATTGCTGATGAGGATGCATTGGTAGTGAACGTTGTCGATATCTTTGACTATGAAGGTAGTGTTATCCCTGGTTTGCAACGCTTTGTTGGTGACAAAAAGATTCTAGTTGTCGGTAATAAAGTTGATTTATTGCCTAATTCAGTTAATAACAACCGCTTATTGAACTGGTTGCAACAAAAGAGTAAGGAAAATGGTATCAAGTCAGTTGACCAGATTATGGTTTCTGCAGTTAAGGGAACTAATGTCGATAAATTGATGGACATGATCGAAAAATATCGTGATGGTAAAGATGTTTATGTTGTCGGAACTACTAATACTGGTAAATCAACTTTGATCAACCGTATTATCAGTGCTAGAACTGATGTGAAAGATTTAATCACGACTTCAAGATTCCCCGGAACGACACTAGATCAAATTGATATTCCTTTGGATGATGGTCACAACTTGATTGATACACCCGGAATCATTCACCGTTACCAACTAGCACATTTTCTAAATGCTAATGATTTGAAGACTGTGACACCAAAGAAACCTTTGCGTCCAGCAACCTTCCAATTACGCGATAATCAAACTATTTTTGTGGCAGGACTAGCTCGGTTTGATTTTCTAAATGAACGTACGAACGCAACCTTCTACGTTACCCAAGGATTGCCACTTCATAGAACCAAGACCGCTAACGCCGATGAATTTTATAAAAAACATTTAGGCGATATTTTAACACCACCAACCGATATCAAAGAATTTCCTGAGTTTAAGAGCCAAATTTTCTCAGCCCATGAAAAGTCAGATATCGTTATTTACGGTTTAGGTTGGTTAACAATTCCCGCCGGAACAAAAGTGAAAGCTTATGTTCCAGATGGAGTTCGTGTTTCAATTAGAAACGCAATTATTTAAGGAGAATTACATGATTATTAAAGGAAAAAAGAACCGTTACTTGAGAAGTCAAGCAGCCACAATGAAACCGGCACTCCAAGTTGGACGTGAAGGAATCACTGAAAATCTTTTGAATCAATTTGAAGTTTTGATTGAAAAGAATGAACTTATTAAGATTTCACTTTTACAAAATACTAGAGTGGAACCTCAAGATATGATTGATGCATTAACTGAGTTTGATGCAAACATCGTTCCAATCCAAACAATCGGTTCAAAGATGATTTTTTATAAGAAAGCTTCAAAAATTAAAAATCGTAAGTATTCGGTTGAACTAGAGAAGATGTAATTGGGCCGCCTGCGGGCAAGACAAAAACTTAGTCTGCTGTGGGACCGCCTTGAGCCAAGGTCTCAAGGCTCGATTTTGAGCTTTGCAGAGTTCGCAAATCTCAAAATACGTCCATTCTGTAAGGACTAAAGTCCTAACAGAATTTTCACTGCTGACTAAGTTTCTGTCTTGCCCTCCGGCTAGGGTATTTGTTAATTTGAATGTGTTAACTTTATTCAAATTGATTCAAAATAACCTTAATTTGACGGATAGTTGAAAAAACAATGTGATAACTTAGTCGGAGGGAACGATAGTGGTTGAAGTCTGCCGTGAAGGTGGTGTTAGAACGGTGATTTTCCGTTCTTACAGCACGGACGTCTTTTGAAACTCGCGGTTTGTGCGAGGTTCAAAAGCGAGGTGAGAGACCTTGGCTCGAACCGGTCCCACGGCAGACTTCAACCACTATCGTTCCCGGAGACGGCATTCTTAAACTAAATTTAAGTGATGAAAATTATGAATACTCAAAAACAATTATTAACTAAAGCAAAATTAGAATTTCATAGTAACTTGCCTAAACGTCATGTTGGTATTTTGGGTGGAACTTTTAATCCGATTCATCTGGGTCACTTGGTGATTGCGGATCAAGTTTATGAGCAACTTTGTTTGGATAAGGTACTCTTTTTGCCTGATAAAATTCCACCTCATCGTGGGGTGAAAAAGGCGATACCAACGATTGATACTAATGATCGTATCGAAATGATTAAGTTAGCCATTCGTGATAATATGCATTTTGATTTGGATCTAACTGATATTCGTCGTGGCGGGGTTAGTTATACTTATGACACGATTAAAATGTTGAAAGATTTGAATCCTAATACGGAGTATTACTTTATTATTGGTGGCGACATGGTGGAAAATTTGCCTAAGTGGTCACATATTGATGAATTAGTACAAATGGTTCATTTTGTTGGAGTTTGTCGAAAAGGTTTTGAGAAAAAGTCAAACTATCCTATACTTTGGGTAAATACTCCTGAGCTTGAGATTAGTTCGAGTATGATTCGCGAACGCATTCAAAAGGGACAGTCGGTCAAGTACCTTGTTCCTGATGATGTGGCGTGGTATATAAAGGATAGGGGACTTTATAATGGCTGATGATTTTGATTATGATGACATTAAGCAAGGTTTAAAACGAGAAGATATTTTAAATCAAATGCAAGATACATTAAGCGATTTTCGCTATGGACACTGTTTAAGAGTTGAAAAAGTTGCTCGTGGTTTAGCGGCTGAATATGGTGGAGATGTAAATCGAGCGGGTTTGGCAGGTCTGTTACATGATTATGCTAAAGAACGTGATGATCAAGAATTCATCGATACAATTAAAAAACATGATTTAGATCCTGATTTGTTGAACTATAATAATGCAATTTGGCATGGAATTGTCGGTGCAGAGATTATCAAAGATGAATTAGGTATTTATGACGAGGATGTTTTAAATGCTATTAGACGGCATACAGTAGGTTCTACTAATATGACACAAGTTGATAAATGTGTTTTTGTTGGTGATTTTATTGAACCCGAACGTGATTTTCCAGGTATTGATGAAGCTAGAGCTTACGCCGAAAAATCACTTGATGCGGCAGTTGCCTTTGAATTGAAACATTCTGTACAACACTTAGTAGATAAAAATAGAACAATCTATCCCGCAACTTTTGTAAGTTACAATTATTGGATAGCAAAAGGAGAATTATAATTTGGACTCAAAAAAAATAATGGAAATTGCTGTGAAAGCAGCCGATGAAAAACATGCAAATGATATCAAAGTTTTAAATATCAGTGAAGTAAGTATCATGGCTGATTACTTTGTTATTATGGATGCTTCATCACAACGTCAAGTAGATGCCATCGTTCAATCAGTTTTGGACAATGCTGGTAAAAATGATATTGAAATTGGTCACGTTGAAGGTAACCGTAACTCTGAATGGGTTTTAATTGATCTTCACGACGTTATTATCCATGTCTTTACGTCAGAACAACGTGATTTCTACAATCTTGAAAAACTCTGGTCAAACGCTCCAGAAGTTGATATTTCAAATTTGGTAACTGAATAATGATTTATAATTCATTTGCGCGTGTTTACAGTGAATTGATGGATGACTCACTTTATGCAAAATGGGCACAATATGTTGAAAATCAAGTTTCAGAAGGCAAAAGTCTGTTAGATGTAGCTTGTGGAACCGGTGATTTAACGATTTTACTGGCTGATAAATTTCAAGTTACCGGGACAGATTTGTCTGAAGAAATGCTAAAAATTGCAGCTGAGAAGGCTAAAAAAGCTAATAAGTCTATTCCATTTGAGCAAAGTAACATGATGGATCTGTATGATTTTGATAAGTTCGACGTCATTACTTGTTTCGATGATTCCATTTGTTATTTGCAAGATGAAGATGAATTGGCCGTGGCTTTTAATCAAGCTTTTGAACACTTAAATGAAGGTGGAAAATACTTGTTTGATGCGCATTCTTTGTATCAAATGGATGAAGTTTTCCCAGGTTATATGTTCAATCATCGGACTGAAGATTCCGCTTTTATGTGGAATAGTTTTGAAGGTGAATATCCACATAGTATCGAGCATGAATTAACGTTCTTTAATTGGAATGACAAAATCAAAGGTTACTCAGTCAATACTGAGTTGCATAAAGAGCGTACTTATCCGATTGAAACTTTTGTGATGATTTTGAAAGATATTGGTTTCAAAAATGTACAAGTTAGTGCTGATTTTGGAGAGTCAGATGTTCAAGACGATTCAACTCGTTGGTTCTTTGCTGCAGAAAAATAGAGGACTGGAAAATGAAAGTTTATGGTTTAATTGCCGAATTTAATCCGTTTCACAATGGTCATAAATTGTTCGTTGATTCAATCAAACAAAAATATCACCCTGATGTATTGATTGCCGTTATGTCTGGCAATTTTGTCCAGCGGGGTGATTTTGCGATTTTAGATAAATGGGATCGTGCTAAACTAGCTGTGGAATTGGGTGTCGATTTGGTGATTGAATTGCCAGTGGCGTATGCGGTTGAACCGGCCGAGTTATTTGCTAAAGGTGCAATTAAGTTGTTAGAGACTGCAAACATTGATACATTGGTCTTTGGGACTGAGCAACAGGTGGATTTTGATACCATTGTTAAAAAAATATCACAAGTAGACGGTACCTTTAATCAGGATTATCAACAAAGTTCAGCCTTGAATTTGACTAATTATTATCAGTCGATGGGGATTGATGTTTCTAAGTTGCCTAATCAATTATTAGGATTAAACTATGTACAGCAAATTCAAAAACAAGCTTTAAAAATTAATGTTCAAACGATTCAACGCCTGCCAAGTGATTTTAGTGCAACTAAAGTTCGTCATCGTTTAGCCAACAATCAGTCTGTTACTGATTTGGTACCAGAGTTAACGCAAAAATTATTAGTCAGTCGTCCCACTGTAACTTGGAATAACTATTTTCCATTTTTTAAATATCGTATAACAAGTTCATCGGTAGAGGAGTTACATCAAATCTATCAAATGGTTGAAGGACTTGAATATAAATTGAAGAAAGAAATTGTTACGAGTGATAATTTTGAGCAGTTTCTTGAACAAGTTAAGTCAAAACGCTATACTATGGCTCGGCTAAGACGTTTAATGATCTATGTTTTGTTAAATGTTAAAGCCGATGAAATTAATAATGTGTACAAAAATACTTATTTGAGAATATTAGGTTTTAACAAAACTGGTCAAAAGTATTTAAATGCTTTGAAGAAATCAGATGTTAATTTAATTACTCGAGTAGGAAAAAAAGAAAATAACATTCTTGATTTAGAAATTAGAGCTGATCGTATACGCCAGCTTGTGACTAATCAAGAAGAAAATTTTGGAAGAATGCCTTATATGAAAGGGGTAAATTAATGCTAAATTGGGATGTTCAAGATGTTCGCCGCTACAAAGACAAACCTTTTGAATTTGAAGAAAAACTCGATTTAACTGCTGAATTAAAGCAACGTTCAAGTGATGTCTTGGACGCAACAGTCGTTGAAGTTAAAGGGCAATTGTTTAACGACAATGGTCTGGTGATTTCTGATGTGAAGGTTAAGACAACTTTGAAGGTGCCTTCAACCAGAAGTCTATTACCAGTTGAATTACCATTAGATATTAGAATCAATGAAGCCTATAACATTGATAATGTCGATACTGAAGAATTGGAAGATTATAATATTGTTTTACCAATCGATGAAGAGGACCCAACAATCAATGTCTATGAGTCAATTATTGATAATATTTTGTTGAGTATTCCGCAAAAGGTTTTAACTAAGAAGGAAGCTGAAGAAAATATTATGCCTTCTGGTAAGAACTGGGAAGTTATCTCAGAAGATGATTTCAAGAAGCAAAAAGAGGAAGAGCATGTTAATCCTGAATTTGCTAAATTAAAAGATTTATTTAAAAATAATAACGATGAGGAGTAGTTTTTATATACTCCTTTTTTATTTTTTTGTTAAGATGAATATGTGAACAAAAATCGGAGGTAATTATTATAATGGCGAAACCACAAATTGGTGTTATCGGTATGGCTGTCATGGGTAAGAATCTTGCCCTAAATATTGAAAGTCGCGGATATGAAGTTGCTATCTATAACCGTACAGGTTCAAAGACTAAGGCGGTTGTTGAAGAGCATCCAGAAAAGAAATTAGTACCAAGTTATACAATTGAGGATTTTGTAGACTCACTAGAAAAACCACGTCGTATCATGATGATGGTTAAGGCTGGTGCTGGTACTGATGCTGTTATCAAACAATTACTACCTTTACTAGATAAAGGTGATGTTTTGATTGATGGTGGTAACACATTCTTCGAAGATACTATGGAACGTAATGCACGCTTAGATAAATCAGGTATTAACTTTATTGGTATGGGTGTTTCTGGTGGTGAACTAGGTGCCCTAAAAGGACCTTCATTGATGCCCGGTGGTCAAAAAGAAGCTTATGATTTAGTTGCTCCTATTTTGGAACAAATTTCAGCTAAAGCTGACGAAGACGGTGCTCCATGTGTTACATATATCGGACCTAACGGTGCTGGTCACTATGTAAAGATGGTCCACAATGGTATCGAATACGGCGATATGGAATTAATTTCAGAAAGTTACAACTTGTTGAAGCACTTGTTTAACAATGATGTTAACAAGATTGCTGATGTCTTCAATGACTGGAACAAGGGTGAACTTTCAAGTTACTTGATTGATATCACTGCTCAAATCTTAACAAGAAAAGACGACGAAGGCTCAGATGACTACATCGTCAACAAGATTATGGATAAAGCTGGTAACAAGGGTACTGGTAAGTGGAGTTCACAAAGTGCTCTAGAACTTGGTGTTCCACAATCATTGATTACTGAATCTGTTTACTCACGTTACGTTTCAGCTTATAAAGACGAACGTGTTAAGGCAAGCAAGGTTCTTCCAGCACCTACTAACACTCCTGAAATCAAGAATGTTGATGAATTAGTTGCTAAGATTCGTAAGGCTTTGTACTTCAGTAAGATCATCAGTTATGCTCAAGGATTTGCACAAATGAAAGCTGCTTCAGATAACTACGATTGGGACCTTAACTATGGTAAAATCGCTCAAATCTGGCGTGCTGGTTGTATCATTCGTGCTCAATTCTTGCAAAAGATTACTGATGCTTACGACGAAGATCCAAAACTAGACAACTTACTATTAAACGATTACTTTAAGGGTATCGTTGAAGAATATCAATCAGATGTTCGTGACGTTGTTAGTTACGCCGTTCAAGCAGGAATCCCAGTTTCAGGTTT
This sequence comes from Companilactobacillus zhachilii, assembly GCF_003606365.2. Taxonomy (NCBI): domain Bacteria; kingdom Bacillati; phylum Bacillota; class Bacilli; order Lactobacillales; family Lactobacillaceae; genus Companilactobacillus; species Companilactobacillus zhachilii. Next base: position 1,066,106 of record NZ_CP031933.2, read on the forward strand.
CATGGCTGCTATTTCATACTATGATCAATATCGTTCAGAAGTATTGCCTGCTAACTTGATTCAAGCTCAAAGAGATTACTTTGGTGCTCATACTTATGAGAGAAATGATAAACCAGGTATTTTCCACTATACTTGGTATGAAGAACAATAATTTTATTTTGAGATTAAATAGTTAATGACGAGAACCTCCATTTCGAAATGTTGAAGTGGAGGTTTTTGTTTGGGTGCCGCCTCCAGGAACAAGAAATTTAGGTCGCTATGGGGACCGACTGGAGCCAAGGTCTCCAGTCTCGATTTTGAACCTCGCAAGGTACGCGAGTTTCAAAAGTCGTCCCGTGGTGTAATGGCTAAAGCCATTACACCACCTGCACAGTGACCTAAATTTCTTGTTCCTTCCGGCTAAGTTGTTCGTTGATTTTTATAAGAATAATTTTGAATATTTGATATGACTAATGTTTTTTTATAAAAACTAAGGCTAAATCTTAGTTTGGGATTTTCAATCTTTAGAAGTAGATAAAAAATGTTAATGTGTTTTATTAATATATTTCGATACAAAATTATTAGTTTTAAAGGATTTAGTTAAAATAGATTAGTCGGAAGAATCGGGAAATAGTTACTGGCTGTGAAAGTGGCGTTACGGCTTTAGCCGTTACACCACCGGGCGTGTTTGGAGACTCGCGAACTTTGCGAGGCTTCAAACCGAGGTATGAGACCTTGGCTCATACCGGTCCGCATAGCCAGTAACTATTTCCCGATTCTGGAGACGGCAACAACCAACAATTTTAATCTTTAAACACAATATTTTTACTGTTTTAAAAAAATAAAAATTAAAGCTTGTCTTCTTTTAATTTTTGCTATATGTTAAAATCATTAATGCATTGCCAACAACGTGACATATTCAAAATAATGATTAAGCTATAATTAAAGATAATTTAATATTTTATATATAGGAGATACGTATGGCTAAAATACTTGTTATTGAAGACGAAGAGAACATGGCAAAATTCGTTCAACTTGAACTTCAACATGAGAATTATGAAGTAACTGTTGAACGTGACGGTAGAACCGGTCTTGAAGCTGCGTTATCTGAAGATTGGGACTTGATCCTACTTGATTTAATGCTTCCTGAATTGAACGGTATCGAAGTTTGTCGTCGAATTCGTCAAGAAAAAAATACTCCAATTATTATGATGACTGCGCGTGATTCAATCATCGATCGTGTATCTGGTTTGGACCATGGTGCTGATGATTATATCGTTAAGCCATTTGCAATTGAAGAATTACTAGCTCGCATTCGGGCATTATTAAGACGCATTGATTTAGATATTGATGTAACAAGAAACAATGATCAAGTTCTTAAATATAAGAATCTTGTGATTGATAAAACTACGCAAACATTGAAACGTAACGGTGAAGTGATTGACCTAACTCGTCGTGAATATGATTTGTTGAGTGCTTTAATGGAAAATGTGGGAACAGTTTTAAGTCGTGATGACTTATTGGAACGTGTTTGGGGAACTGGTTCTTCAACTGAAACTAATGTTGTTGATGTTTATATCAAGTATTTACGAAATAAGATTGACCGCGCTGGTGCTCCAAGTTATATCTCAACTGTTCGTGGTAAAGGATACGTGATGCGTCGATGAGAATCTCGATAAGATTTAAATGGACGGCATTGATTTCAATCGTTATTTTGATGGCATACATTTTTGTCGGTGTCTTAGCAATGAGAACGGTACAAAGTGTTGCTTCAGTCAATGAAATCCATTCATTTACAACAAAATTGATTATTGGCGGAATTGTAGTCTTTATTTTAGGAGTCGTGTTAACCTTTTATGCGGTCACATTAGTCTTGAATGATTTGAGAAAAGTCAACAAGACAATTGATGATTTGAATAAAAAACCAGATTCAGACTCACGTATTAAATTACGTAAAAGAAATGATGAAATTTATGATTTGACAGTTAATATCAATAAGATGTTAGACCGAATGCAAGCATATACTAATCAGCAAAAGGAATTCGTGGAAGATGTTTCACATGAACTTCGGACGCCGGTGGCTGTGCTTGAGGGTCATTTGAGTATGTTACAACGTTGGGGCAAAGATGATCCAGAAGTATTAAATGATTCAATCAACTCATCCTTGCAAGAGTTGAAGCGAATGCAATCCTTGATTCAAGAGATGCTAGATCTTACACGTGTTGAACAGATCGACAGTGCATATTTGGAACAGACAACAGAAGTTAAGCCCATGTTTACGCAAGTATACAATGACTTTAAAATGTTGCATCCAGATTTTGTGATCAATTTTGATGACGATATCCGAGAGGGTAGTGAAGTTAAGATCTATCGTAATCATTTGGAGCAAGTATTGGTGATTTTGCTGGATAATGCTTTTAAGTATTCAGCGGATCGCAAAGAAATTAATTTAGCAGCATCAACTAATTCAGCTTTATTAGAAGTGGTTGTTCAAGATTATGGCCTAGGAATCGCCAAAAACGACCTTAAACGCATTTTTAATCGATTCTACAGAGTTGACAAAGCACGTTCAAGAAAGCGTGGAGGTAACGGTTTAGGGCTTTCTATTGCTAAACGTTTGATTGAGATCTATCACGGTAGCTTGGAAGTTGAAAGTGTCGTTGGATCAGGAACGGTTTTCAAAATTGAATTACCATTAATTCAAAAAGTTCCAAAAGATACTGAAAAAGATTCTACAAGTGATAAAGAGACCACAACAAAAAAGTAATTCTCTAATCGGGAGTTACTTTTTTTGTCGTTTGGGGACAATTTTGGTTCTACAAACAAAAAGGTATAATATAAAAGACAAGTTATTGGGGGGAAGATCATGAAAAGAACAGGACTAGCTGTCATTTTTTTAAGTTTGCTGCTACTAATCGTTGGTTGTGGCAAGGTCACGACTAGTCAGAAAAGTGATCAGAAGCATAAGGTGATTGAAAAAACGATTGATTATGCGAAGTTGAGCGATTCTGAACAATCAGAAATGACGTTTATTTTTACTAAGAATAGTGACTCTTCAGCAGTAGACTTAAAAGTAATCAACCGAACAAGTAAAAATGTAACCTTCAATGGTAATAAATTTTTGCTAATTTATCCCAAAAAATCACAAATTGATTCGACCGATGGGCGAACAATTAAAATTGGGTCAAATAGTACTAAGACATTTACGAATTTGTTTGAAGATTTAAATAGTGCTGATTTTTCAACAATTGGATTGTATTGTTATAAAAATAATCATAATAAATTAGCTTATAGTGAGGCCAACAGTAGTTCGTCTAAGTCAACTAATTTAAAAGATGAGAGCTTACAAAAAGCTTATAAAAAGGCTGCGGCAAAAGAAAAAGTTCCTGACAGTAAACGCTCAAACGGTCGAAATGATACTGAACGCCAAAATTCAGTACCCAATGGTCAAATTACTAGTGGACAACAAGCGGTAGCATTGATTCAAAGTTTGAATGGCCCGGCTCCACAAGGTACATCCTATACATTTATGACTGATGGATCTTCTGGTACCAACGGCGCGGTTAAGACAAACGATGGTCAGATGGTCTTTTGGGTCAGATTGTTTGAAAGTGGCAATGGGGTTGCGATAACAGTCGATGATTGGACCGTTTTCCCTAACCGAACAGTAATTCATCAAGCACCACCAGAAGTTGGCGAACCAAGTAACAATCGCAGTAATGATAGCAATTTGAATGATTCAGATAATGACTCGGATGATAGTTCATTAAATGATGATGCAGGTAGTGATACTACTGATACCAATGATAATTACGACACTGATAATTTGAATTAAAACAATCACTCGTTTCTTGGCTTTTATCTAAGAACTATTAGATAGTGATATGCCGTCTCCAGATTCAGACAGTGGTCACTGACGGTGCGGAACGGTCCGAGCCACGGTCTCGGACCTCGGTTTAAGCCTTGCAAGTTCGGCAAGTCTTAAACGCGCCCGGTGCTGTAAGAACGACAAAAGCGGTCGTCCTAACACCACTTTCACTGTCATTGACCACTGTCCGAATCTTCCGACTAGTTCTTTATTAACTCAAGAATAGCTTGATATTTCAAATATTTTTCATGGCTTTTATTTACCGTCTTGATAGGATTTGGGGACAATCATGCTATTAAAATATTTATCTGTATCAGAATAAATTCTTATCAGACTAATTTGAAAACAGACCCTAGTTTGTTTGTTATTTTTAGACATAATGATATTGAACTAGGAATATAAAAAATGATTCAAAATCACATTAAAAAAAATAACTCGCACTGTGAGTGTTGTTATGTGTTAAGTTATCGTTACAGACTTTGAATTGAATTGAAAACTCCCGAATTCCCGAGTAAGTTAGGTTATAGAAGTATTAGGGGGAAAATAAAAATGAAACAGAAACGAGTTTATTTTTATATTTTTTTAGCTAGTTTCATTGGCTTCTTCATTGCTCTAAGTAATGTCGAAGTTGTTCAGGCTGGAACGGTTAATGATTATATTATTAGTAATCGTATTCAACCGGTTAAAATCCAGAATAAAGAGGGTACGTTTAGTCATTGGACACCTTATGAACATGGGGTAGGCAAGCCAGAAGGTGTTGTTATTCATGAAACGGCTGACGACCATGCCACAGCTAATGCAGCCAACGAAGCGGCTTATTTTAACAACAATTGGCCTAAAATCAGTGCCTATGTACATGCTTTTGTTGATAATAATGAAATTATTAACATTCATAATACTGATTATGGTGTATGGGGTGCTGGTGCCACAGCCAATGCAAAGTATATTCAAGTGGAGTTATGCCATACTCACGATTACGATTCATTTGCCAGATCAATTGCAAATGACGCCTATTATGTAGCTTCGAAATTGATTCAATATAATTTGCCTGATAAGCCAGAAGTAACGATTGTTTCACACGACCAAGTCAGCAAAATGTATCATGAAACTGATCACACTGATCCAGTAGGTTACTTTAACAATTGGGGTTATAGTATGTATCAACTTTACGATATGATTGGCTATTACTATAATAACTTGAAGACAACTGGTGATGTTTATGGTGCAAATGGGACCAAACCTACTAATCCAGTAACTAATAGTGCCAATACTATCAAAGTTAACAATACAGCAGGTAACTTTGTTCCGATTGTTGCATTTAATAACGATGGAACTACAAAAAGAGTCATGAATCGCGCTTTAGCTAATAATTCAGCTTGGTACACTGACCAAGTTAAAACATCTGAAGGCGTCGTCTATCATCGGGTTGCAACTAATGAATGGGTAGCAGCCACTTATGTTATTTAGATTTTAGGATGGACTTTCAAATTAAAACAGAACTAAATAAGACTAGATATTTTTCTGATGTATATAAAAAAATACCTAGTCTTTTTGATTATATTCAATTTCAAATAATGTGGCGTTTTATCGCTTAAACCAAAGGCTCCAGCAATCCAAAATTGGATTACTGGAGCCTTTACTACTCGAAAGTGGACTATATTTGTCACACTTTCTAATTATTTATTATTGTTTCGCTTTTGTTTACCCTTATTTAACTCACGAATGTTCTTATGGAAGTCTTTGGCTTCCTTAGCTTCTTCTGCTCTTTCTGCAGGTGTTGCGTTAGGAGTTGAAGCAGTCGCCGTTGAACTATTGTTAAGAATGCCATCAAGCATTTCTTTGGTAACAACGACCTTTACCGGATTCTTTTCAAGCTCTTCGTCAGTTCTCTTTCTAATTTTAGGAGTAATGACGTAGTTGGTAATTAATTGTTGAATTAAAATAACAATACCACCGACTAAGAAGTAAAGTGCCAATGCAGCAGTAGAAATCAATGAAATAAAGAATGTCATCATAGGACTCATTAAAATCATTGTTTGCATTTGCTTTCTTTGTTCCGGTGCCACGACTTGAAGTGACATCCAGCCTTGAACCAAGTAGAAGACAGTCGCAATAATAGCAATCAACATACTTGGTTTTCCTAGTGGAATAGATAGGAAAGTAGCTGAACCGATTTGTTTAGAGTATTGCACGGCTTGATAAATACCAATTAAGATTGGCATTTGTAGTAGCAATGGGAGACATCCCATACCACCGGTAAGACTTAGGTTGTTTTGTTTATAAACATCCATCATCAAACCACTGATTTTTTGCTGGGCATCTGGACCTTTAGCTTTCTTTTGAGCTGCTTGAATCAGCTTCAATTGAGGTTGAACAGCACGCATTTTTTCTTGTTGTGTCGTTGATTTGTATTGTTGATTCAATGACAACGGAACAAGTAGTAGACGGACAACAAAGGAAATAATTACGATTCCCCAAGCATAGGCATTTTTACCACCAACAGTTTGAGCTGTTTTGAGAATCAAGTTTTGGAACGGAATTCCAAGCCATTTGTAAATGAAACCATATGGCCCACTAGTAGGAGCGTGTAAATTAGCCGAAGATTGAGCACACCCCGTCAAAACTAGTGTCAGCACTAAAACTAAAGAAAGTACTGATAAATATTTGACGTATTTTTTATTCACTTAATAAACCACCCTTTTGATTGTATACAGACCTTAAGTGAAAGTTCAGTTGTTATTTCAAATCGTTCTTTGTAGAAGTGATATCTAAATAACAGTGAAACATTCAACTTTAGTATACAAAGTAATATACGTTAACTTATTTGACGTTTCAACCAATCACGGTAAATTTCGTGTAATGTTGCAAGTCGTCAGAAAAAGTATAGTCCATTTTGTTTACTTTTCCAAAGGGAGATGGCGAAGATTTAATTCGATTTAAGAAAATATATAGAATTTTTTCATCTGCTTCGGCCTCAATCGAAACAGATCCATCCATTTCATTTCGAACAGTCCCTGTTACTTCAAGTTCTTGAGCAACTTGAAATGTCGAATAACGAAAACCAACTCCTTGAACCAAACCATTAACGTTAATGGAAAGATGTTTCACAAGCAATCACCTCAGATCTTTGAATATATTTAACATGCGCGTTGTGTTAGTTAAATATGCCGCCTCCAAGAGCAAGAAATTTTTGGTCGCTATGGGGACCAGTTCGAGCCAAAGAGCGGTCTCGAATCTCGATTTTGAACTTCGAGAAAACCGCTTGAATTTCAAAAGTCGTCCCGTGGTGTAAGAGCTAAAGCTCTAGCGCCACCTGCACAGCGACCAAAAATTCTTGCTCTTTCCGGCTAGTTTATTCTTTGTTTTTGAATCAAGAGTGAATAATTTTAAGTACACTATCTCATTAATAACTAAAGTTATCTGATGCGGAGTATGTTTTGATTTTAAAAGTAATTTTAAATCCATTTTCAAAAAATCAACTAACACCACGCAAATTTAACACGAATAGTAGAATACTTCTAGAAGCATTCTATTACCATCTATACAGCATATTTGAATTTCCTAACGATTTTCTAGCGCTGGAGACAGTACCACGCATGTGTTAATATCTATATTATAGAACAAGAGGGATGGATGATATGAAATATATTGAGTCGAAGAAAAATGATGAAATTAAACAATTAAAAAAATTGTCAGCAACAAAAAATATTCGTAAAACGGGAACTTACATGATTGAAGGCTTCCACTTAGTTCGTGAAGCTGATCAATATGATCAAGATTTTGTAAAATTATTGGTTACAGAAAAATATACTGAAGATCGTTTGGTTAAAAAGTATCATGATATCGCTGTTTCAATTTCTGAAGATGTGGCAAACGAATTGTCAGAGACAAAAACACCACAAGGAATTTTTGCAGTTATTAAAGTCAAGACAGCTGATGACTTCAAAGAATTCTCTGGTAAATGGGTCATGTTAGATGACGTCCAAGATCCCGGTAATGTTGGTACGATTGTTCGAACTGCTGATGCTGCGGGTTACGATGGAGTTATCACTAGTTTAGATACTGCTGACTTCTATCAACCAAAGGTTCAACGCTCAATGCAAGGTAGTCAATTCCATCTTCCTATTTATCGCATGGATATCAATCAAGCTATCAGTTTAGCTAAGAAATCCCAACTAAAGATTTATGGATCAGAAGTTAACAACCAAGCTAAGCCATACAATGAATTAGCTAAAACTGATGAATTTGCCCTTATCATGGGGAATGAAGCACATGGTATTACGCAAGACGTTCTTAATGAAACTGATGAAAATATTTATATTCCGATTCTTGGGAAAGCCGAATCACTCAACGTAGCAGTGGCGGCTGGTGTTTTGATGTACGGACTACAATCACTTTAAAACTTGCGAAAGTTTTTTGTTTTTGTATAATAATTGGTATATAAATAATATTAAACTTTGACGAAAAATAGTATCTGTGACGTTCATGACAGGAAGAGCCGTTGACTGAAATAGGCTTGATGAACAAAACAGTGAATTCACTTTCTGAGTTTTTAGTTAGTTACTATATAACTACTTGAGTGCATGTTTAACATGAACTAGGGTGGTACCGCGAGTCCTCGTCCCTTACTTGGGATGGGGACTTTTTTTTTACGGAAAAGTTAATATGAAAGAAGTCAAAAATCGAGGAGTTACTTAAGGTGAACTCTTGATGGAGGAAAACAACAATGTCATTAAATGATACATTAAAGAATTTACGAGAAAATGGTATCGACGAAGCCAAACGTGCTGAGAGACTTCAAGAATTAAATGACCTGAGAGTTAATCTTTTGGGTAAGAAGGGACCAATTACTAAAGCTTTGCGTGGAATGAAAGATGTTCCCGCTGAGGAGCGCCCAGAAATTGGTACTTTAGCTAATAACGTTAAAAAAGATATTCAAGCAGCGATTGAAGAAAAAATGGCTGAATTGAATCAAAAATTAGTTGCCAAAAAACTAGAAGAAGAAACAATTGATGTTACCTTGCCTGCTACTAAGCAAACACAAGGTACAAAACATATTTTGAACCAAACAATTGAAGATATTGAACAATTCTTCATTGGCTTGGGCTATGAAGTTGCTAGTGGTTATGAAGTTGAAGAAGATCACTATAATTTTGAAAGATTAAATATTCCTAAGGATCACCCAGCTCGTGATATGCAAGATACTTTCTACTTGTCAGATGAATTATTGATGAGAACTCAAACATCAGCTCAAGAAGGCCGTGACATGGAAGCTCATGATTTTTCAAAGGGTCCTTTGAAGATGATCTCACCAGGTGTCGTTTATCGTCGTGATGATGATGATGCAACACATTCACATCAATTCCACCAAATTGAAGGTTTAGTAGTTGATAAAAATATCAGTATGGCTGATTTGAAGGGTACTTTGGACGCTTTATGTCGTCACGTCTTTGGTGCTGATCGTGAAATTCGTTTCCGTCCAAGTTACTTCCCATTTACCGAACCATCTGTTGAAGTTGACGTTTCATGTTTCAACTGTGGTGGCGAAGGTTGTCGTATTTGTAAGTATACTGGCTGGATCGAAGTTTTAGGTGCCGGACTTACTCACCCTAACGTTTTGACAATGTCTGGTATTGATCCTAACGAATACAGTGCCATGGCCTTTGGCCTTGGACCTGAACGTTTCGCAATGCTCAAGTATGGAATTAACGATATTCGTGATTTCTACCTCAATGATGTTAGATTCCTAGAACAATTCAAAGGAGTAAATTAAGATAATGAAGATTTCTGTTAATTGGTTAAAAGAATATATCCCGTCAATCATACTGTTGAAGAAATGGCTAATAAGATTTCTCTAACAGGTATCGAATCTGGTCCCGTTAAATTAGGTGAAGAATTAACAAACTTAGTTGTTGGACATATTACTAGCGTTGTACCACACCCAGACTCTGACCATTTGAAAGTTTGCCAAGTTGATGTTGGTGAAACAGAAGATATCCAAATTGTCTGTGGTGCTCCTAATGTTGCAACTGATCAATATGTTATCGTTGCCTTACATGGTGCTCATTTACCTGGTGGCGTTAAGATTAAGCGTGGTAAGTTGCGTGGTCAAGAATCAAATGGGATGATCTGTGGACTTGATGAAGTCGGTGTACCAGCACAATATATGCCAAAGGAATTTGAAAATGGTATTTATGTTTTTGATGAACCACAAACACCTGGTGAAGCCGTTTATGATTTGTTAGGTCTTAAAGATCAAATGATCGATATTGATATCACACCTAATCGTGCTGATACCTTGGGTATGCGTGGAGCCGCTTGGGAAATTGGTGCCACATATAATGAAAAACCTACGTTCACTAAGCCTGAACTAGATGCTGACAAAGTTAAAGATATGAATGATGTGACAGTTGATGTTGCTGAAAAGAAACTTGTTCCTGACTACTTGTTGCGTGAATTAAAAGACGTTCAAGTGGCTAAGAGTCCACTTTGGATGCAAAGAAGATTGTGGAATCAAAATATTCGCCCAGTCAACAGCGTTGTTGATGCAGCTAACTACGTAATGATTGAATATGGTCAACCTATTCAAACTTATGATTTGGATAAATTGAACGAACATAAATTGACAGTTAGATTTGCTAATGATGGTGACAAACTCGACTTAGCCGATGAAACTAAAAAGTTGACCCACAATGACTTGGTTATTGTTTCAGGTAATCAAATCGTTGGACTAGCAGGTGTACAAAGCAGTGTTGATGTAGCAGTTGATGAAAATACCAAAAATGTTTTAATCGAAGCTGGTGTTTTTGATGGTGCTTCTGTTCGTAAGACAGCCCAAAGACATGACCTTCGTGGTGATGCTTCAAACCGTTTTGAAAAGGGTGTTGATAATGGCATTGTTGAAGAAGCTTTGATGCGGGTTGCTCAATTAATTGACCAAACAACCACCGTTAACGAAATTTCTAATGTTATTACTGGTAATTTGACAAAAGCTGAACCAACAATTATCAAAGGTAGTGTTAGCCATATCAATCATTTGATGGGACTAGATTTAAGCACCGATGAAATTGTGGCTATTTTAGACCGTCTTGGTTTCACTGTTGCTGTTGACGGTGATGCTCTGACAGTAACAATTCCTACACGTCGCTGGGATATGGAAATTGAAGCTGATTTGGTTGAAGAAGTTAACCGTATTTATGGTTACGAAAACTTGCCAAATACTTTACCTGCAGGGATGGAAACACGTGGAGGCTATGATCCTAAACGTGAATTAGCTAATAAGTTGCGTGACATCTTGCTAGGCGAAGGAATGGATGAAGTAATCAATTTCTCACTTTTGAGCAAGCAAGAAGTTGAAGATTTCAATACAATCAAGAGTGAATATACAAAATTGTTGCACCCAATGACTGAAGACCATGAATATTTACGTAACAGTTTGATTCCTGGTTTAGTTAAAAATGTGGCTTATAATCAAGCTCGTAAAAATGATGATTTGAAGATTTTTGAGCATGCACGTGTCTTCCAAAGACCTACTGGTCAAGATCGTCCTAATGAGTTGACATATCTATCTGGTGCCATTAGTGGTAATGTTGTGACTGATTCATGGAATACAAAAGCTCAACCAGTTGATTTTTATTACGTGAAGGGAATCGTTGAAGAGCTACTATCATTTACTAATACCGATGCCGAATTCACTTTTGTGGCAACCGATGAGTATAAGAATATGCACCCAGGCCAAACTGCTAAAATTTTGGCAAATGGTCAAGTTATCGGTCTACTAGGTAAGTTACATCCAAATTATCAAGCAGATCATAATGTCAGTGATACATTCGTTTTTGAGTTGAATGTCGATATGATTTTTGACTTGAACACAAAGAATGTTAAAGCACAGGCAGCTCCTAAGTATCCATCAATTAGCCGTGATTTAGCTATTTTAGTAGCTAAGGATGTTGAAAATGGTCAAATTGTAACTGATATTTTTGCTAATGGTGGTAAATACTTGAAGGATGTTAATATCTTTGATGTTTATGAAGGTAAGAATATCAAGCCAAATCATAAGTCACTTGGTTATCATTTAGAGTTCCAAAATCCTAATGATACTTTGACTGATGATGAAGTTGAACAAGCATTTTCACTAGTAAAAGACAGTTTGGTACAAAAATTTAATGTAGAAATTAGATAATTATTCCAGAACTAATGGTATAATTCTAATAAATTAACTCGGGAGGCTGTGTCTTGAGCCAAAAGGACGATAAAAAAGAAGCATTGAAGCAAGAGTCAGATGACAAGATAAAAACCCGCGCCGAAGAAAGATCAGTCGCAAACCATATTGCGTACTGGATTGTCGGAGTGATCGCCGTCTTGGCAGTTGTCGTTGCTATTATTGGCTTCAATTATGTAAATAGTTCATTGCAACCATATGATGCAAATAGTAAAGAAGACGTTGTGGTTAAGATTCCAATAGGTTCTTCTAGCAAAGAGATTGCAAAAACTCTAGAGAAAGATAAAGTTATTAAGAGTGCAACCGTCTTTAACTTCTACATTAAAGCTCAAAATTACAATGATTTTCAGGCTGGATACTATAAGTTTAAGCAATCTTGGGGCGTCAGTGACGTCGTTAAGCAACTACAAAAGGGTGGTAGTGCACAACCACCTGCAACAAGTTCAGGTGAACGAGTATTAGTTCGTGAAGGTATTACAATTGATCAAGTTGGTGATGCTATCCAAAGTGGTACTAAAGGAAGCTTGAATTTTAAGAAGTCCGATTTCTTGAAACTGATGAAGAATGAAGAATTCTTGAAAAAACTTCAAAAGAAATATCCAGAATTACTTGATTCAACAATGGCCAAAGATAATGTTCGTTATCACTTAGAAGGTTATTTATTCCCTGCAACATACACTGTTTATAAAGGGATGACCTTAAAGGGTCTAGTTGAACAGATGGTTGAAAACGAAGACGAAAAATTACAACCATACTATTCAACAATCAAAGAAAAAGGCTACACAGTTCAACAAGTCTTGACGCTTGCATCACTAGTGGAACGTGAGGGACTCGATTCAAAGAACCGTGCCAAAATTGCTGGTGTCTTCTATAATCGTTTAGCAATTAATATGCCTTTACAATCTGATATTTCAGTTATGTACGCTTTAAATACACATAAAACGAAATTAACTAATAAAGATACGAGTGTGAAATCTCCATACAATTTATACAAGAATAAAGGTTATGGACCTGGACCATTTAATACACCAAGTTTGGACTCAATTGAAGCAACCTTGAATCCTGCTGATCGTGATCAAAACTATCTCTACTTCTTTGCTAACTTGAAGACAGGTAAGATTACTTACTCACATACTCTTGAAGAACATAACAGTAGATATGCAACGACCGGACAATAAGCTATAATGGTATGTAACGTGTTGCGTTATCAGACCATTACGTTATAGAAAAATAAATGTCATCTAATCGTGCTTGATTAGATGACATTTTGAAATTAAAACAAATAATCAATTTTTGAAAGAGGTATTTAGAAAATGGCAGATAGAAGTTATCCAATGACAGCCGCAGGTTTACAAGATTTGAAGGATCAATTGGAAGAATTAAAGAAAGTTAAACGTCCTGAGGTTATTAACCGTATCAAGATTGCTAGAAGTTTTGGTGATCTTTCAGAAAACTCAGAATACACTTCTGCTAAGGACGAACAAAGTGTTATTGAATCAAAAATTTCCGAAGTAACAGAACGTATTCAATATGCTAATGTTATTGATGCTGATCAAGTTGCTGATGATGAAATTTCTATTGGTAAAAAAGTTACTGTTCAAGAAGACGGTGAAGAGCCTGATGAATATACAATCGTTGGTGCTTCTGAATCAGATCCTGATGCAGGTAAGATTTCTAATGAATCACCAATTGCTAAAGCTTTGATCGGTAAACATGTTGGTGACACAGTTACCATTGAAACACCAGTTGGTAGTTATGATGTAACTGTGAAAGCCGTTGCAGTTGCCGAATAGCTATGTTTTCTGCTATGTTTATCTTAATTAAAAGATTGAGGTGGGCGTCATGAAGATTGAACTAACTGATGAAGCAGTAAAGTGGTTTGAAGAAGAGTTGGACTTAGTACCCGGTGATGGTGTACATTTTTATGGTAAGGTCTATGGAAAGACAATGGTTCATGATGGCTTTTCAATTGCTATGCGTAAAGAAAAGCCAGTTGATCCAGTGTCTAGTACGGTGGTCAATGGTGTGAGTTATTATATAACTGATAGTGATACATGGTTTTTTGCCAGATATGATTTGTTAGTTGAATATGACCCAGATCTTGAGGGACCAAAGTATATTTTTAAATCGAATGAGTGATCGTTCGTTTTTTTGAAGGATAAATATGAGAAGAATACTGGATATAATAAAGAAAAGAACAGGTAGTCAAGCGAAGTCTACTATTCCATTTCGTCTAAACCTGCTTTTTTTATTGTCTTTGTTCTATTCGCAATGTTAGTCGCACAGCTAGCTTATCTCCAGATTGTTTATGGTGGTAAATTCGAAGCTGAGGTTGACCGAACAGATAAGACAGTAATGACGGGCAGTGTACCACGTGGGATGATCTATGATTCAAAAGGTAGACTTTTGGTTGGTAATTCAACTGCCAATGCAATCACTTATACTAAGAGTGGTAGCGTAAAATCGAGTGATATTTACACAATTGCCAATAGATTGACGAAATATATGACAGTTGATGTTGATAATTTAACCGAACGTGATAAAGCTGATTATATTTTGGCTGCACCAAATAAGTCGGCTCAAGTGGCTAAACAAATGCCAAAGTCATATCGTGTTGATGCAAACGGTGATGCGTTGTCGTCTAACAAGGTTTATTCAAATGAAGTGAAGTTTGTGCAAAAAGAGGGTATTCATTTAAATGATAAAGACCTCCAACGAGCTTCGTTATTTAAGAAAATGAGTGCCGCATATTCACTTTCAACAGTTTTCTTGAAAGACAAGAATTTGTCAGCTCGAGAAATTGCCCAAGTTAGTGAACATTTAACTGAGTTACCAGGTATTAGTATCGGTAGTAACTGGACACGTGATTATCCCCAAGGAAAATCCATTGCCAGTATCATCGGGGGCGTTTCAACTGAGCAACAAGGTATTCCCGATGATGAAATTAATTCGATGTTAGCTTCCGGTTATTCAAGAAATGATCGTGTTGGTACGAGTTATCTAGAAAAGAATTATGAATCAATTCTTTCTGGTACTAAGAGCCAACGCCAAGTTCAAATAGGTGCTAATAATCAAATTAAAAAGAGTACAGTATTGTACAAGGGTCAAAAGGGTGGCAATCTTAACCTGACCGTTGACTCGAAATTCCAAAAAAAGGTTCAAGCTGATTTGGAAGCACAATACAACTCGGCTAAAGCTGCAGGTATTACACAATATTCTGATGGTGCCTATGCAGTTGTCTTGAATCCAAAGACTGGTGCTGTGTTAGCGATGGCTGGGATTCACAATGATCCAAAGACTGGTGAAACGAGTGAAGACGCTTTGGGAGTTATTAACCGGACGTTTGTCATGGGTTCTGCCGTTAAGGGTGCGACTGTTCTTGGTGCCTTGATGGATGGTGTAATTACGCCTGAAAACAATAGCCAGGCTGATGAACCTATTTATTTACCAGGATCACCTGTTAAAAAATCAGTTTATCCAGCCGGAACTTTCAGTAGTTTAAATGCTATTCAAGCTTTGCAGTTCTCATCAAATATTTATATGATGAACTTAGCAATGAAGGAAGGTCACGCCAAATACGTTCCAAATCAAGAAATGGTAATGAATCCCGATATCTTCTCGAAGTTACGTGGATACTTTAATCAATTTGGACTAGGTGTTAAAACTGGGATTGATATTTCGGGTGAAACAACTGGTATTGAAGGTTCAACTAAGAATAGCGACGGTAAGTTGAAGACTGGTTCAGCACTGGATTTATCTTACGGAAACTATGATGCTTATACATTGATTGAAATGGCCCAATATATTTCTACTATTGCTAATGGTGGTTATCGTTTGAAGCCATATATTGTTCAATCAATTCAAAAGACTAAAGACGATGGAACAAAGGGTGCTTTGACATCTGTTACTAAGCCTTCAGTCTTGAATAAAGTTGGATTTACTCAGGATGAGTTAAATGTGGTTCGAAAGGGTATGTATGCTGCGGTTCACGGTAGTGGATACTGGACGACTGCAACAAAACTGGCTGATTTATCACCAGCAGTTGCTGCTAAGACTGGTACTGCCCAATCGTTCTACTATGATCCTGACAATCCTTCTTCTGATCCTCCCGAAACAATTACAACTAGTTTGGTAAGTTTTGGACCTTATGAAGATCCTAATGTGGCAATGGCAATTGTCTTTCCTAACCTAACAAGTGAGAATGGTAGTTATCCAAACTTACTTGCACATCAGATTTATACGGACTATTATAAGATGACGGGTCAGAAATAATCTGAATTTAACCTTTTAAAATATGCCAAAAAATGATATATTTAATTAGTTGAATTTAGTTAAGTATTATGAAAGGATGTTCCCAATATGAGAGTAAACATAACAATGGAATGTACTTCATGTCACGAACGTACATATCTAACAAACAAGAGCAAGCGTAACAATCCAGATCGCCTTGAACTTAAGAAATATTGTCCACGCGAACGTACTGTTACTTTGCATCGTGAAACAAAATAAACAACAGGTTAAAACCCCTGTTGTTTTTTTTTACTAAGGGAGTGATTAGTTGGATAAAGTAAGCTTTAGGAAAAAGCAAATTGACTTAGTCAGTGAGTTTATGAAATCCGATAAGGCTCAAAAAGAGATCAATGATCTTTATATGCAATTATTTGATGATTTGGATTTTAAAAACGCCCCTAGTATCGGGATAACTTTAAGTATGAACGATGAGATCCCGACCTTTCCAATTATCAATCAGTGTTGGGAAATGGGGAAAGATGTTTATATTCCCAAAACTTTTTCTGATTATTCGATGACGTTCATAAAATATACTAAGGACACAGAATTAACAGAAAGTGCCTTTGGTGTTAGAGAACCCAAAGAATATCAAAATAACATTATGGATCCGCCTGACCTTTTAATTGTGCCTGGTTTGGCATATTCAAAAACAAATAACCGGCTGGGATTTGGTGCGGGTTATTTTGACCGTTATTTGGCTAAATATCCAACAAAAACAATTTCCTTAGCCTCATCGAGACAATATTATACAGATACGCCCTGGCCAGTATATGTCCTTGATAAGCCAATAGATAAAGTTTTAGTGTCGAAGGGTGATGTCAATGGAAATAATTAATCGTGAAAGCAGAGCCTACGTTACGTGGACTTTGTTGATCATAACAATCGGTGTTTTTATAATAGAAACACTGTCTGGTGGGTCACAAAATTATCAAACGTTATTATTGATGGGAGCTAAAACCAATGATTTGGTTCAAGTTGGTCAATGGTGGCGTCTGATTACACCAATATTTTTACACATAGGTATCTTTCATATTTTTATGAATGGGTTTACACTGTTATATGTTGGTCAAATCTTAGAACCAATGGTCGGCCATTGGCGATTTTTCTTAATTTACATGTTAAGCGGAATCATGGGTAATCTGGCTAGTTTTGCTTTCGGTGCCAATAACGCTATTTCAGCGGGTGCTAGTACATCTTTGTTCGGGATGTTTGCTGCCTTTCTAGCCTTAGGTGTTATTTATCGTGAAAACCGCTTTCTAAGAGAACTTGGTAAAAGTTTCTTAGGTTTAATTGCAATTAATTTGTTGATGGATTTGACTATGTCTGGTATCGATATTTGGGGTCACGTTGGTGGAGCAATCGGCGGTCTGTTTTTAGGTTATGCCTTAGGATTACCAAAGATCAGCCGACCAAAGATGATTTTTCGGATACTGGCAATCGTGGTAGTTGTCGTTATTTCTTACTATATGTATGTAAAGGGTATGATAGTTTATGGATGATAATATGAGCTTTAGAACCCTCTATGATGTACAGCAACTGTTGAAGCGTTTCGGAACTTTTGTCCATGTGGGGAAAAGAATCTGGGATATCGAATTGATGTCTAGTGAAATCAGACGCTTGTACGAAGGTGGATTAATCGACAAACAGACTTTCATTCGTGTTCAAATGGTCTTAAAACGTGAGCACAGGATAGAAGAGAAAAAGAAGAAGAAAAGGACAGATCAAAGTGACAGACAAAAAGTTAATCGGTGTTGACCTTGGTGGTACAACAATTAAATTTGCTATTCTTACTGATAAAGGTGAGATTCAACAAAAGTGGAGTATTGAAACAAATATTCTATCTGATGGACAATTGATCATTCCTGATATCATTGATTCAATTAATCACCATATCAAGATGTATGACATGACTCCTGACCAATTTGATGGTATTGGATTAGGTTCACCTGGTACAATCAACCATGAAAAAGGCACAATTAAAGGTGCTTATAACCTTAACTGGACTAACGAAGTTTATCCAGTTCGTGATATTCAAAAAGGTACAGGTCTTCCTGTCGTAATTGAAAACGATGCTAACGTTGCTGCTCTTGGTGAAAGATGGCAAGGTGCTGGTAACAATGCTAATGATGTTGTCTTTGTTACTTTAGGTACTGGTGTTGGTGGTGGTATCATCGCTAACGGTAAACTAGTTCAAGGTGCTAATGGTGCTGGTGGTGAAATTGGTCACGTTACCGTTGATCCTAATGGCTTCATGTGTACTTGTGGTAAGAGAGGTTGTCTAGAAACAATCGCTTCAGCTACTGGTATCGTACGTGTTGCTAGAGACCGTGCCTCAGAATATGCTGGTTCATCAGAATTGAAAGAAATGCTTGATGATGGTCAAGATATTTCAGCTAAAGATGTCTTTGATTTAGCTAAAAAAGATGATGATTTAGCATTGATGGTTGCAGATTATGTTTGCGAATCACTTGGATTTGTTCTAGGTAACATTGCTAACACATTGAACCCTAAGTACATCGTTATCGGTGGTGGAGTTTCAGCTGCTGGTGAATTCCTTCGTGCAAAAGTTGACAAAGCTATGCGTGCCAATGAATTTGCTACAATCAAGGATGCAACAGAACTAAGACTAGCTAGTTTAGGTAATGGTGCCGGTGTTATCGGTGCTGCTTCATTGATTAAAGTTGATTAGGAGTTTTTGTTAATGCAAGTATTGAATGCTGTTTTGTATGTTATTGTAATCGGATTTTTTGTTTATTGGGGCGGTTCATGGCTTTACTACTGGATGAAAGGTAGAAGCATGGGCGGTTCAATGGATCAAAAGACATTTGAGGAAACAATGAGAAAAGCTCAAATTGTTGATTTAAGAGAGAAAAACGCATTCGACGCCAAACATATCTTGGGAGCTAGAAATCTTCCATATTCACAACTCAAGTACAATGAGGGTGAATTAAGACCAGATCTTCCAGTTTATCTATATAGTGATAACAAGAATATGTGCGTCCGTGCCGCTCTTAAGTTACAAAACAAGTGGGGCTTTACTGACGTTAAGTGGTTAGAAGATCGTTTTGTTGATTGGGAAGGCAAAACAAAGAAAACCACTAAAATTTAAAAAAATGCTGTGCAGAGTTTAATCTGACACAGCTTTTTTTGTTAAATATTCCGCCTCCAGGAGTAAGAAAATTAGGTCGCTGTGGGGACCGACTGGAGCACAAGGTCTCCAGTCTCGCTTTTGAGCCTTGCAAAAACCGCAAGTCTCAAAAGTCGTCCCGTGGTGTAAGTGCTAAAGCACTAACACCACCTTCACAGCGACCTAATTTCTTACTCCTTCCGGCTAGGTTATCCGTTTTTTCTAGAGTATAATTTTGAATATTTGATATGATTAATGCTATTTTTATGTCTTGAATTGTATGAGCATTACGATTTAAATCTCATTTTTGATACTATAATTAATAAGTTAATGAATACGTAATGCTAAGATACGCCTTCAAATTTTTTTATTAAGTGTTTCCATTTTGATAAACAAAGTTGAATTTTAAAATTATATAACAACATTAGAATTGTATTGATACGATTTCTTTTAAAACTTGCTAAATATTAAGAAGAGTTGAGACAAGATATTTGAGTTTTAAAATTATTTATCAACTATAAGATAACTGTTTCTCTGTTCTGGAGACGGCATATTTGTAGTTCTATTAAATAAAAAACCAGATAGAAAGCCTATCTGGTTTTATAATTGATTATTCTATTGTTAATTAGCCTTGATGTGCTTGAAGACTCTTGCGGTTAGCACGTCTACGGTTAGCTTCGATACGTTCGTTTTCAACATTTTCGGGTTCGATAACCTTCTTCTTGAATGCATGCAATGCACCATAAACTGCTGTAGCTGTTGTTAATGAACCAACAAGGAAGCCTTTAACAAAACGAAGATGTTTTTGTTTTTTTGCCATAATAATATTCCTCCTGTCTTTAATTCTCATTATGGCTTATTTCGTTTAAAATATCTATAAAAGACTGTCTAAGAGAGGTAATTTTTTGATAAAAGTTGTTGCGATTGTAGGTCCAACTGCTGTGGGGAAGAGTGCCCTGGGGTTAAAGTTGGCTCAAAAATTGAATGGAGAGATTATTTCTGGTGATTCAATGCAGATTTACCGACATTTAGATATCGGTACAGCAAAGGATTCACCAGAGGAACTCGCCGCTGTACCACATCATTTAGTTGATATTTGTAATGCAAATCAACGATATACGGTAAAAAATTTCCAGGAAAAAGCTAAGTCAATCATTACTGATTTGGCAACTGAAAATAAATTACCTTTGGTAGTTGGGGGAACTGGCTTTTATTTAAGCTCATTAGTTAATAATCTTAACCTTGGTGGCAAGAAAGATGATGATGAATACCGACAGGAATTAGTTCAGTTGGAAAAGTCGGGTCAGATTGAAAAATTACAAGCAATTTTAAAGGAAGAAGATCCAATTGCCTACCAACAAATAGATATTGAAAATTCTCGTCGGTTGATTCGGGCGATTGAAGTAAAACGTTCAACTGGAAAATCGATTGTTGAGCAAAATAACGGTCATAAATGGGCGGATTTTTATTTAGTTGGTTTGACAGATGATCGTCAAAAACTTTATCAACGAATCAATAGTCGTGTTGATAAAATGGTCGAGATGGGACTATTAGATGAAGCTAAATATGTTTATGACCATCGGTTAGAATTTCCCCAAGCCAAAAATGGAATCGGGTACAAAGAGCTTTTCCCGTATTTTGCTGGTCAAAGCGATTTAGATAGTTGTCTCGATGAAATCAAAAAGAATTCCCGCCACTTTGCCAAACGTCAATTTACGTATTTTCGTAATCAAATGGATGTGGATTGGTATAATATTAGTGATGATAAAAATTATCAAAAAGATATTGAACAAAATATCATGAAATTTTTAGGGGGACAAAATGACTAAGTGGAATGCAACATTTCCTGATAAATTGAAGGAAGTTATTAAAGAGACTGATCAAATGATTGCACCAAAATTGGCTGAAATAGATGAGCAAGTTTTGGATAATCAAAACAAAGTATTAGCAGCTTTTCGAAAAGAGAGTGTTGATGAATCAAGCTTATTAGGAACAACTGGTTATGGCGATGATGATCGTGGTCGAGATCAGCTAGAAGCAGTCTATGCCGATGTTTTCAAGACTGAAGCAGCTTTGGTACGTCCACAATTCGTTTCGGGTACACATACACTAGCAACAGCCTTGTTTGGTTTATTGCGTCCGGGAGATAATCTCCTATACGTCACAGGCGAACCATACGATACTTTGCAAGAAGTTATTGGTATTGCAGGTAATAAAAAAGGTTCGTTAATTGATTATAAAGTTGGTTTTGATTCCGTTAAGATGGATGGAGATAAAGTCGACTTTGATTTGATGAAGCAAAAGATTCAAACTGAACAGCCCAAAGTTATTGCTATCCAAAGATCACGTGGTTATTCGACGCGCAAGAGTTTAACTGTGAAAGAAATCTCAGAAATTATTAAGCAAGTTAAGACCGTTTCTGATGCAATTATTTTTGTTGATAATTGTTACGGAGAATTTTCAGAGGAAATAGAACCAACTGAAGTTGGCGCAGATCTGATGGCTGGTTCTTTGATAAAAAATGCTGGTGGTGGTTTAGCTAAAGTCGGTGGCTACATTGTTGGTAAAAAAGATTTGGTCGAATTAGCTAGTTATCGTCTCACAGCACCTGGTATTGGCGCTTCTGAGGGTGCTACAATCGATCGGCAATCAGAAATGTTTCAAGGCTTCTTCTTAGCTCCTAGAGTGACTGGTAATGCTATAAAGGGCGCTATCTTTGAAGCAGCCATTTTTGAGAAGCTCGGTTTGAATGTTTCGCCTAAGTGGAATGATGACCGAACAGATTTGATTCAAACCATTGAATTTGGTGATCCTGATAAAATGGTTCAGTTTGCAAAGATGGTTCAAAAATTCTCTCCAATTGATTCAGACGTTTCGCCAATCCCTAGTCCCATGTCTGGATATGAGGATAAAGTTGTTATGGCGGCCGGTACTTTTGTATCAGGAGCAAGTATTGAGTTTTCATGTGATGGTCCAATGCGTGCCCCATACATTATATATATTCAAGGTGGCCTAACTTATGAACACGTTAAGATAGCCATTTCTAATGCATGTAAAGAATTGTTCTTCTAAAGTCTGACCGAGAGGTCGGGCTTTTTTGCTTTCATGAAACAATTTTTGGTTGTAAGTGCTTAATAATGACTAAAAGCCGAACATTTTGCGGTTAAAAGTTAGCTTTATTAAAATATAATTCAGGATTACCAGAACAATTAACTTATTTTCTGGAAATTCTTTTGATGCCAAAGTATATCTCAAAATATTACGGTTGAATTACAAAATGCCTATTTAAAGGATTCAATTAACTCTCATTTAGGTTAGTCTAAAATTTATTGATAATTGACCTATTTTTAGAGTTAGTTACTTGCGATGAGAAACGCTGTAAAAGTGCTACCGAACTATTTTAATATTAAAAAATGAAATAGTTTGTGTATTTTCCTTGATTTTATTTTTAAAGCGAGTATGATAAGGAATCATAAATAGTTGGAGGTAAGCAATATGAGATATAAAGTGACTTTGGATACAAAGCATCAATTGTTTACCGTATTTGATAAGAAAAACACTAGGGTTTCTGCATGCGGTAAGTCAATTGAAGAAGCTATGAATAAGTTATTGAAGATGGTGGCATAGTTCTAGTTCGTTATCATTTATTAACAGAAATGTAATTCACAATACAGATACTTTACGTATAGATGAATTAGTAGAATTCTGACTTATGAGATGATATATTGAATGAGCAACGAGAGTTGCAGTTCTATCCTCAACGATAACTAAAAAAGTCCTTTCCAAATGGAGAGGGCTTTTTATTTTTGCTCTGAATTCTTAATTGTTAAAATGGAGCTGTTAATATATTTTTATTTAAGCATTTTTAGGTAAAGAGGCTTTAATTGATGGAAGAAGAAACAGCACATCGGCAGGCAGAACAAAAGATTTGGAAAAAAATGCAACAAGAGGAATTGCAACGATTGAGTAGTGCCCAACATCATCTGTGGTTTAATGTTGGTGCATATTTATTGATTTCTATTATTGAATATTATTTGGCAATTATTGGTCACTCGCAAACATTAAGAGCTGATGCTTTGAATAATCTGGCTGGAATTATCTCGGCTGTTTTACTTTTAATAGGGATATTTATTGCACGAGATACTGGTGATGACGATATTATGGGGCGACCTTTACCAGAAGATCCCACTAAAAGCGGTCAAAAGCTCCAATTAGCTAGATTTCACTATGAGACAGTTTTTACGCTAATAACCGGTATTATTATGATTGCAATTGCAGGAAATGTTATGTACACCGGTTTAATGAGCTTAATGGGGAAGACAAAGATGGATGTTCCTCAGCCAATCACGTTAATTGGTGCCGGTATTGCTACGGTCATTATGCTAGTAGTTTGGTGGTTTAATAAAGCTGGTGGTAGAAAGCTACAAAATGCTGCATTAACGGCTGCTGCTCAAGATAGTTTAAGTGATGCTATGACCAGTTTAGGTACCTTTATCGCTATTGGTGGAGCTTTACTATTTAAAATTGTTTGGCTTGATGGAGTTGCCAGTATTGCAGTTGGTATTTTTATTTTAACAGCAGGTATTAAGATTTTCCGTGAAAGTAGTTTGAATTTGGCTGATTATTTTGATCCAAAAATTGAGGAACAATTTAAAAGAGCTATTGAAAAATATACTGAAGTTAAGCAGGTGATTGACCTTAACGCTAGTTATAATGGCAATATGGTCACTTTGGACGTAATTATTGCTGTTGACCCGACAATGCAGGTTAAAGATAGTTATCGTCTGGGTGAGCAAATTGAGGCACAGATGCGTCGACAATTTGGTGTGGTGGATACGGATGTTATGGCTGTGCCATTTGTGAAAAAAGAGTAAAAAAATACCGCTAAATATTGAACTAATCAACATTAAGCGGTAAAAAAAAGGTATAAAAAAATGTCACAGGTGAGATTCGAACTCACGACCTACGGTTTAGAAGACCGTTGCTCTATCCAACTGAGCCACTGTGACATCACTCGTACTATTATAGATAAAAGTTATGAAAGTTGCAACGCCTAATTCAAAAAATATTTCATTATTTTTTAGATTATTATTGAGGAGAGAATTGATGAAAAAAATTCTAGTAGTTCTTACTAATAAAACCCAATATGGTTACTATCCTGAGGCAACAGGTCTCTGGCTAGGAGAGGCAACCGAATTTGTTGAAGTTGTCCAAAAAGCTGGATTTGATGTCGATTATGTCAGTCCTAAAGGTGGCTTTGTACCAATTGATCCGCGAAGCTTCAAGTACGCTACACCAAACGATATGCAAATGTATCAAGATTTAAATTTTCAAAATCGTGCTTTATCTAATTCCTTGAGTCCAAAAGATATTGATTCAAGAAATTATACAGCCATTTATTATACAGGTGGTCATGGAGTTATGTGGGACTTTCCATATAACGAAGATTTGCAAAAAATCAGTTTACAAATTTACCAAAATGATGGCTTTATCACGTCAGTTTGTCATGGTATTTCAGGTTTACTTTATATTAAAGATGAGCAAGGTGAGTATCTCGTTAAACACAAGCATATTACAGGTTTTACGAATGCTGAAGAACAATTGAGTGGAAAAAAGAAATATGTGCCGTTTTTGAATGAAGAGGTTGCTAAGTTGCATGGGGCAATTTTTTCTAAGAAACGTCCTTATGCCGAGTACGCTTTAGCTGATGGTCAGTTTATTACGGGACAAAATCCATTTTCTCCGGCAGCTGTAGCAAAATTGTTGATTGAAAAAATGCAATAAAAGGGTCGTTAGATTTAATCTAGCGACTTTTTTGTGGATACAAGTATATTTTTGGGCACATTGTGGGCATAAGTTTTAAAAATTAGAGATATTCAGTTATCAGAGTAAAAAAATAATCCATAAACATTGAATTAACAACATCCATGGATTATTTATAAGTTAACAAAAAATATTATGTCACAGGTGAGATTCGAACTCACGACCTACGGTTTAGAAGACCGTTGCTCTATCCAACTGAGCCACTGTGACATCACTCGTATTATTATAGTTAAAGATATCAGTTACTGTCAATGTAAAATTTGATAATAATTAAAAAATATCTTAATTTATAAGAAAAATGAGAAAAAAGGGCAAATAAAAAGGTTCACTTCCCAAAAGTGAACCATCCCAAAATAGTAATTTACTGAATGAACCTTATTTGCTGAAGGTATTGGCTCTGTTCTCGCCCTCGAGTTCGGCCAAAACTTCTCTGTCTTGAGTAGAAGTTCTAGTTCTTTCGGCTTTTAATAATGATTTGATTAAATTTACAATTTTCATAATCCTCATCTCCGAAATCACTTCAGCTTTTAATGTCATCAGAATCTGGACAGAATGCTTATAAAATAGGTTTTTAACCCTCTCATCTATATATAAATTATATCAGAAATATTACATTTGATACAAAATATGTTCTTTTTCAGTAAAAAAATATTTATTTTTCCAAATGTAAAGGTATACATTTTTTAAAAATGACTATTTAGGGTTGAACCAATTCTTTACGACGATTTTCAATGATGTCTTGTAATTCTTCTAAGTCATCTAATGTCGATTTTTTTCTAATAAAACTTCTTGCTGAAGAGCGCATTGCAATATAATTTGCTCTTTCGCGATGGTTTTTGTGCCATTTTTCGTTGGCGCGTTTTTGTGCATCTGTTAAGACCATTTATTTCTCTCCCTTAAAAACATATCTTTGAAATTATATACAATGTTATTTTGCTAGACAAGGAAAATTGTGAATAAATTTCAATAAGTCTGTTGAAAAAATGGTTACATGAAATTCTTGTACATTAATATTATTAGTTTAGAATATTAACTAAATTGATATTTTGTTCATTGGGGGTTTATTTTTAAATGAAGAAGATAATGAAAACAACCACAGGTACTTATCATGGTGTGATGGATCATAACCATGTTGATTTTTTAGGCGTTCCATTTGGTTATGGCCGACGCTTTAAACGTGCGGAAGAATTTTCAATGGCAAAATTTGGACCGGGCGAATTTAATAAATTACATTATGCTGTTCATAATGGTGTTCAACCGATGCAAGATGAGGCTTTGAATCAAAATAATAAAATTCCATTTGGTGAAAACTGTTTGAACTTGGATATTTGTACCCCCGATGTAGATGGTAAGTTTCCTATCGTCATTGAATTTTATGGTGGAGGATTTTTACATGGAGGGAACTACAATAAACAGATGTCATGGTTGGACCATCAATCTGTTGTTCATGTTGTTCCTAACTATCGGCTGGGACTATTCGGCTGGGGTATAGTTGAAGGTGGCGACAGCAATGTTGGCTTAACTGATCAACTAATGGCTATTCAGTGGGTTTTAGACAATGCAAGTAGTTTTGGTGGAGATGTTCATAATATTACGTTAGCTGGCTTATCAGCGGGCGCTAAGTCTATTGCAGCATTAATGTCGTCCAATTCGACAATTCTTGACCGAGTTCAAAAAATTATGCTATTTTCAGGTGGAGTTCAAACGATTCGTGACTGGGACACGGCTAAAAAGGTTTCAGAACGGATTTGCCAAGATAATAGTATTAAGTCAACAAAGGATCTATTTAATTTAACTGATGATGGTTTGCAATTAATTCAACAAAGAGCAATCGGTCAGCATATTGCAACTAACTGGTTTGGCCCAGTTATCGATAATGATTTGATTTCGGCTGATTGGTCTAGTAAATTGATTGAACGATTGAATAGAACCCATTTTAAGACCATTATTTCTGCCGCCAGCAATGAACTGGAAAGTTATCATTCAATGGGGATGGACCATTTGGAAAATGAAGTTTTGTTTGACCTCTTTGGGGAAATGGCGCTATCTTTAAAAAAGAGCTGTTAGCTGAGAAATATTCTAAAAATGATTTCGTTAAAATGTTGGGAACGGCTATGTATCGATTGCCTGCTAGAAGGTTAGCTGGTTTGTTGGCAAAAGCCCAAGATGCGGAAGTTTATTGCAATTCGGCGGAGGTCTTTTCGGGACGACATGGTGGGATTATTCGTTATTTGAATATGCCAACAGATGAACTTAATATTGATTATCGGAAAAATCGTCAATATTTACTAAATTTGTTACTTGATTTTATTGAAACTGGCAAACCATATGAAGAAGAAATCAAATATGAGTGGCCTGTTTTCGACGATGATCAGCTAGTGATGGAGCTTGATTCAGATGACTTGAAGAGTCGTTCAATAATTAGTCAGCGATTTTCGGAAGATTTACCATGGCAATCATATAAGCTTTAATGAACTGTATTTTAGAAGAAACTGACAAACCAATAAAACAAATTTATAGAAGTTTTTATATAAAAAAATATATGCCGATATATTAGTATTTTTGGCATGAAAGTAAAAATATATCTTGCAAAGGAAATAATTTAAATTTACAATAGCCTCGGAGTGCTTAAAGTTTAAGTATTATTTATAATGCTTGGAATTTTAGAGGTGGAGATTTGAAAAGAAAGTTTTCGTTTATTATTACAATTGCTTTCATCGTGCTAGATGTTTTTGTAGCGTTTTTGACACAACAAGCAATTATTAGTAATTTAATGGGGATTTTAATTGGTGTTAGTTTAGTAATCGCACTAATACTAATCACAAGAGTCTTCGATAAGTGGAATTTAAAGCGTGGTAAGCTTGTTGTTGCTGCGGTTTTCTTTTTTCTAGTTCTAGGACGATTGTTTATGACTACGTTAGCGTAGTGAAAATTTGGATATTATCAAAGGATTGTGTGAGAATTAGTAAACACAGTCCTTTTTTAGTGTTTTCAAATGTCCCACCTCCAGGAGCAAAGAATTTAGGTCGCTGTGGGGACCGATTGGAGCCAGGGAGCGGTCTCCAATCTCGATTTTGAACTTCGCAAAATACGCGAATTTCAAAACTCGTCCCGTGGTGTAAGCACTGAAGTGCTTACGCCACCTTCACAGCGATCTAAATTTTTGCTCATTCCGGTTAATTTATTATTAGTTTTGCAAGTGTTGTGGTTGAATTCTTAATTTTAAAATAGATTGAATAACCACTGGCTTTTATATTATTTTGTTTTTTTAGAGTATTTGCTTTTCGCAGATTGAAATTCAGTTTAATATCTTCATTGATAAGTTTTTTCGCAAAATTAGAACAATTAAACTAAAGGAGTTACCCATGTCGAATCGTTCATGGAAAAGAATTATTTTAGGTGTTATTTTTTTACTTTTAAGCATTTTTTATACGGCAATTTTTTATCGTCAAGCCAATTTTGGTAATACGATGGTCTTTAACATTGCCCATCTAAAAGGTTTAGACAATATTTTGACTTCACCTATCAATTTTAATTATTGGAATCATTCTGGTAGTCAGATCAATCTTTTTAGTCCTTGGTTGACGTTGTTACCTGGTTGGTTACTGGTTAAATTGAATGTTTTTTGGGGCTTCGGGGTGTATTTAACTGCTATTACGTTCTTAACTTTTGTGAGTGCCTATTTTTATATGAATAAATTTTCGCACGATACTTTTGAAGCTGTATTATTTTCTCTTATTTATACGTTTTCATTTAACCGGTTCAATTTAGTTTTTCATGAACAAAGGTTGGAGAATTATATAGCGTTGATTTTTTTGCCGATGATTTATTACGGAGCATATTTATTTTTCAAAAATAAAACTTGGCAGACGCTGACTTGGGGATTGGTGCTAACTGTTTGGACGTCACCTTACTTAGCAATCAGTGTTGGATTAACACTGTTACCGATATATTTTTTGATGATTTTTTCAAAACGCTCACATCATTGGCGTTATTGGGGAAGGTTAGGATTGAATTCGTTAATAGTCTTGGCTTTCTCGGTATTAGCAACGCTAGGTTTTATCGGTCCTTTGATTAATCAACAAGTTGGGCAAAATGTTCAGCAGTCACCGATACAAAATTTTGATTACATTAGTTGGTTTCAGGATTTTAACTTTTCTATGATGCAACTTTATTTATTAATGGGTATTGGAGTTTTGTTATTACTATTGCTGTTGCTGATTTTTCTCAAAAGCCGCTTCAGTTATAAATTAATAATTTTAGAAATGATTCCTATCGCGGCTGTAGTACTAGTCAGATGGCAGTCAAAAGGGATAGATGTGAGTCGTCTGATAATGTCTTTACAAACGATTCTTGATTTATTTGGCATAATTATCGTCAGCCGCATCATTATTTTGATTTTTCAGGAATTTCCAAGTGTTTTTAAATTGCTATTATTAACAGCAACAATTGCAGGGACTAGTTATTTCTTTTACACGCAGGCGATTCAGATTCAACCTAAGCAAACTTTTTCAGCTAGTCAAAAAGTTGATTACACCAAATTTGTTTTAGATTATCATGACCATGCCAGCAATGGTAAAAACGAATTTTTGGCTAACGGCAAGAAGACAACGGTGTCGTCTTTCACTAGGAGTAGTGATTATTGGGTCCAATATTATAGCCCAGTTTCAACCACGCTGAATCTTCCGGTACAAAATTATGCTGGTTACAATGTTCAATTGAATAACGAACAGGTGGCCATAAAAAAATCTGCTCGTAAAACTTTGAGCATTGAGACTCATCCGGGGAAAAATATTATTGAAATTCATACTCGCTATGATTTGATTGGTATCGTTTCTTTATTATTGAATTTGTTAGGATTTATTTTTTTAAGTTATTTTTCACTACATAATCTTCGATGGAAAATGAAAAAAGTTCCTGAGAATAGTTGAAAAAGCAAGCAAAATTTGCTATATTTTATAAGTTGCAATCACTATTGCATCTACAACCGCTCAAAATCGGGTTTAAGCTTAGTGCACCCGATTGGCGAGTCTTAGAAGGGAGTGTACGCTTATGTACGCAATTATTAAAACTGGTGGTAAGCAATATAAAGTTGAAGAAAACACTTCAATTTATGTTGAAAAGCTTGATGTCAAAGAAGGGGACGCAGTTACATTTGATGATGTAATCCTAGTTTCTGACGGAGACGATATTAAGATTGGTAGCCCTGTAGTTGAAGGCGCTAGTGTTTCTGGTAAGGTTGAAAAACAAGGTAAGGAAAAGAAAGTTGTTACTTACAAGTACAAACCTAAGAAGCATTCACATACAAAGACTGGTCACCGTCAACCATATACAAAGGTACTTATCGATAGTATCAAGGCTTAATCATGATTAAAGCTAGTTTTCACCAGAATGCAGATCAGAAGATTGACTCCTTTTTAATTAAAGGGCATGCTGATTCAGGACCTTACGGTCAAGATTTAGTTTGTGCTGCTGTTTCAGCGGTAACAATTGGAACAATCAATAATCTGGAAAAACTCACTGGGGCGACGCCTCAGGTGGTCATGGATGAAGTAAACGGTGGGCATCTCGGATGCCAATTTGACAAAGCGATATCACACGATACTGCCTTGTTATTGGATAACCTTTTTTGGATCCTCAAGGATATCGAAGGCAGTTATTCCAAAAACATTGAAGTTCAAGTACAAAAAAATAAGATAGATCTTGATTAGGAGGTAAACTTCATGCTTAAGATGAATTTACAATTTTTCTCTCACCATAAGGGTGGTGGATCAACAAGTAACGGCCGTAACTCTGCAGGTCGTAGACTAGGTGCTAAGCGTGCTGATGGCCAAGCTATCACAGCTGGTGCAATTATTTACAGACAACGTGGTACAAAGATTCACCCAGGTGAAAACGTTGGCCGTGGTGGCGACGATACATTGTTCGCACTTAAAGATGGCGTTGTTAAGTTCGAAAGACTTGGCAAAGACAAGAGAAAAGTTTCAGTATATTAATATATTGACAAAAAAAGAGGACAATGTTCCTCTTTTTTTTATATAATAAGCTTGAGTTATTGCCATTAACACGTAAATATTGGTAAGATAACATATAGTGTTTTATCGGCAAAATCTGTAAGAATCAAGGGAGAATAAAATGGCTATTTCAGTAAATGATTTTAAAAATGGTTTAACAATTGAGGTTAAGGACAGCATTTGGCGTGTTATCGAATTCCAACATGTTAAGCCAGGTAAGGGTAGTGCCTTTGTTCGTTCAAAGTTAAAGAACTTGAGAACTGGTGCTGTTCAAGAAATGACTTTTAGATCAACTGCTAAAGTTGAAAAAGCTAATATTGAAAACAAGAAGATGCAATATCTTTACGCTGACGGTACTAACCATGTGTTTATGGATACAACAACTTATGAACAATTAACTATTCCAGCTGAACAAATTCAAGAACAATTGAAGTACTTGAAGGAAAATATGGAAGTTAATATTATGATGTATAATGGTGAAACACTTGGTGTTGATGTGCCTAATACAGTTGACCTTAAGGTTGTAGAAACTGAAGCTTCAATCAAAGGTGACACACAATCAGGTGGTTCAAAACCAGCTACAATGGAAACAGGCTTAGTAGTGCAAGTTCCATTCTTCGTTAACGAAGGCGACATGTTAACTGTTAATACACAAGATGGTACTTACATTTCACGTGCTAATTAATAACTGATTATGGAGATAAGTTTATGGCTGAACAAAAATATGTTTCTCTACAACAAGATAGTGGAAAAATAAACGGTAATGTTGAAATATCACATCAAGTTATTGAGATCCTCTTGGGAATTGCTACTAACCAAGTTGAAGGCGTTTATGAAATGCGTGGAACTATTTCAAGTCGAATAGATTCACTTTTTGGACGTATCAATCATGGTAAGGGTGTTGATGTTTCATTTGCTGATGATCAAATATCGGCTAATGTTTACGTATATCTAGAATATGGCGTATCGATCCCTAAGGTATCCTTGGAGATCCAAAAATCAGCCATTGAACAACTTGAATTCATGACCGATTTAGATTTGAGTGAAATTAATGTGCATGTTGTAGGCTTGATTGCTAAAAAAGAATCTGGCGAAATAGAACGTGTAACAACGGACAAAAAGGAATAAAACTAGTGATAAGTAGACATAAGATCAGAGAACTCGCAGTTCAATCACTATTTTCCATCGAAACGACCCAGGATACTCCAGACGAGGCTATCGCATCTACCATGCAATTATGTGATGTCAGTACTGAGGCTGTTCCGGATTATTTAACATTTTTAGTTGCTGGTGCAGTTGAACATCAAGATGAACTTGATGAAATGATTGCTAAGCATCTAAAGAACAAATGGACAGTTAAAAGACTGTCTAGAATTGATCGTGCAATTTTGCGCGTTGGTTTATTTGAAATGGAAAACAGTTTAGAAGTGCCAAAGAAAGTTGCAATTGACGAAGCAATCGAAATTGCCGGTGACTTTGGCGACAAGGACTCAAAGTCCTTCGTTAATGGTATTTTATCTAATTTTGTAGAAGGGTAAAGGCTGGTAATTTTACCAGCCTTTTTATGGTGATTAGTATGGAATTATTAGAAGGCAAAAAAGTAGCAGCAGCATTAGATGAAACAATGACACAACGTGTCGCAGAATTGAAGAAAAAAGGTGTCACACCTGGCTTAGCCGTTATCTTAGTCGGTGACAATAGCGCCAGTGCAGTGTACGTTCGTAACAAGAAACGTCGTGCTGAAAAACTAGGCATTAATTTCCAATTGATTCATTTTGAAGCAACTGTTTCCGAAGAAGAATTGTTGAACAAAATCGATGAATTAAATCACGATCAAGCAATTGATGGATTTATCGTACAACTACCAGTGCCAGATCATATTGATGAAGATAAGGTTATTGAAGCAATTGATCCTCATAAAGACGTTGATGGTTTTACACCAATTAGTGTTGGAAATCTCTGGATTGGAACACCACTAACCAAACCAGCCACTGCTTCAGGTATTTTAATGATGTTAGATCACTACAATGTTGACCTTGATGGTAAAAATGTTGTAATTGTTGGTCGTAGTAATATTGTTGGTAAACCAACTGCTGCTTTAATGTTAGATCGTAATGCCACTGTAACGATTACACATTCACATACTAAGAACTTAAAAGAAATTACAAGTAAGGCTGATGTGCTTGTTGTAGCCATTGGAAGAGCTAAATTCATTACATCGGAATACGTCAAAGATCAAGCTATCGTAGTTGATGTAGGGATGGACCGTGACGAGAATGGCAAACTTTGTGGTGACGTGGATTTTGATGATGTGAAGGACAAAGCCTCCATGATGACACCAGTACCTGGTGGTGTTGGTCCAATGACAATCACAGCACTAGTAGATCAAGTGATTGAATTAGCCGAAGGCAGGGCAAATGGATAATGAGCAATATTTAACAGTTACCGCTTTAAGCCAATATTTGAAGAGAAAATTTGACGTGGACCCTTATTTGGGCCACGTCTATTTGATGGGGGAGATCTCTAATTTTAGATTACGTCCCCATGCTCATCAATATTTCTCACTTAAAGATGATAAGGCTAAGATTTCAGCAATCATGTTTCGTGGTAACTTTGAAAAAATTAAATTTCAACCTGAAGAGGGTATGCAAGTTCTTGTTCAAGGTCGAGTCTCATTATATGAGCCAAGTGGTTCTTATCAAATTTATATTGATTCGATGGAGCCAGCCGGCTTAGGAGCACTCTATTTAGCCTTTGAACAATTGAAAAAGAAATTGGCGCAAGCAGGTGTCTTTGACTTACCAAAGAAGCCAATTCCCCAATTTCCTAAACGAATTGCTGTAGTAACTAGTCAATCTGGTGCAGTTATTCATGATATTATGACGACCGTTGCTCGAAGATATCCAATCGTACAACTTGTTTTGTATCCCGCTCAAGTGCAAGGTGATGAAGCTGCGGCGACAATTGTTCGTCAAATTAACCGGATCAATGAAGCTGGTAACTTTGATACGATGATCATTGGTCGTGGTGGTGGTTCGATTGAAGATCTTTGGCCTTTTAACGAGGAGAGTGTTGCTCAAGCGATTGTGGAAAGCAAAATTCCTGTTATTAGTTCAGTTGGGCATGAAACTGATACCACGATTGCTGATCTGGTTGCTGACTTGCGGGCCGCTACACCAACAGCTGCAGCAGAATTAGCAACCCCAGTTTTGAGTGACGTTTTGGAACACTTGCAAGACCTTCATACGAGACTTTACAGCGCTCAGAATAATTTGATAGGGAATTACAGCGACAAGGTCAAAAGTTTGTCTCAGAATGTCTTTTTGCAACATCCTGAGCGAATTTATGAAGTCTATCTACAAAAAGTTGATTATTTGCAAGATAAGTTGCGTCAAAATACTCAGAATATTTTGAGCAATTCCAAGAACACACTGATACAGGATGCCAATCGTTTAGTTCAAGCGTCACCGCGAGATCAAATTTATAGTTATGGCAATCAGGTTAACCGGAATTATCAAATTTTAATTAATAATGTTAATAAAATCATCAATAAAAACCGTAATATTTTTAACAGTCAAGTAGCAACACTAGATTCGTTAAGTCCTTTGAAGACGTTGAGTCGTGGTTATGCTATACCAACAGGGAAAAACGGCAAAGTTTTGCGTGATGTGACTGATTATCAAGTCGGAGATCCTGTCGATTTGAAAGTTAAAGATGGTAGCGTTAAGTTAATAACCAAAGAAGTAAGCGAGGATAATAATGGCTGAAAAGAAGACATTTGAAGAAAATTTAGCAGACTTAGAGGCAATTGTTTCAAATCTTGAATCTGGAAATGTGCCCTTAGAAGAAGCCATGGAAAAATTCAAAAAGGGCGTTACTTTAAGTAAAGAGCTTGAAAAGACATTAAGTGATGCTGAAGCAACTGTAACTAAGATCATGACTAAAGACGGTCAAGAGATCGATTTGAAGAATGGCCAAGATGAAGGTAAGGAATAAGTATGGAAATTAAAAATTTTAAAGAATTCTGTGGACATGTTTTACCTGACTTCAATAAATTTTTAGATGACAAATTAAATTCTGAAATCAAACAAACCACTTTGCGTGATGCGATGCTTTATTCACTTGATGCCGGTGGTAAAAGAGTTCGTCCAATGCTTTTCTTAGCCGTTGCTTATTCTTGTGGTGTTAAGTTAGAGGATTTATCAAAGTATTTCGATATTGCTGGGGCGATTGAATTAGTCCATACATATTCACTGATTCATGATGATTTGCCAGAAATGGATGACAGTGATTATCGCCGAGGACAATTAGCCAACCACAAGCAATTTGGAGTTGGTCCAGCCGTTTTAGCAGGTGATGGTTTATTGACTCAAGCCTTTTACTGGATCGCCAAGTCTAGTCTTAGCACCGATAAGCGGATGGCTGCAGTTCGTATTTTGGCTCATAATGCTGGTCCAATGGGAATGGTTGCTGGCCAGATGACTGACATTACGATGGAAGATAAAAAATTGTCTGAAACTGAGTTAACAACTTTGCATAAAGAAAAGACTGCTGATTTAATTACTGCTGCTGTGACAATGGGAGCATTTTGTGCTGGTCACGAATTATCAAAAAATCTGGTACAATACGCTAATAATATTGGTTTGGCTTTTCAGCTCAAGGATGATTTAAATGACGCTGATGATGGCGAAGATATTGATAAGAACACTTTTCCTAACTTGATTGGGAAAACAGCAACTGAAGAAAAATTGCGTAATTTGGTGAAAGATGCCTTAAATGCAGTTTTAAAGGAAACAGAATTCGATAAAAACTTATTGGTAAGCTTTTTGGATTATTTTAAAGAATAGGTGACACATATTGGCAAAAAAAAGAATTGATGTTTTATTAGTTGAACAAAATTTATTTGAATCACGAGAACAAGCAAAACGTTCTGTCATGGCGGGCGAAGTTTATAATCAAGACAACTTACGTTTTGATAAACCAGGTGAAAAAGTCGACGCGGACACAGTTTTTCATTTAGCAAAAAATGCACATAGTAAGTATGTCAGTCGTGGTGGCTACAAGCTTGAAAAGGCTTTGAAGTCATTTGATATCGATTTGAAAGATCGAATCTGCTTAGATATTGGTTCATCAACCGGCGGTTTTACTGATGTAGCTTTGCAAAATGGTGCTACCAAGGTATATGCCTTAGATGTTGGTTACAACCAATTGGCTTGGAAACTTCGTCAAGATGAACGTGTGGTCGTGATGGAGCGGGTTAATTTCCGTTACAGTAAGCCAGAAGATTTTCATGAAGGTTTACCTCAATTTGCGATGACTGATGTTTCATTTATTTCTTTGGAATTGATTTTGCCACCAATGTTTAATATTATTCTGCCCGGTTCAGATGCGGTTTGTTTGATTAAGCCTCAATTTGAAGCTGGTCCCGAAAACGTTGGCAAGCACGGAATCGTTCGAGATCATAAAGTTCACCAAATGGTTTTGGAAAAAATTACTAATTTTGCCAAAAATGCTGGTTTCATTGTTTCTGGCTTGGACTTCTCGCCAATTAAGGGTGGAGAAGGTAACATTGAATTCTTGATGCACATTCAAAAACCAGAAAATGAACAACCAGGGGAAATTTTAGAGACTGTTTCAGTTGAAAAGACAATGGAAGCAGCATACTCAAGTCTTAACAAATAGGTGAGATAATGCTAAAAAAATTAATAATCAATAATTTTGCAATCATCAACAAGTTGCAGATTGATTTTCATGACGGGATGACTGCTTTAACTGGTGAAACTGGTGCTGGTAAATCAATCATTATTGATGCTTTAGGTTTGTTAGTCGGTAGCAGATCGTCAATTGATTTTATTAGAACAGGACAAGAGCAACTGAATGTACAGGGACTATTTGAGGTGAAATCAAGTAGTCCTCTTTTTGCTATTTTAGATGAATATGGAATTGCTCACGAAGACAATCAATTGATTATCAAGCGGGAAATCAATCGTAAAGGTCGAAATGTTTGTCGGATTAATAATGAGTTAGTTAAAACAAATGTTTTACGACAAGTTGGCCAATTTTTAGTCGAGATCCACGGTCAAAATCAGCAACAAGAGCTCTTGGACGAAGACAATCATATTAATATTTTGGATCGTTTTGCTGACGATGGTTTTCAAAAAGATTTAGTTAAATATCAACAATTATTTGCGGAATATCAAGAAAAACGTAGTCGTTTGCGGACGATTCAAAAAAATTCTCAAAATTTAGCACAACGAATTGATATGTTGAAGTTTCAAATTGAAGAAATTGACAGTGCTAAAGTTATTGCTGGTGAAGACGATCAATTGGAAGATGAGAAAAACCAATTGTCCAATTTTGAAAAAATTAGTTCGGCTCTTCAAGAAAGTTATCGTGGACTATCCGAGAATAATGTTGGAGTTGTCGATGCCTTAGGCAATGTGCGTGATCAATTGGAAGACATTATGGATTACGATAAGTCTTATAAGGAACTGTATGATTCAGTCAATGGAGCTTATTATCAGCTACAAGATAATGCGGCTACCATAGCTGATCAATTAGAGAATTTGGATTTTGATGAGAATCGTCTCGATAATATTCAAAAGCGTCTGATTACATTGGACAGTTTGAAGAAAAAATATGGCCCAAGTTTGGATGAAGTAATTGAATTTGGCAAAAATGCGCATCAAGAACTGTCAGAAATCGATATTGATGACAATACTGAAGCTAAATTGGAACAAGAAATTGCGACTTTCCAGCATAATTTAATTGAATTGGGTAAGACACTTTCCAAACAACGTCACAAAACAGCGACAACTTTAGAAAAATCCATCAATCATCAATTGAAGGATCTATATATGCCCAATGCTAAATTTGGTGTTTCTTTCAATTCATTAGAAGATGAAAATTTGTCTGATAATGGGATTGATCAAATTAGATTCGATTTGAAAACAAACGTTGGGGAAGACTTTAAACCATTAGTCAAAGTTGCTTCTGGTGGTGAGCTATCCCGTGTTATCTTGGCATTTGAAGCTATTATTGCTGAAAAGATGAATGTTGAAACGATTGTTTTTGATGAAATTGATACAGGTGTCAGTGGTCGAGTTGCTCAAGCAATTGGGGATAAAATTTATAAAGTTTCACAATTTTTACAAGTGCTTTGTATTACTCATTTGCCTCAAGTAGCGGCAATGAGCGACCTTCAATTTGAGATAAAAAAAGAGACCGTTAAAGATAAAACCGAGACAAAGGTTTCATTACTTAACGATCTCCAAAGAATTGATGCTATTTCCTTGATGCTGGCTGGAACAAAGGTAACAGACTTAACCCGTCAGCATGCCCAAGAATTATTAGAATTAGCTGAAGGTGAACAAAAGCGTTTAGACTAAGTTGATTGATTTAATTTGGTCTAACATAACGATTTCAAAAAAGGCCGAATTCATCTTGAAAACGTATTTATTTTTATTAACTTGTGAAATAAATTTGCCTTGAAGCTGCTTGTCGTTTAACATTGTAATAACGACAGAATATTTGTTATTAAAACTTTGTTCTGCGAAAAGTTCTAGTTGCATTAAAGGCATTTGTTTAATTTGCGATTTCGATGCGACATTAAGATTAAAGTCAAAGTTGTTATTAATGAAGTTAGTGGTATTGTTGATTAGATTTGTAGTGAAACGATTGTGTAATTGTTGTGCTTGCATTTTTAAACCCCCGAACACTTGTTTGTATCTACATTATACGAACAAGTGTTTGAAAGAGCAACTTTTATTTTGTATTTCTTAAAAAAACTTTATCTTGACGTCGGTCAAAACCTTGAAAAACATATGATTTTATTGCATTATAGATATCATATTATATAGATAGTAGGGATAACTTAATTATGTCAAAAAGGGGAATGTTAATCGTTTTATCAGGTCCTTCTGGAGTAGGTAAAGGAACTGTTAGAAAAGCGATGTTGAAGAATTCATCAATTAAATTTGATTATTCTGTTTCGATGACGACACGTCAAATGCGTCCTGGTGAAGTCGATGGAGTCGATTATTATTTCCGAACAAATGAAGAATTTGAAGAGGAAATTAAGAATGGTGGCATGCTTGAATATGCTAAGTATGTTGACCATTATTACGGAACACCTTTGAAGTATGTCAACCAAAAGCTGGATGCTGGAATTGATGTTTTACTAGAAATCGAAGTCAACGGTGCTATGCAAGTTCGTGAGAAGATGCCCGATGGTGTATTTCTTTTCCTAACACCACCTGATTTGACAAGTTTGCGTGATCGGATTACTCACCGTGGAACAGACGATGAGAAGACAATTGACAAACGTATGGAAAAAGCGAAAAAAGAAATCAAAATGATGACAAGCTATGACTATGCCGTTGTTAATGATAAAATACCTAATGCAGTTGAAAAAATTGAAGGTATAATTAGAAGTGAACACTTAAGAGTGCCACGTGTAATTGACCAATACAAAAAAATAATAGGAGAATGATAATTTATGATTATTTATCCATCAATTGATAAACTTTTAGATCGAGTTGATTCTCGTTATTCACTAGCAGTTCTAGCTGCAAAACGTGCGCACCAACTAGAAAATGGCGATATTGAATTATTGAACCATTATGAATCACCAAGAACCGTTGGCCGTGCTTTTGAAGAAATCGCCGATGATAAAATCGAAATCGATCCTAATTCAATTCTTCTTGAAAAAGAAGCCGAAAAGGTTGAAGAAGAGAAAAAAGAAGAAAACTAATAAAATTATTCCTTCACTGATTTTTTGATTGGTGAAGGCTTTTTTTGTTTTTGTATGGGCCGCATCCGGGCGAGAGAAATTTAGACTACTATGGGGACCAGTTCTAGCCAAGGTCTCGAACTTCGCTTTGAAGCCTTGCAAAAGCAGCAAGTCTCCAAAGTCGTCCCGTGCTGTAAAGGCTAAAGCCTTAACACCACCTGCACAGCAGTCTAAATTTCTCTCGCCCGGATGCTAGGTTATTGATGATATTATATTTAGTAGTTTTAGATTATTAACTTGATTGAAGGATGTTTTAGTTTATGAAAAAAGTATCTTGTATAATTAAAGCGTAATATATATTAGGTGGCTTAAGGATGTTGTATTGAATTTCTTTAAACTAATACAGTGATTTCTATTAAATTAGCTGGAGGGAGCAAGAGTTTTAGGCAGCAGTGAAGGTGGTGTTAGAGCTTTAGCTCTTACACCACGGGACGTGTTTTGAAATTCGCGTTTTTTGCGAAGTTCAAAACCGAGAGGCGAGACCTTGGCTCGACTCGGTCCTCACAGCAGCCTAAAACTTTTGCTCCCGGAGGCGGCAACAATACAAGTTATTTCAGTATAGGTGGTTTTATATGTCAGTAGCAGAAATAATTGTCGATGTTCCGACAATGCAAACGAACCGACCATTTGAATATTTGATTCCTGAGGCTTTAACTGACGTGGTAGTTCCTGGGATGCGGGTTGAAGTTCCTTTTGGACGTGGTAAACGTAAGATTCAGGGTTTTGTCATGCAAGTTAAAGCTGAGAGTGGTTTTCAAGGTAAATTAAAACCAATTAGTCGTGTCATTGATCTTAAGCCTGTTTTGTCACAAGAGATGTTGGATTTGTCTGCATGGTTGGCTGATAGGACTTATTCGTTTCAAATTTCTTGTTTGCAGACGATGTTGCCTAGTGTTATGCGAGCAAAATATAAGCAATTTGTTATTCCGTTAGTTTCGGATAATTCGGAAGTTAATAATTTGCTAAATGGGCAACCAACCTTTGAAATTACTAATCAAATTGATGATGAGACGGTAAAATTAATTAACCGTTTGCGGAAAAATAAACAAGTAGATATTCAATATGTAGTGCAAAATCAAGCTTTACAAGTTAAACGTCAAGCCGTAACGACTG
Source organism: Companilactobacillus zhachilii (assembly GCF_003606365.2). Taxonomy (NCBI): domain Bacteria; kingdom Bacillati; phylum Bacillota; class Bacilli; order Lactobacillales; family Lactobacillaceae; genus Companilactobacillus; species Companilactobacillus zhachilii. The sequence goes on from NZ_CP031933.2 coordinate 1,107,332, forward strand.
ATTTGAATGTGATTCAATTACATGAGGCTAAGAGTCAATTAAGGCCGAATGCTAAAGCTCAAATTAAATTATTAGACTTTTTGGCGGATAATTTACAATCATTACCAGTCGAATTTAATGTGTTGGAAAAAGAGTATGGTATTTCCCGAGCTGCTATCAAAACGGCGGAGAAAAATAATTTGGTTAAAGTTATTGAAGTAACTAAATTACGGAAACCTGTAGGCATAAATCCGGAACAAACGACGAAATTAGCCTTAACTGATGAGCAACAAGTGGCGGTTGATCAAATAAGTGAAGCCATTACTGCCGAGAAACCAGAAACTTTCTTAATTGAAGGTGTTACTGGTAGTGGGAAGACTGAAGTTTATTTGCAGACGATCGAAAAGGCTTTGCAACAAGATAAAACAGCGTTGATGTTAGTCCCTGAAATTTCGTTGACGCCACAAATGGTTAACCGAGTGGTGGGCCGTTTTGGCGATCAGGTGGCTGTCTTACACAGTGGTCTATCTAACGGAGAACGTTATGATGAATGGACGAGAATTGAAAATCATGATGTCAAGGTAGTTGTAGGTGCCCGAAGCGCTGTTTTTGCGCCATTAGACAAGATTGGTTTAATCATTATTGATGAGGAACATGAGGCAAGTTACAAACAAGATGACAATCCTCGTTATCATGCACGTGATGTGGCTCAATGGCGAGCTAAGGTCAATAAATGCCCAGTGGTACTCGGTAGTGCCACACCATCACTGGAATCCCGTGCAAGGGCTGAAAAGGGTGTCTACAAGTTAATTCGGATGAAGAAGCGCATCAATAATCAAACTTTGCCAAAGGTTCATATTGTTGATATGCGTGATGCTGAAAATTCGGCGGTCAAAGGCGACTTCTCACCAGCATTAACATCGGCCTTACAGGAAACACTTGATCGTCATGAACAAGCGATTGTGTTATTGAATCGCCGTGGCTATTCGTCTTTTATGATGTGTCGTGAATGTGGCTTTGTATTAAAGTGTCCTAATTGTGATGTTTCGCTGACTTATCATAAAGACCTTGGTAAAATGAAGTGCCACTACTGTGGACATGAAGAACCAGTGCCTAATATTTGTCCTAATTGCCACAGCAAGAAGATTGGCTTTTACGGAACCGGAACACAAAATATCGAACAGCAATTAAATGATCTATTTCCGCAAGCACGAGTTTTACGCATGGATGTTGATACAACGCGTCGTAAAGGTGCCCACGCAAAAATTTTGCAACAATTTGGTCAACATAAGGCAGATATTTTGTTAGGGACTCAGATGATTGCTAAGGGACTGGATTTTCCTGACGTAACGTTGGTTGGAGTTATTAATGCAGATACGACCTTGAGTTTGGCTGATTTTCGAGCCAGTGAACGGACTTTCCAGCTGTTAACGCAAGTAAGTGGTCGAGCTGGTCGGGCTGAGAAGACTGGTCATGTTGTTATTCAGACCTTTAATCCTGACCACTATGCGATCAAGGATGCAGCTAAGCAAGATTATGAGACATTTTTCAAGCAAGAAATGTATTTAAGACATCAGTCAAATTACACGCCGTATTACTTTACGACCTTGATTAGTGTTGCTAATCAGGATGAGGGTAAAACTTTGAAACAAAGTTATTGGTTGAAAAAGCAATTACAGACGGCATTGTCAAAAAATGCTATTCTATTAGGACCAAGTCCGACAATGATTTCGCGGAAACAAAATAAATATTATTATCAAATTATTGTAAAATATAAACATGAACCACAATTGCATCAAAGATTGCTAGAGATTTTAAATGAAACACAAGCTGATGTTAAAAGCGGCTTTAACATAGCAATTGATAACGAACCACAACATATTGATTAATGAGGGTGATTGAATGACAAAAATAATTTTTCTTGGAACACCAGAGTTTTCAGCAACAGTTTTAAAAGGATTACTTAAGGAGGGCTACGATATTATTGCAGCCGTGACTCAACCAGATAAGCCGGTCGGACGGAAACAAAAACTACAAAAGAGTCCGGTGAAATTAGTTGCTGAAGAGGAAAATATCAAACTTTACCAACCAGCCAAATTGCCAGGAAGTCCAGAGGTAGAAGAACTCAAACAATTGAACGCTGATTTGATTGTGACGGCTGCTTATGGGCAATTTTTACCTACAAGTTTCTTAGAATCTGCCAAAGTAGCAGCAATCAATGTTCACGGATCATTGTTGCCTAAGTATCGTGGTGGTGCACCAATCCAATGGTCACTATTAAATGGCGATAAAGAAACCGGTATTACGATTATGTACATGGTTAAGGGTATGGATGCTGGTGATATTATTAGCCAAGAAAAATTACCAATTACTCGTGATGATGATAATGGAAGTCTTTTTGAAAAGATGGCTATTGTTGGTCGTGAATTGTTATTGGATACCATCCCAAAGATTTTGAGTGGCGATATTAAACCAATTGCGCAAGATCCAGATAAGGTAGTATTTTCACCTAATATTTCTAAAGAACAAGAACACATTGACTTTACTAAACCGGCGGAACAAGTTTTCAATCAAATCAGAGCTTTAAGTCCTGATCCTGGTGCTTGGACTATGATTGACGGTCAAAGAACTAAATTGTACAAGACGGATGTCGTTGAAATTAATTCTGATCAAGCTGTTGGTACAATTTATGACTTAGGTAAGAAAAAATTGGTTATCGTTGCTGGCGATGGTCAAGGTGTTTCAATTAAGAAGATTCAACCAGCAGGTAAAAAAATGATGGATATTGCCAACTACATGAACGGAATGGGCAAGAATCTAGAAAAAGGACAACAAATTATTGATGAAAAATAATCCGCGTGAATTAGCAGTCGAAGCACTAACAAGAGTTTTCCAAAACAAGGCTTACTCGAATATTGAAATTAATAATCTTCTCAAGAAATCTGACTTATCAGATGCAGATAGTCGTTTAATGACTAACATCGTTTATGGTGTTATCCAGCATAAATACGTTTTGGAATATCAATTAGAGCCATATCTTAAGGATAAGAAACTTGATTTGTGGTTAAATTTATTATTACAGACAGCTATTTATCAAATGTGCTATTTGGACAAAATTCCAGCTCATGCGGTTTTGAACGAGTCTACCGAAATTGCTAAGCAACGTGCAAATCAAGGTGCGGGTAACTTAGTTAATGCTGTTTTGAGAAATTTCCAAAGACATGGCGCTCGTACGATGTCTGGTAAAGAGTCTGTCTATGATATGAGTAAATTGTATAGTGTTCCACGTTGGCTAGTTGATTTATTCGAGGAACAACAAGGTACTGACAAGACTAGAGAAATTTTGCAAACAATCAACCAAGCATCAAGTGTTTCAATTCGTGTAAATACTAATAAGACAACTGTTGCTGATTTGCAAAAAGCTTTACAAGCAAAGGGATTTGACGTAAAACCAAGCAAGATTTCTCCAGTTGGGTTAGTCTGTGAGAGTGGAAACTTAGTCAACACTGATGAATTTAGAGCGGGACTATACACGATTCAAGATGAAAGCTCAATGTTAGTTGCACCTGCACTTGATTTGCATCCAGATAGTCGCGTGCTTGATGCTTGTGCTGCTCCTGGTGGTAAAACAACTCATATTGCCAGTTATATCAAGGCTGGTGCTGGTGAGGTTACTGCTTTGGATATTCATAAGCACAAGACAAAGCTAATCCGTGAAAATAGCGAACGAATGGGATATAGTGACATTATTAGTACAGGAGCTGTTGACGCCCGTAAAGCTAAGGATGTTCTAAATACGACATTTGACCGTATTTTGGTGGATGCACCTTGTTCTGGACTAGGTTTGATCAGAAGAAAGCCGGAACTTAGATATTTCCGTCAACCAGAGGATTTAATGAATTTGCAAAGAGTTCAATTACAGATTCTTGATAGCATGGTCGATTTATTGGAAGTTAACGGTAAGATGGTCTTTAGTACATGTACTTTTGATGATGAAGAAAATGAACAAGTTGTTGACAAATTTTTAGCAGCCCATAAGAATTTTGAATTAGTACCAGTCAAGCATGACAAGATGATGGATAAGTCAGTCAAGAATGGCATGCTCAAGGTTCTACCAAGTGATTACTTTACGGATGGTTTCTTTATAGCTACTTTCGTTAGAAAAAATTAAAGAGGTAAGGTCTAAACTGATGGAATATGCGTTATTAACTGATGTTGGAAAACTCAGAGAAAACAATCAAGATTACGTGAATGTTTTCAAAAATAAGAAAAATATTGTTTTTGGAATTGTGGCTGATGGTATGGGTGGACACCGTGGTGGTGACGTAGCATCTGACATGGCGGTCTCACACTTAGGTCATAATTTTGAAGAGTCAGAAGTTGATGATATAGCTGAATTGCGCGAGTGGATCATTCGTGAATTGAGTAAAGAAAATGACCGTATTGTTTCAGTATCTAACCAGTTTGATGATTTGAATGGTATGGGAACAACGATGGTGGGAGTTTTCTTCATTGGCGAAAAAATGATGGTTGTCAATGTTGGTGATTCGAGATGCTATATTTACACTGATGATAATTTAAAGCAATTGAGTGTTGATCACTCTTTGGTGCATGAATTACTAGAGACAGGACAAATTAGTCCTGAAGAAGCGGAAAATCATCCGCAAAAAAATATTATTACACAGACACTTGGTGTTTCTCAGACGGTCCAACCACGAGTAAAAGATTTTGATCTGGTTGATGATGCAATCATTCTTTTATGTACGGATGGTTTGACTAATATGGTGCCCGAAAATGAAATTAAAGATGTTTTAGCACAAAAAGTTAGTTTGGAAACGAAGTGTCATATTTTAATCGACAAGGCAAATGCTGCCGGTGGAAGAGACAATATAACCGCCTTACTCTTTTCTACTAAAGATAACGGAGGTAATCACTAGATGGAGAAAGGTTACCTAGTAGGCGGTCGTTATGAGATCCTAGGTACACTTGGTGAAGGCGGAATGGCCAATGTATATTTGGCCAATGACACACTTTTAAACCGGAAAGTAGCTGTAAAAGCTTTGCGGTATGATCTTCAAGATGATGAATCTGTCAAAAGGAGATTTGGGCGTGAAGCCAAGGCAACTAGTGGTCTCTCCAATCCCAATATCGTGAATGTTTTGGATGTTGGAAATGATAACGGCGTACAATACATCGTCATTGAATATGTTGATGGTCCGAATTTAAAGAAATATATTCGGACCCATTTTCCAATTTCCTATCGTGAAGTTGTCGATATTATGAAACAAATTTGTATGGCGGTTGCAGATGCTCATGAACATGGAATTATTCACCGTGATTTGAAGCCGGAGAATATTTTGGTTGATGAGAAAAAAGACCCCATCCAAGTAAAAGTTTCAGATTTTGGGATTGCTTTAGCATTAAGTGAACGTTCAATTACACGAACTAATTCGTTGTTAGGCTCAGTGCACTACATGTCACCCGAGCAAATTAAGGGACGTTCAGCAACCGTTTTGTCTGATATTTATGCGTTAGGTATTATTTTATTTGAATTATTAACCAAACATGTTCCTTTTACTGGCGATACAGCAGTAACAGTAGCATTGAAACATTCCAAAGAGGAAATGCCTGACCTTAAAAAGATTGATCCAAACATTCCTCAGCCATTGGAAAATGCAGTTTTAAAGGCAACAGCTAAAGATCCAGATCAACGGTATCAATCCGTTCGAGAGATGTGTGACGATCTGAATACTTGTTTGATGCCCGAACGTGCTGATGAACCTAAATTTATCCCGACGCCAATCGATAATTTAGAAGAAACAAGAGTTATGGAACCACTCGATGAGGCAGTTGATAAAACTAAGACGCCTGAAAAGAAGCCACCAAAGATGAGTCGAAAGAAAAAACTTATCTTGATTGCTTCGATGGTTCCCTTAGTTTTGATTTTATTTATCATTGCAATGGTAATTAAGAGTAACCAAGAGACAACTGTGCCCGATTTGTACAATTTGACCGTTAAACAAGCAAATGTGATGTTAAAGAGTTCAAATTTGTCGGTCGGGGATGTTTCGAAAGAAAACGATGATGACGTTGATGCAGGACATGTGATCAAATCAATTCCTGCTAAAGGTCTAAAATTAAAAAATGGTGCGTATGTTAACTTAGTTGTTAGCTTGGGTGCAACATACTACAAGATGCCAAAGTTAATTGGTAAAGAATATGAAGATGTGGAAGATAATTTGAAGCGTCGTGGTTTTAAAGTGAAAATTGACTATAAAGCCACTAACCAGTATGAAGCTGGGACCATTATTAAACAGAGTATTCCTAGTGGTAAAAAAGTTGTTACAAAGAATAAATCTTTAACTTTAACAGTTGCCAAAGTTAAAGCTGTTAAGCCAAAAGTTGTGAAAGTCCGTGATTTAACTGGTTATAATTTGAAGAGTATTCAAGATTATGCTAGTGAAGCAGGATTAACTTTGAGTACGTCTTATCAATATTCTGATGAGATTGAAGAAGGCCTTTTGATTAGTCAAACACCAACTGCTAATAGTACAATTAGTCAAGGCGGCACATTGTCAGTTGTAATTTCTAAAGGTGCTGATCCTGATAAGAGTAGCAGTGATAAGGAAAATAATGATTCCGATAGTAACAGTAGTAGTTCGTCTGGAACAAGCACGGTAACGAAAGAGATCACGATTCCTTATGATTCAAGTAGCAGTAACAATAATGTTTCAATTTATATTTCGGACGCAACACACAGTATTAATAATGTCTATAAGACGATGACCATTACCGGTGAAACGCCAGTGACATTAAGTTTTAATTTAAAAGATGGACAGACTGGATCGTATATCGTCGAGCGTAACAATAAGACTGTGCTCGGTGGGTCAGTCAATGGGTGATTTATGGAACGTACAGGAAGAATCATAAAATCAATTAGTGGTTTTTATGATGTATTAGATGATGAAAATGATGAACTAATCAGAACACGGGCGCGTGGTAATTTTCGCAAACGTAAAATAAAACCATTAGTTGGTGATAAGGTGAGCTTTGATGCGACTGGTGATTTAGGTTATATTTTAGAGATTTTACCGCGTGAAAATAGTTTAGTTCGTCCACCGATTGCAAATATTGACCAAGCAATTGTAGTGACTTCATCAGCTGAACCAAATTTTTCGAGCAACTTATTGGATAAGATTTTGATTAATATCGAGCATAACGATATCGAACCATTAATTTATCTAACTAAGGCTGATTTATTAGACGCTGAAAAATATGCTGAATTGAAAGATATTTTGGGCAGATACCGTAACGCTGGCTATCAAGTTTTTGATGATCAGGACAGTTATAACGATACACAGATTGCAAATTTAGAAGCGACATTTGCGGATAAGGTGACAGTTTTCACAGGCCAATCAGGTGCTGGTAAATCAACACTTTTGAATCATATTGATACTGAATTGGGCCTAGCAACAGCAGCTATTTCGCAGACCTTGAATCGTGGTAAGCATACAACGCGTCAAGTATCGTTATTTGATATTTCAGGTGGATTGGTAGCTGATACACCGGGATTTTCATCAATTGATCTGCAGAGCGTAACGGTAGAAGAACTACCAACTTTATTTCCAGAGTTTCGTGAATATAGTGCTGGCTGCCAATTTCGTGGTTGTCGTCATGTTAATGAACCAAACTGTAAAGTTAAAGAGGCTTTGGCAGAGGGTGAAATAATGCAAAGTCGCTATGATAATTATTTGTACTTTTTGAACGAAATTAATTCGTATAAAAAAAGATATTGAGGAGCTGATTATATGACAGTAAAGATTGCACCATCAATTTTGTCTGCAGATATTATGAACCTAGAACGTGACGTGAGAGCCGCTGACCAAGCTGGTGCCGATGTTTTTCATATTGATATGATGGATGGTAACTTTGTCCCTAATATGTCTTTTAGTCCCGCTGTTGTGGCAGGGATGCGTCGTGTCACTGACAAACCATTAGATATTCATATGATGATGGAAAATCCTGATGCTTACGTAAAACCAGTTATTGACGCCGGGGCAAGTACTGTTTTGATTCACGCTGAAAGTACACAACACATTTACCGTTCTATCGAATTGGTAAAAAGCTACGGAGCTAAAGCTGGGGTTGTCGTTAACCCGGGTACACCACTGGAAACCGTTAAAGAGTTATTCCCAATCATTGATCGAATTTTGGTTATGACAGTTAACCCTGGATTTGGTGGACAAACATTTATTCCGGGAATGACAAAGAAGATTCAAAGATTGGATCAACTTCGCCAAACAGCTGCTGATGATAACTTTGATATCGAGGTAGACGGTGGTGTTAACAACGAAACCATCGCTCAATGTGCAAAAGCAGGTGCTGATATTTTTGTTGCGGGTTCATATTTATTCAACGGACAAGATGGTCTTGAAGATCGGATTGATGGCTTACGAGCAACTGCTTTGGAAGCTAAGCAATAATGAAACGAGTAAATATTCTTTTAGGCGGACCACAAAGTGAATATCCAGATGAATTGAGTAAAAGTATTAAGGGAATTCCTGGCCCATGGGTTGGGGCTGATCGAGGTAGTTTACATTTGATGGCAAATGGAATTATTCCAGAAATTGCCATTGGTGATTTTGACTCTATCAGTAAAAAGGAGCAAAAACTGTTAGAAGATAATGTACCAGTTTTTGAAAAATTCCCACCTGAAAAGGATGATACTGACTCAGAGCTATGCTTATTAGCTGCTCGTGAAAAGTTTAATGCGCAAGAATATTATGTTTACGGAGCAACTGGAGGAAGAATTGATCACTTTTTAGTGAACCTCTTTTTGCCATTCGATCCACGATTCATTGATTTTTATGATAAGTTGTATTACAAATCAGCAACGAATACGATTCGTTTTTTTAGACCAGGCAGATATTCAATTTTCCATGAAAATGGTATGAAGTATGTTGCTTTTGTTAACTTAGGACCAGTTACACATTTGAATTTAATTGATTCTAAATACAAACTAAAAGATTTCAATGCCAATCATCCGATTAGCTGGGCAAGTAATGAATTTGTTGGTGAAACGATTGATTTTAGTTTTGAGAGTGGAATTGTTGCTGTGATTCAAAGCCGCGACAAAAACTAGTTTAGTATGCCGCCTCTGGGTGCAAGAAATGTTGGCGCTGTGGGGACCGGTTCGAGCCGAAGGGCGGTCTCGAACCTCGACTTTGAACCTCGCAAAAGACGCGAGTTTCAAAGTTCGTCCCGTGGCGTAGGCGCTTAAGCGCCTACGCCACCTGCACTGCTGCCAACATTTCTTGCACCCAGAGGCTAGTGTATTGGTAATTCTTTATGTGACGTAACTAAACTCTAAAAAAGTTATAATTGGAATATAATTCAAAGAATAATGGTTCGATAATTTTGAGGTGGAATTATCAAAATAATTCAAAAAAGTATTCGAAAAGTCAATCAGTATTGCTTTTAATAAAAATATTTTAAAATGAAATATCAATAATTTGGTATCCCTTTGGTGGATGCCTTTTTTTGTGCCTTTAAATTGATGAATGGATAAATTGGTCTAGGTGTAAAAATGGTGTTAATTACAAACTGAATGGTATTTCTTTTAAAAATGAAGTTGACAATAAATAATTACAAGAGTAAATTAATCACCAATCAAATGATTAAAACTTATTTAATCTTATTAGACGTTGAAGAGAAGAGTAGGTTGATTAGTAGCTTGAAGAGTGACCACTGGATGGTGAAAAGGTGGAGCGAACGTTTAACTGAAGATGAGCTTGGAGTCTTATCTAGGTGCAAGCCAAAGGTACGCAAGGATGCGATATCATCCCGGACATGTTAGTGTCGTTGAGGTATTTTGTGTGAGCGAAATATAAATTAGGGTGGTACCACGGTAATCGTCCCTACATTGCAGAGAAGTTCTGTATTTGTAGGGGCGATTTTTTAGTTGCTCTTAGTGGCTGTGCCACTAAGAGCAACTAATGGGATTGAACGAAGTTCAAACCGTTGCGACTAGAGAACAGGCGCTTAGAGCAACTTATGGGGGCGACTAACTGTCGCCCGTATATTCCGCTTTTCTACGATTGCTTTACTTTCCATGCTTTTCTGGGAGCGATTAAGTGGGTTTGAATTAATTTAAAGTTCTTTGCGCACAGTAAAAAACTCAGCAACTAAAATAAGACAAATATCTTTTAACAACAAGAGGAGGCAAAACAAATGAAATCCATCTGGTATAACACCACTTAAATTAAAAATAAATTAGAAAAAAACGAGGAGGAATGGAAATGAGAAAAGGAAAAGAGTTATTAATTACCACGGTATTGTTTTTATCACTCATCCTGTTAGTTGGATGTGGCAAAAGTGCTAAAGCAAATACCAATAATACCATTACGATTGGTTCACAAGGATCTGATTTAAATATCTGGGAACATATTGCCAAAAGTTCGCAAGCTAAAAAGTTAGGTTTGAAAATCAAGACCAAAGAAATTACCGATGGGGCTCAATTGAATACTGCCACTAGTCAAGGGCAAGTCGATGTCAATGCTTTCCAGTCTTGGTCATACTACGAAGCTTATAATAAGCAAAATCCTAAAGGTAAACTAGCTGCTTTAGGTACGACCTACTTGGAACCTTTGGGAATTTATTCAAAGAAATATAAGAGCGTCAAAGATATTCCCGATGGAACGACCATAGCAATTGCTAATAATCCAGCTAATACTTCACGAGGATTGTTACTATTGCAAGCAGCCGGCTTAATCACTTTGAAGAAAGGTTTCAATGCTTTAAGCAATACTAATGACATTGAAGCTAATCCAAAAGATTTGAAATTCAAAGAAATAGACGATACCACTAGTCCTCGTGTTTTAAATGATGTTCCAGTCGTGCTCATTTCCAATACCGTTGCCTTGGAAGGTGGTCTACATGTTTTGACGGACTCGATTTACCACGAAAAAGTTGATCAAAGCACAAAAGACAATGTCAATATCCTAGCAACAGCCGCTAAAAATAAAAATAATGCCAATTATCAAAAATTGGTTAAGCTATACCACAATAAAGAAATTCAAGCTTATATCAAGAAAAAATATTACGGAACAAAAATTGAAGTAAATAAACCATTAACATATTTGGAAAATAAATAATAAATTTTAAGGAGATATTTAATTATGGCAAAAGTTGAAAGTTTTACATTGGATCACACAAAGGTTAAGGCACCATATGTCCGTTTAATTACTGAAGAACACGGAACAAAAGGCGATACGATTTCTAATTATGATTTGCGTCTAGTTCAACCAAATGAGAATGCTATTCCAACCGCTGGTTTACATACAATTGAACATTTGTTAGCGGGACTTCTTAGAGATCGATTGGATGGTGTGATTGATTGTTCACCATTTGGTTGTCGTACAGGTTTCCACTTGATTGTTTGGGGTGAACATTCAACCACCGAAGTTGCTACTGCTTTGAAGGGTGCTTTGGATGATATTGCTAATAAGGTCGAATGGAAGGATGTTCAAGGAACTGACAAGTATAGCTGTGGTAACTACCGTGATCACTCACTATTTTCAGCTAAAGAGTGGTCAAAGAAGATTCTTGAAGAAGGAATTTCCAATGACCCTTACGAACGCCACGTCATCTAACGCAAAGAAGGTTAGTTTATGAGTTTATTTAAAACTTTAGAAAAACAAATAGTGCTTGTAACGGGAGGATTCCAAGGAATTGGTCGTCAAGTAGTTACAACTTTTCAAAATGAACAGGCAATCGTGATTGTTGCTGATTTGACTTATAAAAATGACGAATTAAAACAAATTGATAATCAAGAATTTCAAATTCATTTGGATGTTAGTGATGAATCGAGTGTTGAAAACTTAACTAATCAATTAAAAATTCATGATTTGATACCTAATGTTTTGGTTAATGTAGCTGGTATCTCAACGATGGATTACTTAATTGAAAGTAAGACAAGTGACTTTGATAAAACGCTCGCCGTCAATACTCGTGGAACATATTTAATTACGAAATATATCGTACAGTTGATGGTTGCAGCTAAACGACCTGGCAAAGTTGTTTTAATTGCCTCGCAAGCTGGCAAAAATGGTTATCGTGCAATGTCAGCGTACGTGGCATCAAAACATGCGGTGCTTGGTTTGACCAAAACCTTAGCAATAGAAGTCGCTAAAAATCAAATCAATGTCAATGCGGTTTGTCCAGGGATTATTGAAACCTCAATGAAACACCGTGAAAGAAAAGATGGTGCAAAAATCAGAGGATTAACGCCTGACGATATTGAAAAAGAAGATAATAGCCAGGTTCCATTAGGTCGAACAGGGACTCCACAAGATGTCGCCAATGTAGTTTTGTTTTTAGCCAGTCCCTTATCAGACTATATGACTGGTCAAGGTATTAACGTTACTGGCGGCATGACGATGAATTAAAAATTTTTTATATGAGACAAAGAAGACTAGCAGCCCAATTAAATCGGTTGACTAGTCTTCTTTTGTTTGTTGGCTGTGAAATAAAAATTCAAAAATATAATAATAAGAAGTATTATGGAAATAATTTCATATATTAGGAGTTAACAAGAAATGACTGAATTTAATACAAAGTTGGTTCATGGGAAACCACAAAATGACAATAATACTGGGGCTGTTAATGTACCCGTTTATAATTCTTCAACATATATTTATCCTTCAGTTGAAGCTAAAGTTAAGTATGATTATGCTCGCTCGGGTAATCCCACGCGTAATTATTTAGAGGAACAAGTAGCTGGATTGGAAAATGGCTATCGAGGATTTGCTTTTTCATCTGGTTCTGCGGCAATTCACGCGGTTTTAGCAATATTTAAACCTGGCGACCACATTATTATCGGCAAAGAAATTTACGGTGGAACTTTTAGATTGATTAATGAGTTTCTTAAACGTTGGCAATTAGAATTCACTGCGGTGGACACACAAAATCCAGATGAAATCGAAGCAGCTATTAAACCAAATACTAAAGCAGTTTATTTTGAAAGTTTTACAAATCCCTTGTTACATGTCACAAGCGTTAAAGCGACCGCCAAAGTGGCCCAAAAGCACCATATTTTAACAATTGTGGACGATACTTTCTTGTCACCATATCTTCAAAGACCATTGAATTTAGGGGCTGATATCGTGATTCATTCAGCAACTAAATATTTGAGCGGTCATTCGGATGTTATTGCAGGGATGGTTGTGGCAAAAGATAAGGAATTAGCTGAAAGAATTTATTTTAACCAAAATGCAATTGGATCAACGCTTTCGCCTGAGGATTCTAATTTGGTTCGGCGTGGTATTCAAACTTTGGCAGTTAGAATGGACCGTCATTTGGAGAATGCCCAAAAAATTGTTGAATTTTTACAAAGTCGTAAGGAGATTTCCAAGATTTATTATCCGGGCATTGCTGGAACTAGGGACCATGAAATTGCTGCGAAAGAAACAGATGGCTTTGGCGGTATCGTTTCATTTGAATTAGCAGATGGATTAGATTCAACTAAGTTTGTTGAAGGCACTAAATTGATTCAATTGGCCGTTAGTTTGGGTGCTGTTGAAAGTTTGATTGAGTTGCCATATAAGATGACGCATGCTGAACTTTCCCCTGAGGAACAGTTAAAGGCCGGTATTACACATCAGTTAGTTCGTTTGTCTGTTGGGATTGAAGATTCTAAAGATTTGATTGCTGATTTAGGGCAAAGTTTGGATAAATTGGATTAGTATTAGGACACTGAATTGTTTTAATTCGGTATTTTTTTATTTGATTGGAAAAGTAAATAATTCGGGAAAAGTAATATAATGAAACTGCGGTTGCAAGTGTAAATAATATATTATCGGGGGATTTGTATATGAAACGTATTACAACTGAAATAAGAGGTGACTTGCTTCAAATCGATACTGGATTTAATGGAGTTAGAATTGATAGCTTTTCGTCATTTTTAGTGACTAAGGGTCAATTTCCATCAAATGATGATATCAAGAATAAATTTGATGCAAAAGGAATTGAGAGTTTTACGCCAAAAGATTTTCAGTCAAAGAGTGATAAATCAGGAGCAGATTCTGATGCAATATTTGAAAAGAAATCTTTTAAATTTCCGAATGACTTTTTTAATAATGATAAAGTATTTAATGATGAATATATGTTTGTCGGATTAAATGCAGCGTATCGTACGGAAAAAAAGGATTATAGTGGTTGGGGTAATTTTAGAGATACTGAAAGACCGACAAATACTTATAAGTTATATGTACAGACTAACGATAAGAGTTTTAGAGGGTGCTATATAACAGATATTATTAAATCATATGAGGATAGTAATTCTGGAAATGTGATGCGTAACTTTTTTATTAATGATGATGAAATATCTTTTTTAAATCACCCTGAATCAACGCAGAATCTGGATGCAAGAAGAATTGATAGATTGATTTTAGGACATTATCAGGACGAATTATTGAAAGCTAAGAATATGCTGAAAAAGATTGATGATGATTATAAAGCTAAAAAACCTTATGTAGGAAAGAAGTATCAATTAAAAGAATCTAGGGTGAAAGAAAAATCCGTGTTAATGAGATGTTGCATTGAAAATAAGAAAACTCTAGATAACTCATTAGATATATTCATAAGAGAATGCTTAATAATTCAACCAAAATGGTTGGTTGTTTTTGGTAATGATGCAAATGAAGTTTTAAATAAAATGGTTGTTAGTGACTATTTTAAGGACAAAGTTAATACTATTGAAAGTCAAGACGAGAAATCCCAATTTAATGTGATGGATTTGTTGGAGCATCGTCGTGTAGAAGTAACACATTATGCTACCCAAAGTGTGCCGCTTAAGAAATATCAAAAAGGTTCTGGAGACAAGAAGAAAAATAAAAAATCTGAAAAAGAGGAACGAGGTCATGCATTTAGAGACTGGTATAATTATGCTCCTGATGAACTTATCACAAAGGTGGATGAGTTGAAAGAAAAAGAAAAAGTTAGAAGAAGTAAAGAATCAAATAATAAATAAAAATAAAAAACGGCAAAAGGTAGGAATTATCTCGTTTAAGAGGCTATACCTTTTGCCGTTTTCTTATTTTTTACTATCCGAAGGACCCTCATTAAAAGGCACCTTACCATCGGCCTCAATCTTAGAAACATCATCAAACTTAAAATGAATTTCATTAGACATCGGTTGAAAATTATTAACGTTAAATTTACTCTTAACGATTCTAATAGCAGGATTTTCTTTAACAAAAATCAAATCCTGACCATTCATATCCGAATAGCCTTTGACTGCCAAATCATTTTTAGTAGGTGACTCAGTAGCATCAACGGTTAAATTACGAAAATTTAATTTGGAAGTGAGTCGAAGTTCCAATTTATGGTAAATAATCGAATCCTTTAAATAAGCACGTGAATGCTTTTGTAATAGCAATTGAATTGATGTATTATCGGCAAATAATTGACTATCTTCCATTGAAAGTCCAATAGCCTTAACTTTTTTACCAGTTAAAATTTGTGAATTTTTGAATGAAAAATAGGCGTCTTTGCCATAAATAGTGTCCCAATCATCTGATGTTTGACGATTGATCGAAATATTATCGCCATAAATTCGAGCCCCATCGTAAGCTGAAAGGGTGTTATCTTCATTAGCGGTGTAAGTGATTGCCATATTTTTGAAAATGACAATGTTTTGATTACCAACAGTGAAACTACAATACAAACGAACATCATTTTTATTTGTTGTCTTACCAACGAGAGTAATATTTCGTGCAATGTTGCAAATGAAAGGGTTAGTACTTGAAAAATAGACTCCAGGTAATAGTTCAATAATGTCGCCATCTTTAGCATTAATAATGGCTTGTGTCAGTTGATTATCATTATTATCTTGATCTCCAACTAAATATTTCATGGAATCCCCCCTTAGAGTTACCAAAGTTTACTATAACAGTGTAAAATAAAAAGGACCAACAATATTAATTGCTAGTCCTTTTTAAATCACTAAGTGATAATTATACACGAGTAACTTTTCCTGATTTCAATGCTCTAGCTGAAACCCATACACGTCTAGGCTTACCGTCAACCATAATACGAACTTTTTGCAAGTTTGGCTTCCAAGAACGCTTTGATTGGTTAAGAGCGTGTGAACGCTTGTTACCGAACACTGTTTTACGGCCTGTAATAATATCTTTTGCCATGGGACCGACCTCCTTTGGCTACATGTTTTTTTCTTTAAAATATCACCTGACTAATTTACCATATCTACAAATTGAAATCAATAGAGTATTTAAGGATTAATATGGTTTAATGTTGTTTAAATCTTTAATTCGAAATGTTGCTATGATAGAATTTTATTGTTTATGATAGATTTGGTCCATGAATAGGAGGATCCAGAGATGGCAGTTACAATTAAAACAAAACATGGTGAAATTGATGTTTCAACCAATACTGTTGCCACAATCGTTGGTGGTGCTGCGTCTGATATTTACGGAATCGTAGGTATGGCAAGCAAGAACCAATTCCGTGACGGTATGAATACGATGTTAAACCGAGAAGACTTTTCTCGCGGGATAGTTATTCATCAAGAAGATGGTAAACTGGCCGTTGATGTCTACATAATCGTCGGTTATGGAATTAAGATTTCAGAAGTTGCAAAAAATTTAAAAGAAAAAGTAAAATACAACCTAGAAACAATGCTTGGAACACCAGCTGGCACTGTTAATGTATACGTTCAAGGAATTAAAGTATTGGACGATGTTGAATAGGTAAAGCTGGTTGGAGGGGAAACTTTTGAGCAAAGAACTAATTACAAAAAAAGAATTTTCAGATATGGTGCGTGTCGCATCGCACAGACTTGAAAAGAATGCTAAGTTTGTAAACTCACTTAATGTCTTTCCGGTTCCTGATGGCGATACCGGAACTAATATGAGTTTAACGATTCAAAGCGGTTTTAAGGCCGTAAATGAATCAGAAAGCGATCACGTTGGGACACTTGGCAAAGCGCTTGCTAAGGGCCTTTTGATGGGTGCTCGTGGAAATTCAGGTGTTATTACATCTCAAATTTTCCGTGGCTTTTCAAAAAGTATTGAAAATAAAGATACTTTAACAGCGATGGATCTAGCCAAAGCCTTCGATGATGGTGTTAAGACAGCTTATAAAGCCGTTATGAAACCAGTTGAAGGAACAATTCTTACTGTTGCTAGATTTGGTGCCGAAGCCGGTATGAAGAAAGTTGAAAGTACTAACGATATTGCTGAAGTTATGAAAGCAGTTGTTTCTGGTTCTAAGGTTGGTTTGGAAAAGACACCATCATTATTGCCAGTTTTGAAAGAAGTTGGCGTTGTTGATTCCGGTGGTCAAGGACTTGTTTTCATTTATGAAGGTTTTCTAGAAGGCTTGACTGGTCAAAGTGGCAATGAAGAATATATTCCTGACGAACGTGATATGACTGAAATGGTCAATGCTAGTCACCATCAATCAGTTCAAGGCCAATTCAGTACTGATGAAATCAAAAATGGTTACTGTACTGAGATGATGGTTGAGTTAGGTAAGAACCCAACGACTGATGAAAAATTTGATAACGAAAAATTACGTAATTATTTAGACGGCATTGGTGATTCTTTGATTTGTGTGTCTGATGATGAAGTAGTCAAAGTTCATGTTCATACTAACTATCCTTATAAAGTTTGGGCAGCTGGTAGAAAATATGGTGCTTTAGTTAAAATCAAGATTGATAACATGCGTTTACAACACGAAACAATTGTTGATGAAGATGAGCCAGTCGCAGAACCAGTTGCACAAGAACCAATTGATTATGCAGTTATTGCTGTATCATCAGGTGCTGGTTTGACTGAATTGTTCAAGAGTCTTGGTGTTACACATGTCATTAGTGGTGGACAAACAATGAATCCATCAACAAATGACATCGTTGATGCTATCAATAAGTCGAATGCTAAACGTGCTTTAGTATTGCCAAATAACGGTAATATCATTATGGCTGCCAAGCAAGCAGTTGATCTAGTTGATATTCCAGTAGCAATCGTTGGTTCTAAGACAATTTCTCAAGGTATGACAGCTATGCTTTCATTTAACCCTGAGGCCGAATTAGACGAAAACGAAGAAAATATGGAAGATTCATTGGATACTGTTAAGAGTGGTCAAATCACTCAAGCTATTCGTGATACTGAAATCGATGGTTTGAAGATTACCAAAGGTCACTATATGGGAATCGTCGACGGCAAGATTTTAGTTGATGACGAAGATATCGTCGCTGGAACTGAAAAAATGCTTGATAAGATGATTGATGAAGACAGTGAAGTTATTACGATCCTTATTGGTGAAGATGGTAATGAAACCGATGCTCAAAAATTTGCAGATTATCTTGAAGATAAATATGCTGATTTAGAGACAGAAATTCATCAAGGTGATCAACCAGTTTATCCATATTTAATTTCAGTTGAATAATAATTTATGAAGGAGGCAGTGATGAAACGGTTCGTTTTGTCATAGCCTTTTTCGTTTTTTAACTAAATTTCTTGTTCTCTCCGGCTAGTTTATTTTTAGATTTGGAATCTATGGTTGAATGTCTCGAATTTCACAGTGTCAAATAGAATATAAGTTATTTGTAAAAATGATTGAAAAGGTTAGTGGACTTTAATTTGTTTTTAAGGTCTGACGGTTTTGTAGATAAAAATATGTAATGCGTGGTGCTAGTTGTTTTTTTTGACTACGGATTTAAACTGAATTTTAAAATCAAAATATATTCCGTATCCTATAACTTTAATCGTCAGTGACATAATGATACTTAAAATTATTCACTATTAATTCAAAGCAATGAATGAACTAGCCCAAAATCGCTTGCTCTTGGAGACGGCATATTTAATTAACACTAAGTATTATGTAAATATTTTCTAGAGAAAAGGAGGAGAAGTTTATGGATCTGAGGAAAATTTCATTAGCTGAATTACCAGGAGTTGGTCCGAAGAAATTAGAGGCCTTGCAATCACTTGGTATCAATAATGTTTATGATTTGTTATTTTATTTTCCTTTTCGCTATGAGGATATGCAGGCTAAGTCACTGGATGACGCAGCTGATCAGGAAAAGATTTTATTGAAAGGTGTCGTTGCAAGCGAACCGGTCGTTTCAAGGTTTGGCTACAAGAAGACACGTTTAAATGTCAGAATTTTGGTAGATAATGAATCGGTCATGGTAACATTTTTCAATCAGCCATGGTTAAAGGATAAGTTTGAAACAGGTACTGATGTGGCAGTTTATGGTAAATGGAATGAAAATCGTCGTTCCTTGATGGGGATGAAAGTTATCGATATCCATGGAAATTCGGTGGATTCGGTTTATTCGGTTAATAAAAATATTCATCAAAAAACTTTGATTAATTTGATTAAGGTGGCCTACGAAAAATATCATGATCAAATTGATACGGTGGTTCCTGCCTATATCAGGACTAAATACAAGCTCTTGGATGATGTCCAGATTGTTTCGGGAATTCATTTTCCCAAAAACCAAGAGCAAGGTGATGAAGCCAGAAGAAGTGCCAAGTTTCGGGAATTCTTCTTGTTTCAATGTGGCTTGCAAAGTATTAAGCGTAATGATGAGAAACAAAATGTTGGTATTGTAGAAAAATACGATCATGATTTTATCGGTAAATTTATTGGTGATTTACCTTTTCAATTAACGGATGCACAAAATCGAGTTGTTAGAGAAATCTTGGCTGATATGGAATCAACGCATCATATGAATCGCCTGTTGCAAGGGGATGTTGGTTCTGGTAAAACAATTGTATCTGTTATTGCGATGTTAGCCGCGGTAACGGCAGGTTATCAAGCAGCCATTATGGCTCCAACTGAAATTCTGGCGCAACAACATTTTGATAAAATTGGTAAGTTACTAGCTCCACTGCATATTAGAACTGCCTTGTTAACTGGCTCTTTGACAAAAAAGGAACATGATTTTATTGCTGGTGATATCGAGAATGGAAAAACTAATATTATCGTTGGAACGCATGCTTTGATTCAAGATAGTGTTGATTTTAAAGATCTAGGATTCATCGTAATTGATGAGCAGCATCGATTTGGCGTTAATCAACGTAAAGCTTTGCGTGAAAAGGGACAAAATCCTGACGTCTTAGCTATGACTGCAACGCCAATTCCAAGAACTCTGGCTATTACAACTTATGGGGATATGGATGTTTCCCGAATTGATCAATTGCCTGCCGGTCGTAAAAAGGTAGAAACATATTGGATTAGAAGTCAAAAAATTGAACAAATGTATCACTTTGTAACAAAAGAGTTGAATGACGGGGCACAAGTCTATGTTGTAACGCCCTTGATTTCTGAGTCAGAAACGATGGATTTGAAAAATGCGGAATTGATTTATGATAAATTCACTGAATTATTTGGTAAAAAGTATCATATTGGAATTTTGCATGGTCAAATGCCCAATGACCAAAAAGAAGCTGTGATGAAAGATTTTTCTGATAAAAAAATTGATGTGCTCGTTTCCACAACGGTGATTGAAGTTGGTGTCGATGTACCAAATGCATCGGTTATGGTAATATATGATGCTAATCGTTTCGGTTTGTCACAATTACACCAGTTGCGTGGCCGTGTTGGTCGTGGTGAAAAACAATCATATTGTATCTTAATTGCTGATCCTAAAAATGAGTCAGCAACTGAACGAATGAAAATTTTGACCTCGACAAATGATGGCTTTGTTTTAGCCGAAGAGGATTTGAAAATGCGTGGGGCTGGGGATCTGCTGGGTAACCGGCAATCTGGTTTGCCAGAGTTTAAAGTTGGAAATCCAGTCAACGATATCAATATCCTCGAAGTGGCTCAGGAAGAAGCTAGTCAACTGTTTGAAAATGAAGCTTTGATGAATAGTCCTGAAACTAAGGCTTTGAAGTCATTTATAAATGATGAATATGAACAATTAAATAATTTTGATTAGATTAGTGAGGAAATAAAATGAAAATAGCTGTTGATGCTATGGGTGGCGACAATGCCCCTCAAGTTATTGTTGAAGGAATTGAACGTGCTCGTGATGAGTGGAAAGATTTAGAATTTGTACTCTATGGTAAAGAATCAGCCATCAAAGAATATTTGAAAAATGATGAACGTATTTCAATCGTCCATACTGATGAAGAAATTTTAGGAACTGATGAACCAGTTAAGGCAATTCGTTCTAAGAAAAATGCATCTATGGTTTTAGCTGCCAAATCAGTTAAAGATGGTGAAAATGATGCTTTATTCTCACTTGGTAATACAGGGGCATTGTTAGCTGCCGGTATTTTCATTGTTGGCCGGATTAAACAAGTGTCACGCCCAGCCTTAATGCCTACTTTGCCAGCAGTCAACTCACCAAAGGGTGTTAATATGCTTGATGTGGGAGCAAATGCCGAAGCTAAAGCTTCATATTTACAACAGTGGGCAATTATGGGTTCCATTTATGCCCGTGATGTTAAAAAAATCGATAATCCACGAGTGGCTTTGTTGAATAATGGGACTGAATATGACAAGGGCGATACGATGCACAAAGAAGCTTATCAATTGCTGAAAGATACTGAAGGCATCAACTTTATCGGTAACATTGAATCAGGCAGTATTTTAGCAGGTGATGCCGATGTTATCGTTACTGACGGATTTACAGGAAACGCTGCTTTGAAGGCTACTGAGGGGACTGCTACGATTCTTTTGAGTCAATTGAAAGATGCCTTGCTAAATAATGGTATTTTTACTAAAATGGGTGCAGCTATCGTTGCTCCATCACTGAAAGGTATGCGAAAGATGTTTGATACATCACAAGCAGGTGGAGCTGTTTTACTTGGGTTGAAATCGCCAGTTGTCAAAGCCCATGGTGCCGCTGATAGTAAGACAGTCTATTATACTGTTAAACAAATTTATGATATGTTAACTAACGATACAATTAACAAAGCTAATAAATATTTTGAAAAAATGAGTGAAGAATAAGGAGAAACTCCATGACAGAACAAGAAGTTTTTGACAAAATCGTTAAATTAATCGCTGACAAATTTGAAGTCGATGCATCAACAATTACAAAAGAAACATCATTTTCCAAAGATCTTGACGCTGATTCAATAGACCTTGTTGAATTTGTGCTTGAACTAGAAGATGAATTTGGTTCAGAGATTCCAGATGACGACGCCGAAAAAATTACAACCGTTGGTGAAGCTGTAGATTATATTTCATCACATCAAAAATAAGGCCAGATGGTCTTTTTTTTTATTTAGGGGTGCCGCCTCCGGGGGTGATAAATATGGCTTGCTATGGGGACCGGTGCGAGCCAAGGTCTCGCACCTCGATTTTGAACCTTGCATAAACCGCAAGTTTCAAAACTCGCCCCGTGGTGTAAGCACTAAAGTGCTAACGCCACCTTCACAGCAAGCCATATTTATCACCCCCGAAGGCTAGTGTATTAGTGGTATGATTATTTTTTTAATAAGCTTTTGAGTTAATGAAAAATCCAGCCGGAAGTGCTGAGAAATAGTTACTGGCAGTGAAAGTGGTGTTAGGACGGCTGTTTTTGCCGTTCTTACAGCACCAGGCGTGTTTGGAGACTTGCTTGCAAGGCTTCAAACCGAGACTCAAGACCTTGGCTTGAGTCGGTCCGCATAGCAGTTAAATCCTCTCATATCCGGAAACGGCATAACTCATTAGTTATTTAGGATAAAAGTTTAGTATAATTAAAGTTATTGGAAAGGGGACACGTTATGTTAGATCCAAAGTTCTTGGAATTTTTAGATGAGAAATATGGAATTAAGTTTAACAATAAGCATTTGGTTGAAAGAGCAATGACTCATTCATCCTTTGATAATGAACACAAAGGTTTAGGTATCGGCGATTATGAACGGCTTGAGTTCTTAGGAGATGCGGTGCTAGAAATTAACATTTCACGATACCTTTTTGAAAAGTATCCTCAATTACCAGAAGGTAAATTAACCCGTTTAAGATCTGATATTGTTCGGACGGATAGTTTTGCTCGTTTTGCTAAAGAAATTCAAATTGATAAGTATTTATTGATTGGTAAAGGTGAAGAAAAGCAAGGTGCTCGTCAAAGACATACTTTGTTGGAAGATATCTTTGAAGCCTTTAATGGCGCTTTGTATCTTGACCAAGGTAATGAAATGGTTGATGATTTCCTCAAGAAAGTCGTCTATCCACACATTGATTCAGGTGAGTTTTCTGAAGATACAGATTTCAAGACTCATTTACAAGAAAGATTACAACAATCTGGCGAAGTTGAAATTGACTACAAGGTTATCGACGAAGAAGGTCCAGATCATGACAAGAAGTTCAAAGTTGAATTGATTGCTAATGGTAGGATTTTGTCCAAAGGATTGGGATATAGTAAAAAGCATGCTGAACAAATGGCAGCTAAGCGAGCATTAGAAGAATTATAGGAGTGGTTTTTAGTTTATGCCTTTAAAATCATTAACGATCAATGGGTTTAAATCTTTTGCTGATAAGACAAAGATTGACTTCACCAGTGGAATTACTGGAATTGTTGGGCCCAACGGGAGTGGAAAATCAAATATTACTGAAGCCATTCGTTGGGTAATGGGTGAACAATCAGCAAAAAGCTTACGTGGAGACAAAATGGTCGATGTGATTTTTGCTGGGAGCGATACACGTCCACAAATGAATCGGGCGGAAGTCGTTTTAGAATTCGATAATCGTAACAAAGAACTCAAATCGTCCCAGGATGATCTGGTAATTTGTCGTCGATTATTTAGAAATGGTGATACTGAATTTTTAATTAATAATAAGCAGTGTCGTTTACGCGATATTACGGAATTATTTATGGACTCGGGGATGGGAAAACAGTCGTTTTCAATTATTTCTCAGGGACGAGTTGAAGCTATTTTCAATAGTAAGCCAGTCGAGAGACGAACAATTATTGAAGAATCAGCTGGAGTATCACTTTTTAAGCAAAAGAAGCAACAAGCTGAAAACAAATTATCTGAAACAACTGATAATCTCCATCGTGTATCAGATATCGTTTCAGAATTGTCGAAACAAGTTGAACCTTTGAAAGAACAAGCAAGTATTGCTCGTGACTATAAAGAACAAAAGAGTAAATATGATAGTATCTATCAAAAGATTTTGACGATTGAAGTTAAGAATCTTTCGGCTCAAAAGCATCAGATTGAAAAAGATTTACGTGAAGTAAAGATGAGTCTGCAAAATATTTCTCGACAAGTCAAAATTGCCAATAAACAAGTTGAAGATAATAATCAAGCAGTCCATGAATTGACGGAAAAAATTGATGATCATCAAGCTAAATTGACTGAGTCAACGAAGACACTCGAAATATATAATGGTAAAGTCGCTGTTGCTGATGAACGTAATGGTTTTAATTCATCAAATAAACAGTCATTAACACGCCAATTGACCAGCTTACAGACTAGTCAAACAACTAATCAGGAAAAATTGGCAGAATCTAACCAAAAATTATCAGAATGTGTTGCCAAAATTAAAGATTTTGAAAAGCAATTAGCTGATATTCAACAATTGAAGAAAAAAACACCGGCAGATTTACAGAAAAATATTGCTGATTTACGAAATGATTATGTTAATTTACTTCAGTCACAAGTTTCAAACAATAACGAGCAGAAATTTTCACAACGTCAGCTTGAACGAGTTGAAGCTTCAATTAAAGAACAACAAAGTCAATTAACTGAAGTCACTGAAAACTTAAACAGTTCAAAGACTGATAATGATTCCATCAATCAACAAGTCAAGCAATTGGTCGATGATAACAAGTCATTATTAGAACGCGAGCAACAATTGGATAAAGCTATTGCTGAAATTACTGAGACTGGTAAAAATGAAAATAGTAATTATTTGAAGATTTTAGAAAACCTTCAAGAAATTAAAGCCCGTAAGCGTGTTTTGGAAAATATGGAACAGGAACATGCTGGCTTTTTTGAAGGCGCTAAGAATGTTTTAAATAACAGTCAACAAATTAATGGTATTGTTGGTGCGGTTGCAGAATTGATTTCTGTTCCGAAGCAATATCAATTGGCGATTGAAACTGTTGTCAGCAATCAACTGCAATCAATTGTTACAGAAGATGAGACTGCCGCTAAAAAGGCGATTGCCTATCTAAGACAAAGTCGTGGTGGTCGTGCTACTTTCTTGCCATTAAATATTATTCAACCCCGGAATATTTATGCTAATGATTTGAACAAAGCTGAAATGGTCGCAGGTTTTGTTGGAGTCGCTAGTGATTTAGTTAAATATGATAGTAAGGTTGAAAACATTGTTAAAAATATTTTGGGTAATTTGTTAATTGCTGAAAATATTGATGTGGCTACGAAGATTTCGGCGGCCGTTAATCGCAAGTATCGTGTCGTAACGCTGGATGGTAACGTCGTCAATGCCGGTGGTTCCTTAACTGGTGGTCAACAACGTCGAGTTAATTCAAGTATTTTGACACGTAAGGATGAATTGAAATCATTAACGAGTGAGCTTTCTAAGCAAGAATTGTTGATGGATCAAAAACAACAAACAGTTCAAGAATTGCGTCAACAGTTGATGAACTATAATGCCGAGAAGAAGACGGTTGATGAGAAGTTAGCTCAATTTAATGCTGAGAAGAGCCATTTTGAAAATGAGATTTCAACTTATCAAAATGAGGCCAAACATTTTAGTGAACGTTTGGAAGTTATCAAGTATAACCTTTCGAAGAGTCAGTCCGAAAAAGCTGAGTTACAAACTAGCTTAAAAACTCAAAAAGAAGCTGCTACAAAGGTCAGTCAAGAAATTGAGCAAACACAAGCAGAAATTGACCAAAAACAAAAGATGTTAACAGACTTTGATGCTGAGTTGCAATCAATCAATCATCAAGAACAAGACATCCAAACTAAGCTGGCGGTTGTTAAGAGTAATCACGATAATGAAGCTGCTCAAAACCAGGATTTAAAAGCTAATACTGAACAGGTTCAGACACAAATTTCCGAAATTCAAAATCAACTTACAGTTCTTGATTCTGAACGAAGCCAGTTGGACCTTAATAGTACCGAAGTTAAAAATCATATTACTGAACTTAAGTCAGAAATTGCTAAACTTCAAAAAGTAGTAACTGACTTGAAAGCTGAACGTGAAAAGCAACAAGCCTTATCGACAGAATTAAATAGTAAAGCACAACGTAACTTTGATTTACAAAAAACAGCATCAGATCAACAAGAAACGTTAGCCATTCAAAATACAAAATTATCGAATCAAATCGATAGTCGTTTAGATACATTGTCACAAGATTATCAGTTAACGTATGAAGCATCATTATTAGCGTTGAAGCAAGAAGACTATGACCCTGATGAATTGCAAAAAGAAGCTCGTCTTTTGAAGATGGGTATCGAAGAATTGGGAACGGTTAATTTGTCTGCCATCGAAGAGTACGATAAAGTTAAAGATCGTTATGAATTTTTAACACAGCAACAAAATGATTTATTACAAGCACGTGCACAATTACTTGATACAATGTCAGAGATGGACAAGGAAGTCACGACCCGCTTTAAGAAAACGTTTGATGAAGTTGCAACAGCTTTTGAGGATATTTTCCCCGAAATGTTTGCCGGCGGGCGGGCTAAACTAGTTCTGACCGAACCTGATAATCTTTTGGAAACAGGGATTGAAATCATTGCTCAACCACCTGGGAAGAAGTTCCAGCGTTTGAGTCTATTATCTGGTGGTGAAAAAGCCTTAACTGCTATTACTTTGTTATTTGCAATTATCAAAGTAAAGCCAGTGCCATTCTGTATTTTGGATGAAGTTGAGGCTTCACTTGATGATGCTAATGTTTATCGTTTTGCCAATTATTTGAATCAATATGACGCTAACACTGAATTTATTGTTATTACTCACCGTAAAGGAACAATGATGAATGTTAACCGTTTGTATGGTGTAACAATGGAAGAATCTGGTGTTTCACGGATGTTATCCGTAAATGTTAAAGAATAGGAGTTAATAATGGGATTATTTGATCGAATTAAAAAAGCCTTTACCGGTAAAGATGACTCTGAAGATAAAGAATTAGAAAAGAAATCTCAAGAAGAATCTACCCAAGAATCTGACCAAAATGCTGAATCAACTACTGATGAACAAGCAGCAAAAACGACCTCAAAAGAAGAAACAGCTGTCGATGAAACTCCACAAGTAGAATCAGAAGAACCAAAGGAACCTGAAACAGATGATGAAGCAAAAGAAAGTTTCAAAGAAACAACTGAAACAGTTAACCCTGAACCTGAAAAGACAGAGACAGCTGAGAAAGCCGCTCCTGAAAAATCAGAAGAACCTGTTAATGATGAAGCAAAAACTTCAACTGAAGTTGAACCAGAAGACACTAAGACTGAATCAGAACCTGACAAGGAATCAGAGCCAACTGACACTGAGGTAGTTGATTCTGAGACAACTGGTTCTAAAGAAACTGCGACTGAAAAAGAACCTTCAGATGATGAAGAATTTGAGACTGAACCAGAAACTGATGAACCTAAAGATGATGTTAAAGAATACGATGAAGGTTTAAAGAAGAGTCGTAATTCCTTTAGCTCACGTTTAAATCGTTTCCTAGCAAACTTTAGAAGTGTTGATGAAGATTTCTTTGATGACTTGGAAGAATTATTGATTGAATCTGATGTTGGTTACGAAACTGCTATGCGTATTTCTGATGAATTACGTGAGGAAGTTAAGTTAGAAAATGCCAAGAAAAAATCAGATGTTTCGAATGTTATTGTTAAAAAATTAGTTGATATGTATGGTGAAGAAGGCAAAGAAGAAGATAATTCTTTGAAATTCAGTGCTGATAAGACACCAACTGTTTTCTTGTTTGTTGGTGTTAATGGTGCGGGTAAAACTACTACAGTTGGTAAACTTGCTCACCGCTATAAGGAACAAGGTAAGAAAGTTTTACTAGCTGCTGCTGATACATTTAGAGCTGGTGCGATTGAACAATTGCAAGAATGGGGTAAGCGCGATGGAGTTGACGTTCAAGCAAGTAAAGCCCATACCGACCCAGCTTCAGTTGTTTACGATGCCGTTCAACGTGCAGTCAATGATGATTATGATATTTTACTAGTTGATACGGCTGGTCGTTTGCAAAATAAAGAAGGACTTATGCGTGAGCTAGAAAAAATTAAACGTGTTATCACTCGTGAATTACCAGATGCACCACAAGAAGTCTTGTTGGTTCTTGACGGTTCAACTGGGCAAAACGCTTTGAGTCAAGCTAAGCAATTTAAAGAAACAACAGATGTTTCAGGAATTGTTTTGACGAAACTTGATGGTAGTTCTCAAGGTGGGGTTGTTTTGGCAATCCGTAATGAATTACATATTCCAGTTAAACTAGTTGGTTTAGGTGAACAGATGGATGATCTGCGTGATTTTGATCCAGAGAAATTCATCTATGGCTTGTTTAAGGAATTAATTGTTGGGTCATCTGCCAAATAATTATGAATATTGATGAAACGACACGAGTGAATTTGTTATATAATTTTTATCATTCTTTGCTGACCAAAAAGCAAAGTCGCTATCTGGATCTTTATTACGTCGAGGATTTTTCACTCAGTGAGATTGCAGAACAACTCGATGTTTCACGGCAAGCGGTTTTAGATAATTTGCATCGTTCAGTCAATTTGCTAGAATCGTATGAGAAAGAGCTTGGTCTGATTGAAAAGACACAGGAGATCGATGATATTTCGGAGAAGTTAGATCAACTTGTGCAGACCAAATATGCGAATGATAAAGAATTACTAGATTTAGTACGAAGAATTTCGAAAATAAATGAAATGTAGGAGTAGAGTATGGCTTTTGAAGGATTAAGCGAACGCTTGAACAAAGTTTTCTCCTCACTAAGAGGTAAAGGTAAGCTTTCTGACGAAGATATTCGTAAAGTAATGCGTGAAGTACGAATGGCATTATTGGAAGCGGATGTTAACTTTGACGTTGTTAAAAAATTCGTCAAATCTGTTAGAGAACGTGCCTTAGGCGCCGAAGTAATGGAAAGTTTGACGCCATCACAACAAGTTGTCAAAATTGTTGATGAAGAATTAACTAAGATCATGGGACAAGAAGCTGTTCCATTGAATAAATCTAAGCATATCCCAACAATTATCATGATGGTTGGTCTACAAGGTGCTGGTAAAACTACCACAGCTGGTAAATTAGCTAATCGTTTGAAATCAACTGAAAAAGCTCGTCCATTGTTTATCGCTGGGGATGTTTATCGTCCTGCTGCCGTTGAACAGTTGAAGACTATTGGTCAACAACTAGACGCGCCAGTATATGACGAAGGAACCGACCATGATCCCGTTGATATCGTGCGCAATGGTTTAAAGGTCGCTGCAGAAAATAAGAACGATTACGTTATTATCGATACTGCCGGTCGTTTGGAAATTGATGAACAGTTGATGGAAGAACTTCAACGTATCAAAGACTTAGCACATCCAGATGAAATTTTGTTTGTTGCTGATTCAATGACTGGTCAAGTAGCAGCTAAAGTTGCCCATGGATTTGATGAACAATTAGATATTACCGGTGTTGTTTTGACGAAGTTGGATGGTGATACCCGTGGTGGTGCCGCTCTTTCAATTCGTGACGTTACGGGTAAGCCAATCAAGTTCATTGGACAAGGTGAAAAACTTGACCAATTAGATGTCTTCCATCCTGATCGTATGGCTAACCGTATCCTTGGTATGGGTGACATGCTAACTTTGATTGAAAAAGCCCAAACAGATTACGATGAAAAACAAGCTCAACAAGTAGCTGAAAAGATTCGTGAGAATAGTTTTGATTTTAATGACTTTATTGATCAAATGGATCAAATTCAAAAGATGGGTCCATTGGATGAAATCATGAAGATGATTCCAGGGATGGCGAACAATCCTGCTTTAGCTAATATCAATATTGGTGAAAAAGATATTGCCCATTTGAAGGCCATCGTTTACTCAATGACACCAGCAGAACGTGAAGATCCAGACATGTTGAATCCATCACGCCGTCGTAGAATTGCTGCAGGTTCTGGTCAAAGCGTGCAAAATGTTAATCGGATGATTAAGCAATTTAAACAATCACGTGACATGATGAACAAGATGAGTAAAGGTAACATGGCTGGAATGGATCAATTGATGGGTAATGGTGTCCAAGGTCGTCTGGGTAAGATGGCTATGCATTCAATGATTCGTAAGAATAAGAAAAACAAGAAGAAACGTTTGAAGAAGATTAAGAGATTTAAGTCGAAATAAGGGTTCCGCCTCCAGGAGCACGAATTTAGGTCGCTATGGGGACCGGTTGGAGCCAAGGTCTCCAACCTCGCTTTTGAACCTCGCAAAGTACGCGAATTTCAAAAGTCGTCCCGTGGTGTAATGGCTAAAGCCATAACGCCACATTCACAGCGACCTAAATTCGTGCTCCTTCCGGCTAGTTTGTTCTTTGTTTTAGATAATTGGTCGGAT
The DNA here is from genome assembly GCF_003606365.2 of Companilactobacillus zhachilii. Taxonomy (NCBI): domain Bacteria; kingdom Bacillati; phylum Bacillota; class Bacilli; order Lactobacillales; family Lactobacillaceae; genus Companilactobacillus; species Companilactobacillus zhachilii. The sequence goes on from NZ_CP031933.2 coordinate 1,137,799, forward strand.
AATTTAGGTATCGTAGTGTTGATTTCTAATGATTAGTGTAAACATCGGGATTATCTTAAGTGATGGCCGGTGTTTTTACTTTTTATAAAAGAGTATTAATGAAGATATTTTTAGTTCGGTGATTGAATACGAATTGATAACTAGTCGGAGGAGCAGAGAAAACTGCAACTGACAGTGAAAGTGGCGTTACGGCTTTAGCCGTTACACCACCGGGCGTATTTGGAGACTTGCTTGCAAGGCTTCAAATCGAGAGACGAGACCTTGGCTCGGCTCGGTCCGCACTGTCAATTGCAGTTTTCTTTGCTCCGGAGACAATATATTTAAAAAAATCACTCAAGTGTAAAGAAAAAAACTTTACAGCAGTTATATTTTTGTGTATACTAACAAAGTTAAGTATTTAGGAGGAAACAAACATATGTCAGTTAAGATTAGAATGAAACGTATGGGTAGTAAATTACGCCCATTTTATAGATTAGTTGTTGCAGATTCACGTTCACCACGTGATGGTCGTTTTATCGAACAAGTTGGTTACTACAACCCAATCTCACAACCAGAAGAAATTAAATTAGACGATGACAAGATCGTTGAATGGTTAAACAAAGGTGCACAACCTTCAGATACTGTTCGTCACTTGTTGAAACAACACGGAATTATGCAAAAGTTCCACGAAAGCAAATTCACAAAATAGTAATTTTTGATGGGACCAGACATGTGTTGTCGTGGTCCTATTTTTATTCATGGAGGAAAAATGACCGAAAAATTATATCGAGTTGGTACAATCGTCAATACTCATGGTATTAAAGGCGAATTGAGAATAATCCCCATTACTGATTTTCCAGAAGATCGTTTCAAGTCGGGTGCTAAGCTCTATTTGAAAAACAAAGATCAAGTGACTGAATTTACAGTTGAATCTTCACGTCCACACAAGAGTTTTATTTTGGTGAAAATGAAGGGTTACGATAATATCAATGATGTTGAAAAATTTGTTAAATCAGAATTATTTGCCGATGGTGAAGAAGTTTCTGGTCTTAATGAAGGCGAATTTCTATATCGTCAAATCATTGGATTAACCGTTATTGATAAAGACTTAGGTGAAGTTGGTAAAATTTCTGAGATCATGGAATTAGGTTCTAATGACGTTTGGGTCGTTAAGAGTCCTCAGTACAAGGAGATTTTGCTACCTTATATTGATGACGTTATTAAAGAGGTCGATCTTGATAATGGCGTTGTCAAAGTAGAAATACCGGATGGGTTGATAGATTAATGGATATTACAATTTTAAGCATTTTTCCAAAAATGTTTCAGGCTTTGGATCAATCATTGATTGGTAAAGCTCAAGAAAAAGATCTTGTGAATATTGATGTCGTCGATTTTCGTGATTTTACAACTAACAAACAAAATCACGTTGACGATGCTCCTTACGGTGGTGGGGCTGGTATGTTGTTACAAGCCCAACCAATTTACGATGCTATGGATTATGTTGAAAGGAAAAAGCCGGGTAAGAAACGAGTTGTGTTACTTGATCCAGCCGGTAAAACTTTCAATACAAAAATGGCTCGTGATTTTGCTAAGGAAGATCAATTGGTTTTTATTTGCGGTCACTATGAAGGTTTTGACGAACGTGTCAAAGACTTAGTGACAGATGAAGTATCGATTGGTGATTATATTTTGACTGGTGGGGAACTACCAACGATGAGTATGATTGATGCCACCTTGCGCTTTGTACCAGGCGTGCTAGGCAATTCTTTCTCAGCTGAGGAGGAATCATTCTCTAATAACTTATTGGAATACCCACAATACTCACGTCCAGCCGATTTCCGTGGGAAAAAGGTGCCTGAAGTATTAACTAGTGGTGATCATGAAAAAATTCGTGTCTGGCGTTTAACACAGGCCTTGAAGAAGACCTTAGAGCGTCGACCTGATTTGTTAGAGAATGCAGATTTGACTGATGAAGAGCAAAAATTGTTACGAAAAATTCGTCAAAATAACTAGTTTACAATCGTGTTCAAATAAAGTATCATATTAAGAGTGTTTGAACACACATATTAACGATATTCCGCTGTGTATCAAAGGATATATAAGAGTGTCGGCAGGGAGAAATTATTTATGAATAAATTGATTCAAGATATTACAAAAGAACAATTACGTTCTGACATTCCTGACTTCCGTAGTGGTGACACTGTTCGTGTCCACGCTAAGGTTGTTGAAGGTAGCCGCGAACGTATCCAATTATTCGAAGGTGTCGTTATTAAGAGACATGGTGCTGGTATCAGTGCTACTTACACTGTTCGTAAGATGAGTAATGGTGTTGGTGTTGAAAGAACATTCCCATTAAACACACCTCGTGTAGAACAAATCGAAGTTATCAGACATGGTCGTGTACGTCGTAGCAAGCTTTACTACCTACGTGCTCGTACAGGTAAGGCTGCTCGTATTAAAGAACGTCGTCGTGACATTTAATTTAATACTAAAAGCTTTTAAAAAAACCGTATTCTCAAAGAGAGTACGGTTTTTTTGGTTCTTTCTTAATTTTGGTTATAGAATCGAATATAAAAAGGCTAGATATGTTTTCCTGATATAAATTAAGAAAAAGCATCTAGCTTTTTACTCATATTCAATTTCAAATAATGTGTAATCTCTTTATCGAATCGATTAGTTATACCGTATAAAAAATAATGAATACATTAGTCCCTGGGTGCAAGGAATGTTGGCAGCAGTGAAGGTGGCGTTATGGCTTTAGCCCTTACACCACGGGACGAGTTTTGAATTTGCGTACTTTGCGAAGTTCAAAATCGAGACCTGAGACCTTGGCTCAGGTCGGTCCCCACAGCGCCAACATTTCTTGCGCCCAGAGACGGCAATTAACCAAATTCAAGAAAGAATCAGTTTTTTTAGTTGGTCATTTTATTCTTGTTTTCCAAAGTCATTTGACCGTCCATAATTTTATAGACATTATCAGCAAAATCAGTCAGCCGTAAGTCGTGGGTAACAATAACAACCGCAGTGTTTTGTTCGCGTGCTAGATCCTGAAAAATTTTGCCCACTTCGATAACACGTTCACTGTCGAGGGCGGCCGTTGGTTCATCAGCAAGTAAAATATCCGGACGCGTATACAGAGCGCGAGCAATGGCGACACGTTGATTTTGGCCGCCAGATAATTCGCCGGGGTATTTATTTTCTAATTCTCTGATTCCTAGCTTGTCTAAAAGTTTTTCGAGTGAAAGGTTGGATAAGTTATGATTCTTTTTGACTTTCTTAACCAATTTGAATTGTTCTTTGACGGTGAGATAAGGGACCAAACTATACGATTGTAAGACGAAGCCAATTTTATTTAGCCGCAGTGCATCTCGTTGCTTGTTTGACATCGTTTTAACAGCATGTCCTTCTAACTGTACTGTTCCGTCACTCGGTGTCTGTAATCCGCCAGCAATGGTTAAAAAGGTGCTTTTACCGGAGCCAGATGGTCCAATGACAAGATTAACTTCACCTTTTTTAGCGGTGAAATTGATATCCTTGAGAACGTGCACTCGACTCGTACCTGTTCCAAAGTATTTGTTGATATTAGTTAATTGTAAAGTTATCATTTTTTAACCTCCGATAACACTGACAGGATCGACGTTGAGAATAATTTTAATCGGGATTAGTGAACCTAATAGACCAGTTAAAATAAGTCCAAAGCCAACAGCTGAAAGAATGGGAATATTGAAACTCATTGGTACAGTAGCGGGCATAATGAGAGCAGTGGCTGCTGTTAGGACGGTAGCGATAATCAATCCGCCCACAACAAGAATAATTGATTGAGAAATTGTTGCATTGATAAGTGTTTTGGAAGGTATACCTTGAGCTCTTAAAACAGCATAGTTTTGAATTTTTTGGATTGTTAAGATGTACAAAAAGACTGCGATAACGATCAAAGAAATAATCATTAAGAAACCAATCATGAAAGTAAAAGTCGAGTTTTGAGCTGAATACCCTGGAAGCTTATTGACAAAAGCAGTTGTTGAATAGGTTTTTAATTGATTTTGATCTATTTTGAAGTTGGCATTTCTTGAAACAATTGCACTAGCTTTAAAGGAACTATTGAGATTTTTGATTGCTTGCCAACTTGCTAAATCGCCGTACACTACTGGTGCAATATTTAACTTGGCATTTTTAACAAAGCCGACAATTGTGTAGTTAGTTGAGGCTGAATTGAATTTAATTTTGTCACCTAATTTGTAACCATCATTCTTAAATTGTTCATCGACAACAACTTGGTTCTTTTGTTTGATTTTATGACCGGAACTGAGCTGTAAGTTTTTAGCAATGAATTGCTGAGTATCAAGTCCTAAAAATTGAGCTGATTCTTTAGTCAGGCCATCTTTTTTTGCAACAACTGCCGCTTGACCTAGATAAGCTTCATCTTTGGTTATTTTGGCATTCTTAAGCTCATTTTTAGTCAATAATGATTGCGTCAAATTAGTATTGGTATCCTTATCTAGAACAATACTATTGATTTTCCAAGAATTAATTGCATCGGTGTTTTGATTGGCCAGTCCCATGGACAAACTAGTTAAAATGAAGATTAAGTAGCCGATTAAAACAATCATTCCAATGATAAGTCCGTATCTAAATTTCTCTTTTTTAATTTCCTTCAGTGATAGAAACATGTTTTTTGTCCTCTTTAGCTATTGCCTGTAAAACATTGGCTAATTTTTCTAAAATTATTTTTTGATTGTCAGGGGCAATCAGGATTTGCTTAATTGCATCATGAATCATAACTTGAGTCGCCCAGTGAAATTCATCTTCAGTTATCAAGTGATTATTGAAAGGTGTCATAAAAAGCGACTCATTGTGAAGTAAATGCATTTTAACGAGTGCAAAATAACGACTATTGGTACTTTTTTCGACAAAGTCACGGACTTGCTCGATATACTCACTCGGACGGAGTTTTTCTGTTGATTCAGTGGCGATGTCTTGATGAATATCTTTTAAGGCATAGTGATATAAATAGCTGTAAGCATCTTTTAAGTCGTCGAAGTATTTGTAAAAGGCACCACGGGCGATACCAGATTCTTGTACGATGCGTGAAACTTGTGCTTCCGATAGACTATGATTTGAAAATTCATTAAGTAATGCATCGGTAATCAATTCTTTTTTGTGATCGTTTAAATTAATAAAAGTAGTGGAAACCATATTTTTCTCCTTTGTGACACGATGTCACTTTTATTATGCTGCTAGTATATCCATATAGTGACACGGTGTCAATAATAAAAATTGGAATGTGTGATAAAGTATGGTTAACTTTTATATCTTAAGAAAAATCCATAAAAACAAATAACACAAGCAATCCAAAAATCGGAGTTGCTTGTGTTATTTGTTTTTATAATCGAAGAATTTTGAAACTAAAATTTCAAAGTTATTTTTTCTTTTCCTAAACCAGGGTCAACGTAAACGTCGCCTAATTTCAATTCAAAAACTTCTAATTTGGGTCCAATCATATCCCAAACTTTTTGATAGTTGGGAACCGAGTCAAGATATTTGGGTAAAAGTTCTTTCATTGTCGTATTAGAAGGGTGAATTGTTACATTTTGTGAGCGGATGTATGGATTTCCAATCATGTCACTGTTAGGGATACTTGTAAAAGCAACACTTTGTGCTTGAGTGTACTCACGTGTTCCAGCAGTTCCTTTGACAGATGAGAAAAAGAGCGTATCTGGTTTATTCTCGAACCAAACAAAGTTAACAATTTTCACATTTGCTTGCCCGTCAGTTGAGAAACTTAGAGCCATTTTATTGGTTGTTCTAGTAACATTTTTTAGAAGTGAGATATTCATAATTTAATGCCCCTTTATAAATGTATTAATCAAATCAAGCATAACATAATCGAACATATATTCTAGCAACTTGCAACTAATTGATAATAAATATTTCTTGCTCTTTTCGGCTAGTTTATTCCTCTTAGTCTGACTAAGAATCTATTCTGTTACGGATAAATAATTTACCTTAGTCATTGAATCTTGAGTTTTCAAAAAGCTTCTCTGATGCGATCCGGTGGCGTTGGTTTGTATCGTAGTTGGCAACGAAGAGGCACGAATAGAGTGTATTGAGAACATATTCGATTGCCACTTGTGACGCAAATGGAGAAATTTTAACATTTTGACTCTCATTGTTGGCGATTGGTAATATTAGGTCGCTTATTTTGGCTATTTCGGAATTCTCATCAGAAGTTAGAGTAATTATTTTGCAACCATTTAAACGTAATATTTGGGCTATTTGATAAGTGCTTTTACTTCGACCACTATAAGATATTAAAATGGCACAATCCTTAGAGGTATAATTGGCCGCCATAAACTTACTTTCATCTGTGAGACTTGGTAAATTACAAGGTAAGTTAATTTTCATCAATTTGTTTTGAAAACTCAGTGCGGAAATATAAGTATCACCGTAGGCAAAAACTCCTAGTTTATGAGATTGAAAAATATCGCGAACGGCGTGCTCTAATAAATTGTTGGTGAGTAACTGGCTAGTTTGAAGTAACGAGTTCTGCATTACATCTAGTAATTTCTGGGCAATCTCTTTATTTGAATCATCTTCTGTAAATGGAAAATCAGGATTGATAGTAGATATATCGTTGTAGTGTTGCTGTAATTCAGTGGCTAGTTTAATTTTAAAATCCTTGTAACCTTTTAAACCAATCTTGCGACACAGACGAACGATAGTCGATGTTGATGAAAATGTGGCACTGGCCAATTCTTGAATAGATTGGTTGATGACATGTTCTTGATTTTTAAGTATATAATTAGCAATTTGTTTTTCAGAACCATTAAAATTATGTCCTTGTGTTAATTGGTTGATGATTGTCATTTGTGTCCTCCAGCAGTTTATTGAAAAAATATTCCAAGAATAAGCGCTATTTAGCAATAATTTTGGAACAATTTGTCCAAGTTCGAGTAATTACTGATAAAGCTATTTTAACGTGTTTTAATGGTTAAGAACAAAGATGAGGAGTGATTCAAATGAAATTAGCAATTATTGGTTCAGGGATGATCGTCCATGATTTTCTAACAATCACTAAAGATTTGAAAAATACCGAACTGACAGCAATTATCGGGACAAAGAGAAGTTTAGATACTTTACAAGAATTGAAAGCCCAATATCAAATCGGAGCAGTTTATACTGATTTTGAGACAGCTTTGTTAGACAGTGATTTCGATACCGTCTACGTGGCAGTGCCTAATTTCTTACATTACGGTTTTGCTAAAAAAGCCTTGGAAAACGGCAAGAACGTGATTTCGGAGAAACCATTTACAGTTAAATATTCGGAATTTTTAGATTTAAAACGCATAGCTTTAGAAAAAAGATTAATTTTGTTAGAAGCAATTACCAATCAGTACTTACAAAACTACTTAGATTTGAAGAAAAAGTTACCTGAATTGGGTGATTTGAAATTGATTGAAAGTAATTATTCACAATATTCATCACGTTATGATGCGTTCGAAGCCGGCAAAGTGTTACCAGCTTTTGATCCAAAAAAAGGTGGCGGAGCATTGATGGATATAAATATTTATAATGTTCACTTTATCGTAGGTTTACTAGGTCGACCACAGTCGGTACAATATTTGCCAAATATTGAACGAGAAATAGATACGTCAGGTATTTTAATGCTCGATTATGGAAACACTAAAGCAGTAGCCATCGGAGCCAAAGATTCAGCTTCACCAATTGGTAAAACGGTTTTACAGGGAAATAAAGGCACAATTGTAGTTAATGGACCCACTAACGTGATGAGTTCATTTGATGTTTATGATAAAGATAAAAAATTATTAGAAAAAGTTGACCATAATATTTATCCACATCGAATGTATCAAGAATTTGTCGAATTTGAACAAATTATTCAGAAGAATGACTTAGTAGGGGTAGCTCAAAGATTACAACATAGTGAGGATGTAATGTGGGTCGTTGATCAAGCACTGAAATCCGCTGATTTACAATTGGGATAAAGAAAAAGAAGATTTTAGTTAGAGTATTATTTTGGAGCTTGCACTAAGATTTAGAGGTACAAGGTTTTTAGTTAAGCTGCTCTATTTTTCAGATTATAAAGATAGTAACTACCATATATTCCAGTCTCAATATTATTTTGTATAAAAAACCACAAATAAACTAGCCGGAAGGAGCAAAGAAATTAGATTGCTGTGAAGGTGGCGTTAGTGCTTTAGCACTTACACCACGGGACGAACTTTGAAACTCGCGGTTTTTGCGAGGTTCAAAGTCGAGGCCTGAGACCTTGGCTCAGGCCGGTCCCCACAGCGACCTAATTTCTTTGCTCCTGGAGGCGGCATATAAATAATAAATAATTGTATATTGAATCTAAATTAAAAAAAGATTAATATAATTAACAATTAAGAAACGAATCAGGTGGTTTGATGAGGCAAGCAAGAGCTAACCGCAATCTATTATTAGTTGCCTTTATGTGGGGAACCAGTTATACATTTATTAAAATGGCAATTGCCGCAAACATGCCGCCATCAGTTATTAATACTCTGCGAGGTTTGATTTCAGCCATTTTGGTTTATATCTTTTTTCGGAAGGTTATTAATACGATGACATGGCAAGAATTTAAAATAGGTGCTGTCTGTGCCATTTTTAATTTCGTGGTCGTACAATTACAGTCGACCGGTTTAAAATATACGACACCGAGCAACAGCTCCTTTATAACGTCGATTTATGTGATATTGTTGCCGTTTATTGCATGGCTGTTTTTCAAACGTGTGCCACCATTAAAAATATACTTGTCTATTATCTTTTGCCTATTAGGAATGATATTTTTGACAGGTATTATTACGACTGGCTTTGAATTTCATATGGGTGATTTCCTGACGTTGCTTAATGCCATTTTCTATGCTTTTCAAATGACTTATTATGGGTATGCGACTAAAAATGCTCGGCCACAAATTATCGCTTTTCAACTTGGATTTGTCCAAGCAATTTGTGGAACTTTATATGCGTTGACCATTGATTATGGAAAACTACCACAGATCAATTGGTCAGTAGCGATTGGGCCAGTGATTTATCTAGGAGTGATTGCTACTTTTGCAGCGCAAGTTATTCAAGTGACGAGTCAAAAGTATACTGATACGGTTACCGCGGGACTGGTTTTGATGACAGAATCATTATTTGCTAGTTTGGTATCAGTTTTGTTCCATGTCGAACCTTTGACACAACATTTGATTATTGGAGGGAGCTTGATTATTTTAGCAACCTTGATTGCTCAATTTGATTTGCGTGGTGTTATTAGTCGTTATGTTGTTAAGCAAAATGGCATCAAGAAATACTGATTTGTGAGAAACTATATTTTTGAGGAGGATTTTTTATGACTGAACTATCACTATTAAATAAACAATTGGATGCACTACTTTTTGAGGAAGCTAACATGGTTGCCAACTTGGCTAATGCTAGTGCCTTGATCAATGACATGTACGAAGATTTAAATTGGGCAGGTTTTTATTTATACAATGAGAAAACAGATGAGTTAGATTTGGGACCATTTCAAGGAAAGGTAGCCTGTATGCACATTAAGAATGGTAACGGAGTGGTCGGAACAGCTTTTAAAGATCAACAAATTCATCGTGTAGCCAATGTTCATGAATTCCCCGGTCACATTGCTTGTGACAGTGCCAGTAATTCTGAAATTGTGGTACCAATTACCAAAGATGGTCAAAAATTAGGCGTTTTGGATATTGATTCACCATCTTTGAATCGATTTACTGCTGAAAATGAAGCAGAATTGGGCCAATTTGTGGAAGTTTTACTCAAACATATTGGCTAATTTATTCTTTATTTTGAATATTTAATAAAAAACAAAATCACATCACTGTTGATTGCAAGACCAACGATGATGTGATTTTTAGTTGAAAATTTGATTGTAGTACTCTAAGTAAAATTCTTGGGTGTTTGGCAAGGCGACGACTTTAGTTACACTAGTATTGCGAGGTTCAGGTAAGGTCATTGGGTCCTGTGGTTTTAAAACGTCCAAGGCCAATGCTTTAACAGTGAAACCGTGGGTGATGCAAATGATTTTATCGTCAGGATATTTTTGCATCGTCTCTGTAACAAAATCGTGGACGCGATTAATGACATCTTCAAAAGTTTCGCCATGTGGGGCGTATTTAACATAAATCGGTAGGACGTCATTCAAATAATTATTGTAAGCATCAGGATGGAGTTTCCTTAACTCAGCGTTTTTGTGGCCGTCCCATTCGCCATAAGAAATTTCTAACAAACGTTTGTCGTAAAAAATAGGTAAGTCTGCTTTAGCGTTTAAAATATTTGCAGTTTGTTTAGTCCGTTCCAAAGGACTGCTAATAATTTTATCAGCAAAGCTAATATCAAATTTATCGGCCAAGTGTTGCGCTTGTTTTTTACCGTTGTCATTCAAATAAGTCATTTCGGTATTGATTGTACCTTGTTTCATTTTCATCACGTTGGCAGCAGTCTGTCCGTGACGGATAAAGTAAAATTCTGTCATATGAGCTCCTTTTGATAATTGTATTAAATGTGTACTAGTTGTTTTTTTTATTATGGATTTGGAATTAATTTTGAAGTCAAAAGATTCAGAATATACTACATACCATATCTTTTTAGGAATCTATGCCAAAATAATAGAAAGAATATTTACTATTGATTCCAAACCAAAAAATAAACTAGCCGGAAAGAGCAAGAAATTTAGGTCGCTATGCAGGTGGCGTTGGCGCTTCAGCGCCTACACCACGGGACGACTTTTGAAACTCGCGATTTGTGCGAGGTTCAAAAGCGAGCCGAAAGACGTAAGGCTGTCGGCGGTCCCCATAGCGACCTAAATTTCTTGCTCTTGGAGGCGGCATATATATAACCAACACAACGCATATTATATTAAAAAATTGTAACGTAGTTAGTTGACAATTAAAATAAAAATGTTAAAGTATCTTTAAGTTAATTGGAGGTATTTTAATATGAAAAAATTAAATTTGAATATTTTAACAGTCTCCTCTAAGTCTACACATAATACATGTAGGCTTATTAACTAATTGACTTAGTAAAAGCCTCATGTATGTAAAGCTATTTTACATCTGTGAGGTTGATTAATTGTAAGCAAACTGACTCCTCGCAGAAACTATTCTGTGGGGATTTTTTTTATCTTAATTTTAATTCAAGGAGTGGTAAAAATGACAATTTATAACTTTTCAGCTGGACCTGCAACGATGCCTGCTGAAGTGATTCAAGAAATTAAAAATGATTTACCTTCATACAAAAATTCAGGCATGAGTGTTATGGAAATCTCTCATCGATCCGCTCTGTTTGAAGAGATTTTCCAAAAGGCACAACAAGATATGCGTGACTTATTAAAGATACCTGATAATTATCAAGTGCTCTTTTTCCAAGGTGGTTGTACATTGCAATTCACTGCGGCTCCACTAAATTTGGCAAATAAATATCATCGGATTGCTTTGCTAGATAGTGGTCATTGGGCAGAACGTGCTGGAGCAGAAGCCAAACGAGTTGGTGTAAAAGTTGATGTCTTGGATTCTTCTGAAAAGGATCATTATACTAAATTGCCAAGTTTGGAAAAGCTTCAAAAAGATACGTATGATTACCTGCATATCACAACTAATAATACCATTGAAGGTACGGCCTATACACAGTTGCCCAATACCGATACGACTGAATTAGTGGGTGATATGTCATCCAATTTTATGGGTCAACGTTATGATGTGAAACAATTTGGAGCAATTATGGCCGGAGCACAGAAGAATTTGGGTATTGCCGGATTGACTATTGTAATCGTTCGCGATGATTTGATTGGAAAAGTACCTAATTTACCAAGTATGCTTGATTATCAGTTGTTTGCAAAAAAGGAATCAATGTTTAATACACCACCAGTTTTCGCAATTTATGCAGCAGGATTAGTTCTTCAATGGTTAAAAAATCAAGGTGGAATTGATGAAATGGAACATCGTAACCGTCAAAAATCAGGTTTACTATATGATTTCTTAGATAATTCAAAATTGTTTGAAGCACCAGTTATTAAAAAAGACCGTTCGTTAACAAATGTTGTCTTTGTGACTGGTAATCCCGAAATTGATCAACAAGTGGTTAGTCAGGCGGCCGAAAGCGGACTAGTTAATATTAAAGGCCACCGTTTGGTTGGTGGTATGAGAGCTAGTTTGTACAATGCAATGCCCTATGAAGGGGTTGAACACTTGGTTGATTTTTTGAAAAATTTTGAAAAAAATTATAGGGGGAAACACTAATGTATGCAGTTAAAACTTTTAATGCCATTGCTCAGGCCGGTTTGGATACTTTCACAGAAGACTTTACCATTAATCAAACTGATGAACCGGATGCTTATTTAATCCGGTCGGTCAATCTTTTAAAAGCTGATTTTCCAGAAAGCTTAAAGACAATTGTTCGTGCTGGTGCAGGTGTTAATAATGTGCCATTAGGACGAGCAACAGAACAGGGAATTGCCGTTTTCAACACTCCTGGCAGTAATGCTAATGCTGTTAAAGAATTAGTCATTTCACTAATGATTGCGACCGCACGGAATTTATTTGCGGCACATGATTATTCTGATAGACATACTGAAGCTGATGTTTCTCAACGAACGGAAAAAGATAAAACTAAGTTTAATGGAACTGAACTAGCAGGAAAACGAATCGCTGTAATAGGTTTGGGTAATGTAGGTTCAATGGTCGCTAATGCAGCTTTAGCTTTAGGGATGAAAGTTATCGGCTATGATCCATACTTATCAGCTAACGCTGCCTGGCGCATCAATAATCGAGTTAAACGGGTGGATTCTATTAAAAAAGCTGTTAAGGGAGCTGACTTTGTAACTGTTCATGTGCCTAAGAATAATGAAACAATTAATCTCTTAACAACTAAAGAGATCTCAGAAATGAAAGACGGGGTTGTTTTATTCAATTATTCAAGGATTGGCATTGTCGATAACCAAGCTGTTATTAAGGCCATTCGTAGCCAAAAAATCAGTCATTATTGTACGGACTTTGGCGAACCGATTATTGCAGACCATCCCAATATTACTATTACACCCCATATTGGTGGCTCAACTCTAGAGGCAGAATCAAACGGGGCCATTCAAGGAGCCAATACTGTAATGGATTATTTGGAAAGTGGTGATACAACGAACTGTGTCAATTTGCCAAATATGCAAATACCATTTGAAACGGCTTATCGAGTAACCGTAATTCATCAAAATGTTCCCAATATGGTTGGACAAATCAGTACACAAATTGCGACAAGGGGTATCAATATTGAAACGATGTCTAACGCCGCAAAAGAAAAAATCGCATACACTATTATTGATGTAGACGACTTGCCAGTAGAGAATCAAAGTGCTTTAATAGCAGCGTTAGAAAAGATTAAAGAAGTTTACCGAGTACGTGTCATTAAACATAAGTAAACTTCTTAGAGGTAAAATATTTAACCGTTTTGGTTATAGAATCGAATAAAAAAAGCTAGATATTTTTTCCTGGTAAATCCAGCAAAAACATCTAGCTTTTAATGCGGCACTTATTAAAAAATTTGTGAACGATATAATCCAACAACTTTACCAAGAATTTCGACGTTGTCTAAAATAATTGGATCCATTGTATCGTTTTCTGGTTGTAGGCGGTAATGTCCGTTTTCTTGATAGAATCTCTTACATGTAGCTTCGATATCTTCAGTCATAGCGATAATAATTTCACCGTTATTAGCGAAATTTTGTTCATGAACGATTACGTGGTCGCCATCATAGATTCCCGCGTTGATCATACTTTCTCCATGAATCTCTAGCATGAATAATTCGCCAGAATCACGATTCAAGTCAGGTGGAATAGGGAAGTATCCATCAGGATTTCTTTCGGCTGTAATTGGTTGACCAGCGGCAACGGCACCAAGGATAGGGATTTGCTTTGATTTAATACCAATTGAATTTAAACCAGCACCAGTAAGCTCAATAGCTCGAGGTTTGGTTGGATCACGTTGGATAAATCCTTTTTTCTCCAGACGAGATAGGTGACCATGAACCGTTGACGTTGAAGACAAATCTACAGCTTCGCAGATTTCCCTAACAGTTGGCGGATATCCATGTTCATCTAAATAATCATAAATGCATTGTAAAATTTGTGACTGTTTAGAGCCTTCAGCTTTTGACATTAGAACACCTCATTGTTAATATCTTAAATAGATTGTATCAAAATTTGAATACAGTTTCAAACAAGTGTTCGATTGTATCGAGGGGAATTGAAATAATGAACGAACAAGACGAATTGCTCAAGAAGATTAATGAGTTAGCTCATAAGGCTAAAGCAGGTACTATTACTAAAGAAGAGGAAGATCAACAAGCACAATTACGTAAGGAATACTTGAAGAACTTCCGAGCAGCATTTAAGTCACAAATTGAGATGTTGCAAGTGTATGATAAAGAAGGAAATGAAGTCACTCCTGAAAAAGTTCGAGAAATTCAACGCAAAAAGGGATTACGTGACGATTAGACTTTCAATTAGCTAATTTTTTTTGTAATATTAATAGGTATATGGAAAGGGTGAGAACATAAATGGGTACAACAATCGTCGTTGGTGTTATAGCTTTGTTGGTTGGTTTAGTCGGCGGTTTCTTCGCTGCCAGATGGTACATGAAGAAATACTTCCAAGACAATCCACCAATCAGTGCTGATATGATCAGACAAATGATGGCACAAATGGGCCAAAAGCCTTCACAAAAGAAGCTAAATCAATTAATGAATACTATGAAGAATTCACAAAAGAATAACAAATAGTCAGGTCCAATAAGCGATATGCATATTTTTATATGTGTACCGCTTATTTTTTTATCCCAAAAAATAAATCTTTAGCTAAACACGAACTATTAATATTTTTATAATTATTAAATACAAAATGTAAACGATAAATACGAACAATAGGTAAAAATAATTGATTAAAATGCGTATTTAGCATTGAAAGTATTTTCAATCCCTGATAAACTTTGAATACCAAAGCGAGAAAGGTGGAAAAAGGAATGCACGACGTAGCAATAGTTATGGGATCAATTTCTGACTTAAAGGTGATGCAAAACACACTTGATGTTTTGACACAACTGGGAGTTAGTTTTGAAACAAAAGTGATTTCGGCGCACCGGATGCCACATGAGATGTTAGATTTTGCTAACCAAGCTCATGAAAATTATCGAGTTATCATAGCTGGAGCTGGAGGTGCAGCTCATTTACCAGGAATGATTGCCTCTTCAACTAGTCTGCCAGTAATTGGTGTACCAGTTCCTTCGAAATACTTAAAAGGTATGGACTCATTGTTATCAATTGTCCAAATGCCAGCTGGCGTACCAGTTGCAACAGTTTCCATTGGTGAAGCAGGAGCCAAGAATGCTGCCATTCTAGCAACGAAAATTTGTGCATTAACTAATCAAACATATCAAAAGAATTTATCAGATTACGTTCAAGCAATGCATGATAAATCCGTAGAAAGTGGGGCAAACCTTGGATAAGACATTATTACCAGGAGCAACTATTGGCATTATCGGTGGCGGTCAATTGGGTCAGATGATGTCATTTTCAGCCAAAGAAATGGGATATAAGGTAATCATTTTAGATCCACAGCCAAATTGCCCAGCGGCTCAAGTTTCAGATGGTCAAATCGTGGCTGACTATGATGATTTGGATAAATTGATTGAATTAGCCAAGGCTTGCGATGTATTGACTTATGAATTTGAAAATGTCGATGCCAAAGCCATCAATGAAGTAAAAAAATACACTCAAGTACCTCAAGGAACTAAGGCATTGAGTGTTACCCAAAATCGTGTATCCGAAAAAGAATTTATTGAAACTAGTGGCTTTAAAGTAGTGCCACATTTACTGATTGAAAATATTTTTGAATATCATCGTGGTGTTGAGAAACTTCAAACTCCAGTTATTTTAAAAACTATCCGTGGTGGTTATGATGGCAAAGGCCAGATTTTGATTGATGATCCAGAAAAAGTCTGCTACGCCGATATTGAAGCCTTACTCATGCAAGGTCCTTGTATGTTAGAGAAGAAAATCAATTTGAAGAAGGAAGTCTCAGTAGTTGTTTCGGCAAATAGTCGCGGTGAAACTTCGATTTTTCCAGTAATTGAAAATGTTCATCGTCACAATATTTTACATTTGAGTACTTGTCCCGCTGATATCAGTGAAGCTGTTGAACAACATATCTATCAAGTTGGAGAAGGGTTAGCTAAAAAACTTGAACTTGTTGGAACAATGTGTATTGAATTTTTCGTATCTAGTAATGACGAGGTATTTGTAAATGAAATTGCGCCACGTCCTCATAATTCAGGTCATTTAACAATTGAAGCATGTAACATCTCGCAGTTTGATGCCCATATCCGCGGTGTTTGTAATTTAGCAATGCCCAAAATTGAACTATTACAGCCAGCAGCAATGGTTAATTTACTTGGTCAACATTTAGAGAATGCTAAAGCTGAATTAGTTAAGCATCCAGAATGGCATTTCCACGATTATGGTAAAGAAGCTGTGAAGGATAACCGCAAGATGGGACATATTACAATTTTGAGTTCTGATCTACAAGCTACAAAAGAAGCTATCGAAAATAATTCAATTTGGGATGTGTAAATGATGACAGAAAATAATTTACTTTATACCGGAAAAGCCAAGAATGTTTATCAAGCTGACAATGATGACGAAGTGTTAATCGTTTATAAAGATCAAGCGACTGCTTTAAATGGTAAGAAAAAAGAAATCTTACCGGGAAAAGGTGTACTAGATTGTCAGATTTCTCAGTTAGTTTTTAATTACTTAATTGAAAATGGTATTAGAACTCATTTAGTTAAAAACCTTTCTGATCATGAACAGTTAGTTAAGAAAACTCAAGTATTTCCATTGGAAGTCGTTTTAAGAAATATTACTTCTGGTTCGCTCGTACGTAAGTTTGGTATTGAAGAAGGTCAAAGATTAACTGACCCAATCATTGAATTTTATTACAAGAGCGATGCTTTAGATGATCCAGTTATCAACGAATCACAGATTCATGCGTTAAAGATTGCTGATAAAGCTGAAATTGAATATATCAAAGAAGAAACCTTGAAAATTAACCAATTATTGATTCCATTTTTTGAAAAAGCCGATTTTGATTTAGTTGATTTTAAATTGGAATTTGGTGAATACAACAATGAAATTATTTTGGTTGATGAATTTTCGCCCGATAATTGTCGCTTATGGAATAAGTCAGACCATCATTCAATGGATAAAGATGTCTTTCGTAAGCATGAAGGCGATTTAGTTCAAACATATCAATCAGTCTTACAACGACTACAAGATAAATAGGAGAGAATTATGAAATTAGTTAAAGTTTATGTCACTCTAAAAAAATCCGTCCTTGACGCTCAAGGTGAAGCCATCAAATCAGCAATTCATTCTATGGGTTACAACCAAGTTTCTGATGTTCACATGGGTAAATATTTTGAATTGAATTTTGCGGATGACTACGCTGACTTGGAAAAAGAAGTTGACGCTATCTGTGACGATCTTTTAGCCAATCCCAACATTGAAACTTATCGTTACGAAATTACGGAGGCAGAATAATGAAGTTTGCCGTAATTAATTTTCCGGGTTCAAACTGTGATATGGACCTTTATTACGCCATTCGCGATGGAATTAAGCAACCGGTTGAACTAGTTGACTATCGAGCTACTAGTCTTGAAGGTTTTGACGGTGTTCTAATTCCGGGTGGATTCTCTTATGGCGATTATTTAAGAAGTGGGGCAATTGCTGCTCAAGCACCAATTGTGAAGGAAATAATTCGTCTGGCAAATGAGGGCAAACTTGTTTTGGGAATTTGTAATGGTTTCCAAATTTTGACGGAACTTGGTTTGTTGCCAGGAGCTTTGATTAGAAACGAAAAAAGTCGGTTTATCTGTGAGACGGTTGAGCTTGAAGTTGTAAATAATGAGACGATTTTTACTAGCGACTATCAGGCAAAAGAAACTATCAATATTCCAGTTGCCCACGGTGAAGGTCGTTATTACTGTGATGAAGCTACTTTGAAAGACCTACAAGCTAATGGACAAATTGCCTTTAAATACTTGGATAACATCAACGGTAGCGTGGACCACATTGCCGGCGTTATGAATAAACAAAAAAATGTCTTAGGTATGATGCCCCATCCAGAACGAGCAATTGAAAAAATTCTCGGTTCCGATGATGGTCTAAAGTTGTTCCAATCAATAATCAATTATCAGGTAAGGGTGAATAATTAATGACTGAACCAACGCCAAAACAAATTAAAGATGAAAAGTTATATCAACAATGGGGATTAACTGATTGGGAATATGAATTGATCAGTGCCAAAATCTTGAAACGCTTGCCTAACTACACTGAAACTGGTCTTTATTCGGTTATGTGGAGTGAACATTGTTCATATAAGAATTCAAAAAAAGTTCTTCGAAAAATGCCAAATAAAAGTGATCGTGTGATTGCAGGACCTGGTGAAGATGCCGGTATTTTAGATATTGGTGATAATCAAGCCGTTGTTTTCAAAGCTGAAAGTCACAACCATCCTTCAGCGGTTGAACCTTACCAGGGTGCAGCAACCGGTGTTGGTGGAATTATCCGTGATATTTTTTCAATGGGCGCCCAACCAATCGCCTTATTGAATAGTTTAAAATTTGGTCCTGTTAACAATGGTCAGACTAAACATCTAGTTAACGAAGTCGTTGCTGGTATCGGTGGTTATGGTAACTGTATTGGTTTACCAACCGTTGGTGGTGAGATTTCTTTTGAAGATTGCTATGAACACAATCCACTAGTTAACGCGATGTGTGTTGGTTTATTAAATAACACTGATTTTAAACATGGTACAGCTAGTGGTGACAAAAATCTGATCGTTTACGTTGGAGCCAAAACCGGTCGTGACGGAATTCACGGGGCAACTTTTGCTTCAGATGAATTTACAGATACGAAGAATAAGCAACGTTCCGCCGTTCAAGTTGGTAATCCTTTCATTGAAAAATTACTTATGGATGCCTGCGTGGAAATTATTGAAAAGCATTCTGATTGGATTTTGGGAATCCAAGACATGGGTGCAGCTGGACTAGTTTCTTCTACAGCCGAAATGGCTTCAAAAGCAGGTTCCGGTTTGATTCTAAACTTGGATAAAGTTCCTCAACGTGAAACAGCAATGTCTGCTTATGAAATGATGCTATCAGAATCACAAGAAAGAATGGTTCTCTGTGTTAAGCCTGAATTTGTAGAGGATGTTCTAGCGTTCTTTGAAAACTATGAATTAGATGCCGTTGTAATTGGGCAAGTAACTAATGACAAACAATACAAGATTTATCATCTGGGTGAATTAGTTACCGATATTCCAGTCGACAGTTTGACAGAAGACGTGCCGGAATATGACCGCCAAGAAATTCAACCTCAACGCATGATTGACGATAAGGATTATCAATTTGTACCTGAAATCAATTCACTAGCAACAACTTGGCTTGAAATGTTGCAACGACCAAACATTGCTAGTAAGAAACATTTCTATCAAACATATGATTCTCAAGTTCGAGCTAATACTTTAGTTCGTCCGGGAAGTGATGCTGGTGTTGTAAGGATTCGTGGTACAAAGAAGGCCATCGCGATGACTAACGATAGTAACTCCAAGTATGTTTACTTGAACCCATATGTTGGTGGACAAATTACTGTGATGGAAGCAGCCAGAAATATTGTTGCTAGCGGTGGTGAACCTATTGGTATTACTGACTGTTTGAATTACGGTAATCCTGAAAATCCAGAAGCTTTCTGGGAACTAGATAAGAGTGTTGAGGGAATTGCTAGTGCCTGTGAAAAAATCAATACACCAGTAATTTCCGGAAATGTGTCACTTTACAACGAATATAACGATGTAGCTATTTATCCTAGTCCAATGGTCGGTATGGTTGGCTTGATCAGTGATATTGAAAATGTTACGACAAGTGCTTTTAAAGCTACTGGAGATTTGATTTATGTCGTTGGTCAAACTCAAGATGATTTTAATGGCTCTGAATTACAAATGGCTCAACTCGGTCAATTAAAGGGCGATTTACGTAATTTAGATTTAGATCAAGAAAAACTTCATCAAGATTTGATCAGACAAGCAATTAGTCAAAAGTTAGTTAAAAGTTGTCACGATTTATCTGAAGGTGGCTTAGCAGTTGCTCTGTCAGAATCTGCCTTTGATAATGAGCTTGGTTTTGATATTAAAACTAGCTTAACAACTGCACAGATGTTTTCTGAAACACAATCTCGCTTCTTAGTTTCAATTGCACCAAATAAACAAGCTGAATTTGAAGAACTAATGGCAACAGATTTTGAATATCTTGGAACAGTAACTGCCGCACCTAAATTTACTATAACAACAGTTAATGAAACTGTAACCATTGATGGTGTAGAAGCAGCGAAGAGTTGGAAGGAGGGCATGGCGTGCCTAATGAAGTAAGAAGTTTGAATGAGGAATGTGGTGTCTTTGGTGTTTGGGGAGCTGAAAATGCTAATTATTTAACGTATTTAGGACTCCATAGTTTACAACACCGTGGTCAAGAGGGTGCCGGAATCGTTGCTAATGATCGTCAAAAGCTACGAGCATATCGTAATCTGGGCTTGTTGACACAAGTTTTTTCAAAGCCAGAGTATTTGAATGCTTTGGTTGGTGATACAGCAATTGGTCACGTGCGGTATTCAACTGCTGGTGAGAACAAAATTGAAAATGTACAACCTTTGTTGTTTGATTTTACCGATAGTCAAATAGCTTTAGCTCACAACGGTAATTTGACAAATGCCATCACTTTGAAAAAAGAACTAGAAGAAAAAGGTCATATTTTTAAATCAAGTTCTGATTCAGAAGTATTGGTGCATTTGATAAAAGTTTCTAATGCACCGACATTACACGAAAAAATTGTCGAAGCTTTGAATAAAATTCAAGGTGGATTTGCTTACTTACTTATGACTAAGAATGAAATGATTGTTGCACTGGATTCTCATGGGTTCCGTCCGCTTTCAATTGGTCAATTAGATAACGGTGCCTATGTTGTTGCCAGTGAAACTTGTGCGCTAGACGCTGTGGGTGCCAAGTTAGTTCACAATGTACAACCAGGTGAATTAATTACGATCAATGATGAAGGGATGAAGGTTGATACTTGGACAACTGATACAACGTTAGCCATTTGTTCAATGGAATTCATCTACTTTGCACGTCCTGATTCCGATATATTGGGCGTAAATGTTCATTCAGCTCGTAAGCGCATGGGTGCTAATTTGGCTAAAGAATATCCAGCGCCAGGTGATATTGTTGTCGGTGTACCAAATTCTTCATTGTCGGCCGCAAGTGGTTACGCAGAAGCAAGTGGCTTACCTTATGAAATGGGTTTGATCAAGAACCAATATATGGGACGTGAATTTATCCAACCAACTAAGGAGCTCCGTGAAAAGAGTGTTCGTCAAAAATTAGCCGCTGTTAAAGGGGTAGTTAATGGTAAACGAGTTATTTTAGTTGATGATTCAATCGTTCGAGGTACAACTTGTGCTTATATTGTGCAACTGTTAAAAGATGCTGGAGCAACTGAAGTTCATTTGCGAATTGCTTCACCAAGATTCATGCATCCATGTTTTTATGGAATCGATATTCAAGAAAAAAGCGAGCTGATTGCTGCCCACAAGTCAATTCCTGAAATGAATCAAATGTTTGGTTCAGATTCACTTGAATTCTTGAGTGAGGACGGCTTGATCGATGCGATTGGTCTAGATTCAGACGCACCATATTCAGGTTTGGATATGTCATATTTTAATGGTGACTATCCAACTTATCTTTATGATTATGAGTCCAAAAAATAAGGAGGCACTTAATGTCTAATCCCTATCAAGATGCCGGTGTCGATGTCGAATCTGGCTACAAAATTTCTAAATTTGTAAAACAAAATACTCACAATAATAACATTGGTAATTTCGGTGGTGTTTACGAAATTCCTGAAGGTTACCAACATCCAGTTTTAGTATCTAGTGATGATGGAGTTGGAACAAAGTTATTGTTGACAACTGAAGCAAACAAGTGGGACACGATTGGAATTGATTGTGTTGCCATGTGTGTGAATGATATTTTGGCTCAAGGTGCTACACCACAGTATTTTCTAGATTATATTTCAACCGGTAAAGTTGATGAAAAGATTGAGGAAATTCTCAAGGGTGTAATTGAAGGCTGCGGCCAAGCTAATGCCAATTTAATCGGTGGTGAAACCGCTGAAATGCCTGGTGTATATGATGCAAAAGACTATGATATTGCCGGTTTTTCCGTTGGTATTTGCGAAAAAGATGATTTATTGCAAAAAGAGAATATTCAAGCTGGAAATGTTTTGATTGGTCTAAAATCAAGCGGAATCCATTCAAATGGTTATTCACTAGTTAGAAAGATTTTCTTCCAACAACATAATTTAACGGTAGATAGTGTTTTACCAGAATATCCTGAACAAACACTTGGTGAATTGTTGTTAACACCGACAAAAATTTATGTCCAAGATGTCGTACCTTTGCTGGATGAACGTTTAATCAGAGGAATTTCTCATATTACTGGCGGTGGCTTTTACGAAAATGTTCCTCGGATGCTGCCAGATAATTTGGCAGCCAAGATCAATGTTGATGTTTGGCCACAGTTACCAGTTTTTGATTTGTTACAGAAGTATGGTCAATTGGAATTAGCTGATATGTATCATATTTTCAATATGGGTATTGGAATGGTACTAGCAGTTGATGCCTCCAAAGAATTAGAAGTTTTGGAACTATTGAATGAAAAAGAAACTGTTGCCTTTACAATTGGTGAAGTTGTTTCAAAAACAACAAGTAGTGTGATTTTGGAAGGAGACCAACTATGAAAGTAGCTATCTTTGCTTCCGGTAATGGTAGTAATTTTGAAGCCATTGCAAAGTCTATTGAACTGCGTCAAGCGGGTCTAGAAATTGAACTATTAGTTTGTGACCAAAAAGATGCACATGTTATTCAAAGAGCTGAAAAATACCATATTCCGATTTTTATTAATCAATTATCTGATTATGAAAACCGTGGTGCGTATGAGCAAGCTATTATTGAAAAGTTAAAGCCACTCAAGATTGAATATATTTTATTGGCTGGTTATATGCGGGTCGTAACGCCGGTACTATTAGGTGCCTATCCAAATCGAATTATTAATATTCATCCATCACTATTACCAAAATTTTCCGGTTTGGAAGCGATTGAACGTGCTTTTGAGGCTGGAGATCCGGTGACTGGAGTAACGATTCATTTCATTGATGAAGGGGTCGATACTGGTCCAATCATTAAGCAAGAAAAGGTTGTCCGGCTAGCTAATGATACAGAAGCTAGTTTAGAAGCAAGGATTCATCAAACAGAGCATCAAATGTATCGTCAAGTGATTCTTGATTTACTAAATAAAACTAATGGGGTAGATAAAAAATGAAAAGAGCTTTGATTAGTGTTTCTGATAAGACAGGTGTCGTTGAATTTGCTAAGGGTTTGATTGCCAATGGTTTTGAAATCATCTCAACTGGTGGTACATATAAGAAGTTGCAAGAAAATGGCGTTGAAGTTTTGGAAATTGATGAAGTTACCCAATTCCCTGAAATTTTAGATGGCCGTGTTAAAACTTTGCATCCAATGGTGCATGCAGGACTATTGGCTAAACGTGACAATCCGGAACATATGAAGACTTTGGAAGATTTGAACATTCAAACAATTGACCTTGTCTGTGTCAATCTCTATCCATTTAAAGAAACAATTTCTAAAGACGGTGTTACACCAGCTGAAGCGATTGAACAAATTGATATTGGTGGTCCATCAATGATCCGTTCAGCTTCAAAGAACTTTAAGAGTGTTTATGTCGTGATTGACGCCAATGATTATGAAACAGTTCTTGAAAGTCTTCAATCAGATGAAGATGATACAATCTTACGTCGACGCTTGGCTGCAAAAGCTTTCCGTCATACAGCTGAATATGACAGTATTATTGGCCATTATTTGACTGATTTAAATGGGGATGAATTCCCTGATGTTGAAGTGCTTGGTTATGATTATCATCAAGAATTAAGATATGGTGAAAATTCACATCAAAAGGCTGCTTTCTACAAGAGTGCCATGCCTTCTGAATACTCGATTGCTTCAGCTAAGCAATTGCATGGTAAAGAACTTTCCTTCAATAATATTAAAGATGCAGACGCTGCATTGAGAATTGTGGCTGACTTTGATCAACCTTGTGTGGCTGCATTGAAACATATGAACCCATGTGGTGTCGGTGTCGACGACGAATGTATTTATAAAGCATGGCGTAAGGCTTATACAGCTGATACAATGTCAATTTTTGGTGGTATCGTTGCGGTTAACCGTGAAGTTACGAAAGAAATTGCTGAAGAAATGCATAAGATTTTCTTGGAAATTGTTATCGCACCAAGCTTTACTGACGAAGCTTTGGAAATTCTTGAAGCTAAGAAGAACATTCGTCTACTAACACTTGACTTTTCAAAAGCTAAAGATGCTGAAAAGCACGAATATGTTTCCGTTATGGGTGGTTTATTAGTTCAAGAACGTGATACAACGGTTGATCAACTTTCAGAATTTGAAGTTGTTACTAAGAAAGCCCCAACTGATGAAGAAATGAAGGCTTTGTTATTCGGTCAACAAGTTGTTAAACATGTTAAGAGTAATGCCATTGTTATTACAACAACTGATAAGACACTTGGTATTGGTGCTGGTCAAATGAATCGTATCGGTTCTGTGAAGATTGCGATTGACCAAGAAGAACAAGTGGATGCTCATACACCATTAATTATGGCTTCTGATGCCTTCTTCCCAATGGATGACTGTGTTCAATATGCTGCTGAACACGGAATTACAGCTATTGTGCAACCAGGTGGTTCAATTAAGGATCAAGATTCAATTGATATGGCTGATAAGCACGGAATTGCTATGGTCTTCACTGGCAGAAGACATTTCAAACACTAGAAGAGAGGTCTTTTAATGAAAATACTTGTCGTTGGTTCAGGTGCTCGTGAAGATGCTATTTGTCAGTCATTATTGAAGAATGATAAAAATGTTGTCTTTTGTGCTCCTGGAAATGATGGAATGAAGCTAAACGGAATTAAAACAATTTCAATTAATGAAGATGAATTCGACCATTTAGCTAACTTTGCTTTAACCAATAATGTTGATTATACAATCGTTGGTCCTGAGGAACCTTTAGTTAATGGGATTGTTGATTTCTTTAAGAGCCGAAAGTTGTTGATTTTTGGACCAACTAAAGAAGGCGCCCAAGTTGAAGGGTCAAAGTCTTTTACTAAGAAATTAATGGCTGATGCTGACATTCCAACTGCTAGTTATCAGGAGTTCACTGATTTACAAGCAGCAACAACATATTTAAACGAGGAGGCTGCTTTTCCGATTGTTATTAAAGCTGATGGGTTAGCGGCGGGTAAGGGTGTTTATATTTCACCTGAGAGAGATGATGCTCTATCAAAAGTTACTGATCTGTTGCAAGGACACAAGTTTAATACGCGTAAAGTCGTAATTGAGGATTTCTTAGAGGGTGAAGAATTTTCACTAATGGCATTCGTAGATCATAAAAGGTTTTATCCAATGCCAATAGCGCAAGATTACAAAAAGATTTTTGAAGATGATAAAGGTCCTAATACTGGTGGAATGGGAGCCGTTTGTCCGGTCCAAAATATTTCATCAGAAATTGAACAAACTGCGATAGAAACAGTTATTAAACCATTTGTCAACGAGCTTTATAACCAAGGCATTAAGTATACGGGGATAGTTTATGCCGGGTTGATTTTGACTCAAGATGGTATCAAAGTTATCGAGTTTAATGCTCGTTTTGGTGATCCAGAGACAGAAGTTGTCTTGCCACGATTACAATCTGATTTGTCAGAGATGATAAATCAAATGCTTCATCATAAAAAAATCAATGAAATTACTTGGTCGACTACGGGCTTGAACTTAGGAGTTTTCGCTGTCAGCCATGGATATCCTGGTAAACAAGTAGTTGGTGATTTAGGTAGTACGGATGAATTTAGAAGTTGTCCTTTGACGGTCAACTATGCTAGTGTTCGTAAAGAAAATCACCGGCTGATCAGTAATGGAGGACGATTGTA
The DNA here is from genome assembly GCF_003606365.2 of Companilactobacillus zhachilii. Lineage (NCBI taxonomy): Bacteria > Bacillati > Bacillota > Bacilli > Lactobacillales > Lactobacillaceae > Companilactobacillus > Companilactobacillus zhachilii. The sequence goes on from NZ_CP031933.2 coordinate 1,163,986, forward strand.
TTTAGTCCAAACGCAAGCTGAAGATTTAGACAGTGCGCAAGTGCAAGTTTATCGAGAATTAGGAAAGATGAACCAATTGCATATTTATTATCGTCGTGATATTGGTAAGAATTCGATTTAAAAATTATAAATTAGAATGAGGAAACTGCCGTGAAGAAAAGTTTTGGATAAAATTCCGAAATACTTCAAAAGGCAGTTTCTTTTTTGCAATTGAGATTAAATTTTGCTTATGATATACTATCCAAGTTTTTTAGGGGGAACCAATGAAAGAAGAAACATATAAATATCCGAGACAATTCATTGTAGGTGTCTGGTTAATAACTGTTGGAATAGCAATGATGACTCTAGTAATTAAATTGCCTAATGGCATCCCGAACGCAGCTTATTTTGGAGTGATTTATGCTCTAGGTATGTTTTGGCAATTGAATTCTAGAACTCGCAAGCGCTTCAGTGTTGGTTCGGGCACTATTAGACAGAAAAAATGGGCAAATCGATCAATTGTTATTTTAATGGCTTTGGTCTTTCTTAGCTTTTTACCAGCGCAAATGATGCATTTGAGTGGGATGCAAGCGGTATATGTCACCTGGGTTATGATACTGATTGGGGTAGGACTACATTTTTTTGCATTTATTCCTGTGCACGGTAAGATTATCGGAATATTGGGTCTTGTGATTGTTTTAAATGGATTATTTGGTTTATTTGTACGTTTGCCACTTGATATGATTTTCAGCAGTGATGGTCTAATTAAGATTATTTTTGGTTTAGTTTATTTGAAAGTTAGTCCAATTAATTTTTAGTAAAATAATAGCCTCAGAATCCATGGCGGAATCTGGGGCTATTTTGTTATATAATTATTTAGCTAACACGTTAAATATGCCACCTCCAAGAGCAAGAAAATTAGGTCGCTGTGGAGACCGAGCCAAGGTCTCGTCTCTCGACTTTGAACCTCGCAAAAACCACAAGTTTCAAAGCTCGTCCCGTGGTGTAAGCACTAAAGTGCTAACGTCACCTTCACAGCAAACTAATTTACTGCTCTTTCCGGCTAGTTCATTGTTTTTTTGAATCAATAGTAAATAACTTTAAGTATTACTTTGCCATCAATGACCAGAATTATAAGATATAGAATATATTCTGAATCTTTTGATTTTAAAAATTATTTCAATTCTATAGTCAAAAAATCAACTAGCACCACGAGTAGCTAACATATGGAATTACAAAGATAAACTAATCTTTTTTCTTAGGTGGAATATATTCAAAGTCTGGATTGATTTTGTTATCAATATCTTTCCAAGCTTGTTCCATATCTTCATTAACTTGTTTTGTTTGTTCATCGGTTAACTTGGCTTTGAAATCAAAATCAATTTCAGGTCCAATGCCGACGGTGATTTGTTTGTGTAACATTAAACCGCCAAACGTTAATGGTCCCTGATAAACGAATGGCACTAATGGAGCTTTGGATAATTTAGCAATTAATGATGCGCCACCTTTAAGTTCTTCAGAGTAGCGTGTACCAGAAGGAAACATGATTAAAACGCGTCCTTCCTTTTTAAGAGCCTTGACTGGCGTTTTAATAGCAGATGGTCCTGGATGGGCACGGTCCACTGGAAATGCGTGAGCGTGGACTAAAATGTATCTTAAAATTGGATTCTTGAAGAGTTCTTTTTTAGCCATGAAAGTGGCATCACGTGGGGCAATTACTAAGGCAAAGAAAATTGGTTCCCACCATGTTCGATGGGGGGCAACCAAAATATATGGTTTGTCAGGTAGATTTTCTTTACCGATGACGTCAAATCGTCCGTTCAATAAAAATACTAATCCCCGTACAAAAGCACGAATAAATTTATAAAACATAGAAATATCATTCTCCCAAAAATAATTTTGTCTTATTTAAAATACCATAAAGCAGGTGCATTATGTCGATTAATTCGCAAGATATTATCTCTAACAGTGGAATCATCATTAATCAGGATAAACAATTGTATTCGTTTAACCTTGATACTATTTTACTCTATAATTTTGCGAAACCAGCAAAAAAAGGCAAAGTCGTTGATTTATGTGCTGGAAATGGAGCAATTGGTTTGTCTTTAGCAGCTAAAACAAAAGCTCAGATTTATCTAGTGGAAATCCAAGAACAGCTTGCTAAGCTTTCGGCCAAAAGTATTCAAGATAACCATTTGGAAGCTCAAGTTCATTTGATTAATGATGATTTAAAAAACGTGCAACAGTATTTAGCACACGATACGGTTGATACGATAGTTTGTAATCCACCATATTTTAAATTGGCAGACAAGACGTCTATTAAGGACAATCCAGTGTTAGCAATTGCCCGTCATGAATTGAAAGCTACCTTAACCGATATTCTTTCTACTATTAAAATACTGTTAAAAGAAAATTCTCACGCCTACATCGTGTATCGTCCCGAAAGATTGAGTGAATTATTTAGTATTATGACACAAGAAAAACTACAACCAAAACGGATTCGTTTCGTCAGATCACTGTCAAATAAGGACGCAAACTTAGTTTTATTGGATGTAGTGAAGACGGTGAAGTCAGCTTCTTTGCGAGTCGAACCTGATTTAGTGATTTATAATGAGAAACATCAGTTAACAAAAGAGGCTAGTTTGATTATCAATGGAAAATAAAAAATATTACGTTTATATGTTGCTCTGTAATGACAGAACCTTTTATACTGGAACCAGCAATAATGTTGAGAAACGAGTTGCAACACACAATGCAGGTAAGGGTGCTAAGTATACAAAAATCAGGCGACCAGTTAAATTAATGTATAGCGAAGAGTTGGCTGATAAGTCGGCAGCTTTGAAACGTGAGATTGCTATTAAAAAACTCAGTCGCCAACAAAAAGTAACTTTGTTGAAAAGTCATGGAATAAATTGGCAAGACTACTTGATTTCATGATTGTTTTCCCATATAATATTTACCTGTATTGAATACACACACTTGACGATTTGATTGATGGTGCGCTACGGCGTTTCAGTCAGACATGACTCGAGTGGAGGTAAAAACCAGGAGGAACTATTTTATGTCAGTTATTTCTATGAAACAATTGCTTGAAGCCGGTGTACATTTTGGACACCAAACAAGACGTTGGAACCCCAAGATGAAGCCATTTATCTTTACACAAAGAAATGGTATTTACATCATTGATTTACAAAAAACAGTACGCATGATCGACGATGCTTACAACTATATGAAGGCTGTTGCCGGTGATGACGGAATTTTCCTATTCGTTGGTACAAAGAAGCAAGCCCAAGACGCTGTTGCTGAAGAAGCTACACGTGCAGGCCAATACTACGTTAACCATCGTTGGTTAGGTGGTACTTTGACTAACTGGAACACAATCCAAAAACGTATCAAGAGATTAAAAGAAATCAAGGCTATGGCCACTGATGGTACTTTTGAACGTCTACCTAAGAAAGAAGTTGCTTTACTTACAAAGCAACAAGCTAAGTTAGAAAAATTCCTTGGTGGTATCGAAGATATGCCAAGAATTCCTGATGTTATGTTCATTGTTGACCCTCATAAGGAAAACATTGCTGTTAACGAAGCTAAGAAACTTAACATTCCTATCGTAGCTATGGTTGATACAAATACAGATCCAGATCCTATCGATGTTATCATTCCTTCAAATGATGATGCTATTCGTGCCGTAAGATTGATTACTGCTAAGATGGCTGACGCTATTGTTGAAGGTAAGCAAGGTGAAGAAGCTGTTTCAGATGCAGACTTTGCTGACAAGAAAGACGATAACAAAGATTCAGAAGCTGCTGATGACAAGTCAATCGAAGATTTGGCAAACGCAACAAACAATAACGATAACAAATAATTTAAAATAATATCCGTAAAATAGAGTCATCTGAGTAAGATGGCTTTATTTATACGACTGGAGGATTTACGAATGGCTAAAATTACTGCTGCTCAAGTTAAAGAATTACGTGATAAGACAAGCGTTGGTATGATGGATGCTAAAAAGGCATTGGTTTCTGCTGATGGTGACATGGATAAAGCTGTTGACTTGCTACGTGAAAAGGGTATTGCTAAAGCTGCTAAGAAGAGCGGAAACATCGCTGCTGAAGGTTTAACACATATCGAAGTTTCAGGTAACAAAGCTGCTATCATCGAAGTTAACTCAGAAACAGACTTCGTTTCATCAAATGATAAGTTTATCGATCTTGTTAACTCAATTGGTAAGGCTATCGTTGAAAATGAACCAAAGACTATGGACGAAGCATTGGCTTTAAGTCTTGGTGAAGGTTCAATCAACGACGCAATCACAGGCTTAACAGCTGTTATCGGTGAAAAGATCAGCTTGAGACGTTTTGAAGTTCTTGACAAGACTGATGCTCAAGTATTCGGCTCATACCTACACAACGGTGGCCTAATTGGTGCCATTGTTACTCTTGAAGGTACAGACGAAGAAGCTGCTAAGGATGTTGCTATGCACGTTGCTGCTATCAATCCTAAGTACATGAGTCGCGAACAAGTTCCTGCAGATGTTCTTGAACATGAAAAGGCTATCTTTACTGAAGAAACAAAAGCTGAAGGTAAACCTGAAAAGATTATCCCAAGAATCGTTGAAGGCCGTGTAAACAAGTACTTGTCAGAAATTAGTTTGGCTGACCAAGAATTTGTTAAGGATTCAGATATGACTGTTCAACAATTTGTTGAATCAAAGAACAGTAAACTAGTTTCATTTGTTCGTTATGAAGTCGGTGAAGGAATCGAAAAGAAACAAGAAGATTTCGCTGAAGAAGTAAAGAACCAAATGAATAACTAATAAATTATTTAATTTTGAGAAAGGTCGCTTAATTCATTTTGAATTAAACGACCTTTTCTTTGTATAAAGGGTTGTATCTAAGCAAAATTTATTTAAAAATGGTGATTAGATAATTTTAGTGTAGCTAATATGTTAAAATGTTTAGTAGCAAAATTAAAGGAGAGCACTTATGCCTGATATTAAGTATAAAAGAGTTATTTTAAAAGTTTCTGGTGAAGCCTTAGCCGGAGAAAAAGGATTTGGAATTAACCCCCCAGTTATCAAGAAGATAGCTGAACAAATTAAGAGTGTCCATGATTTAGGTGTTCAAGTAGCCATCGTTTGTGGTGGTGGTAACATCTGGCGTGGTGAAACAGGTGCTGAAATGGGAATGGATCGTGCCCAAGCTGACTACATGGGTATGATGGCCACAGTTATGAACGGTCTAGCTTTACAAGATGGACTAGAACATATTGGTGTTCCAACTCGTGTTCAAACATCAATTGAAATGCGCCAAGTTGCTGAACCTTACATTAGAAGAAAAGCCGTTAGACATCTAGAAAAGGGCCGTGTTGTGATTTTTGCTGGTGGTACTGGTAATCCATACTTCTCAACTGATACAACTTCTGTTCTTCGTGCAGCTGAAATTGAAGCTGATGTTATCTTGATGGCTAAGAACAACGTTGACGGTGTTTACTCAGCTGATCCTAAGAAAGATCCTAATGCTAAGAAGTATTCAGAATTATCACAACTTGATATTATTAATAAGAACCTTGGCGTAATGGATACAACAGCTTCATCATTGTCAATGGATAATGATATTCCATTGATCGTATTCAACTTGAATAAACCTGAAAACATCAAGAAGGTTGTTCAAGGTGAAAATATCGGAACAATTATAAAGGGTGGTAATGATGACAAATAAAGCTATTACAAAAGCTAAAGAAAACATGAATAAGTCAATCGAAGTATTGAATCGTGAATTGGCTAATATTCGTGCTGGTAAAGCTAATGCTTCAATTTTGAGTAATGTTATGGTTTCTTATTACGGTAGTGATGTTCCATTGAACCAAGTTGCTTCAATTAATATTCCAGAAGCACGTGTTCTTTTGATTACACCTTATGACAAATCATCACTTGATGATATCGAACATGCTATCAACTCATCTGATTTGGGATTGAACCCAGCTAATGATGGTAGTGTGATCCGTTTGATCATCCCACAACTTACTGGTGAACGCAGACAAGAGATTGCTAAGCAAGTAGGTAAAGAGGCTGAAGGTGGACGTATTGCTGTTAGAAACGTTCGTCGTGAAGCTATGGATGATTTGAAGAAGCAATTGAAAGCAAATGATGTTACTGAAGATGAATTCCATACTTTGGAAAAAGATGTTCAAAAGGTAACTGATGATTCAATCGCTAAGATTGATAAACTAGCCGCAGATAAAGAACAGGAAATTACTGAAGGTTAGTCTCAATGACAGAGAATAATACCAAACAATTAGATCCAGAAATATCTGTTCCAAAGCATATTGCCATTATTATGGACGGTAATGGTCGGTGGGCTAAAGCAAAAGGTCTACCGCGAATTGCCGGCCATAAAGAAGGTATGAACAATGTTAAAACCATTGCTACTGCTGCTAGTCATCTGGGAGTTAAGGTTTTGAGTCTTTATGCTTTTTCGACTGAAAATTGGAGTCGACCAAGCAAAGAAGTTAACTTTTTGATGCGCTTGCCAGTAGATTTTTTTGGAACATTTATGCCGGATTTAATTAAGGAAAATATTCAGGTCAAAGTGACCGGTTTCACTGATCATTTACCTGATAAAACTAGAAAAGTTGTATTGAAAGCAGTTGAGGACACAAAGGATAACACTGGGATGATCCTCAATTTTGCTTTTAATTACGGTGGTCGTGCAGAAATTGTGCATGCGGCAAAAAGTTTGGCAATCGACGCCGTTAATGGTTCAATAGATCCAGATAAAATTGATGATTCAATGTTTGCCAATCATTTATTGACCGAACAACTGGGAGATTTAGCTGACCCTGATCTCTTGATCAGAACAAGTGGCGAGGAAAGAATCTCCAACTTTATGTTGTGGCAATTGGCTTATTCAGAAATGGTTTTTGATAAGACTTATTGGCCTAACTATACCGTTGATAATTTGGTTGAAGATATTAAAGAATTTGACAGACGAGATCGTCGATATGGATCTGTTTAGTTAGTTTGGGGGAAAATTATGAAACAACGTGTAATCACCGCTGTTATTGCACTAGCAATCTTTATTCCCATATTGCTTGCTGGTGGAGTGTGGCTTGAAATTGCAGCAGCAGCTTTAGCAGTTGTTGGTGTGTTTGAAGTTTATATCATGCGCAAACGTATTATCGTTTCCATGGACTTTTTAGTGACAATTTTAGGAACATTGGCCTTGGTTGTACCAGATGGTTTTTATCGAGGCTGGTTCCCGAAGAGTTTCACACGACTTGATTTGTTCTATGTCTTCTCGATCATTTTGTTGATTATTACTGTTTTGACAAAAAACAAATTCAATTTTGAAGATGCAGGTGTTTCGGTCGTATCTATGCTTTACATCGGTACTGGATTCCATTACTTAGCAGCTGTTAGAAATTCAGCTCCTGGTCTGGGTCTTTTGATGTATGCCTTGATTGTTGTATGGTCAACTGATATTTTTGCTTATACATTTGGTCGTAAGATTGGTAAGCATAAGTTGTGGCCAGCAATTAGTCCCAATAAGACTTGGGAAGGTACCGTTGCCGGAATTATCATGGCTTTGATTATTTCTGGCGTTTACATGTATTTCGTTCCACAAGAGTATTCAATGACAACAATGTTAATGATTGCTTTTGTACTCTCAATTATGGGACAAATGGGTGACTTGATTGAGTCTGCCTATAAGAGATTTTATAAGGTAAAGGATTCAGGTAATATCCTACCAGGTCATGGTGGTATTCTGGATCGTTTCGACAGTATGTTGATCGTATTGCCTTTGTTACACATTTTTGGTTTAGTATAAACAGCTCGTGGAGGTTAAAATGACCGCGATAATTACATTTATAATCGTTTTTGGAATCTTAGTGATCGTTCATGAATTTGGACACTATTATGCTGCAAAGAAATCTGGAATTTTAGTTCGAGAGTTTTCTGTAGGTATGGGTCCAAAAATTGTGGCATACCGAAAAAATCATACAACTTACACTTTGAGACTATTGCCTCTAGGTGGATATGTTCGTATGGCCGGTGCCCAGGAGGATGATTCTGAGATCCAACCGGGAACGATGTCATCTTTAGTATTGAATGATGACGACAAAGTAACAAAAATAATAACTTCAAGTAAAGTTTACGATGCAAACGCGGTTCCAGTTCAAATCTCAAAGGCTGATCTTGTTGATGATTTAGTTATTGAAGGATACGAAAATGGTGACGAATCGGTCACTAAAAAGTATTCTGTTGATCATGACGCAACCATTGTTGAAGAGGATGGGACTGAAGTCCAAATTGCACCGCGTGATGTACAATTACAATCCGTTTCAGTTTGGAAACGTATGATCACTAATTTTGCTGGACCATTCAACAATTTTATTTTAGCTATCGTAGCCGCAATTATTGCCGCCTTTATGATGGGTTCAGTTGGAACAGGTACAAATCAACTGGGCGGAGTTCAAAGTGGCTCTGTGGCTCAAAAAGCGGGCTTAAAAGCTAATGATAAAATTTTAAGCGTCAACGGGAAAAAGACGAATTCTTGGGCAACATTAACCGAGAATATTCAAAATAATCCTGGCAAAAATGTGACGCTAAATGTCGAATCGGGCCATAAAACTGAACAAGTTAAATTGACTCCAAAAACTGTTAAGCAATCAGGCCAAAAGTTTGGCATGATTGGAATTACAGCTAAGTTGGATTCAAGTGTCCTTGGTAAGATTAAATATGGCTTTACATATAGCTGGAGTACATCACTAACAATTTTTCATGCTTTAGGTAAGATGGTCTCTGGTGGCTTTAATATTAATCAATTGTCAGGTCCAGTTGGAATTTATTCAATGACTTCCAAGGTGGCCTCAACTGGTTTGATCAATATTATTTTGTTCACATCAATGTTATCGATGAACTTGGGGATCGTTAACTTGATACCAATTCCTGCCTTAGATGGTGGAAAAATTTTGTTAAATATTGTTGAAGCAATTAGAAGGAAACCTATTCCTGAACAATACGAAAATGTCATTACCTTAATTGGTGTGGGTATTTTAGTCTTGTTGATGGTTGCTGTCACATGGAATGATATCCAGCGCTTCTTTATAAAATAGGGGGATAAGAGAACTTGAAACAATCAAAATTATATATTCCAACACTAAAACAAACTCCTTCAGATGCTGAGGCTATTAGTCACCAGTTGATGTTGCGAGCAGGTTATATTCGCCAAGTTTCTGCCGGTGTGTATTCATATTTGCCACTAGCTTGGTCTGTGATCCGCAAACTTGAGGATTTAATGCGCAAAGAAATGGAAAAAATTGATGCGGTTGAAATGCAAATGCCCGCTATTTTACCAGCTGATTTGTGGAAAGAAAGTGGTCGTTACGAAACTTATGGCGACAATCTTTTTAAACTTAAGGACCGTCATGAAAGAGAATTTGTTTTAGGACCTACCCACGAAGAAACATTTACTAGCGTGGTTAAGGAAGGTTTGAACAGTTACAAGAAATTACCACTTGTTTTATATCAAATGCAGATGAAGTATCGTGATGAAGATCGTCCTCGTTATGGTCTATTACGTGGTCGTGAATTCTTGATGAAGGATGCTTATTCATTTACAGCTAACAAAGAACAACTCGACGTTATCTTTAATCAAATGGAACAAGCCTATCGCAACATCTTTGACGCTTGTGGTTTGAATTACCGTGCTATCATCGGTGATGCTGGTGCTATGGGTGGAACTGATTCTAAGGAATTCTCAGCAATTGCACCTATTGGTGAAGATACTATTGCTTATTCAGATGAATCAGAATATTCTGCTAACCTAGAAATGGCTGCAAGTAAGATGGATGAAAATCCAACTGAAGAAAAGAAGGCTATGGAAGAAGTTGACACACCAAACGTTCATACAATTGATACTTTGGCTGAACTTCTTAAAGTTGAACCTGCACGTATCATGAAGGCTGTAGCATACATGGCTGATGATGAACCAGTTATGGTGATGATTCGTGGCGATTATGATGCTAATGATGTTAAAATCAAAAACTATTTAGGTGCTGACTTCTTACGTGAAGCTACACCTGAAGAAGTTCAAGACGTTTTCAAGAGTGTACCTGGTTTTATTGGTCCTAAGGGTATGGATGATAAGATCAAAGTCCTTTATGACAGTTCATTAGTCGGTTTGACTAACTTTGTTGTAGGTCCTAACAAGGCTGATCGTCACTTTATCAATGCTAACTTTGAAGATATCACTGATGAAATGCCAGAATTTAGAGATTTCCGTGTTATCAAAGAGGGTGAAACTTCACCTGATGGTCATGGTCATATCAAATTCACTCGTGGTATTGAAATTGGTCATATTTTCAAATTAGGTACTAAATTCTCCAAGGCACTCGGTGCTAATTTCTTGGATGAGAATGGTAAGTCAAATCCTTTGATCATGGGTTGTTACGGAATTGGTATTTCAAGATTGCTCTCAGCTATCATTGAACAACATAGTGATGAAAATGGTATTATTTGGCCAGCACAATTGGCTCCATACCAAATTCACGTTGTGCCAATTAAGTACAATAATGATGTTCAAGGTAAATTGAGTGACGAAATTGTTGAACTATTACAAGATGAAGGTTATGATGTTCTTCTTGATGATCGTAAGGAACGTCCCGGTGTTAAATTTGCTGACTCAGATTTGATTGGTATTCCAATTCGAATCACAGTTGGTAAAAAAGCTGGTGACGAGATTGTTGAACTTAAGATCAGAAGTACTGGTGAAACAATTGAAGTAAGTAAAGATGAATTAGTAAATTCAGTAAAAATATTGCTTAAGAATCAGTAATGAGGCTTAGGCCTTTTTTTATTTTTGAAGGGTAGAATATGTCAGATACAAAACAACTTTTTGAAATACTTGTTAAGCAAATTAAATTAGAGAGTTTGTTAGAATCGCAAGATTCGTTTGCCGAAGGTAAATTAAATAAGTTGGAAGTTCATAAAAATAGTAAGCGTTGGACTTTTTTCTTCGAGTTCAAAGATGTTTTACCATTTAATGAATTTTTGACTTTTGTTAAAGCACTAAAGGCTAGTTTTGATGGAATTGCTCAAGTTAATTTTGAGATAACTACCACCAATGCTGAATTAAGAGAAAAAGATATTAAAGATTATTGGAATTATGTATTAAATGACTGTGGTGTTAATTCACCGATGGTTATTAGTCGAATTAGTCAAGCGGCACCTTACATGCAAGATGGTCATGTTTTCTTTGATGTTTCTAATGATTTCATGGCTGATGTAATTGACGGCAGTTTGTTGAACGGCCTCCAAGCTGAATATACTAGTCTCGGTTTTCCGGATTTTAAGATTAGAACTAATATTGATGAAAATAAATCTCAAGAAAAAGAGGCGGCAATTAAAGCTGCTAATGCTGAAAAAGCTAAGAAATTCCAAGCTAAAGCTAAGGAAGTCAGCGAAAAGAAGGCGGCTAAGCCAGCTGCCAATGTTTCAAAAGTTGGTCGCAAGATTCCCGATGATCAAGAAATCACCCAAATGGTTGATATTATTGAAGAAGATCGTGGCAAAGTTGTTGAAGGATATGTCTTTGACATTGATGTCCGTAAGTTAAAATCAGGACGTTCACTTTTGATTTTGAAAGTAACTGATTACACATCTTCATTCAGTATTAAGAAATTTTCTAATGGTGATGAAGATGAAGCCTTCTTTAATTCATTGGATAAAGGTGCTTGGATCAGAGTTCGTGGTAGTGTTCAAGAAGATAACTTTTCACGTGAATTGGTTATCATGGCGCAAGATATTAATGTTATTAAACATCAATCTCGTCAAGATACTGCTGAAGAGGGTAATAAGCGGATTGAATTACATGCACATACGAATATGAGTCAAATGGATGCTATTCCTAGTGCAACAGCTTTGATCAAACGGGCTAGTGATTGGGGTCAAACAGGCATTGCGATAACCGATCATCGTGCCTTACAAGCCTTCCCAGAAGCTTATAGTGCAGGTAAAAAGTTTGGTGTCAAAATTGCTTATGGTGTCGAAGTAGACTTGGTCGATGAAGGTAATCCAATTGCTTATAATTTACGTGATCAAAAATTAGTCGGTTCCGAGTATGTCATTTTTGATACGGAAACTACCGGTTTATCGGCAGTTTATGATTCCATCATTGAAATTGGTGCTACGAAGATGAAAGATGGTGAAGTGATTGATCGATTCGATAAGTTCATCAATCCAGGTCATCCATTGTCAGAGATCACGACTAATTTAACAAGTATTACGACGGATATGGTGAAGGATGCGCCTGATGAGACCGTCATCGTGGGTGAATTCATGGACTTTATCGGTGATGATATCTTAGTTGGACACAACGTCACCTTTGATATGGGATTCATGAATGCAGCATTAACGCGGATGGGACGTCCAAGATTAGCAATGCCTGTGATCGATACTTTGGAAATGTCACGAACATTGCATTCGGAATATCGAAATCACAAATTGGATTCCTTAGCCAAACGTTACAATATTGTTTTGGAACATCACCATAGAGCGGATTCTGATGCGGAAACAACTGGTTATTTGATGTATAAGTTGTTTGAAGAATTGGAAGACAAATTCGATACGACGAATGTTGAACAATTGAATGATCATATTGGTGGAGAAGAAGCATATAAGCAAGCTCGACCAACACATGCCATCTTGTTAGCCAAAACGCAAGCTGGTTTGAAAAATATGTTTAAAATTGTTTCGTATTCAATGACACAATATTACTATCGGACAGCTCGAGTTCCTCGTCGTTTATTGAATAAATATCGTGAAGGTATTATTGTCGGTTCGGCTTGTGAAAATGGTGAAGTTTTCACTAGCATGATGCAAAAAGGTTATGACGATACTCGTGAATTAGCTGAGTATTATGACTACTTGGAAGTTATGCCACGTTCTTTATATCAACATTTAATTGACATCAAGATTATTCAAGATGAAGATGCTTTGAAGGAAATTCTGAAAAATATCGTTAAACTTGGAAAAGAATTGAATAAACCGGTTGTTGCTACTGGTGATGTTCATTATTTGGATGAGCATGATAAAGTTTATCGAGATATTGTTATCAAGGCAGTTAAGAGTAATGCTTTAGCTCGTCGTCCTGAATTGCCTGATGTGCATTTTAGAACAACGAACGAAATGTTTGATGAGTTTGACTATATGGATCAAGCTACTGAACAAGAAATTATTGTTGATAATCCGAAGAAGATCATGGATTCAATTGATGAAATTTCACCGGTTAAGGATAAGTTGTACACTCCTAAAATGGAGGGTGCCGAAGATGAAATTCATAAGTTAACGATGGATAAGGCTCACGAATTATATGGTGATCCATTACCAGAGTTAGTTCAGAAACGAATGGACCGTGAGTTGAAGAGTATTATTGGTAACGGATTCTCAGTTATTTACTTGATTGCTCAGCGACTTGTTTACAAATCTAATAAAGATGGGTATTTGGTTGGTTCCCGTGGTTCCGTTGGTTCCAGTTTCGTTGCTACAATGACCGGAATTACTGAGGTTAATCCTTTGCCACCGCATTATCGTTGTCCTAAATGTCAGTATTCTGAATTCTTTACTAAAGGTGAAGTTGGTTCCGGATACGATTTACCAGACAAGAAGTGTCCTAAATGTGGTGCTGATCTGGAAAAAGATGGCCAAGATATTCCGTTTGAAACTTTCCTTGGTTTTAAGGGTGATAAGGTTCCGGATATTGACTTGAACTTCTCTGGTGACTACCAACCGGTAGCTCATAATTATACGAAGGTATTGTTTGGGGAAGATCACGTATTCCGGGCTGGTACGATTGGTACAATTGCCGATCGAACAGCATTTGGTTATGTGAAGAATTATGAAGAGTTGACGGGGCAAAATCTTCGTAATGCCGAAAAAGAACGTTTGGCTGCTGGATCAACAGGTGTTAAACGGACTACTGGACAACATCCGGCTGGTATTATTGTTGTGCCTGATTATATGGATATCTTTGATTTCACGCCGATTCAATATCCGGCTGATGATCAGACCGCACTTTGGAAGACGACTCACTTTGATTTCCATTCAATTCATGATAATATTTTGAAACTTGATATTCTGGGACATGATGATCCCACAATGATTCGTATGCTTCAAGATTTGTCTGGTATTGATCCTAAGACTTTGCCAGTCAAGGATCCTGGAGTTATGGAGTTGTTTAGAAGTACTGATTCACTTGGTGTTAAACCAGAACAGATTTTCTCAAAGACTGGAACACTGGGAGTGCCCGAGTTTGGGACGCGTTTTGTTCGAGGGATGCTTGAGAAAACTCATCCAACGACTTTTGCCGAATTACTACAAATTTCAGGACTATCACATGGGACTGATGTGTGGTTAGGTAATGCGGAAGAGTTGATTGATAAGGGTATTGTTACGCTAAAAGATGTTATTGGTTGTCGTGATAATATTATGATGGATTTAATTCACTATGGTATGGATTCACAGATGGCTTTCCAAATTATGGAGCATGTTCGTAAGGGACGTGGTATTCCTGATGATTGGAAACAAGCAATGAAAGATGCCGACGTGCCTGATTGGTATATTGATTCATGTTTGAAGATCAAGTACATGTTCCCTCGGGCCCATGCGACAGCTTACATTATTATGGCGTTAAGAATTGCCTACTTTAAAGTGCATTATCCACTTTATTATTACAGTGCTTACTTTACTGTTCGTGCGGATGATTTTGATTTAGTTGCGATGACAACTGGTAAGGATGCTGTTAAAGCTTCCATGAAAGCCATCAATGATAAAGGGATGGATGCCTCAACCAAAGAAAAGAATTTGCTAACTGTGTTAGAATTAGCTAATGAGTGCTTGGAACGTGGTTTCAAAATTAAGATGGTCGATATTGAAAAGTCAGATGCTTTTGAATTCAAAATTATTGATGATAAGACATTGTTGGCACCTTTCAATGCTATTCCTGGTTTGGGTGACAACGTTGCTAAGCAAATCATTGCTGCTCGTGAAGAACAACCATTCTTATCTAAACAAGATTTAGGTACTCGTGGTAAGGTTTCAAAGACTGTTATCGAATATATGACGGAAAATCATGTTTTAGATGGCATGCCAGACGAAAATCAGTTATCATTATTCTAGGTATGGTTGTTATAAGTTGATTTAAATAGTAATATATGTTAAATTAACTACTAGTTAATTATTGATTAATGAGTGAGCAGAAATGCTCACTCTTTTTATTGCCGATTACTTTGGAGGAATGTCCTTGGATACAAAAGTTGAAGAATTAAAAGCCATTTTACAGCCAATCTTAGAGAAACATGATTTTTTCCTTGTTGATCTAGAATTCGTCCACGAACGTGGAGACTGGTACTTAAGAGTTTATGCTGATAAAAAAGGTGGCATCAACATTGATGACTGCGCGCTTATTAGTGAAGAATACGGAGAAAAGTTGGATGAACTAAATCCAATTGAACCTGCTTACTACCTAGAAGTTTCATCTCCAGGTGCAGAACGTCCATTAAAAAATGACGAAAGTCTTTCTAACTATGTAGATGATTATGTACACGCTTCTCTTTATCAAAAACAAGATGGTCAAAAAGCTTTTGAAGGAACATTAAGTGAAGTAACAGCTGACAAGATAACTTTGATCGTTAAAGTTAAGAATTTAAAAAAACAAGTAGAAATTAGCCGAGACAATATCGCTAAGATTCGACTTGCAATCGAATTCTAAGGAGAAAAACATGAGTAAAGAAATGGTTGAGGCCCTTGATGCGCTTGAAAGCGAAAAGGGTATTAAAAAAGAATATGTGATTGAATCACTCGAAGCCGCTTTGGTAGCAGCTTATAAGAGAAATTACAACCAAGCCCAAAACGTTGATGTTGAATTTGACGCTAAAAAGGGTAATATACATGTTTATGCAGTTAAAGAAGTCGTTGAAGATGTTGTTGATGATCGTTTGGAAGTTAGTCTAGAAGATGCTCAACAAAAGAGTAAAGGTTATGAAATCGGCGATCATATCAAAGAAGAAGTTACACCAAAAGACTTCGGACGAATTGCTGCCCAAACTGCTAAGCAAGTTATCATGCAAAGAGTTCGTGAAGCTGAACGTGATATTATTTATAATGAATATAGCCAATATGAACATGAAATAATTCAAGGTACAGTTGAACGTAGTGACAGTAGATATGTTTATATCACTTATGGACGTATCGAAACAGTTATGCCAAAAGCTGACCAAATGCCTGGCGAAACTTACAACTCACGTGACCGTATCCGTGTTTATGTAACAAAGGTTGAGAATGCTACAAAGGGTCCTCAAGTCTTTGTTTCTAGAACTGATCCAGGTTTGGTAAAACGTTTGTTTGAACAAGAAGTTCCAGAAATTTACGATGGAACTGTTGAAATTGTTTCAATTGCCCGTGAAGCTGGTGATAGAACAAAGATTGCTGTTAAGTCAGACAATCCAGACGTTGACCCAGTTGGTACTTGTGTTGGACCAAAGGGTGCCCGTGTTCAAGCAGTTGTGGATGAATTAAATGGTGAAAACATTGATGTTGTACCTTATGTTGATGACCCAGTTGATTTCATCGCTAATGCTTTGAATCCTGCTGAAGTTATTGCGGTTCAATTTGATGAAAATGATAAGAAACAATGTATCGTTATCGTTCCTGATTATCACTTGTCACTAGCAATTGGTAAGAAGGGTCAAAATGCACGTTTGGCCGCTAAATTAACTGGTTATAAGATTGATATTAAGCCTGAATCACAAGTTGAATTTGTCGATGACAATGACCAAGATGTTGACTTAGCCGATGTTGAGAGTGGTAAGATCGATATTGAAAAGACACGTGAAAATGCGGCTAATGCTGATGATGCAAAGAATCCAGCTGCTGAGTCGAATGATGACGATGATGCAACCGATACAGACACAGATGTAGACAGTGATACAACTGATTCAGAAAATTAACAAGGGGTGATGGATTTGGCAACTCGTAAGATACCAATGCGTAAAGATATTTTGACAAACAAGATGTATCCAAAAAGAGAAATGGTAAGAATTGTCAAAGATAAAGAAGGCAACATTTCAATAGATCCTACCGGAAAGAAGCCTGGTCGCGGTGCTTATGTTGGTCTGGATCCTGAAGCCGTTAAAGATGCAAAATCAAAAAAATCTTTAGAAAAAGTTTTCTCACATGCAGTACCTGAAAACTTCTATGATGAATTATTCGACTTTGTCGATCATCAAAAAGCTAGAATGGATCTTTTTGGAGATCTAGGGAAGAAACATTAATGAAATCTTTCTTAAATTTTTTAGGCATTGCAGTCAGAGCAAGAAAAGTTATTAGTGGAACTGAACTAACCATCAACGGAATTCGTAGTGGTGAAGTTAAATTGGTAATTATGGCAGAGGATTGTAGTCCACGGACAAAAAAAGATTTGCACAACAAGGCAAGTTATTATAATGTACCTGTGGTAGATACTATAAGTAGTAGTGACTTAAAAATGGCTATTGGAAGAGATAGAAAAGTTATGGGAATAACAGATCTTGGATTTGCTAAAAGGTTAAAAGAATTTATGGACAATTAAGGAGAGTGATAGGATGGTCAAAAAAAGAATTTATACTATTGCAAAAGAAAATAGTGTTGAGAATCAAGTAGTATTAGATGCCGCTAACAAATTGGGCATTGACGTTAAAAACCATATGTCATCAGTAGATGAAGGCGCAGAAAAGAAGATTGTAAGTAACTTAAAGGGTGGTAAACCTGCCGCAAAACCAGCAGCTAAGCCAGCTCCTGCACGTAATTCACAATCAAAGCCTGCACAGTCAAAACCTGCACAAGCTAATGACAAACACGAAGGTAGTAATCACAACTCAGGTGATCACAAGACTAAGATCAAGATTACTGCTGTAAGAAGAGATGCTAATAAGGGTAAGGGTCACTTTGACCATCGCAACAACAATCACACATCCAACAGTAATCGTCCAAACAGCAATAATAACAACCATCGTAATGGCAACACTACTGCTAATAGTAACAACAGAAGTGACAACCGCAATACACAATCACGTGATAACCGTAATAACGAAAATCGTTCAAACGATAATCGCAACAATAACAACCGTAACAACAATAATAATCGCAATAACAACAATCGTAATTCACAATCACGTGATAATCGTAACCGTAACAACAATAACAGACGTGATCGTTCTACTACACAATCACAAGCACCACGTCCAAGACAAAGTGCTGGTAACAAGTATCTAGAACAATTTAAGACAAATATTGCTGATGCAAGTAAGATTCCTAGTCATCCAACTAGAAATAACAATAATCGTCCTAATAATCGCAATAACAATAGCGATAATGCTCATAAGAACAATCACCGTCCTAATAGCAACAATGGAGAAAACCAAAGTCGCTTTAACAGAAATAACAATAACAACCATAACAACAATAACCGTAGCAATAATAACAATAACCAAAACAGAAGACCTAATAATAACAATGTAGCTGCTAAGGCTAAAGAAACACCTAAGTCAACTGTTGCACATACAGATATTCCAAAGCCAGAATATAAGAAACAAAAACCAACTAATAACAATCGTGACTTTGGTCACAAGCAAAATCTTGCTAACCCATTTGGTAGTCGTAAGAAGAAGAAGGAACGCAAGCGTCAACAACGTCAACGTACCGAACCTAAGAAGCCAATGCCACAAAGAAAGGAACGTCCATTACCAGAAACACTTGTTTATACAGTGGGTATGAACGCTCAAGATATTGGTAAGTTGATCCATAGAGAACCAGCTGAAATCGTTAAGAAACTATTTATGCTTGGTATTATGATCAACCAAAACAAGTCATTAGATAAAGATACTATTGAATTGTTGGCTGAAGATTACGGTATTAAGGCACAAGAAAAAGTCCAAGAAGATGTTGCTGATATCGACAAGTACTTTGATGCTGAAGCTAAAAATTCTGATAATCTTGTTACACGTCCACCAGTTGTTACAATCATGGGTCACGTTGATCATGGTAAGACAACCTTGCTTGATCATTTGAGACATACACACGTTACTGCTGGTGAAGCTGGTGGTATCACACAACATATTGGTGCTTATCAAGTACGTCTAAAGGATAGATTAATTACCTTCTTGGATACTCCAGGACATGCTGCCTTTACAAATATGCGTGCTCGTGGTGCTGATATTACTGATATCGTTATCCTTGTTGTTGCAGCTGATGATGGTGTTATGCCACAGACAGTTGAAGCTATTAACCATGCTAAGGCCGCTAATGACCCTATCATTGTAGCTATCAACAAGATCGATAAGCCAGGTGCCAACCCACAACACGTTACTGAAGAACTTATGAAGTATGACCTTGTTCCTGAAAGTTATGGTGGGGATACAATCTTTGTTAATATTTCTGCCAAAATGGGAACAAACATCGATGAATTACTAGAAATGGTTCTACTTGAATCTGATGTTTTGGAATTGAAAGCTAACCCAGACCAAAAAGCTATCGGTACTGTTATCGAAGCTAAGTTGGATAAGGGCCGTGGACCAGTGGCAACTCTATTGGTACAACAAGGTACATTACATGTTGGTGATCCAATCGTTGTTGGTAATACTTTCGGTCGTGTCAGAACAATGACTAACTATAATGGTAAAGATATCGAAGCTGCTAAGCCTTCTGAACCAGTCGAGGTTACAGGTTTGAATGATGTTCCAGAATCAGCTGATAAGTTTGTTGTCTTTGCAGATGAAAAGACAGCTCGTGCAGCCGGTGAGGAACGTGCTAGTCGTGCTCTTCAAAAGGAACGTCAAAACACTAACCCTGTAACACTTGATAACTTATTCGAAACAATGAAAGAAGGAGAACTTAAACAAGTCGACGTTATTATTAAGGCCGATGTTCAAGGTTCTGCTGAAGCCATTGCCGGAAGTTTGAAGAAGATTGAAGTTAAGGGTGTACGTGTCAATATTATCCATTCTGCCGTTGGTGCTATTACTGAAAGTGATGTTAACCTTGCTGCTGCAAGTAACGCTATCATCATTGGATTTAATGTTCGTCCAACTGCTCAAGCTAAAGTACAAGCTAAGGATGAAAGTGTTGATATTCGTC
This sequence comes from Companilactobacillus zhachilii, assembly GCF_003606365.2. Classification (NCBI taxonomy): domain Bacteria; kingdom Bacillati; phylum Bacillota; class Bacilli; order Lactobacillales; family Lactobacillaceae; genus Companilactobacillus; species Companilactobacillus zhachilii. Next base: position 1,184,135 of record NZ_CP031933.2, read on the forward strand.
TACACAGAGTTATCTACAAGGCTATCGATGAAATCGAAGCAGCCATGAAGGGTATGCTCGAACCTGTCTATGAAGAAAAAGTTACTGGTAACCTTACAGTCCGTGAAACATACAATGTTTCTAAGATTGGTACAATTGCCGGTTGTTACGTAGATAGTGGTAAGATCCAACGTGATAGTGGTGTAAGACTTGTCAGAGATGGCGTTGTCATTTATGAAGGTAAGCTTGCTTCACTTAAACGTTTCAAGGACGACGTCAAAGAAGTTGGTTCAGGATTCGAATGTGGTGTCACAATCGAAAACTACAACGATATTAAGATTGGCGACGAAATTGAAGCTTACGTAATGGAAGAAGTTCCTGTAAAATAAGCATTTAATTTAATTAAAAAAATAAAGTCTTGATGTTTTTAAACGTCAGACTTTATTTTTTTGTTGAGAATGATTAAGTATGCCGCCTCCAGGAGCAAGAAGATTAGGTCGCTATGGGGACCGATTCGAGCCGAAAGGCGGTCTCGAACCTCGATTTTGAACTTCGAGAAGTACACTCGAATTTCAAAACTCGTCCCGTGGTGTAAGGGATAAATCCCTAACGCTACTTGCACAGTGACCTAATTTTCTTGCTCCCTCCGGCTAGGGTGTGTTTTTAAATTATTTTTTTAAAACGGCATATCAGCACTATAATTTATTCGTTGTTTTGTAATAAATAATAGATGTGAATAGTTGCTCTCGCATAATTACTATTTTTAGTCAATTTGATTTCAAAATTTGGTTAAAGGTAATATTGTTGAAAAAAGCTTTTTTGTATAAATATGATAGGAATAAAGCCCGTATCCTTACTAAGGTTTTATTGCTTGGTGTGATATAATCAAGCAGTGATGAAGAAATTTACTGGCTTAAATAGAATTTTTAAATAAAGTAGGAGGTACGATATGGTTAAACATCGTATTGGTCGTGTAGAACAAGAAGTTCAAAAAGAAGTTAATGATATTCTTTTAAAACGTGTTCGTGATCCACGAGTTCAAGGCGTTACAGTGACAGGTGTTGAAATGACAGGTGATTTGCAAGATGCAACTATCTATTACAGCATTTTGTCTGAAAAAGCTAGTGACGTTGAAAAGACTCAAGCTGGCTTGGATAAAGCTAAAGGCTTGATCAGACGTGAGCTTGGTCAAAAGTTAACTTTGTACAAAGTTCCTGAATTGGAATTCAAACAAGATCAATCAGTTCGCTATGGTGAAAAGATTGATAAGTTAATTGCTAAGTTACATCAAGACGAAGCTAATCGTTAATAAACTTTCGAGTATTATGGCAAATGGCCTCAGTAATCCGATTTTGGATTGCTGAGGCCATTTGTTTTAAGCGGAAGAAGATATGTTTTGAAAACGGTAATAACAAGGCTACCTTTTTTCTGACAAGACTAGTAAAATTATTATGATATTAGATAGATACGGAGATTATTATGGACGGAGTAATTCCATTAAATAAAGAAATCGGGCAAACTAGTTCCGATTATGTTTATAAACTAAGAAAAATATTACATACGAGGAAAATTGGTCATACAGGGACACTAGATCCATTGGTCAACGGTGTTCTACCAATTTGTGTGGGACAGGCTACTAAGCTCGTAAACACACTGACAGGCTCTCCTAAGGAGTATGAAGGGGAGATAACTTTAGGCAAGTCAACAACAACTGAAGATCGTGAAGGTGAAACGGTTAAAGAACAAAAATTAACGAAGCCTTTTACTATTGACGAATTGAATCCAATTTTTGAAAAAATGACCGGTGATTTGACACAAATTCCACCAATGTTTTCGGCTGTACGTGTCAATGGGAAAAAGCTTTATGAATATGCCCGAGCAGGAATAGAAGTTGAGCGTCCAGAACGCCATATTCATATTTATGATTTTCATATTATGGGTGAGCCTGTTTTTGATGAAACTACTGGCTATCAGACAATTAAGTTCCACGTTAGATGTTCTAAAGGAACTTATGTGAGAACTTTAGCGGTTGAGTTTGGTCATCTACTTGATATGCCTGCCTATATGTCGCAGTTGACTCGTGTCAAAAGTGCTGGTTTTCCTATTGCGGAGACTTTTACAATTGGCCAAATTGAAACCATGATGGACAATAACGACTATAGTTTTTTAAGATCAATTGATGATGTTTTGACAGATGTTCCTAGCCATGAATTGACCGATGAAGAGTGGGAAGTTCGTGTGTTGCATGGTGGATTTTTGGAATTAACGGATGAAGATAAAACTAAACAGTTGCGTGTACAAAGAGATGGAATTACGAAAGCCCTTTACAAGTATGATAAAGTAAGAGATATGTGGATTCCTGATTTAATGTTATTAAATAATAAATAAAGTTTGAAAGACAAATGTACTATGCTTATGCCGCCTCCAGGAGAAAAAAATTTAGGTCGCTATGGGGACCGATTCGAGCCAAAGAGCGGTCTCGAATCTCGATTTTGAACCTCGCAAAATACGCGAGTTTCAAAAGTCGTCCCGTGTTATAAGGGATTTATCCCTTATAACACCTTCACAGCGACCCAAATTTCTTTCTCCTTCCGGATAGTTTATTTGTTGGTTTGAATGAATATTGAGTAAGTGGAAGTAACATATTGTATGTTCAGTCACTTTTCATGCCATTGATGACTAGGGTATCAGGGATTAAAGTATGACTTAAATCTTTCAATCTTTAAATAATAAATAAAAGAGTATAAAAATGCAGATTGTAAACGTTAAACATCCGTTATTGGAGCAACAACGGCCAGCAGATGATACCGTCTTGATAATGGGATTCTTTGATGGTGTGCATTTGGGACATCAGAAAGTTATTAAAACTGGTGTTGAACTGGCACAGAAACATAACCTGAAGGCTGTTTTGATGACTTTTGACCGCTCACCAAGAACGGTTTATCAACACGAAAAAAACTTTAAATACTTGTCAACGATGCAAAGAAAAGCCCAATTAGTTGAACAATTAGGTGTTGATTATCTTTATTTTGTTCAATTTAGTGAAGATTTTGCTCACTTACAACCACAAGAATTTGTCGACCAATACATGGTTGGATTGAAGGCTAAGTATGTGGTTGCCGGTTTTGACTACACTTATGGGAAAAAAGATATTGCTAATATGCAGCGCTTGCCTGAGTACGCACAGAGAAGGTTTGAGACTGTCACTGTACCCGAGCAACTGATAAATGGGCAAAAAATTGGTTCTAGTGCAATTAAGATGTTTATTTCCCAAGGTCACATTCAAACTGCTAATGAGTTTTTAGGTTACTCGTATCAAAACCAAGGTGAAGTTATCCATGGCTTACAAAGAGGAAGAACACTTGGATATCCGACCGCTAATCTAGCAGTGGATGGTTCACAGCTAGTTCCTGCCATCGGTGTGTATGCTACTCGTATCAAGATTGGCAAAAAATGGTATGGTGCAATGACTTCGGTGGGCTATAATGTGACATTTAAAGAGAACACTGGTGTAACTATTGAAACCAATATTTTCGATTTTGATGAGCAAATTTATGGTCAACATGTTGAACTTGAATGGGTCCGATATTTGCGTGGTGAAGTTAAGTTTGACGGTGCTGAAGGTTTAATTAAACAATTGGAATTGGATAAAGCAAATGCGCTAAAAGCATTAGATTAAAATAATTTGAAGCAAAACTTAAAGCAAACAAGGTCAGCAGTCCGAATTCGTCGGATCACTGGCCTTGTTTGTTTCAACCTGAAAAAATTGCTTGTTTTTTATTGCCTGAAATTATGATTGATGAAGATCAATAGCTCGAGTAATTTGTGTTTTTGGCAGAGCACGATGTTTTTCTAAGATGTCATCTTGTTTTTGTAATTCATTTAATAAGGCTGCGATGGTTGGATTAGTTTTAGCCATTAACTGAATTTGTTCCATTTTGAGAGCTTCATCGTAAGCTTTGTTAAGTTGTTTATAGATTAATTCACGGTTAGCAATTTCTTTGTGAATACCATAAGCCTGTCGTTCTTGATCAATGATTTGTTCTGGAGTGATGACAGCTAAAATGGGACGTGTTGTTTTAGATATTCCCTCGCTAAGGTTAATTTCAGATACGATAGCAGGGACTACTGGTAAGTCGTTATAACCAGAGTTAGGTACAATCACTAGATCGTTGACCTTAACTTTGAAGCCACGACTGAAATAAGAGTATTGCTTACCTGAAACTAAATTTTCCCAGGGATTATCAATGAGATCTTCGTAAGATTCTGAGTTGAGAAATTTTACACCAATAATTTGATTTTGCATAATTTACCTCGAATAAGTATTGTCAATTAGGATTGAAACTATGTATAGGTTAATTTTAATCTCGGTCTGGAAATTTAACTAGTCTTTGTAGGATAAAAAAACGAAATGTTTAAAATTATGCATCAATGAAAATTAATAACTGAAAAGTCTGAAAAAATGAGCGTGCATACTTGACACTAATGGGATAGATTGTTATATTTTACATTGTTAGCACTCAGGTATGAATAGTGCTAAAAAGGAGGACGGTATAATGCTATCACAACGCCAAGATGCAATCTTGAGAGAAGTCGTGCGCATATTTACAGATACCGGCCAGCCGGTTGGTTCGAAGACATTGATGAATGAATTACCTTTCCATGTAAGTTCTGCGACAATCAGAAATGAAATGGCAATGCTAGAGGAAGTAGGTTATCTCGAGAAAACCCATCTTTCATCTGGTAGAATTCCTTCAGCGATGGGATATCGTTATTATCTTGATCATTTGGTACAGCCAACAAGTGTACCGCAAGATATAGCGCAGAGAATTGACGATGATTTTGGTAAAACTTATCATCAAATTGATGATATCATTGAACAATCTGCCAAAATCTTATCTCATCTGACCAGTTACACAGCTATCACGTTGGGTCCAGAGAGCAGTTCAATCTTGTTAACAGGTTTTAGAATTGTTCCTTTGAACCCACATCAACTTATGGCAATCATTGTCACAAGTGATAATAATGTCGAGAATAATATTTATACAATAGATGATGATTTTGATACTTCGTTGATTGAAAAAATTGTTAACATTGTTAATGACAAGTTAGTTGGACAACCTTTACCAAAGGTTATTCAAATGTTGCACAATGATGTACCAGCAATCCTTTCAGAATACATGTATTCCAGTGATGGGTTGCTTGATATGATGGATCAGCTTTTCAAGAAAGCTGGTGCAGAAAAGTATTATGTTGATGGGCAACTAAATTTGTTGAATTATGCTAACAATGATGATTTATCGCAAGTTCAGTCATTATTCTCAATCATCAATCAGAGCACTGATTTGAGAAAATTAATTGATCCAAGTATTTCTGATGATGGCATTCGTGTTCGTCTCGGAAGTGAGCTTGGAAGTGATGCGTTGAAGAATTACAGTATTATTACTGCAAATTATGATGTTGGTCATCATGGTAAGGGTGTAATTGCCTTACTTGGTCCAACGACAATGCATTATTCACAATTGATTGGGTTACTTGGAGAATTTAGAGTTGAGTTAGCCAAAAGGCTGATCGATTACTATTCAAGGTATGATGATTCTTGAAATTTTTAGGAGGAAGTAATGGCAGATAAAGAAAAAGACCAAGATTTGAAGACTTCTAAAAAAGAAGCAGCTCCAAAGACTGATGAAAAAGCTGAAAAAGATTCAGCTAAGAAGAAACAGGCTGAGAAAGTCGATCCTAAAGACAAAGAGATTGCCGATCTCAAGCAAAAGAATTCTGACTTAGAAGATAATCTTCTAAGAAGCCAAGCAGAAATGCAAAATATGAACAAACGTCATAGTAAGGAAGTCGCTGACATCCTTAAATATGATGGTCAAAAATTGGCAACAGAAATTCTACCTGTTTTGGATAATCTTGAACGTGCTTTGAGTGTTGAAGCTGACGACGATGCCAGCAAGCAACTTAAAAAGGGTATTGAAATGGTTCAAGAGCATTTGGTTAAAGCCGTTGAAGCTAACCATGTGACTCCAATTGACAATGTTGGTGAAAAGTTTGACCCAACATCAAGTCAAGCAGTCCAAACCGTTCCAGCCGATGATAAGCACGCTAAGGATACTGTTGTACAAGTTCTTCAAAAAGGTTATAAATTTGAAGATCGTGTACTTCGTCCAGCAATGGTTGTCGTTGCACAATAAAATTATTAATAAATATAAAATATAAAAGAGGTTTAGGTTTATGTCTAAAGTTATTGGTATTGATTTAGGTACTACAAACTCTGCTGTAGCCGTTCTTGAAGGTGGCTCTCCAAAGATTATTACAAACCCAGAAGGTGCAAGAACAACTCCTTCAGTTGTTGCTTTCAAAGATGGTGAAATCCAAGTTGGTGAAGTTGCAAAGAGACAAGCAATCACTAACCCAGATACAATTTCATCAATCAAGCGTCACATGGGCGAAGCAGGTTACAAAGTTACTGTAGCCGGCAAGTCATACACACCACAAGAAATTTCAGCATTCATTTTACAACACATCAAGAAGTTCTCAGAAGACTACTTAGGTGAAAAGGTTACAGATGCTGTTATCACAGTTCCTGCCTATTTCAATGATTCACAAAGACAAGCTACTAAAGATGCTGGTAAGATTGCTGGTTTGAACGTTCAACGTATCGTTAACGAACCAACTGCTTCAGCACTTGCTTACGGTCTAGATAATGACAAGGGTGATGAAAAGATTCTTGTTTATGACCTTGGTGGTGGTACATTTGATGTTTCTGTCCTTCAATTAGGTGACGGTGTCTTCGAAGTACTTTCAACAAATGGTGATACACATCTTGGTGGTGATGACTTTGACCAAAAGATCATCGACTGGTTAGTTGAACAATTTAAGGCTAAGAATGGCGTTGATTTGGGTCAAGACAAGATGGCTTTACAACGTTTGAAGGATGCTGCTGAAAAAGCTAAGAAGGACTTATCAGGTGTTGCCCAAACATCAATCAGTCTTCCATTTATTTCATCAGGTGCTAATGGTCCACTTCACTTGGAAGAAACATTGACACGTGCTAAATTTGATGAATTGACAGCTGACCTTGTTGAAAGAACAAAGATCCCAGTTGACAATGCCTTGAAGGATGCTAACTTAACAAATGCTGATATCGATAAGGTTATTTTAAACGGTGGTTCAACACGTATTCCTGCTGTTCAAGATGCTGTTGCTAAGTGGACTGGTAAAGCACCAGATCACTCAATCAACCCTGATGAAGCCGTTGCTTTAGGTGCCGCTATCCAAGGTGGTGTTATCTCTGGTGATGTTAAGGACGTTGTTTTACTTGATGTTACTCCATTGTCACTTGGTATTGAAACAATGGGTGGTGTCTTCACTAAGTTGATCGATAGAAATACAACTATCCCAACAAGCAAGTCACAAGTCTTCTCAACCGCTGCTGATAACCAAAGTGCTGTTGATATTCACGTTCTACAAGGTGAACGTCCAATGGCTGCTGACAATAAGACCTTAGGTCGTTTCCAATTAACAGATATTCCTGCTGCACCTCGTGGCGTACCACAAATCCAAGTTACATTCGATATCGATAAGAACGGTATTGTTAATGTATCTGCTAAGGATATGGGTACTAACAAGGAACAAAAGATTACTATCAAGAGTTCATCAGGCTTGAGCGATGAAGAAATCGACAAGATGATGAAAGAAGCTAAGGAACACGAAGAAGAGGATAACAAACGTAAGGAAGAGGTCGATGTTAAGAATGATGTTGAACAAACATTGTTTGCAACAGACAAGACTCTAAAAGACGTTAAGGGTAAAGTTTCTGACGATGAAATCAAGAAAGCCCAAGATGCTCGTGATGCTTTGAAAAAAGCTCAAGACTCTGGTGACCTTGAAGACATGAAGAAGAAACGTGACGATTTGAATAAGATTGTCCAAGACCTTTCTGTAAAACTTTATCAACAAGCTCAAGAAGCACAACAAGCTAAGGGTGCTGACGGTGCAACTGGTTCAACTGATGATAAGAAGAAATCTGACGACAATACCGTTGATGGCGACTTTTCAGAAGTAGATCCTGATAAAGATAAGAAATAATATTTGTGATAAAGGGCAGTGGTTTAATTACTAAAACCAGTTATGGTATAGTAAAAACAATAACTGCTCTTTTGAGCGTTAAAAAGGAATAAGACTGTATGTCTTATTACATAAAGGTGATTTAATGGCAGATAAAAATCCATATGACGTACTTGGCGTTGATAAGAACGCTTCTGATGACGATATAAGAAAGGCATTCCGTAAACTTTCCAAGAAGTATCATCCGGACTTGAATAAAGCCCCTGATGCTGAAGCAAAGTTTAAGGAAGTTAATGCAGCTTACGAAATATTAAAAGATCCGCAAAAACGTGCTCAATATGATCAATATGGTTCTGCCGGCATGAATGGTGGTCAAGGTGGATTTGGCGGCTTCGGTGGCGGAGCTGGTTCTGATCAATTTGGCGGATTTGAAGATATCTTCAGCCAATTCTTCGGTGGCGGTGGTGCTGCTCGTCAAAATCCTAATGCCCCAAGACAAGGTTCCGACTTGCAATATCGCATGGATTTAACTTTTGAAGAGGGAGTTTTCGGTAAGAAGACTAACATTTCATATAACCGTGAAGAAGAATGTTCAACTTGTGATGGTTCCGGTGCAAAGCCAGGAACACATCCAGAGACATGTTCAAAATGTCATGGTTCAGGTTATGTTGAAGTTGATCGTCAAACTCCACTTGGCCGTATGCGTACACGAGTTGTCTGTGATGTCTGCAACGGTACTGGTAAAGAAATCAAAGAAAAGTGCAACATTTGCCATGGTTCAGGTAAGGTAAATGAAAAGCATGAACTTAAGGTTACTGTACCAGCTGGTGTTGAAGATGGACAACAAATGCGTCTAGATGGTCAAGGTGAAGCCGGAACTAACGGTGGACCTTATGGTGACTTGTACATCGTCTTTCACGTTGCTCCAAGTAAGGAGTTCAGACGTGACGGATCAACAATTTACGCCTCAGTCAATATCAGTTTCCCCCAAGCTACTCTAGGTGATGAAATCAAAGTTAATACCGTCCACGGACCAGTTAACTTGAATATCCCAAGTGGTACGCAAACAGGGACAACCTTTAGATTGCGTGGTAAAGGTGCTCCAGTTTTGAATAGTAAGAGTATCGGTGATGAAAAAGTAACAGTTAATATTGTCACACCACGTAAGTTGTCAGCCGAACAACGTAGTGCTTTGAAGAAGTTCGCTGAAGCTGGTGGCGATAAGGTTAAGGAAAAAGATAGTAATTTCTTTAATAAAATTAAAGATGCTTTTAATGGCTAATATAATTAGTAACTGGAAAATATTTCCAGAATAAAAATTCGTCACAGAATGTATTTATGCATTCATGTGACGAATTTTTTTGGTCATCGTGATGGAATACTTACATTACTATTGTTATCTAGAACATCAGTGTACAATAGTGTAAAATAGACAGAATGAGAAAATTTCTGATAGAAGGGAATAATTTATGGATTTAGATCTCGATAAGTTAAAAGAAAGACAAAAAAGAATTCGTAATTTTTCTATCGTAGCGCATATCGATCATGGTAAATCAACGATTGCTGATCGAATTTTGGAAAGAACTAAGACAGTATCAAAACGTGAGATGAAAGCTCAGATCCTTGACGACATGGATTTGGAACGTGAACGTGGTATTACTATCAAGTTGAATGCGGTAGAACTTGAATACGAAGCAAAAGATGGACAAACGTATATTTTCCATTTAATCGATACACCAGGACACGTGGACTTTTCATATGAAGTTTCCCGTTCACTTGCTGCTTGTGAGGGTGCTTTGTTGGTTGTCGATGCAGCTCAAGGTGTTGAGGCGCAAACCTTAGCTAATGCTTACTTGGCTATTGATAATGATTTGGAAATTGTACCAGTAATTAATAAAATCGATTTGCCTTCAGCTGAACCAGATAAGGTTAAAGAAGAAATTGAAGAGATGATTGGAATTGACGCCGAATCATCAATTTTAATGAGTGCTAAAACTGGTATTGGCGTTGATGAATTATTGGAACGTATCGTTTCCGATGTGCCAGCTCCAGAAGGAGAACTTGATAAACCACTTAAGGCTTTGATTTTTGATTCAGTCTATGACAGTTATCGTGGTGTCGTGCTAGATGTACGTGTCCGTGAGGGCGTTGTAAAGGTCGGAGACACGATTGAATTGATGAGTAATAAGAAGACCTTTGAAGTTACAGAAGTTGGTGTGATGTCTCCTAAGGCAGTTAAACGCGATTACTTGATGGCGGGAGATGTTGGTTATATTACAGCCAGCATTAAGACGGTTAAGGATACGCAAGTTGGTGATACAGTTACTTTAGCTGATAATCCAACCGATGCGCCTTTGACAGGTTATCGCAAGAGTACACCAATGGTTTATGCCGGACTTTATCCAGTAGATAACGCTAAGTATGAAGATTTACACGAGGCTTTGGATAAATTACAACTAAACGATGCCGCACTTGAATATGAACCAGAAACTTCACAAGCATTAGGCTTTGGTTTCCGTGTAGGATTCTTGGGACTATTGCATATGGATGTGGTTCAGGAACGTTTGGAGCGTGATTTTGGCTTGGAATTGATCACAACATCACCATCAGTTGATTATCATGTCACAACAACTGATGGCACTGAAGTTATTGTTGATAATCCGGCCGAGTTACCAGATGCATCAGAAATAAAAGAAGTACGTGAACCATTTGTTAGGGCAGAAATAATGGTCCCTGAGGACTTTGTTGGTCCCGTTATGGAACTTTGCCAACATAAGCGTGGAGAATTTGTGACAATGGATTATTTGGACAAATACCGTGTAAATGTTGTCTACAAGTTGCCATTATTGGAAATTATTTTGATTTCTTCGACGATTTGAAATCAAGCACTAAGGGTTATGCTTCGTTAGATTATGATGTTGAAGATTATGAGCCAAGTGAATTAGTTAAAATGGATATCTTGCTTAATGGTGAACCAATTGATGCTTTGAACTTTATCGTTCATAAAGACTTCGCGCAAAAACGTGGTCGTGATATCGTTGCTAAATTGAAGGAAGTAATCCCAAGACAAATGTTTGAGATTCCAATTCAAGCTGCTGTCGGCAATAAGATCGTTGCTCGTGCCAATGTTAAGGCTTATCGTAAAGATGTTACTGCTAAACTTTATGGTGGTGATAGAACTCGTCGTGATAAGCTATTGAACAAGCAAAAAGAAGGTAAGAAACGAATGAAGGAAATTGGAAAGGTTTCAGTACCACAAGAAGCCTTCATGGCTGTTTTGAACCTCAATCGTGGTAAAGACGATAGTAAGTAGTGTCTTGAGCACAACTTTAAAAGAATTTATATAAGACGTTTATAATGTAACTTGTAGTTACGTTATAAGCGTCTTTTTGTATTGGAGGGAATCAAATGGAAAAGTTTGACACAATTGTAATTGGTGCTGGTCCAGCAGGTTTGGCAGCCGCTCATAAATTAAAAAGTAGTGGTCAAAAAGTGGCAATTATCGAAAATAATTTATGGGGTGGAACTTGCCCTAATCGGGGATGTGATCCTAAAAGAGTTCTGATCGGAGCGGTTGAAACCAGGGATCGTCTGGCTCAGTTGCAAGGCAAAGGTTTTGATGAGGTTCCATATGTGAATTGGAAGGAATTGGAAGCATTCAAGGAAACCTTTACCAAACCAGTATCACAAGGTAGCCGTAATGGAATCGTTAAGTCTGATATTACAGCCGTTGATGGTCAACCAAAATTTGTTTCAAAAGATGAGATTGTCGTAAATGGTCAGACACATTATCAAGCTGATAAATTTATTATTGCAACCGGACAACGTCCTAGTTATTTAAATATTCCGGGAAAAGAACATTTGCTCTCAAGTACTGATTTCTTGTCACTTAAGAAAATGCCAGCAGATATCACCATTATTGGGGCTGGTTACATTGCTTTTGAGTTGGCTACAATTGCTAATGCAACTGGGGCTAAGGTTCATATTGTTCACCATAATGATCGCTCGTTGAAGGAGTTCAATGAAAATTATGCCTTAGAATTAGTTAAGCAATTAGAAAATAAAGGTGTCGATTTTAACTTCAATATCGATACAAAAACCATTGAGCAAGACTCTGAAGGTAAGTATGTTATTAAAGCTGATAACTTCGAATTAACGACCGATTTAATTATCGGAGCCACTGGTCGAATTGCTAATGCTGACTTTTTGGATTTGGAAAAAGCTGGAGTTGAATATACTCGCCATGGTGTGAAAGTTAATGCTAAGTTGCAATCAACAAATAATAATATTTATGCAATTGGGGATGTCGTTGATACTAAACAACCTAAATTGACACCAGTAGGTGGATTTGAAGCCAATTATGTTGCCGATATTTTAACTGGTAAAACAGATGAAGATTTGGAACTACCATTAATTCCAACCGTAGTCTATGGCAGTCCTAAACTTGCCAAAGTTGGCGCTCAAGATGGTGCCAAAGTAGTTGATCAAGATGTGACAAGTTGGTTTACTTATAGTCATACTAATGAACCTAAAGCTAAAGTTAGAATCGTTTTGAACGATAAATCAGAAATTATTGGGGCAACATTGTTGAGCAATGAGGCTGATAGCTTGATTAATCTTTTGACGATGGCGATTAAGGAACATATGACACATTCAGATGTTGTTAAGGAAATTATGGCATACCCAACGGCTGCTAGTGATTTAGAGTATTTGTTCTAAGTATGCCGCCTACAGGAGCAATGAAATTAGGTCGCTGTGGGGACCGATTCGAGCCAAAAAGCGGTCTCGAATCTCGACTTTGAACCTCGCCAAGACCGCGAGTTTCAAAGCTCGTCCCGTGGTGTAAGCACTAAAGTGCTAACGCCACCTTCACAGCGACCTAATTTTATTGCTCCTTCCGGCTAGTGTATTCGTTGTTTTGAATAAATGACTGGTAGATTGGAGTATTAGTATAATCTGGACTACTCTTGTGTCAGTGACGACCAGAGCAACGAGGATTAAAGTATGTTTTGAGTGTTTCAATTTATAGATTAATAGTTAATAGTTAAAATTATGTGCAAATAAAAAAAGTGTGACAAAAATTAAGGTTCTTTCTCAACTTTGGTTATAGAATCGAATGTAAAAAAGCTAGATATCTTCTTGGTATATAAATCCAGAAAAATATCTAGCCTTTTATTAATATTCAATTTCGAATAATGTGTAATTTTTTATCGAATCAATTAATTAGTTATACAGTACAGTTTAAAAAAATAACGAATATATTAGTCTCTGGGTGCAAGAAATGTTGGTAGCAGTGAAGGTGGCGTTATGGCTTTAGCCATTACACCACGGGACGAGTTTTGAAATTCGCGTACTTTGCGAAGTTCAAAATCGAGACCTGAGACCTTGGCTCAGGTCGGTCCCCACAGCGCCAACATTTCTTGCACCCAGAGACGGCAACTAACCAAAATTTAGGTCAGACCTTTTTAATTGAAACTTATTTTTCTTGATAAATAAAAGTTAATCGGTCTTCTGTTGATAATTCTGCTGAAAATAGCCAGTCAGGATGATTAAATTTCTTGAGCGCGTTAATACTTGTGACATTATTTTCGGCCATATACCGAACCATTTCACCTCGGGCTATTTTGGCGAGGGTGGCTTTTGTCTTTAATTTTCCGTCTACTATACTGGCAAAAACTACGGTAATCATTTTTTGATTCTTTTTTAAAAACGGTGTGATTGTCTTGGCGTATTCTTGCGATGCTAGGTTGATAATAGTGTCGGAATTATTGGTCAAGGCTGTGTAGATTTGGGAATTCCAAAATTCATATAAATTGTCATAATTAGGTACTTTTAATTTTGATTGCATTTCCAATCGATACGGTACAACGCCGTCAAAGGGTCGAAGTATGCCATAAAAGCCTGATATTATTCTAAGGTTTTTGCGAACGTAATCTAGAGCAGGCTGGGTGAACAAATCTGGTGCCATGTATTGATATTGAATACCGTTAAACGCTAATAGGGCCGGACTTAATTGCTTTTCTAAATCAAGTTGTTGTAGCCATTTGTAATTGGGTTCCGCTAACTTATCACTACAATTCCACAGTTGTTTGGCTTCTGTATATGATAATTTGCGCATTGCTTTTAGTAATAATGCTGTTTTCTCAAGATATTGTGGTTGTGTTTCGTAATCGAAGGTATCATTATTGATACTCATTTTTTTTGCCGGAGCGATGATAATTTTCATGAAATTTTCCTTTTAAACTACTTGGAGCTTAATGTAATAAGATAAAAAGCACTCTAAGTCATTAATGTAGTAAAGTCAATAAGAGTGTCTGACAAAACATGATAAATCAAAGAAGGCTAGTAATCCGTTAATGGATTGCTAGTCTTCTTTGATTTAAGCGTAAAAGCTATAATTTGTTTAGTATCTTAATCTTCGTTATAACCATTTAAGTGTTTTGACTTAAAGTTCCAAGCATCGCTAATAACTTTTTCGACATCATCATACTTAGGTTGCCATTTGAGGATTGTTCTAGCTTTAGTTGAATCAGCAATCAAAGTACTTGGGTCTCCGGGACGTCTTGGACCAATCTTGGCAGGAATCTCTTTACCGGTTGCTTTTCTAGCAGCTTCCAAAATTTCTTTGTTAGAGAAGCCGTTTGAAGAGCCAAGGTTAAAGACATCACTGTCATTGCCAGCACGTAAGTATTCCATTGCGAGGCGATGTGCTTCAGCCAAATCTTCAACGTGAACATAGTCACGAACATTGGTACCATCTTTTGTATCGTAATCATCACCGAAGATAGTCAATTCATCTCTTTGACCAGCAGCGACTTGAAGAACTACTGGAATCAAGTGGGTTTCAGGATTGTGATCTTCACCAATCGAGCCATCAGGTTTAGCGCCACCAACGTTAAAGTATCTCAAGGCGACAAATTTAATACCGTAAGCTACATCACACCAATGCATGATTTTTTCCATAGCTAATTTGCTTTCACCATAAGGATTAGTTGGAACGGTTGGATCAGTTTCCTTAATTGGAATTTGTTTTGGTTCGCCATAAGTTGCAGCGGTTGATGAAAAGACGATGTGTTTGACACCAAAATTGTGCATTACTTGTAGCAAAGTAATCATACCGTAAGTGTTGTTATCAAAATATTTAAGCGGATCTTTCATTGATTCTGGAACGATAGAAAAAGCCGCAAAGTGTATAACATCGGTGATTGTTTCGTTTTGGAATAGTTTAATTAAAAATTCCTTATCACGGACATCACCTTCATAGAATTTAGCTTTTTGGTTGATAGCTTGAACGTGACCCGTGGATAGATTATCTGCTACAATTACGTCATAGCCGAGTTCACAAAGATGATCAACCGTGTGGGAACCGATATAACCGGCACCACCTAAAACAAGAATGCTCATATAGTTACCTCCAGATTCATTTATGGTTCTAATATCATAAGTCTATTATAGCCTATCTCTTAAGGATACATTTTAGTAAACTTAGTAAACATTGCAAGAAATTAAAGATTTAACTTTTAAGAGTTAATGTTCTAAAATATAAATTATATTGTAATTACTCGTGACACTAGTTGCTTTTTTGACTATAGAATTGAAATGATTTTTAAAGTCAAAAGATTCAGAATATATCCTATAATCCTGGTCGTTAATGGCAAAATAATACTTAAAATTATTTACCATTGATTCAAAAAAAGCAATGAACTAGCCGGAAAGAGCAAGAAATTAGGTCGCTGTGAGGGTGGCGTTATGGCTTTAGCCATTACACCACGGGACGAGCTTTGAAACTCGCTGTTTTTTCGAGGTTCAAAGTCGAGAGACGAGACCTTGGCTCGGCTCGGTCCCCACAGCGACTTAATTTTCTTGCTCTTGGAGGTGGCATATTTAACTAGCACCGCGAGTATTGTAATTAGATGTGATGCTTTTGAGTTTGGAAAAGCAGCTCAAAAATATCATTAAAAATATTTGTAAATTCATGGGAATGGAATGAAAAACATGAAGAAATTCTTTTCGATTTTTGGAACCATCCTTTTACTTCTCATTGCTCTGGCTTTGATTTTTAATCAGCCGATTAAAGAATATGCTGTTAAAAGAATTTCTAATGAAAATTTAACTAGTTTAACAGCCAAAAAGGCTAAAGAAAATGCTAAGAAAAAAGGTCAGTTTGATTTTAACAAGGTAAAACCTATTTCTGCTACCCAAGTTGCCAAAGCGTCTGTTAATAATGATGCGGCAGTAATTGGTAAAATGGCGGTTCCTTCAGTTAATTTACGTTTGCCTATTGTGGTCGGTTTAAGTGACAATGCTTTATCGACCGGTGGTGGAACGATGAAGGAAAATGAGAAAATGGGTAAATCTAATTATGCTTTGGCTGGTCATTATATGACTAATAAAGGAGCCTTGTTTTCACCATTGGAAGATGCTCAAATTGGCGATTTAGCTTATATTACCGATATGAAGCGAGTTTATACGTATAAAATTTATTTCAAAAAAATTGTACCGCCAACAGCCGTTTATTTATTAGATGATGTGAAAAATCAAAGTATCCTAACTTTGATTACCTGTGCTGATGGAGGAACCAATCGTTGGGCATTACAGGGTTCGTTGGTAAGTAGCCAACCAGCCAATAAAGGTACTTTAGCAGTCTTTTCTTAACGATTCCTTAAAAGAGTTTTGGAACGTCTCGTTTACTAATTAAGTTGTAAATGATATTTCAAGGCTTTTTTTTTCGGTTTGAAAATTGCTATAATTAACTAATTGTTAGTAGGTGATGGATTGACATTAATAAATTGGGAAAAGCGTAAGAATCCCACAAAAGAAGAAATAACTAAATTTGCGACCGATAGAAATCTTGACAGTTTAGTAGCTGAATTATTATTGGAACGTGATATTACCGATCCATTAAAAATTCAAACCTTTTTGCATAGTGATGCGACGGAACTACAAGATCCTTTTGGTTTGCATGATATGGACAAAGCCCTAGATTTGATTGACCAAGCGGTTGAATCAGGTGCTAAAATTGCGATTTATGGTGATTATGATGCTGATGGAGTGACAAGTACTTCGATTATGAAGTTAACGTTACAAAAATTAGGCAATAAGCCCATTTTTTACATTCCGGACCGTTTTAAAGATGGTTATGGCCCTAATTTAGACCGTTATAAATTTTTGGCTGACCAAGGAATCGATTTGTTAATTACCGTTGATAATGGCGTCAGTGGTAAGGAACAAATTAAATATATGAAAGATCGTGGTATCAAAGTTATCGTAACAGATCACCATGATTTGCCAGAGGAATTACCAGAAGCGGATGCAATCGTACATCCAACTATTCCCGGTTCAGAATATGTTTGTCCTTATTTATCAGGTGCTGGGGTAGCATTTAAGATTGCTGATGCTTTATTAGGCGAAGAAGCCATGGATCTGATTGATTTAGCTGCCATTGGGACTGTAGCCGATTCAGTAGCTTTAAAAGGTGAAAATCGGGTTATTGTCACTGAAGGACTTAAGCAGATGAAGCAGAACCATCATGTTGGTTTATCGGCATTGCTTAAGAAATGTAAAGTTAAATTGGCTGATATTAATGAAGAAGATATAGGTTTTAAAATTGCTCCACGAATCAATGCCCTAGGACGTTTGGAAAATGCTTCCTCAGGGGTTGAATTGTTGACGACCGGTGATGAATCCTTTGCTAAAGAAATTGTTGACGAGACTGAAGATATCAATTCTAAGCGTCAAGAATTAGTTCAGACGGCCTTTGATGATGCCCAAAGTCAAGTAGCTGCCCAAAAAGATAATGGTGTGTTAGTTTTGAAGGGCAACGGTTGGCATCAAGGTGTGCTGGGAATCGTAGCTAGTCGCGTTATGGACCAAGAAAACAAGCCCGTTTTGGCAACGCAATTTGATGAAAATAGTGGCGTGATGAAGGGATCAGGTCGAAGTCCAGAAGGTTTCAACCTCTTTGTCGCTTTAAACAAGCATAAAGACCTCTTTACAGCCTTTGGTGGGCATGCTCAAGCGTGTGGATTTTCTATCGAGGAAGAACAACTTGATAAACTGACAGAACTCTTGCAAACAGAACCTGCCGAGCAAGAGTTTGACCCACAGGCACCGGTTGTAAAAAATTACGATTTGAATTTAACAATTGCTGATTTAAATCTTGATTTAATTAAGAAAATCAATCAGTTGGCACCGTTTGGAATGGGGAATCCCAAGCCAGTTATTAAGTTGAAAAATGTCTCGTTAACACAATCTAAAGCGATTGGTAAAGATGGCAGTCATTTGAAGACGATGGTGGCTGACAGTAACCGTCAAGTTGCTGCTATTGGTTTTGGGATGTTTGCTAAGGAACAGTCCACTGATACCGATATTTGCGATGTTTATGGTGAGATTGGTATTAACGAATGGGCTGGTCGTAAGAATTTGCAACTAATGTTAGATGATTTTCAAGTTTCACCAGAAGCTCAAACAATTGCTGATTTGAAAGAAGTTTATCTTGATTATCGAAATAAACGACTTTCAACAGCTATTTTGAATCATTTTGATAGTATTGTTTTCTTCAATGAAGTCTATTATGAAGCCGCTAAGAGATCCGATGTTAAAGCTAAGTTGATTCGATATGACGAAGAGTGCGATGGTAAAAATATTTTGATCTATGATCGACCACATAATATTGAATTATTCAAAAATTTTATTAAAGAAAATAAAACACAACATACAGCGTTATTTTTCCATACAGATTTGACAGCACGTTATTTAAAACCTGATATGGCAAAGATGAAAACGCTTTTGAAATATTTGTATAGTCATCAAAATATTACTGCCGATGGTATGGATTTGGTTGCTCAATATTTGAATTTACAAAAAACTGATGTAGATTTTTATTTAAAAGTGTTTTTTGAGTTAAATTTTGTTAAAATAGTAAATGGCTTTGTTGAAAAAGCTGATGCTTCACAACAACGCGAATTGATTGAATCTCCGACATATTTAAAGAGATTACAACGCAATGATGTGGAAAAAATATTAATTGAATCCAACTTTGACGATCTCTTATCTTGGATGAGTGATTACGATTGCCATTGTTAGGTTGAATGGGGAATTTAAAAAAATGGATATTGATTTTAAGAAATATGTTGCTAATGTTCAAGATTTTCCAGAACCTGGTGTACTATTTCGAGATATTTCACCATTGATGGCTGATGGTAAAGCGTACGCTGCAGCAACCGATAAGATTGTTGAATATGCTAAGAGCCGTGGTGCAGAAATGATTGCCGGACCAGAAGCACGTGGTTTCATCGTGGGATGCCCAGTTGCATACAAGATGGGCGTTGGTTTTGCACCAGCTCGTAAGAAGGGGAAGTTACCTCGTGAAACTGTTTCAGTTTCATATGACCTTGAATATGGTCAGGCATCACTATACATGCAAAAAGATGCAATCAAACCAGGTCAAAAGGTACTAGTCGTTGACGATTTGATGGCCACTGGTGGTACTTTAGCTGCCACAATCAAGTTAATTGAAAAATTGGGTGGAATCGTTGTTGGGACTGCCTTCTTGATCGAATTAACTGATTTGCACGGTCGTGATAAAATTAAAGGGTATGATATGTTTACTCTTATGCAATATTAATTTAAAATAAGGTCTGTGGTATTATTATTACAGACCTTAACCATGGAGAGTTGGCAGAGTGGTAATGCATCGGACTCGAAATCCGACGAACCTGTTTTATAGCAGGCGCGCAGGTTCAAATCCTGTACTCTCCTTATTTAGAATAAAAGAGAACGTAAGTTCTTATAAAAATCAAGAGGAACGCTGTTAAATCAGCGTTCCTCTTTTTTGTTTTCCAGAGAATGTAATAGAATTTAAAAGTGCTTTGCGCATTTCTTTGCGCATGCGCAGAATATTGCTATTTTTACCATGTATACCAATTTTTCTAAAAGGGCATTGCGCAGACGATATTTTTCCTAAACTCATTTTGAGCAAAACAACTACGCTAATCATTGTCATCACTAGGTTTGTGTTCATTTGTTATGTTATCAAATATATCTTTTAATTCTATATTTTGCTGAAGGGATGTCTTGTCAAACAAATGGGTATAGTATTTCAAAGTTGTTTTTAGATCCTTATGTCCAGCATGTTTTGAGACAAATTTAGGATTCATACCCGTATCCATCAAATATGAAATGTGGGTGTGACGAATATCATGAAAGCTAACAATCTTTTTTGAATTTATAAGATTAAGTAGATCTTTAAGAGAATCATTAACTGTCTTAGATTGTACTAATGTTCTGTACTTAGTTCTAAAAACAAAGTCAGGGTCGTTTATATAATCAATTGACTTGAAATATAGTTGTTGCTCATATTTATAATTTCTAAGAACTTCTAAGCACTCATCAGATATAGTTAATGTTCTTACACTAGAAGGAGTTTTTGTCTTTTGCAGTTCAGTCTCATCACGCCTGTAAGCTTTATTAACTAATATCGTAGAGTTATCAAAATTAATTTTATCCCAAGTAAGGGCTGTAACTTCTTCATATCTCATACCTGTTTGAGTCGCAAGGTAGATCATTGTTGAAGAAACGTTTGAGAACCCTGATTTTGCTTTTGATATTTTGATTAAGTTTACGTAATCAGCTGGTTCCAGAAATTTGTCATCTTCTTTTTTTGATTCTCTTCCAGCGATTAGATCAACATTTTTTGTAAAATCCCTATGGATAATGCCTTCTTCAATAGCATCTACTACCATTTGATGTATGAACGATTGATATTTTTGCATTGTGACAAGAGTGCGCTTTTTTCCAAATTCATTCATAAAAAGTTGATACTCTTTTCTAGTCACGTCCTTAAGTTTTTCATCAGGGAAGTGTTTTTCAATAACTTTTTTGGTGAAATAATAACGATTAACAGTGGACTTCGAACGTCCTTCTAATTTGTACGTTTCAATCCATTCCTTAAAGTATTCAGAGAATGAAACGTCCTTCTTTGAAAGATTAACGTTATTAGACTTGTCCATCTCTAATTTTCTGGCAGCTTCCTCACAGTCGGCTTTTCTTATGTATCCGCCGTGAGTTTTATTTCTGTATTTACCAGTTATTGGGTCCTTATATGAAACGCGATATTCCCATTTACCACTACGTTTATGGATTGTAGCCATATTGACCAAATCCTTTCTAAAGTAAATTTTTAATTCGATTTTTATTGATACTCATTAGTTTTAATTTAAATAAATTGACGGTTAGGAGAGATACGTCAATTTATAGGGGCACGTATGTTCTTTTGACGCTAAAAATAAAAAGCCGATGAAGGCTTTATTTAGTAAGTATTGCGATTAGTAATCCGGTAAACACAGCACCGAAAATTCCTAAAATCCAATATAATAATTTATTGCTAGATTCAACTTGATTTTTTACACTAACAATCTTTTCTTCAATTACATCAGACCTGTGATCAATTTTTTCAGATAATAATTCTTGAGTATGTTTAAGTTCTTCTTTAGTAGCATATTTATCCATATTTGAACTACCTCCGTTACCATTGTGATTATTTGAATTGCCATTACTGCTTTTTTCAATTGTACCACCGTCGAAGGAGTCCATGTTATTAGGAGGAATATTTTTGTAATTATCTAATTGAATTATTTTAACGTCCATTGGAATCCTCGTGTAGATATGAAGTAGGGACAACAGTAGTATAAATATATTCTTTTGAGATTGATCCGTCTCTTAATGATTCTCTATTTATAACAACATTAACTCCCAGAAGATTATAATTTGTGCCGTTAAAGGGAGATATCAATTCAAATGTGTGGTCTAATCTGAAAACACTATAATCAGAATTCAGCTTTTTATTTTCTGTATGTATTAACTCATTAACATTAGCTTTAATACCAGCAGCCGGCTTTAAATTCATACCATTATTAGATGGTGTATCTGACCTATCATTCATTGCGTACAAATTGAAATCAAGCGATTGGATTGTATTAGTTCCATAAGGTATATATGTGTCGACTTTTAAATTAATTTTTATCTTTGCACTTGAATCAACGTCATCGTATATTTTTCCTTGTAATAATTTAATATTGAATTTTACTACACTTGGTTCCTCATAGACAGCGTATTTATCAAACGGATTGTTCATAATTGTTACCTCCATGTATGGCTTTTTATATACCCAAAATTTGTTTCTTTTTGGAACTGTCTAAAATAAAAAGCCGTTTCCGGCTAATTATTAGTTATTCACCGTCATATTTAAAAGAACCAAATAAAGACGTGTGAGCAAGCCTATTACCAGTGCTATCTTCTATAGTTATGTATTTACTTGCATCGCCTACAGAGTTATCTCCGGGCATATAGCTGCTAGACATCTTAATTCCTAAATCCCATGCACTTTTACATACACTCTTTAGTTCATTGCTTGAAAGTGATAAAGCGTCGTCAGAAAGAACCAAGACAGTATTTCCACTGTCATTGTCTACATATGCGTTAGTCAGAGCACCATTGGATTGATCAGGAAGAGTAGTAAGGGCATTTTTATAATCGTCAAAGTTTTTTTGATCATTCGCTTTTTTAGTCGCCTTAACCTTTGCGTCTTCGTTATCCTTAGATTTTGGTTTTGAAGAAGTTGCATTTGCCGTAGGTTTAGACTTTTCTTTTTTCTTTGTTGCAACTTTTTCAGTTTTATTCTTGGACGATTTATTTGAATTAGAATCATCTTTATCAGCAGATATTCCAATTGAAATAAGTAAACAAAAAATTGTTAAAAATACAAAAAGAGAACCCCATCCTTTTCTCTTGTTTTTAAACAGGTAGTAAACCATAAAACCCATAAAAATGGTAATAAGCCACATAATCATAATAAAGCCCCCTAAAATTCAGCTTTTAATGTCATCAGTTTTTGGACAATTTTTAATCTCCGATATCAGGAGAGCCATATTTATATCTTAAATCCTGATAAGTTTCAGGTAAATGACCGTTTTCTTCTATATATAAGTTTGTGACAACTGACATAGCAAATGCATCAGCTTCACGCTCAGTCTTTCGCTTATGAACGTCATTCGATACATAGTAAGCAGACAAGCCCTCATGCTCTAAAACGTGTCCAATTTCATGAGCCAAAACGAAATACCTTTGATTTGAATATTTAATACTTTTAGCAAGAACCAAGAAGGGGGCACGGAACATATAATTTGTTTTAGCTAGCGGTTTTGGACCAATATTCTTCCAATATATATCAAGATTGAGCTTTTCAGCCCAAATAAATGGATCAAATGTGTTATATCTTTTACCGATATTAAAGACAAGTTTATTTAATTCTTTAGTGCTTGTCATTTCCGTCTCTTCCTTCTCGCTTTTTAATTTTCTTTAATCGTTCCCAAAAGATTTGAGTTAGGGCAATTTTTACTCTTTCATTTTCTTCCTCAGTAATACCTTCACCATTAAAAGCCATTCCACCTGTTAAGTTTTGATCAAGAAAGTCTTTAAAATCAATGACATCTTTTTTTGTTGCCCAATCAGGTGTTTGATTTCTTCCATATAAGTAGTCAAGAGTCACACCGTAGTAATTAGCTATTTTTAAAGTTGCTGCTTGATCGGGCTCACGTTTTCCTTGTTCCCAAGAAGCATACGTTGTAGGAGCAACGCCTAAGTCTTTAGCGATTTCTTTTTGTGTTCTGTGTTTATTGTTACGTAAATCTTTAAGTCTATTAGAGAACATATAAATCACCTCGAATAAAATATACTACACAAATTGCGTATTTATATAAAAATACACAAAAAGAGTAGAAAACTATTTACAATACACAAAATGCGTAGTATATTATAACCATAGCAACGTGATAAGCGTAGAAAGGAGACAAGATGAAACAAAGAAAATGGTTGAAATCTATCAGAGAAGATAAAAATATGACACAATCAGAATTCGCAGAGTATTTAAATATTCCGGTTACAACGTATGCCTCATGGGAACAGGGAAACAGAAATCCAAGTATTGCTAAAGCAAAAGAAGTATCAGAACAGCTGAATATTGAATGGACTATTTTTTTTGATATTCAGCTACTCAAAACGAGTACCGATTGATGATTTCGTTGCCGATTCATAACATTAACTACACATTAAGAGTACAGGAAAGCTGCTAGACGTTCATATAGTTAAACGTCAAATATTTGTAGCAATTGCAGGTGAGATATATGAAAAAAAGTCAAAATAAAAAATCACTTATTGAGAAAGTGATTTCGATTGGAACTAATAAGGCTATTAAAAAAATGGATAAGGCTATTGATGATTTTGTTCATGATAAGCCTTCAAAGCAGTCAAAATAGCTAAATTTGTATATTGAGAAAACAGTTTGAATGGTGGTTTCCAGAAGAAATTTAAATCAACCATTGATTTATCTCTTAATGCATCTAGTTCTTTTGCAATTTTACTAATATCCATATTATTTCACCACCTTTCTAGTCAAATTATAGACGTTTTGTATTGATACGAAAGGTATGCAAAGGAGGTGATAAGAATTGAACGACGTAAACATATTTCAAGAGTTCGTTGATTTGATTCAACGGCATCATTACAGCTACACAGAAATTGCCTTTATGGCTGGAGCCAAAAATAAACAGTCAGTTGGTCAATGGATCACAAAAGGACGAATCAAAGAAGAGTATGTCATTAATTTGGCGAATTCGGTTGATGATGATCGTTTCGTAATGGCGATGAATTGTTATATATACCATCTGCCGTCAGCCTTACTAGACCTTGTAAATGAGTTTACTGACGATTCACTTGGATTATTAATAGGCACTCAAGAAGTCGATACAGACAGCGATGGCGCTATTAGCAATATGGTTCACGAATTAAGCAAGAAAGAACCTGATATTGGAGTTATCAAATTAGGCGTTAAAAAAATGACTAGAACAAGTGAAATCATGATGTTGGCTTCTAGAAAATTATGTAACAGATTTGGAATCACTATGAAACAAGCTGTATTAGAAAGAGGGTGACATAGATGCAGGAACCAGCAGTAATTCCTTTCGGTATGCCTGAAAAAGATGGATATATTTTGATTTGGGCACGTAAAGATAAAGTCAATGATCTTGTAAACGAACCGATAGATAAAGACATCAAGCTTATGCCTTGGGCTTGCAAGGTAGCAGGTTGTTCAGCTCCTACGTTAAAGAAGAAATTGTTTAGATATCGTGATGTATTGGATATGGACAACGGTGGCTGTGTTAGATACTCAACTGGTTCTGGTAGTCCATGGAAGTTTTCGGCACCTGAATTCAGAGATTTTGTTTCAAAGCACAAAAAAGAATTTATGAAATCGGAGGAATTATAAATGTTTGATCCAGAAGAATATAAGAAACAAAGAAAACTAGCTAAGAGCTCGTTCAAAATTGAGCAGGTTCCAGAAAAGAGCTTGTTACTAATTAAGCAAGGATATTCAAGTATGGAGGAATCATTTGATTCTGAAATTCCTGAAGAAGTTATTTTTCAATGGTCCGAAGCTGGCTTGAACGCAAAGTTTATTAAATCGGAAAAAGGAAAATATACTTATAGATTTACATTTTAAGGGGATGAACAGCATGGATGCAGTATTTTTAGCCACTTTAATCGGTGCAGCAAGTTTTGGCATTGGAGATGTTCTAGGTCAGCACGGTGGACTTTTAAAGAACATGGACGTATCCGAACGAGATAGAGCCAACGTTAATCACTGGATTGATAGCAAATTAGATAAGTTATTTGGCAATGAACCTGATGATCCAAATAAGATTATGAATTTAACAGACTATGCTCCAGAAATTTTGGCACAAAAAAAGCGCTCTAGCTCCAACTAGAACGCTTAAAAATAAAATATTTAGCAAAATATTTATACGTTAATTATATCACGAATAGGAGAAATGAAAATGGAATCAATTAAAGGTTACGACAGCAGCTATTTAATGGACGAACAAAGATATAGAGCATTGAATGGGTTTAATGATAATGACGTTGATCCAAACGAAGGATATTTCACAGTTGATGGTGAAAAAATTACTGATTACAAAGGCGAATCAATTGATGCATATTCAAGCGTTTATGAATTCGATGATTTCTATTTCACACTTGATGATGTTGATTCATTTATCCAATTCTTATTAGAAAAAAATATCTATGGTGTTAATCAATTATTTGATTGTATGACGCCTCAAGGAAAACGCGACTTTTTACAAAAAGGATTCAATCAAGAAACTAATGACTTCATAGAGCAGTTTGATTTTGAAGAAGTCGAACGTAGCTAATCAATTAATTACTGGAGGATTTAATAATGGCTAACGAAGTTAAAGAGAAAGACAAAGATTTGATGTCAACGGAATTTGAGGTTAATGGTCAAAGTGTAAAACTAACGTCAAATACAGTTAAAACCTTTTTGGCAAATGGTAATGGGAAAATCACCGATCAAGAAGCGCTTATGTTTATTAGCTTATGTAAGTATCAACATTTGAACCCATTCTTAAATGAAGCTTACTTAGTTAAGTTTGGCAATAGTCCAGCTCAACAAATTGTATCTAAAGATGCATTTATGAAACGGGCAGAATCAAATAGCGAGTATGACGGATTAAAAGCCGGTTGTATCGTTCAAAGAAATGATGACATCAAGTATACGAAGGGAGCTTTTACCTTAGATACTGACAAGATTTTAGGTGGCTGGGCAGAGGTTTACCGCAAGGATAGAAAAGAGCCAATTCATATTGAAATCAGTTCTAGAGAGTTTTCTAAGGGACAAGCAACTTGGAAACAAATGCCTGCCAATATGATTCGTAAGACAGCAATCGTTAATGCTTTACGTGAGGCTTTCCCAACTGATTTAGGTGCTATGTATACAGAAGACGATGCTAACACGCAACAGAACACTTCAAGAGCTGATGAGGCACCACACAATGAGCCTAAAAAGAACCTTGATGATTTAGTTGGCAACGTTTCAAACAAGCCAGAACAAGCAGATAAGCCTGTTAAAGATGTAACGCCTGATCCTGTTAAAGAATCTAACTCAATGAGCGATGAAGAAGCTAAACGAGCTTATGACGAGATTAAGAATGGGGGTATTGATGACGATGCTGAAACAGGAAAAGAATCAGAAGCAGAATCAGACGGACAAACCGATCTATTTAAATAGTGAGAACTACTACGATTCAGAAACAGATCAGCAATATCAATCACCAACTTTTTTTAAGAAGTTCCTAGCATGTGAAGCTGAGGCAATGGCAGAAATCAATGGAGAGTACAAGCCAGACTTCAAGAAAGCTTTACTAGTTGGTAATTACCTGCATTCATTTTTTGAAAGTCCTGAAGCTCATCAGAAATTTATCGATGAGAACAAAGAAGACCTACTTTCTAAGAGAAAGCCTCATGGACTTCTCAAAGAGTATAAAGATGCTGATAAGATGATTGATACCTTGAAAGACGATGACGGCTTTAAACAGCTCTATCAAGGTGATAAAGAAGTAATCGTTACCGGTCAAATCGATGATGTTGATTGGAAAGGCAAGGTTGATTGTTTGAATCTTGATCGTGGTTATTTCATTGATTTAAAGACTACTCAAGATATTTTGAAAGAATATTGGAATTCAGAAGAACGTATCAAAGAATCATTTGTTGCTAAGTGGAACTATCAACTTCAAATGTATGTATATCAGGAATTAATTCATCAAACATTTGGTGTTTGGTGTGAACCATATATAGTTGCTGTATCAAAGCAAGATGTGCCTGACAAGGCAATTATATCGATTCCGAACGAGCGTCTGACGGAGGCTGAACTGTTGATTGAACGAGAACAGCCACACATTGAAGATGTCAGACATGGAATTGTTGAACCAGAACGTTGTGAACGATGTGAGTATTGCAGAATGACTAAGAAACTAGGAACTATCGTTTCTATGGATGATCTAATTCAGTAAGGGGGTGAAGATTTGAACTATCTAAAACAGCTTTTATCATTCTATGATGCGCTCGAACTAAATCCATTGAACTCATCAGAAATTGCTTTATGGCATGCCTTAATGTCCATAAACAATAAGTCTGCATGGTCAACTACATTTACGGTAGCGTCATCGGTGTTATGTACAAAAGCAGGTTTAGGAACTTCAAATTTCTTTAAAACTAGAAACACCCTCACTCAAAAGGGATACATCAAATGGTCTTCATCAGGATCTAATAAAGCAGCGAGGTATCAAATCAAGGTACTTTATAGTTCCTTGTCTACACATAGTGTAGACACTAGTGAAGACAGTAGTATAGACACTCGTATAGGCACTAGTGTAGACACTAGTAGAGCATTAAATAAACATAAACAAAAAGAAACTAAACCTAAACAAAATCATCAGGGCGATGATGAGCTGTATCGGAATCTAATTACGACGATTCAACAAAACTTTGGAATTAATTCAACTAAGCCATTAATGCAAGACGATTTGAAATATACACTCCAAGACTTTACTAACCAAGGTACGACATATGCAGAAGCAATTGAGATTGTTACTTATGCAGTCAAAATCGCTGTTACATACAGTGCAAACACGTGGAGCTATGTACAAGGAATTATTAAACGCTGGATTAATAGCAGTTTATTTACGATGGCTGAAATCAAAGAGTATCAAGAAAAGCCTAAACAAAATAAAAATGGTTCAGGACAGGATGAACACTATAATTACGATCCGATCTTTTAGGAGGTGCTAGTTTGGAATCTTTAAATTTAGATGGTCCAATGAGACGGATTGCTGCTAAACACGGGATTGATTTATCCAAGCTAGATTTTAATGACCTTCTAGCAAGTAGGGATGAACGTGAGGAGCAAGAGGCAATTAAATTTACAAGAATTAATAATAATTTTAAACGAACTAGAACATTTCAAAGCTCATTAGTAAGTGATTTTGAAGACCTTAAACAGACGTTTGATGATTTTAATGTAACTGATGAGAAGCAGCAAAAAGAGCTTAATAGGGCTAAGAATATAGCTACTAGAATCATTCAAGGTGAGACAGGTAACTTTACATTTTCTGGTCCAGCAGGTTCAGGGAAAACGATGTTAGCGATTAGTATTTTGAATGCAATTAATAAATCAAAGTGCGATAAAACATGCTATTTCTTGAGTTTTGAAATGTTTATGAGCAAACAAAAAGCATCTTTCAATGATCCATCTTTAAAAAAAGACGTTCAGAAGATTGAAAAATGTATTCAGAACTGTGATGTATTTGTTCTTGATGATTTAGGCAGTGAAACGTTCATGCAGCACGTTGATAAATTCAAGAAAAAGCCTACACAGGCTAGTGAGTTTACACAAGAAACGCTGTTTAGGTTTGCTGATTATCGCAAGAGCAAAACTAATATTGTTACAACGAATAACTCAAGTACGGAGTTACAAGATATTTATAATCCAAAAATTTACAGCCGATTAATTGCCAAAAATATGGGCAATGCAATCAAATTTGATAGCAAAGATATGCGAAATATTTTTTAGGAGGATTTCAAAAATGTTAGAAACAAGACAACTTAGATTACGACCAGAGCAGAAAACATTGCTATTGCCACAAGGCGAGTACAAACGTGACAGCATCGATAATCTTAATAAGACACTAGTGGTTGCTAGTGATGTTACAGAGAACGTCTATACACAGCTTTATGGAGTAATCGAGCATTTAACGGCGTTAGATCAAGAATGCTCACAATATCATGGTGATCAAGATTTGAACAACGAAATTATTATGGCTGGCTCATTATTAAATCATATTCAAAAACGTATCGACCAAAAACTAATGGATGCTAATCCACACATCGAGGATGTTCAAATTTGAGTAAAGAACTAATTATGACCGTTGATGATGAACCAGTAGCCGCAGCACGTCCTAGAGTGACACGTTGGGGAACTTATACGCCGCCAAAATACAAAGCGTTCAAATCAAAAGTAGAACTTCAGTATCGAATGCAACACCATAACAAGCAAATATTTGAAAGAGGTTTGCCACTTGTTGCTCACTACCACTTTTACAGGTCAATTCAAAAAGGCTTGTCGAAGAAAGAGCATGACAGGCGGGCTAGGCATGAGGTTAGACCGACAGTTAAGCCTGATTTGGACAATTACATTAAAGCAATTCAAGACGGCTTACAAGCATGCTGGTTTGATGATGGACAGGTTACTGATTACCACGTTAGTAAAGATTATGACGAACACCCACGTGTTGAAGTCAAAATTTGTGAGGCAAATAAAGATGAAAAACATATTTAAAGCAGCTATTGATATTAATCATGTTAATAAATCAAAGCTTGCCATTTGTTTCAATAGCAATTTTAGTATTTGTAGTTTCACTATTTTTTAACCGGAGGACAAATAAATGAATCAATTAATAAAAGTAGACGTTAAAAACAACCAGCAAGTTTTGAGTGCTAGAGATTTATATAACGGTTTAGAAATTGCTCAACGTTTTAGCCGCTGGGTAGATAAGAATTTTGAAATGTTTGAAGAAAATATTGATTATGTGCCCTGTACATCAAGTACACAGCAAAATCAATATGGTGGAACTAAAGAAATAGATGATTATACGATCACAATAAGCATGGCTAAGGAATTGGCAATGATGGTCAGAAATGACAATGGTAAAAGATACCGCAAGTATTTCTTGAAACTTGAAGAAAAATGGAATGATCCTCAAGAAGTAGTTAAACGAGGTTATGAAATTCTTCAAGATGAAAATATTCAATTAAAACTTGAAAATAAAAAGCTCAAGCCTAAGGCTACATACTTTGATAAAATCATGGCTAGTAAATCATTAATGATCACTACAACAATCGCTAAGGATTATGGAATGAGTGCGCAAGCATTTAATAACTTGCTTAAAAAACTCAAGATTCAATACAAATTGGGTGGCATCTGGTATCTATATTCTAAATATCAAGAAAACGGCTGGGTAAGCTCGTCAACTAGAATTATTGATAACAAGCCACGTATTATAACTAAATGGACGCAAAAGGGGCGTGCAGGACTATATAAGTTGTTAAAGGCACACGATATTGTTCCTATGATTGAAAAATTAGACGTTAAGACAGTAACTATTGGAGGATAAGTAATGATTAATAGAATAGTCCTAGTAGGACGCCTAACACGTGATCCAGAATTGAAGCGTACAGCTAATGATGTGGCAGTTGTGAGCTTTACATTGGCTGTAAACAGACGATTTACTAATTCTCAAGGGGAACGTGAAGCAGATTTTATCAGTTGCATTATCTGGAGAAAAGCCGCCGAGAATTTCGCTAATTTAGTTCATAAAGGTTCTCTTGTTGGAATTGATGGACGTATTCAAACACGTAACTATGAGAATAAGCAAGGTAATAGGGTTTATGTAACAGAAGTTGTCGTTGAGAATTTCTCATTACTTGAAAGCAGAAATGCTAATTCAAGCGATAGCACTAACGATAATTCAAATAAAGCACCTAACTATAATCAATCTAAAAATTCAAACACTAATGTGAGTGATCCGTTCGCTGATAACAGTAAACCGATTGATATTAGTGATTCAGATTTACCTTTTTAAGAAATGAGGTTGGATTTATGAATTATGCAGATGTTTATCAGGATTTTGTAGAGGATATATTTGAGCAACATCATCATGATATTTAAGCGACTATTGCTTATATTGCCAAAAATATACCTGAAATTTACGAATGGAAGCCAGACATTCGCGAAGCGAGAAAACGCCTAACTCCAGAGGAAAGAAATACTATTATCTGGCACATAATCACGCCGTTTTAGAAAATGAGGTGATCCAATTGATAAAAGTTAATGATGACAATTTAGCGGTTTATCAAATGCGTGAGAACAATTATAAATTGACTGAGATAGCAAAAGCTATGCATAAAGAGCTTTTCTACATCAGTGATATACAACGTCGAAATAATCGAATTGGAAAAAGATTATATAAGGCTGATGAGGAATGGCAAGAACTAAATTTTAGAAGGAATAAACATAGGAACGAGGCGTTAAGTAATGGCAAGTCTTAAAGACATCAAAGTGAATATTAACGTTGATACGGCAGATTTTATAAAAAGTTTAAGACAACTACAGGAGAGCATAAAAATGGATAACGTAAGAATTTTAAAAGGCTGGACTAAAGAAGAACGTGAAGAACTTGAGGATGCTAAAGAAACAGGAAATCTTGGCAACTTTCTACATAATATAACTGGATATCCTGAGGATACGAATTGTGGTTATGTCTGGGATAACTATCATAAAGCAAGCAGCAGAGAACAGATTTCTATCATCCAAGACATTGTAGATTTCTATACCGGCAAAGCTAAGTTTTCTGAACAAAAATATTATATTAAAATGCCTAAAGTAAATTATCCCTATCTTATACGAGATATGGGCGGCAAATTTGATCACGCTCAATCACCTGATATATTAGGCAGTGGTGAAAATAGCTTTACTGAACAAGAAATCAAAGCTATCGATTCAAGATATATGGCATTCGCTGTGCCAGTGGAGGCAGACGATGAATAAAGAAAAAGTAATAGGCATTTCAAATAGACTAAACAGCATCGTAGATGAAGCTAACAGACATCCTAATGGTAATCCGGGGCATATTACATGGAGTAAGGCGGTTTATGCAATTGAATGTCTATCTAAAGAAGTTAATTCAAAGCCTGTTATGCCTGAAGTTTTTGATGACTTTGCAAAGAAGTTTGATTTAACGATTCAACAAGGCGAACAAAGTTTAGATGAAGCATTAAACGAAATTTATATGATGTATATGCATGGCGGTAGTAAGTTCAATGATTTAGAAGACTATATGAGAAGTCATGGAGATGAAGAATTTTACACCAAGTGTGTCGATGCACTAGTAAATGGTTATGAGGTGGAGCATGGCTAAATGGGTAACGGTACGTATTAATCACGAGACAGGAACTACATTGGAAACCTTAAAGATAAATCGAATTAAAGGGATGTATACATCTTCAATAATAATGAATATCAATTACTTCATAGCGTATGATGGTATGTTTGGATATCAAGCTTTGGAAACTACTAAGGCTGATTATAAATTGTTAACAAGAATTTTAGAGCTACCAGAATTAAACGTTTGAGAGGAAATTAAATGATAATTGATGAATTTGCAAGAAAGACCGCCGAAATACAAGAACTTTTAATGAATAATGATAAGTGCTTGTTAGAAGAGAATAAGCAATTGAAGGAACGAATTAGTAAGCAAGAACTTAATTGGAAGTTAGTTGAAGGTATTGGTTATGGGATTATTGTAAGTACAATTTTTATTAACAATTTGGATAATTAGACAACAAAAAAGCCACCCACAAATGTGAGCAGCTAATTAATTGGTTCCAGCAAATCAATTATATCACTACGGGGGCTGTATTAATGGGATTATTTCCAGAACTAGACGAAGATCAAACAATTAAAAACGTTAAATACTATTTTGAACACGAGTTTCCAAGGTTAAAGGTTCGCTCACATATGAATATTGCTTCTATACAGTCGCCCAGTTTTGATACAGTTGGAACTTCAGGAACGACTAGAAATACGCAAGAAGACAAAATTATGGGGCAATTGTGGGCAACAGATTTGGTTAAGGCTACTTATAAAATGGTAGAGCGTATGCCAGATGGACCAGATAACCATTATTTTAAAACAATTATAAAATATTGCTTTTTGTATGGAAAAGGTAATACCGTGGCTTTAGAACAGACCGGGTATGAATCATCGAGATATTTCGAATGTAAAAGAATGGCTATGTTGTATTTCGCCGATTCATTCAGCGATTATTATGACATGGAAGTAAATGTTATGAAAAATGAAAATAGTGGAGTTTGAGTGGACAAAGTCCGTAGGACATTCGGAGTGATTCTGAGTAATATTGGTATCGTAGAAAAGATTAGATATGCGGTTACTCTACCGTTTAAAAGGAGCTCATTTGTTAGAAGAGTTATGATAACGCTCTTCATTTCGTGAGAACGCGTGGGCGAGTTAATAAAGACCAATTTTAGATAGACGTTCCTTCCCAGGACTTAATATTATTTTACATGCTACTTCGATTAACTTCAGGTTCAACTCCTGGTTCTCACATTGGCCGGCGGAAAACGGCCATAAAATATAAAGGAAAGCCTCGTTTTTCCTTTTTGTAAATAACATATAGTATATGAATACGGTAGCGACACTAATTCATATACAACAGTAGCTAGTGGCGCAAAGGGTAACGTAGTCCAGCTCTCTTAAAAGCAGAGTTCTAGATAATATCTTTGAAGGGTATTATCACGGATAGGTTTTGATTAGTTTATAAATCCCGGGAAACTATTCAAGGAAATCCTGGTGCAAGGTTCGATTCCTTGCCTAGCTATATATGATTATGAAAACAGCCTTTTGGTAATGATCATAGTCATTAATGGTATTAACATAGGCCTAGCCTGGTGAATACTTAATTATATTAGCCGTGAAACTTACGCCGACTATTCGTACGTTGGCTGACATCGTGATGATGAGGGGGCAGACGTGTTACCGTTAAGGCTAATCGTAGTGTGATAGTTCACTAAACTGAACGGTTCTCTAAGCAGGACGGGTAAGGACGTGGGTTCGAATCCCACTCACACTATATTAAAACTGAACGCGTACTTAGTACGCCACTAGCTGATAGGTTAATTCCTATCGGCTTTTTATTTTGGAGGAAACAATATGACATTAAGAGCTGTAAAGAGATCTGACGAGAAGTTTAGAAAGCTGTGGTTCCATGAAAATGATTAAGACATCCTTTGGATATATGACATCTCAAGAGGCCAAAATGATTGGTGATATTGCCAGAGATGAAAAGAAACAAAAAAAGAAGTACCTTAACAGACCAAAAACAGTTAGAAAGTAGGTGATGATGTTGGCTAAGTCAAATATTGGTGAATGGATAACTCCCGAAGGACTACTTCAATTAGAAGGCTGGGCACGTGATGGCTTAACTGACGAACAAATAGCCCATAATATTGGGATTGTTCCATCAACACTTTATGAGTGGAAAAAAAAGCAATCGGAGATATCGGAGACCCTAAAAAAGGGGAAATCCGTTGTTGATCGTGAAATTGAGAACGCCTTATTCAAGCGTGCCAAGGGATTCACGACTACCGAGACACAATACAAAGTTGTCCCGCTTGACGATGAATTAATTGATGTTAGAAGACGTGACTATGAAAACAAGTGGAAGTTGAAGCACCCTGAAGCATCTAAACAAGAGATTCAAGATGCTGCTATCAAAGGTGTGAAGACTACCAGACGAATTAAATTGGGATTAGTTGAAAAAGAGGTTCCACCTGATACGACTGCTGCTATATTCTGGTTAAAGAATCGTAAGCCTGAAGAATGGCGTGATAAGCATGAGACTGAGTTATCCGGTGGTTTAAATGTTCATAACCCGTATGCCAATCTTACTGATGCCGAATTGAAGAAGATTGCTCATGAACAGAAATGACTGGATCAGACGTGGTGCAGAGATTGAACTTGCACGACGACATTTTTTTGATTTCTGCAAACTGAGAATGCCAGACTTTTACAAGCCTAATCGTAAATACTTGGTAGATTTGTGTAATGATTTGGAAGACTTTCTGACAAGTAATAATCAAGTGTTAGTTGTTAATGAGCCACCACGTCATGGCAAATCATTAACCGCCACTAACTTTGTTGAATGGATATTAGGACGTGACAACACGTTTAGAATTATGACAGGCTCTTACAATGAAACACTATCAACCGTGTTCAGTAAGTCAGTACGTAATACTATTCAAGAAGTTAAAGCTGATGACAATATACTTGTTTATAATGATATTTTTCCTGACACCCATATCAAGTATGGTGATGCGGCAATGAATATGTGGAGCTTAGAAGGTAACCCGGTCAACAATTATCTTGCTACATCTCCAAGCGGTACATCTACTGGTTTTGGTGCTGATCTTATTATTATTGATGATGTTATTAAGTCAGCTCAAGAAGCTAACAACGCTAATAGATTAGATGATATCTATCGTTGGTATGTGGATACTATGATTTCACGTCTTGAAAAAGGTGGCAAAGTGCTGATTATCATGACTCGTTGGGCATCAGGCGATTTAGCTGGACGTGTATTAACAGAAATGCCTAAAGCTGGTTTCAAAGTTAAGCACATCAATATGAAGGCTTTGCAAGATGATGGAACAATGTTATGTGATGATGTTCTTTCATATACTGAATATAAACGCAAGATATCCGTGATGTCGCCTGAAATAGCAGCTGCTAACTATCAGCAAGAGCCAATTGACTTGAAGGGTGCTTTGTATCAGAAGTTCAATACTTACACTAAGCAACCAGAATTTACTGGCATATATGCTTACTGTGATACTGCTGACGAAGGCTCTGATTATCTGGTATCAATCGTATATGGGATGTACAAACAAGAACCGTATATCTTAGATGTGGTCATGACACAGGAACCCATGGAAGTAACGGAAAAACTGGTGACTGAAAGCTATTATCGTAATCACGTTAATATGGCACGTATCGAATCCAATAATGGTGGTAAAGGATTTGCACGCCAAGTTGATAGCAAATTAAAGAATGAATATGGAACTAATCGAACAGTTATTAATTGGTTTCACAATGGACAAAATAAAGATGCACGTATTCTATCTAACTCAAGTTGGGTAGAAGAACATGTACATTATCCGGAGGACTGGAAGTTAAGATTTCCAGTCTTTTTTGATGCTATTAAAAAATATCAAAGAGCAGGTAAGAATCTGCATGATGATGCATCTGATTCATTAACAGGTGTTGCTGAATCAGTCATGGCAATGCAATCAGAAACACAAGCGCCATCAATCAATGAGCAAGCTGACTATTTAGATAGCCTGGGACTCTAAATGAAAGGAGAGTGATTTAATGGCAATTGAAGATAATCCAATGGCGTACTATTCAAGTCTACCTTATCCAGATCAACGAACAATTCATATGTTGAGTGGTAGACGTTTCTCACTTGAATCAAATAAACAATACAAAATGCCACAAGAAATATTTGATGCTTTGAAGAAGAATTCGGTTAAGCTTGGAGAAGTTGCGACCCAATTTATTGAGAAACACCAAGCGCTTCAAGTACCACGCTTATTAACGTTGTATCGTTATTACATTGGTGACAATGATATTCACTACTGGGATAGTGAAAAGTCTGACAGTAGGGCCGATAATCGTATTGCAAGTGGGTTTGCTCATTTCATTACATCAATTAAAACTGGCTATCGTTTCGGCAACAATATTAAATTTCAATACAACGAAGATTCTGATACATCTAAAGATGATGAAGATAAGCTCAATGATTTGATTGCTGATTTTAATTCTAAGAATGATGAATCATATCATGAAAAAATTATGGGCAAGAACCTGTCAATTATGGGACGTGCGTACGAATTAATGTATGTACGTGAGAATACCAACGAAGTGGCATTACGACCTGTGAACCCTGCTAATGCGTTTGTGGTTTACGATTCTAGCATGGAACAACATTCACTATTTGCCGTTTATTATTACAACATCAACTTTAATCAGCAAGATTATTGGTACACAGTTATCTATACTGATGATCATATTTACTATTACAAGCCAACGTCTGATTATGATGGACAACTAACATTATTAAGAAGTGAAGAGCATAGCTTTGGTAGTGTTCCAATCACTGAATATATTAATAATGATGAACGTATGGGTGACTGGGAATATAAGCTTGATACCATTGATGCAATCGATAAAAGTAAGTCTGAAATGGCAAACTCACAAGAAGACTTTAGCAATGCAATGCTTATGATTACTGGTGATATTGATGTTCCTAAAACACCATGGGTCGGCGCTGATGGCCAACCATTGAAAGATGAAGATGGACATATTCTTTATAAGAAGAAGCCTCAAATTGATACTCATCAAAGCAAGATATGGTTAAAGCCAGCACTAGTTAAGAGTGGTATCAATGATAACAGCCAGGTTGTTCAACCTACTGCATCGTATCTAACTAAAGAATTGAATTCTGATGGCTGGAAACTCTACATTGATGCTTTGAATATGGAAATTCATAAGGACACAAATACACCCGATACAAGTGATGCTAACTTTGCATCAAATGCGTCGGGTGTTGCCATGTCATATAAGCTTTGGGGCAGTGATCAAGAGCGTTCTAATCAGGAATCATTGTATACAAGAGGAATCATGCGCCGTATGCGCTTATTGGGTAATTATTGGCAAAAGTTAAATGACATTAAAGATGCAAGTATGGTTGAGAACATTAATCCAATCTATACGCCTAATTTGCCTAAGAATGATGCAGAAATTATGCAGACCGTCACCGCTTTGGTTAATACCGGTAAAGTTTCTGATCAGACTATTCTTGAACAAATAGAACCAATCACAGGTGTGAGTTATGAGTCCGAAAAGGAACGTAATGAAGATGATACTGAAGAAGCTCAAAAGAGTAATCCTTTTAACAAGGTATTTAATAGAAAGTCTGACGATAATCAAGAGCCAGAAAGTGATGATTCTGATTCAAAAGAGGTAGATTCTGATGAAACTAACGAAGAATCAAGCGATTAGAATTGCTCAAAAAGTCTATGGTAAGCAGGACGAACGTGTTAAAGAAATAGAACACATGTATCGAGATACTCAATCTAAGGTTATTAATGATGTTGATGCGTTCATGGGAGCTAACAAATCATGGACAGCGAAGGCTAGTCCTGATGAGATTGCTAACTTCTTAGCCAATTTAAAAGATACTTTTTATAACGCTAGTGCTGATGATCAGAATCTTATTAAGATTGCATATGGTAGTAATGAGCTAAGAACTAATGGTGATATGTTAATGGCTAATATCACTAGGGATGTTGTCAGACAGTCGATGGCTCAAAAGATTCATTTAGGCGTATCAACTAAAAATATTCCTGATGTTGTCAATGCTTCAACATATCATCAAGCTACTAAAGTTCTTAGAAATAATAGACATATTTCAGAGCAAAGTAAGAATGTCGATGCAATTATTTATAAGTCAGTTCAAAATGCCACATTGGACAGTCACGTTGATTCTGACATGTTTTCATCAATCAATAAGCAAACTATGCAGACACTTAGAAAAGTTCGTGACGTTGCCGAAATGGCTGCTAAAAGTCCTAAGGATTCTTTGAATTGGAAAACTACTATTTCCAATATTTTGACTGGTGGTGACAAAGCTACCGATGGTCAAATGGGACGTGCAGCAGGATTAATCAGGACTGCGACAGCTCAAGCCATG
The DNA here is from genome assembly GCF_003606365.2 of Companilactobacillus zhachilii. Taxonomy (NCBI): domain Bacteria; kingdom Bacillati; phylum Bacillota; class Bacilli; order Lactobacillales; family Lactobacillaceae; genus Companilactobacillus; species Companilactobacillus zhachilii. The sequence goes on from NZ_CP031933.2 coordinate 1,223,482, forward strand.
AACCGTACTAGGTTGCAAGACTTCCATTCAAGAGGCGTTAAGAAGTATAAATATATATCACTAGAAGCTCAAAATACTTGTGCTGATTGTGATGCACTTGATGGCCAGATATTTAATGTTGAAGATGCTGAAGAAGGTGTTAACTTTCCGTTAATGCATCCTAATTGTCAGTGTACTGTCATTGAAATTAATGACGATGATGATTGGGATAATAGTGATTACGATGTCACAGATGAATTAGATGAATTGTAGGCAACTTTAAATGTTGTCTTTTTTTATGCCTTCAAACGTGTGTCAGGCGTTAAAGAGCCATGGGTATAAAGCCGACGGGCTATAAATGGAAATCAATGCCGACGGGCTTAAAACGGGAGGATAACTTATGGACCCTAATCAAAATAATGACCAATCACAAGAACCAAATGTAAATAATGAGCCTACTCAAACTGAAGTGACTTTTGATGATAAGCAACAAGAAAAAGTTAATCAATTAGTAAGTGCAGGCAAAGCCAAAGAAAAAGCTCGTGCCGATCAAACTATTAAAGAGTTGCAAAGCAAGGTTGGAAACATTCCAAATTTGATTAAAGAAGCAATTGCAAAGCATGACACCGAAGCAAATATGACAGATAAAGAGAAGTCGGATGCTCATACTCAAGAGCTTGAAAATCAAATTGCAAAACTGCAAGAAGAAAACAAACACCGTGCATTAGTTGATAGTGCTAATAAGATTGTAGCCGAAAAAGGATTGCCACAATCATTTGCAAAATTGTTCGTTGGTTCTACTGATGACGAGACTCAACAAAACCTTGAAAGTGTCAAAACTGAATTTGATAAAGCTGTGCAAGAAAGTGTTGAAGAACGCCTAAAGGGTAAGAGTTCACCTCAAACCGCTACTGGCAGTCAAGCTACAACAGTCAATGAGGATTTAAGTGACATGAGCCTTGAAGATTTAACTAAGGCATATCTGCAAAATCCAGATTTGATTAAGAAGAATTATTTAAATAAATAGAAAGAAGGAAATTTAAATGCCACAATTTACCGGCTCTACATTTTTAGGTCAATTAGTTATTCCTGAGATTTGGGCACAATATATTAATAACGACAATACTAAAACTAATCGGTTACTAACGTCTGGAGCTATTACCGCCGATGATGTAATGGGGGCACATTTGCAAGACCCAGGCAGATTAATGAATATTCCAGTATTAAATGATTTATATGGTGATCCACAAGATTGGAATGACACCGATGATATTAAGGTAAATTCATTAACAACTGATCAACATAATGCTATCAAGTTTTATCAAGCAATGGCATATGGTGCTTCCGACTTTGGTCAACAAGTTTCAGGAGCTAATGTTCAAGCACGTATTACATCACGCTTTTCAAATTATTGGCAAGGTCAAGACCAACGTTTGCTATTAGCATTGCTTAATAATATGTATCTTATTGATGATTTGAAACAAGAAAAGTCGTTTGGATTTGATACAGCAAAGGATTTATCAACTGGGGATTATTTAGCAGCATTATCAAGAATGGGTGATGTTGCAACACCAAGTTTGACTAGACTAGTTGTTAATTCAGCCACTGTATTTGCTATGCGTGAGCAAAACTTAATTGCTGATGTTCAACCATCTCAAGGTGCTACAAACCTTACAACTTATAACGGTATTTCAATCGTTGAAGATGATGATATTGAATTAGCAGCTGACGGTACAACAACAATGTACGCTTTGAGCGACGGAGCTATGCGTTATTCAACAGCCCCATCAAGTCAAAACGCCGTTGAAGTAACTCGTGATGCATTAGGAAAAGGAGGCCAATCAGCAATTATTAACCGCCGTATCGTTTCAATGCATCCAAATGGCTTGGGATATGATGTTACACAATCATATGAAGGCTTAACTGTTAATAAGCTTGAAAGTGCAACAGTACCTTATTACAAGATTGTTACCGATCCACGTAACATTGGTGTTGTGGCTTATAAGTTCAAGGTTGATCCTAAGTATGTCGTTACAAATATCAATACTAAGGCTAAGAAGACAGCAGCATCAACATCTGGTACTACAACAGGCAAGTAATGAGGTGATTGCATGAGTGAAGAAACGCCCACAGTTACTGATACAGTTTTAAAAAATATAGAAGTTCTTAACGATCTCAAAACCGATGATCCTCGAATTCCTAGAATCAAAATTTACATTGATAATGCTATTGATGAAATCAAACTGTATTTAGATATTGATACTATCGATTCTAAGCTGACTGTTATTGTTCAAAAAGTTACTCAAGACGCTTTGACTAAAGAAAACTATGAAGGGACTAAATCTATTTCTGAAGAGGGGATGTCATTGACGTTCCAAGACACGGATTTATCACCTTATTTTGATTTGCTTAACCAGTACAAAGATGGTCTGGAAGAGAATGACCATAGAGGGAGCGTGATGACCTTTGATTAGACCTGTTATTTATTTGGTTCACGAAGTAAGTAAGCCTAATAGTTCACCTTTAGACCACACAAAAAAGCTAGTAGCTACCAAATACTATGGTGCTAGAGTAACAGAACTGAATGGCGCTCAAGAACAACTAAACGTATTTGGACGACAGTTTGCTAAGTCGTGGGTAATTAGATTCAATTCACCTGAAAAAGCTGATTTCGTTGGATTTGAAGGTGAATTTAACGAGAAAACTCAATCGCCTAAATATTCAGTTAGTCAAATCAGAAATCATCGTAATCGAACTACTATGTACGTCACTGGGACGGTGGTTAAACCATGAATGAAGATGAAAATGAGAATCAACCGACTGTTAGAATTCAGATCAAAGATGATTATAAAGACCCAATGATTACTATGGCAAGGTCTTTAAAACAATCTGGTAATTCAGATTTGGCCGAGATTATTTTGCAGGACAAAGCAAGAATGGAAAAAAATGTTCCTAAATTAATTGAAAAGCTTGGAAACCAAGAAGTTTCCGATGCTGTGGATTTGATTAGAGAACGTGAATACCATTCAAAAAGCGGATATCGTGGTAATGGTAATCTCGAAAAGAGTATCAAAAAGAAAATTTCTGACGATAAATTAAGCGTTGATGTATTCCCAACAGCACTGTCTAGTGATGGCAAAGGTAAATCTAGTGGTGGATATCCTTACGGTAGTGCGTTTGAACATGGCCTAAAAAGTAAGGATTATCCAGCACAGCATCCAATGAGAGATAGTGGACGTGATCTCGATGTAGATACTTACACTGATGAGATGCTTAAAAATTCAATAAAGTAGGTGGTCAATATTTCACCAACACGAGATTTGATGACAAGTGCTTTAAAAGTATTAAGCCAATTTGGGATTCCTGTATTTGATACTGAAGATAGTGATAGTGCGGAATATCCACAAATCAGTTTTTATGTTGAAAATTCTAGTAACAATAATATTTCTAAAAATGAAGTTAGATCGGCTTATACATTATGTGTTGATTACTACGACATTAAAAATAACAACAATGATCAAATGATGGACAACTGTTATGAAATTAAGCAATTACTCCAACATTTGAATTTATCAAATTATAATTGTCGGTATTCTGGTTATGATGACAGAACGCTGACAGATACATCTACATCACAAATCTTAAGAAGATACAACTTGATGATTGATTATTACATATCAGAAAGAATAGTTATTTAGACATTCATTTAAACGTGGATGTCTATTTTTTTACCCAATTTTAAGAAAAGAGGAAATGAAATGGACGGAGATACTACTACCGACAACAAATTTAAGAAAGCATTTAAGGGTCGGGATGCTGATAAAATCATTTATTTATATAAACGATTTATGCATGAACCATTGGCTAACAAGGCTCATATTTTAGGCCAACAAGGTGCCACATCAGGGACTAACGCTCGCGCTGTTCAATCTACAGCTACTAAGAGAGGTACGGCGAAAGGTGTTGGAGCTATTAACCAGCAAAGAACCGTTGATGTTATTTTTGATGATCCAGCCAAAAACGGAAAAGATTTGTACTGGGATTTGTATGCTGCATGGCAAAAAGGTGAATTAATTGGCTTGTGGAGAGTTGATTTAAACACCTTACATGGAACTAAACCAAATCGAAAAGTTCAAGCACAATATTCGCAATCATATGTACCCAATTTGCCTAACACTGAAGCACTAGGTGGGATTGTTACATCTAATCTTCAATTCGAAGTTAATGGTGTTGAACGTGCGCTTAATTCTGATGAAAATGCTTTTGAATTGAATGAAGCTGACTTCGAAGATGGGGTACTTGATGATTTAGATAAGTATTACAATTACGCCCACCCAAGTGATATTGGTACAGAAAATGGTGAAACTATTGATAAGACCGTCGACGATGACACTATTGAAGTTCAAGATACTTCAACTGGGGAAGATGTAATGGGACCTGCTTATAAAGTTGTTGATAATACGAATGGTTCAAATCCAACATCTAACCCATCAACTAGTGATACATCATCTGGTAAATCAGGTGACACATCAAATACATCTCCAACGGTTTAGGGACTAATAAAAGAGCATACTCACTCAAATATGAGCGGTGGCGGTCGGAATTATTCAATTAGGAGAACTCAAAATGATTAAATTGAACATCAAAGGTACGGAAGTAGAACCATCATTTACTTATGGTTTATATAAAAATATTGCCGGTAAAGAACGTGAAGAACGATCATCTAAATTCAATACATTTTTGAATGGGATTTTTAATGATGACATGAATCAAGTGATTTACTTCTTCTATTGTGTTGCCGGTGGCAAAATTCCGGAAGATGAAATTGTGGCACAAATTTCAGAACAAAAAGGATTTGAGAATATTCACGCAGTTTCTAGTGATATTCTTCAAGGATTTATGTCAGATGGTTTTTTCGCGACAGCAGTACAACAGTTGCTAAACTCCGTAGCAGATTCAATCAAGAGTATGCAAGAAGCTTACAAGATGCCTACGTTGACAGACGAAGACAGAGAAGTAGGGAAACTTCAAATCGAGGAGCGCAAAAAAGCACTCAAGGAAATGGAAAAGAGAATCAAGAAGTAAAGAGTTTCTTGGATTTGGATGTGCTTATTGTTCAAGCACGAAGAATTGTTGGAATAACTGACATAGATGATTTTTACAAACTTACTCCAAATGAATTTAGAGACTTATGTAAAGGTGCTTTGCTAGCACAATATGACAGGTTGCAAGATGAACGATTGAGTTCTGCAATGATAAAGCCCGTTGGATTCGTTCAAAATATTCAAGAGCAAAACGAGACAATTCAGCAAAGTTTAGATGAATTAAAAAGTAACGCCGATAGTTTTGGTAGTAATCAGAGTGAGGAACAAAGAGTCAAGAACGATAGCAGGGCATTTTATAACTTGGTAATGAAGAGGGGGCGTGAGTAGATGTCAGATATTGTCGTTAATAAGATTTTTAGACTTTCTGCTGAAGATAATGTCACCCCAACGCTTAGCAGAGTATCGCAATCGTTTGATAAGTTAACTAAGCCTAAAACCACTAAGTTTGATATTAGTGCCGATGAATCTAAGGTTCAGCAATATGCTTCACAGTTAGATGGATTATCTAAAACACATCAAACAAAGTTGGAAGCAATTGCCGATAAAATGGGATTTGATAACTTTGATAGCTATATGCGAACCCTTCCTAAAGATATTCAAACTGAGTTAAAAGCTAAGTTTGATAAGCAGGCTTTCGAATCGGCAAAACATGATTATGATTCTTTACCTAAAGAAAAGAAAACTAAGCTTGAAGCTATTGCGGAGCAAAGAGGATTTACAACATACAAAGCTATGTATAATGCAGTTCCTAAAGAAGCACGGACTCGTTTAGATTTCATAGCTAATAAAGGTGAATTTAGCGAGATCAATAGGGAAATTGCTGAAATAACTAAGCCGATTACTAAGAAAGTAAATGTCGATAGTTCTTCGGTTGATACTGCCACCAAGAAGTTTGGTCATCTTAAAGAAATCATAGCTGGTACTTTTGCGGGACAGATGATTTCCAATGGTGTTAATCAATTGACCAGTGGTTTAAAGTCAGCAACGCAAGCCGGAATGGAGTACAACAAGGAACAAGATACTATGAAGACCGTTTGGACGGCTCTTACAACAGAAGCACCGAGAGACGGCAAAGAATTAGTTAATTATATTAATAGTTTATCACAACACTCAATTTATGCTGCTGATACTATTAATGAAATGGCTCAATCCTTTTATCATGTTCATTCTAACGTTGACGAAACAAAAAGGTGGACAAATTCATTTGTGGCACTGGGTTCTACCTTACATATGAGTAATTCCGCTTTAGCAGAATCAGGTGAGATGTTCGCTAAAATTGTTGCTGGTGGTAAAGCCGGTTCAGAAGACATGGCGGTTATGATCAATCGTTTCCCTATGTTCGGTGAAGCTTTACAAAAAGCTACCGGTAAATCAATGAAGGAATTATATGCGATGTCAGCGGCTGGTAAATTAAGTGCAACACAATTTACTGAAACACTGGATTATTTGGGTAAGAAATACTCTGGTGGTACTCAAGAAGCCATGACTTCTTATATGGGCATGGGAATGTATATTCACTCACGTTTCAGCAAATTAATGGGTGATATCATGTCTCAAACATTTGACACTACTAAATCTGCTAGTGGTGCGATTAGAGATTTGCTATCTGATGATGCAATGCAGAAGTATTCTAAAGCAATTGGATCAGCGACAGGCAAAGTTTTAAATGGTATCGGGGACATCATCAAATATATTGATAGTCATAAAGAAACCATTATGAAGATTGGTAAAGACGTTGGTGAGATTGCTTCTATTTTCGGTAAAGCCATTTGGAATGATATAAAGTCAATCATGACTACCATAGCTGAGAAATTTGGACTTGTTGATAAGAACGCTAAAAGCTCTGCTGATCCACTTAAAACTTTCGAAAGCATTTTAAGTGCAATTGCTAAGCATAAAACTGCAATCTCTAATATTGCCGGAGCACTTTTAGCAATTAAAGGATTTAAGATGGCCAAAGGTGTATTTGATCCCTTGGCTAAAATTGCAGGTATCGGTGATAAAAATAAGGGCGGTTTGTTTACCAAAATAGTTGGTACTGGAGATAATAGCCAGAAGGTTGCGAGAAAGCCAGTTGAGTTCATTGGACATTGGACATGGAAAGGACTTAAGGGGTTTGGAAGATTAATTAAAACAGGCGGTTCAAAGACTCTGAAATTTGTTGGTAAATGGACTTGGAAGGGTTTAAAAGGCGCTGGAGGTCTAATTGGAAAAGGTGCAAGCAAAGCGACCACTTATACTGTTAAGGCAGTTGTCTCTGGCGCTGGTAAAGTTAAGGATTTAGCTTTGGCAGGAAAAGATTTAGCTGTGGCTTTTGGTGCTAAAACAATTGGAGCATTAAAGACCTTTGGTACTACCATGATGACTTTAGGTAAGACGGCCTTAATGAACCCTTATGTTGATATAGCACTTGCTGTGATTGGATTAGGTGTTGCTTTCTATGAAGCTTATAAGCATATCAAGCCCTTTAGAGATGCTATGAATAAACTTGGTGGCAGTATCGTGAAAGGTGTCAAAACTGGAATTGATGGAGCTAAAAAGTTATTTACTGGCAAGCTAGGATGGGAACAAGCAATTGGCAAAGAAACTGGAAAGATTGGAAAAAATATTCAATCTGGTTTTAAGACAGGCACAGATTGGGTCAAGAAGCACAAGACTGAAATTACTGCCTCGCTAGTCAATCCGTTTGCTGGTGTCACGGCTTGGTTCTTGAAGGATACTAAGACCGGAAAAAACGTTACTAAGTGGGTGTCAGGACTAGAAAAATCAGTCAAAACATCTACTAAAGGTAAAAAGGGTCTTGGAAACAATCTGACTGGCATTTTTAAAGGCGTTGGAGACTGGTTAATAAAGGATAAGTCTACTAAAAAAGGCTTTGACAAATGGATGTCTGGTCTTGAATCATCTGTTAAAAATTCAACTAAAGGTAAGAAAGGATTGTTGTCCAATCTTACCGGAACATTTGATGGAGTTGCTAAATGGTTCAACAAGGATAAGAAAACTAAGAAGGCTATGCAAACGTGGTCTGATGGCTTAGGTAAGATTTTTAGTGGAAAAAAAGGGTTTGCTAAGTTATTTAGCGACTCGCTTGATTCTATGACTAAATCTTTAAGGAAATCTAAGTTTGGCAAAGCTTGGGATGGATTCTGGAAAGATACACAAAAGACTACTACCAGTTGGGATAAGAACATTAGTAAATGGTGGTCTGGATTTACAAAAGATTTCGGTAAGAAATGGGACAAGACTTGGAAAGATAGAAAAGCCGGTATGCATGATACGTGGAAGGGTATGCACTCTGCCTACGATGATTTCACTACTGGTATTGGTACATGGTGGTCTGGATTTTCTAAAGATTTCGGCAAAGACTGGAATCAAGGATGGAAAGACAGAAAGACCGATATACATGATAGATGGAAAGGTATGCATACAGCCTATGATGATTTCACCACTGGTATAAATACTTGGTGGAGCGGCTTTAAATCTAGCTTTAAATCGGGCTGGGACAGCTTTTGGAAGGGTGTTCAGAAATTATTTAAAGATATTTTTGGAACCTTTAAAGATTTAGCTCACGATGCCATGAAAGGCGTTGTTGGAGCCATCAATGGTGGTATCGGCGGAATTAATACCGTTATCAAGTTCTTTGGTGGAAAAGCTCAATCTATTGCACCAATCAAGTACGCTGGCGGTGTTGGATATCACCCTGGCGGACCTGCTCTTATCAATGATCAAAAGGGACCCCTGTTTGAAGAAGCATTCAAGAATCCGGGTGAACCTTGGAGAGTCATTCCTAAGATGAGAAATGTCATGGTTGACTTGAAACCCGGTGCCACAGTTGTACCTGCCACTGAAACGGCTCAACGTTTTGCACCTAGTTCAGTGCCACATTATGCAAATGGTGTTGGTGGTTGGATTAAAGGTGAATTGAGTGACATGGGTAGCTGGGTTAAAGACAAACTAGAAGGTATTACGGACTTCTTAAAAGACCCGCTAGGCAATTTAACATCTGTCTGGGATAAAGCTACTTCAAAGATTAGTCAAGCTACTAAATTTGGTAGTACGTTTGCACCTCCAGCAGGCCATTACGTTGTTAAGCAATCAATTAATTGGGTCAAAGACCAATTAAGCAAGCTGAAAGATAAAGAGCTAGAAGCTCAATCCGTTGCTGGTGATCCTAAAGCCGCACAAGCATGGTTACCAATCGTTAAGAAAGTTCTTAAAGATATGGGAGCCAACCCACCAAATGGGATTGACTGGGAAGCGGCTGCATATGTTCGTGAAATTGCTCGTGAATCTGGTGGTAATGCTGCCATTCGCCAACAAATTTCTGATAAGAATTCACTTGCTGGTAATCCTGCCATGGGATTATTGCAATTTATTCCGCAAACATTCATGGCTTATGCTGTTCCCGGTCACACCAATATCTTATCTGGTGTTGATCAGATTATGGCAACAACAAACGCCTATATGCACAACGGTGGATGGAACCGAATCGGAACAGGCAGACAGATTAACTTTTTGGCCAATGGTGGTTGGATGACTAGTCCAACTTATCTTGGTAATGGAAACGTTGCCGGTGAGGTTGCTGGTGAACCTGAAGTTGTAATTAATCCAGCACGACCATCAGCATTACCATTAATGAATCAATTGATGTACAAAATGGCTGACTTTCACCCAGAATTTAAGTCATCTAATTTAATGGGAAATATCAGTAGTGATATCGGTCAAAAATTAGATGCAGTTATTAATTTGCTAGGCTCCATTAATGGAAAGAACTTTGCTCCAGAAATTAACGTAGTAAGAACATCTAATAACCTTAATCAACAAAACCAACGTGATACAGCTGTTTATGGTTACATGCAAGGCAATAGACAATAGTAGAAAGGAGATAGTAATTAGTGACTGAAAAAGTATTTAAAGATGAATCATTAGAAAATCCCAAGCCACATGCGTACGGATTTTCAAATGGTCATGATAATCCATCAAGATTGCCATATGATCCAGTAGAAGTTGCTATTTCGACTGATGGGATTAATTGGAAATCTTATTATGATGTCGAAGATTTATTTGGAGTGCATTGTTATGACTATGATTCTCCAATGACGAATCCTGTAGACAATTGGCAAAAAATTAATACACGTGATGGTCAAACACGCACATCAGGTTCATTTGATAGTAGGGATATTCAATCAACATGGATGATTGACGCTACTAATGAATCAGAATTCTTAATGCTGATTGAAGAATTACAGAATTTCTTCATGATTCGTGGTGGCTTTTGGATTGTATTCAGTCGTGAACCCACCTATAAGTACCGTGTGGTTACTAAGCCGATTGTTCCAACTTACTTCAATGAGAAAGCTGGAACATTCCAAATTACGTTTAATAACTACACTGGCGTTCGTGAGAGTGTCGGTACATCATTAGAAATATTTGATAAAAATAAAAACTTCTTTTCTTATGGCATGGGAATGCCTAACAAAGATATTTCCTTTGAATCCAAAGAAAAGAAGTTTTCTATTTATAATCCTAGTTCATTCGCTATTGACCCATTGGCACAGCACCATTACTTAAAAATTCACATTAGAGGGTCTGGTTCGCCAACCCTAACTAATAACACTACCGGTGAATCATTCACTTATAATCGTGTTTTAACATCATCTGATGAACTAATTTTAGATGGTGTTAATCCTATGATTAATGGGACTAACGATGGTATTAATTCTGATCACGGGACTATTTCACTTGCTAAAGGTAACAATGAATTTGAGATTTCTGGTCTATCAAATTCTGATGTATCTTTTGAGTTCTACTTTATCTACAACTAACGTCTAATCATAAATTATTAGTAAGGTCAGCTGACGGCCAGAGCGAAGAATGGCTGACTTGCTTAGATGAGAGCACATTTAATATTGATCAACAGATTAGTGAGACATTCTCAATAACTTTCACAGCATTCCTTTCAAAAGATACTTCGTTATCCTTTGAGATGTTGCAAGACGGTGCCTCAATCATCTTTGATGGTCAAAAGTATAATGTCATGCAATTGGTTGAAAAGGTCGTAGATGGCTTAACAACTAAAGATGTCACATGCACACATGAAATTTTTGGAATGCAAGATTTCAAGCAATTTAAAGTTAATAGTGGCAGTCAAACGTATTCATTGGATGAAGCAATGAAGTTTGTATTTGATTCTGAATATAATGTTGACGGTTATACGTACAAATTGATTGGGGATTTTCCTAAAGTTGATATCACTGATTGGGGTAACTGTTCCGGACTCGATGCTGTTCAAAAGGCAGTCGATAGCTATGGTGCAAAATGGTTGCCTAGCGAAAAAACAGTCATCATTTACGATGATGCTTCATATAAACATCAAACTAATAAGACGTTTAGAAACCTGTATAGCACTAATGATATTGAAGTTTCAATTGATCGTACATCGATTAAGAATGGAGCCATGCTCTATGGTGCAACTCAAGACAATGAGCATAATCAAACTGATGGAGCGGTTGCAGTAGTTGATTCCGCAGGAATATCTATGTCAGCTACTCCAGTTGGTCCTGAAGCTAAAGGAGTTATTTCAGCAGTTAATGGTGTGCCGGTTTACAGTTCGCCAACTAAGAAAATCAAAACTGGTCAAATTCTTGCCAATGGATCCATCTATAAGATTGCTCAACAGGTTTCAATTGATAGTACGACTTGGTATGAAGTTGGTGTTAATGCATGGATTAGTTCTGAACACGTCAGATTTGATTTACCAGGAGCTGTTAAGCCCGAAAATCATGTAATAGATTTAGTTTGGGGTGAAGGAACTATCAAAGTTGATGGCGATTCTAGCTCTGACGATGATACCGATAAGGATAATAATGTCAGTTCATCAATCGGTAATGCTCATCTGACAATATCAACAATGAATGCGCAAGGTGCACCCGTTGTTGGACCTGATATGGCCACTGTTAAACGTTATTTAACTAATGGTGATAGCTTTCTTTCAACGTCTAAAAAGGTTGTTGATGATGTTACATATTACTTTGTCGCTACTGATGAATGGGTAGCTGAAAACTATGTCACATTTGATAAAGAAGGCGACATTAAGCCCGAGAATCAAACTATCCAAGTGGTTACCGGTCAGGGTACTGTTAAATCAGATGATGAAGTGGACGTATACGATTCTCCTTTCACACCACAAACTAAAATAGGAAAGGCTGTTTCAAATGGTACTCAATACAAAATCACTGCCGAAGCTTCCGATGGTGCTCAATCTAAATCATGGTACAAAATTGATTCTGGATGGATTGACCAATCGGCGCTAGATTTCAGTGGCGCTACTGACGTTGCTGTCACGGAGGTTAAGAATACTGTTTTTGGAGCTACTGTGTACGATTCTCCATGGTCCCCGCAGACTAAGTTAAATCATGGTGTTATGAATGGTTCCCGTTGGATGATTAACGGTTCTGTGAGTGATGGTGCTAATGGCAAGTCTTACTATCGAATTGCAACTAATCAATGGGTTGATCAAAGTGATTTTGATTTCAGTGGTCAATATGATGTTGAGCCTAGTGATAATCAAGGTCAAACTGATGGAACAACGGCGGATGACACAAATTATGTGTTTGAGCCTTTTTTTTATTACAACGCTCCATCAAGAGACCAATATGGTTTGAAGATTGGCGATGATATTACTAATGATCAAATCAAAACGGTAGAACAGATGAAGCAGTACGCTGATTCGGTACTACAAACAGAGCCAGTCATTGAATTAACAGTTAACTTGAGTTATCAAGATGACACCATGAAAATTGGTGATACAAGTTACTTAGATGCTGGCCCACTTGGTATTAAAACAATTGTCACTTTGAATGGTATTAGTGGTAACCCACTGATGAAAGATACTCCAATGACGATATCGTTAGATAACTCGAAGATGTCAAAGAAGAATATCAATTTTGAAGTTGCTAGCACATTAAAGCTTCATGAAAGAAACAATAAGTTGCTAAATAAATCAGTTAAAAAATTAGCTGCAAAGGTTAACAGCCTTGAAGCTAGTCAAAATAATTCAAAGGAGGGGAGCTAATGCAAGGATATGATGGGACACAGCAATTCTATTCACCTTATCTAAATCAAGATTTACAGCTAATTGAATACGGTCGATTGCCAAATAATCAAATCTCAAAAACGTCTGCAACTGGTACAACTTACATAGATAAAGACAATAACCAAATTGTTGAAATTCTTGGTAATGATAATGCTGGTAAGACAGTGTTTAGACGTTTTAGGCTAGTTGATTTGAAGACTTTACTAAAATTACCAGAACTTCAAAATATTGAAGGCTTTGATGGTAATGACGTCCACTTAGACCACTTAACCCAAGAGTTGATTGGACCAAGCATGTTTCATTCAAATGATTACAATGTTGAAACGATTGAGAAAGTTATTAACTTACTACTTAAAAATCAAGCGTTACAGCAATCAAATGAGAACGAAATTATTGATTTCTTCAAGCAGTTAACTGATGATCAATTATCTGAAATTTCTACATCAATTTCTAAACTGATTGATGAACGATACTATTCAAAAGCTGATGTTGATAAGAAGATTGATTTTCTTCAAAAACAAATCACCAATATCAATCATTATATTGGTGATAAGCCACAACCAAATTCTAACTTTGCTAAAGGCTTTACTGGCAATCCTGATTACAATGATAAAATTATGGATTCTAATGTCGAAGGCAAAGTTGAGAATTTGAATACTGAAGATGAGGAAGGAGATAGCGATGGAAAGTAATGTAAATACGGATATGTCATCTACTGACGTTCAACCGGATATTGGTGTTAAATATCGTGTACCTTCAGTTGGTGCAGAATACCGAACATTAGATACAGATTTGCCAATGGAGCAGCCTTTGATTTTCTATCTTGATGGATCAAAGGCTTTTTACTTGCCTCACGAAGACACATCAGACGAGAGTACACACAATATGCCACAAAGTGTGTTGGATACTCTTACCAATAAACGTATTTTCCAAATGATAACTATTCGTCAAGGCCAATCAGGAATGCTACATGTACCTATTACATTTAAGAATATTGATGGCAACGTTCCAATGGATAATTATTTAATCCGATTCGAGGGACGAGATGCTGACGGCAATATCATTTTGGATGACGAGGGATTTAATCCAACACAAGCAAACTTGGGATTCATTGACTGGACACCATCAGCAGTAATTGCACAGTCAGCCGGCTATTATAAGAATGCTCATTTTGTGATTGAAAACACGGATAGAACTAAGATTCTAACTACCTTAGATTTTTCAATTAAAGTAATTGCCAACGATGTGGCTATGCCGGTTGTCCAAGAATTTTACGCATCTGAATATGTACGTTTACTAGCACATATCAAAGAAATGGAGACATCAGCAGACCATCAAATTAACTATCTACTGAATGCATATGCAGCAATCATAGCTTCAGAGCTCAAACAAGTTGATGAGACTATGCAGCAAGCCTTAACTAAGTTAGATCAAGAATTAAAAGAAGGCATTGGCAATGTTGATACTTTTGTTAGTCAAAGCAAGCAGAAACTTGATTCTTTGAATGGCGATATTGATACTGCACAAACTCGTATGGACGGGCTTGAGAAACAAATTAGCGATGACGGATTAGTTACTAAAGATGGGCTTAACACTGCTGTTCAATTGGGTATTAATACCGGCAAAATCATTGTAAATGTTGATGATGTCATTTTGGACAAGGATATTTCATCAAAGGTTGACCTTTTGACTGGAATTATCGAAGGGAGTAGTGATCAAGCATGACAGATTTAGATAGGGTAGCCAAGCTGGTCACTAGTTTGCCAATTGTTATTAAGACCGATGATGGCACCGGCAGAATCATTAAGTTGCCAATTGATAAAACTGACAATTTTATTAATTAATCAGCATATTTGATGACTGTAACAGGTGCACAATCATTTGTTAAAACTGAAATTGCAAAGATTGATACGACAGATAAGATATCTGATTCAACAGTTTCGGCAAAAATTGATTCATTACAAGCGGCATTGTCAACAACAACAGAATAACAGGAGGATAAATAAATGGTAGAAAATGCAATTACAAAAGTTGCTCGAATTGCAGCTAATGCACTGCAAGGACTTTTTTATAAAGATTCAAGCGGTAAAATTCATAAAATTCCAACCGATGACAAGAATTTCGGTGATATCACTGGTTTAATTGGCAATGGTTCTGGTGGTGATACTGGCGGTGGAGATAATTCTGATCACCCGTCTGCTGGAGCTGATTATTATGCTGGTTCGCTTGCCGATGGTGAAATTACTGAAAGATACTTGCTTTATCAACGTGATGAAAGCGTAGCTGAGGAACCAACAACGTCTAAAACAGTAACTTTGCTTAGGGATGTTGGTACTAAATTTAATATGGCTGGTGACGGTGCTACATTCTTGTTACATCTTCAAAAGACAGTTATGACAGCTGGAGCTAAAGGTGACGTTTCAGATATTGAATTGAATTATGATACAAGCAATGCTGTTAAAGAAGGATATTTTACGACTACGTCTGTTTATCCTGTTTATATTAAATCAGCTGATTTAGCCACCACTAATGAACTAGATATTCCAATTAATGGCATTGGTGAAAATTTGCAAGAAGGCAAGAACTTCTTGGCGCCACATCTTAAAGTAAAATTTAATGGTGATGGCACCATGACCTATTACAGTGTCACTGGCTATGATAATGACGGAAATTCTGCTGGTGTAACAGGGGCTAATTACGATGTAGTTGTTGATGTAATTGCTACATTTTCAACGCAGAAACCAGTAGCACAGTTACCATCTTCCATCAACTTTTTTACAGGTCAGGCAGTTGGTCAAATTGCCTTAGCAGGAACATCAGATTATTATGAAAATTCAATGGATGGATTAGAATTAGCATTCGATGAATATTCATATCATTACAGAGATTTAAGTGCTAATACTCTTACTGGAAAAGTATTGAGTTCTGATTTGGGAATGAAAAGAATTATAAAGATTCCTAAAGAAAAATTAATTATTGGTTATAAATTTAGTATTCCGTTTAATTCATGGCCAAGCACTACTGCCTCGATTAATTGGTGGGACAAAACAAATGATGGATGGAGTAATTCAGGTCATAGTACTCCACAAACAGCTAATGTAGCTGGTCCTAGTCAATCCACGATAATTGTCAATAAAGATTCAATTGTTGTAGACTACACCAGATCTTTGAAGATGATTTTTGGCAGCAAAATAGTTAATTATGAATATTATGATCAGGTTGATAAAATTACATCATATAAAAACTAAGGAGGCATAATATGAAAATAGCAGTTCAATTAGATAACGATAGAAATATCGTTGGTACGGTCACCACAAGTGAGTTTGGTGCAGAACTACAAGTTAAATTATTTAAAGATAAAGGTTGGACATTAGTTGATAATGATCCAGCCTTTTCTAGTTCGGATAGTTACTTATGGACCGTTCGTCAAGCAGATAATAAGTTAGTTCACTTATCTACTGGTATGACACCTGATGAAGAAACAACAAATGCTAATGCATTGCTGGGCAAGAATGTTGGCAAAGCAATAGTAACAGCTATTGCAGCTGATAAAAAAGCCGATAATGCCATTAATAGTTCAGGAAAGCTTGCTAAGGCAATAGCTCCAGTTTTAGCAGAATATGAAGCACGCCAAAATACATCTAACACAACAACAGGGGGTACAAAATAATGTTTGATTTCATTAAATTTATGTTTATTATCGGTGGTTATAAAGACGACGATGTAGCTTACTTTGTAAAGATTGGCAATATTGATGCTGATCAGTACAAGCAAATCACAAATGAAGATTATAAAGAGGGCTAGCCGTTTGGCTAGTCTTTTTTGCTATATAACAATTAGAAAGGAGGCAACTATGCCACCACATTTTATGATAATCAATACGATTGAAGATGCTGCAAGTGCTATATCAATAGTAGTGGCAATCGGCACTGCACTAGTGTGGGTGTTTAATCGGTTGGTTATTAAACCTTTATCTGATTCTATGGATCGATTGTCTAGTGAAATTAAGGATTTTAAAAATGATTCAAAATTTGAACATGATGAGTTTAGGAGACATTTTGAAGAACTAGACGATAAAGTTCATACGCATGATGAAGATATTGTTTCGTTGCAAGAAAAGGTTCATACACTATTTAATCGAGGAAGTTCAAAATGAAAAATAAATTAACATTAGACACACATTCACGAGTTTGGTGGATTTCAATTGTTTCATTAGTTTTGGTATTAGCTCAGCAAATCGGTCACTTATTTGGCTGGGAAATTACTAATGATGAGGTCAATCAAATTATGGCTATTGTTAACACCCTATTAGCCATTGCAGGCTCATTAGGATTGATCTATGACACTTCAGGAAAGGATGGTGTGAGTGATAAAAATGACAAAAATAGCAAGTATTAACCTTGACATTCGTAAAAATAACACAGTTGATAATGAGCCAATCATCTTAAGACAAGGCGATAATGATGTGATTATTGAAGCCTCTATTTCTAATAATGGCTACCCGAATATTGAAATAGACTTTGCAACGTTTGTAGCAAAGAAATCTGATGGAACAATCATTTCTAATGATCCAACAAACGTGAGTGGAAATGTAATTAGCTATCCAATTAGTAAGCATTTAACTGAGTCTGTTGGTAAGATTCAGGACGCTTACTTCATGATTAATAATCAAATCACTACATGTGGGTTTGATATCTCAATCATCCCTAGCGCACAGCTTGATGATACTTCAGTCAACTATATTCCGGGTATTGAGAGCATCAACAAGTTTTTGGAATCTGCCGAAGCAGACTGGCTCGGAAGAATCCAACAAATGAAGAATGAAGTTGATGGTCTAGATGTTCCAACAGAGTTCAAGTTGCTTATGGATAAGGCTTTGAGCGATGCTAAGGCTCAATATCAACCAATCATAGATGCCGCTCAAGAAAATGTCGAAAGCATTGTTGCTGAGTTGGCATCCAAAAAACTGGATTTGGAAAATAATAGTGATGAATTGAATAAAACAATCGCTACTATCAAGGCCCAAGTAGCTTCTATAACATCATTCTTGGATAGCATTCAGAAGCAAATTATTGCAGCCAACTCCAGTTTTACAGCTGGCCAACAAGCTGAAGTTTCTCAATCAATTGCTGATGGCCAAAAAAAATTAGCAGATTCAATTGCTTCTATGCAAAGTAAAGTATCTCAATCAATTTCAGACTTAAAGGCCCAAATAGATGCTTTAACAGTTGCTAAAACTGGTCCTAAAGGTGACAAAGGCGATAAAGGTGAAACCGGTCCAACTGGTCCCCAAGGTCCTAAAGGCGATACAGGTGAAACCGGTCCAACTGGTCCTCAAGGTCCAACTGGTCCTCAAGGTCCTAAAGGTGACAAAGGTGACAAGGGTGATACAGGGACTGTTGATAACGCTGGGTTAATTAGTGCACCTGCATTCCAAAGTTTGCAAACGCAAGTTAATAACAGTGCTGTTGGAACTAATCTGCTAACGGGAACATATAACTCATTCAGTATGACAGGTAATAATACAACTCCCCAATTTCAACAAATGTATTTATTAAGTAGAAGACTAGAAAAAGGAACTACAGTAACTATAAGTTTTGATGCTGTTTCTACAGCTCTTGAGAACTTTATGATTCAAAGTATCGGTAGCCTGACTGGTGGAACTTGGATGCCGTACATTACTGCTATTGCTGATACTACAAAGAAACACTATGTGGCAACAACCACGCTGGATGGATTTACAGATGCGGGTATTCGTATGCTCATTAATAATGTTCCTTCAACAACAACTATTAAAGTTTCAAATATGAAACTCGAGTTAGGTTCACATGCAACTGATTACTCGCTCAACCCGTTAGACATTACAAACGCCTTAGGCAAAGTTGACGTTGGTAAAACTATTACAGCAACAGACGATACAGGTAAGACAGTGAACCTAAAGATTACAGGAATTAGCTAGGAGGTAGAAGACAATGGAGATAATCAAAAGTTTAAATTTAATGGATAATGCGGGACTAACAGTTTTGATTCTTATCTGTTCTATGGGATTTACTGCCTTAACTAAGGTAGCAACGCCTTTAGAAGATAAATATCTACCATTTGCATCGATGATCTTTGGAATAATTGCCGGTATATTAGTTGCACTTATTTTCCATGAAGATATAGGGAGAGCTACAATTGCCGGATTATTGGTAGGTGGATTTACTTCCGGTTTATATGCTGGAGTAAAGGGATCACTTGGGGGATACGATTCCTCAGCAAAAAGTACCATTAGTGATGATTTAACTGAAGTGAAAACACCTAAGTATAATCAAGAAAATAATACAAGGAGGAACTAGTATGACTAAATATTTTGCTGATGTTTCGAGTTTTCAACCAGATAATTTAGGCTTCTTTCAAGGCTTAGTTAATGCTGGCGTATCTGGTATTATGATTAAAACTACCCAAGGTAGTCCTGATGGAGATAACTACATCAATCCTAAATCAACCGCCCAAGCAAAAAATGCTTTAGCAGCTGGAATGAATGTTGGTTTCTATCATTATTTCTTAGCAACAAGCGTTACAGACGCTATTAATGAAGCAAAATTCTTTGAGCAATCCGTTGTTAATTTAGGCTTTGGAAAAGATACACCTCTTTGTGTTGATGTCGAAGATCCATCTTTGGACACAGCTCATGTAGCAAGTTACGTCGATACCTTTATCAGCTACCTAGAGACTCAAGGCTATACAAATGTATTTCAATACTCAATGGCAAGCTGGTTCAATGAAGGTATCTTAAATGCTAATAAGTACCCGACTTGGGTAGCTAATTATGGATCAAGCGATTGTGGAGCAAGAGGTAATATTGTCGCTTGGCAGTACACATCAAGCTGGGGCGGTGGTTCTCAAGATATGAGTTACGACTGGGGAATCTTTGATAAGCAACCAGCTAAAACTGAAGCAGCCACACAACCTACAGTTGAACCTGAAAAACCAAAAGTAGAAAATGTTATCAAGCTGACTGAGCAAACTCATCCAGTAGATAGACTGGGTATTGAACGACCTGAAACATATGAGGTAGGCTCAACTTGGAAGAGTTCAGATATTGTTATGATTAATGATGAACCACATTATCAAATTGCTACCGATATTTTTGTACCACTATCAAAAACAGAGTTTAAAGATTTTATCATCGTTAAATATACGGACGATTCACCGGCACCTGTCTTTGATTCAAAAGGAAATTGGGTACAGAATGCGTCTGTCAGCACTGGTAAATCCTTTAAAACCGCTGGATTCAAAGTTATCAATGATATTATGATGGCCAAGATTGCAACCAATGAATTTATTCCATTCGAGTATACTTCTGGCTCAAAATTTGAATAGTAAAGACTAGACAAATTAAATAATATGCGTTATTTTAAGGGTGTTCATTGACGTGGACAATATTATAAATTACCTTGGTTTTGAATTAACTTCGATAGTTTTAAAAGAGCCCATCATCTATTAATTTAGGTGGTGGGCTTTTTTTATTTTAATCGATTGTCTGATAGTTCAACACTGATTTTATTTGCTAGAGGGTAGTATGATCCAGCAAAATCATCGGGGTTAATTTCTTTAATTAATGATTCGATATTTGAGTTGTCATCGATTTTTGAAATTACAGGATCGTTTAATTTATCAACACGTGCATATAAGTGACTGTCGTCATTGCTTTGATAAACATCTGCTGATTCTAAACTAATTTTTAAAGTCCAATCTGATTTATTAAATTTTGTCATTTTGTTTTCCTCTTTCCTTATTACAAATGCATTATATACTGTTAACAGTATATAATCAAGCTATTTTTGTATTTTTTTAATTCTTTCATTTAATAATTCTTGAAGTGAGAGTAGGTCGTTTAAATATTCGCCTTGCTTAGTGACGTTAGGCTTAGGATCCTTTGTAATAAAGCTTTTGGCACGTGCTTTGTGTCGCAAATATCCAACTCTGTCTTTATTTTTGCTATCCCATTTTTTCTTTGCACGTTTTTGTGCTTCTGTTATTTTTTCTTCCATATATTAGTACTCCTTTAAAATTAGCAAGCTTCGTCCCATAACTTTTCAGAGATGAATACTTTAGCAATTTTTTCTCTGCCATGTAATAATTTAGCATAAACATTGAATCCATAATAAGCTCCAGCTTTATGAGCTATTTCTCTAACACCGTCTTCAGCATTCATGAAGATGTCAGATATTGAATATTTACCGCTACGGATTAGTTTACTTTGAATCAAACGGATTTGATTGTAGTTAGGATCAATGAACGAATCAGCATATTCTTTATAAACTTGTTTTAAAGCAAAACTCATAGCAATCATGTAATCACCAACTGATTCAATAATTTCCTTTGCAATTTTATGTGCTTTTACAAAAATTTCTGATTTAGTCATGATCTTAACTTCCTTTCCCTTGATTACAAGTACATTATATACTGTTAACAGTACATAGTCAAACATATTTTTAAATTAATTTAATATTTAGCAAGGCGAAGATAAAATGTTAAATATGCGTAAGGACAATAATAAAATATGAGTCACCTTTAAGTCGATTTTTATATTAAAATTCGTAGTATAATGAAATTATTGAATCAGCTAACAATTATAATAGAAAAAAATCAAAAAGATATGGATTTTTGGGAAAATAAAGTTATTCAGCTGCTAAATATAAATGAATTTAATCATGTATAAATGTAATAAAATGAAAGACTTTGCGCAAATTTTGCGCAGAAGTCAAGATAAGGCTGATGTATAAGTATTATCAAATCCTGTACTCTCCTTAAATAAAACAAAAGAGAACAGAAGCTCTCGTATAAATCAAGAGGAACGCCGTTAAATCAGTGTTTCTCTTTTTTTGTTTTCTGAAGAATGTAATAGAATTTAAAAGTGCTTTGCGCATTTCTTTGCGCATGCGCAAAGTATTGTCTTTTTACTATGTATACCAATTCGCTTAAAAAGGCATTGCACAGACAATATTTTGATTAAATTCATTTTGAGCAAAACAACTGCTCTAATCACTGTCATCACTAGGTTTGTGTTTATTTGTTATGTTATCAAATATATCTTTCAATTCTATATTTTGTTGTAGAGATATCTCGTCAAAAAAATGGGTATAGTATTTCAAAGTTATTTTTAGATCCTTGTGTCCAACATGTTTTGAGACAAACTTAGGATTCATATCTGTATCCATAAAATATGAAATATAGTTGTTGCTCATATTTATAGTTTCTAAGAACTTCTAAGTATTCATCAGATACAGTTATCTTACACTAGAAGGAGTCTTTGCACTTTGCAATTCGGTTTCATCGCACCTGTAAGCTTTATTAACCAATATCGTAGAGTTATCAAAATTGATTTTATCCCAAGTTAGAGCTGTGACCTCTTCATATCTCATGCCTGTTTGGGTAGCAAGGTAGATCATTGTTGCAGAAAAGTTTGAGAACCCTGATTTTGCTTTTGATATTTTGATTAGATTTACGTAATCAGTTGGTTCTAGAAATTTGTCATCTTGTAAATGTTATTAGCAATTTTATTTTGGGATATCAAAACTCATTATTAAAAAAGCAGAATGAAACATTGAAACAAATAGCCAATAAGGATAGGGAAGATTATAACCTTTTAATTAGGCGAGATAGCTTATTGAAATGACTGTACAAAAAAGCCACCCACAAATGTGAGTAACTAATTAATTTAATTGATTCCGAAACATCAGTTATATCACTTTGTGGGGGCTAGATTTATGGGATTATTTCCAGAGTTAGATGAAAAAGAAACGATCGATAACGTTAAATACTATTTCAATGAAGAATTTTCTAGACGTGATGCACGGGCACAAATGAATATTGATTCGATACAGTCACCTTTGTTCGACACAGTAGGAAGTGCTGGTAATGCAATAAATACACAAGAGAACAAGGTTATTAACCAATTGAGGGCTCAAGAGTTGGTTAAAACAATTTACAGGACTATTGAAAATTGTCCTAAAGAGCCTAATAGATTAAAAACTATTTTGAAGAATCATTATTTACTAAGTGTAAGCAATAATGACACCATGGATCAAGCAAAGTATGAAAAGACTAGATATAACGAGCTCGAGAATACTGCACTTCTGTACTTTGCTGAAGCATTTGCGGATTGCAGGTATTTGTAGAATCAAAAAGCGGTCAATTAGCAAATTTTTAGCGGTAAAAGAGCGGGCTACAACCGACCTAACTACGTTGTATATTGGTATCGTTGAAAACATAAAAGATAGCGATTGCGGTTAATCTGCCGCTTTAAAAGAAGCAATTTAGAAGGAAAACTATCAACCAAAAACAACATTTAAATAATTTTTAGCCTTTTGTAATCAGTGATGATAAAGCCGATTACATTATACGGATAGTAACTGGGTTACATGCTAAATACACCAAAAATTCCCCTAAATACAAGAAAACTTTCGATAATAATACAAATTAACGTAGCCACTTTAAACTCCTTTAATTTATTTTGAAATATCAATTAGTATTTCGATTCGATTCCGAATATCCGAATCGTAAATGTAAGACAAGTTTATTTTTGATATAATTATTCATCAAATCTATTTTGGGAGATAGTTAATGGTTAATATTGAAAGTTTTATTTGCTGGATTTTGGGTTGGGAATGGACGAAAATTGCTGCCATATGTGCTGCTGCCACATATATAGGAAATGTAATTGAGAAAAGAAAACGAGAAAGATTAAAACTTATTATACAATCTCAAAATTTAGTTCAGATTACGAGTGACGGTATTACAAAAGTTGGATCTGGGCAAGAATTAACGATTATAAATTCTAGTAATGATCTAATATTCATAGAATTCTTAGGTATTGCCAAGAAGTATAATATTTTTAGTAAGTTCAAGGATTTGATACTTAAATACTTAATTCATTACTCATATTCATTTCAAAAATTTTATACAAAATATAAAAGGAAAATAGTTCCAATTAAATTTCTGGATGAAGAGCCGAAAGACCCTTTTGATATTCATGCTAATAATAATTTGGTTAAGATTAAATCAGGAAATGATTATATCTATAAAATATCAAGCAAAAATTTTATAGATGCTATTATCAAATTATGCGAGTGCGAACCCTCAATCAAAAAGAAGTTTCAGAAAAATAAATTAGTCATTATTTCAGGTGTAATACGAATATATGATAAGAAACTACTAGAAACTAAAAATATTTTTTTGCCTGATAATAATCCCAAAAGTATATATAGTGAAATAAAAAAATAAATTAGAAATATGAAAAAAGGATCTGCTCAAATGAGTGGTCTTTTTTTGTTGAAGGAATAAGCATGAAATTTGGTAAAGCAATTAAACTAATGAAACGAGGCTACAAGTTAAGGAGAGCTAATTGGAAGTGACAATCAATTTGTTTTCTTTGTTAGAGATACGACACTAGAGCGCCTTATCCCTTTTTTTATTCATTTGATAGAGTAGACGGAAATTTGCATAGCCAAGTCAATTATTCAGATACGGTAGTTTCAGATATATTAGAAATCAAGACTAAATCTGGTCAAATTCAATTTGGATGGTTAGCAAGTCAAACAGATATGCTGTCAGACGATTGGGAAGTAAATTAACATGGCGAGTAATGTGTTTTCACTATTAATTACAGAAGATTTAGTTTAGGAAGCTGTCAATCTAATTAGCTCATCGTATATTGTTGGTAATAGCTATTTCAAGGTTATTTTAGGTATCGCAGACGAATTAAATGACCAACTATTTCATGTATTAGAGCATAGAAAGACTGTGTTAGTCCAATTGCTGAAGGCGAAAATAGAAAAGTATTGGTGAAATTATGAAGATGGTTAAAACATCGTTTGGTTATATGGCTCCCATGGAAGCTAAGATGATTAGTGTCATTGATAAAGAAAAACACGATGAAATTCATGTATCTTACAATGACAAGTAATTTATTTAAGTATATAGTTTTTTATAAATAGGAGTGATTATCTATGTTAGAAAATGAGAAAATAAGTGAATATAAAAATAGTGTTATCGATCTTATTTCAAAAAAAGGCGAAAATAGTACTACTACGATGTTAGACTTATCTGTTTTTACTTTGTATACTGAAATGTGTGATAAGGCAATGGATATAATGCTTTTAGCTAAAGAAAAAAGATATAGCAGTATACCTATTCTCGCACGTTCATTTTTAGAACAGGCTGCCAGCTTAAAGTTTCTATTAAAAGAGGATCAGGAAAGACGCGGTTCTGCTTATATGTACGGTGCAAGGTATAAGGATATTAGAAATATTCAAAATCTGCATGATGATTTTTCTGATCGTAAAAAGGCAGATTTATTTTTAAAAAAGATAAGAGATGATTTTTCAAAAGAAGGGTATGATTCTTATGATGATTGGACTACAGATATGCAGAACAAATACTTTGAATTATTTGTTGAAAAAGCTAGGCCAAGGAAATGGTTCAACATTAATGGTGACTGTAGTAGTATATTAGACTTATTTGATAAAGTGGGTATGCTCGATGAATATAGAACTTATTATAATTTATATTCTGCGGTTACCCATGGTTCTGATATAATGCAAAACCTGTCAATTAAAGTCGGTCAAGTAGAAATTAATTATCGATATGATGATGAGAAGACGACCCAACTTTTGAATAAGTATTTGTTAGAATTACAGCAAATATGTTTTAAGTATTATCAAAAATAAACCACAATGTTGTGGTTTATTTTTTACGAAAGGAGGCAGGGTCTATGTAATGAAAATTTGGGAATTAGCTAAAAAAGATTGTTTAGCAGGTATGAAGTATAAAGATATTGCCACTAAGTATGGAGTATCTGTTAATACAGTCAAATCTTGGAAGAGTAGACATAGTTGGATAAGGGATGCATCGACTAAAAAAAGTATGCACCCTAAATCAAAAAAGGTTGCACCTAAAATTGTTGATGAATTAGATGAAAATATCGAACTGACTAAAAAGCAAAAATGGTTCTGTTTGTACTATTTACAACAGTTTAACTCTACGTGGGCATATTAAAAAGCATACGAATGTAATTACTCTACAGCGATGGTTGAAGGCAATCGCACCCTAAGAAACCCTAATATAAAAAAGCAATTATCTACTTTTAAAAGGCAGTTAATATCTGATCTCTATTTTGATGTAAACAATGTTATCAATGATTACATTCAACAAGCAAACTCTGATATTAAAGATGTGATTGACTTCAAAACAGTCAAAAAATGGCTTGGAATAAGATTTATGGTGGTGCGGGTAAAATATGAAGATTATGGGAGAAATTATCGAAGTACACCAAGGATTGACCCTGACACAGGAGAACAAGCCTATTACTATGAGAACATTTTTAAAATGCATAATATCGATGAGATTGATACTTCAAATGTTAAGTCCGTTCGTATTGACAAGGGTGATGCTGTGGTGGAGATGTACGATAAACGGTACTGATTAACAAATGAAGTCGCTTGATAAACTTTTATCTACTATTACGGAGGACAATGGCGAATCTAACTAAGTCATTTACTCCAAAGCAATTGATGGTTCTTGATGAGGTTATCAATAATGCCGATTGGGCTTGATGGTCAATTATGGTGCTGTCAGAGCCGGTAAAACGTTTGTTGATAACTTTGTCTTCTTGCCTGATGTTCGACATGCTGAAGTTGCTCAAGGTCAAGGAGTATTGCACCCACAGTATATTCTTGCTGGTGTATCTAGTAAGACAATTCAGAATAATGCTTTAAATGAAATTGAGAATACGTTTGGATTGAAATTTCATTTTGATAAGCACAATTCATTTGAGATTAAATTTCCGGTACTTCCAGCAATGAGAATTGTTCAAGCGTTTACTGGTACGATTGCTGGTTTGGTAGCTATTCGTGGTATGACAGCTTATGGTGCTTACATCAATGAAGCATCATTAGTAGCTGAATTTGTCTTTGATGGAATCAGAAAACGTTGTTCGCTTGAGGGTTCTCGCGTTGTCTGTGACACTAACTCAGATATCCCAACGCATTGGCTCAAGAATAAGTATATTGGTAATCCTAATCATTCTAAGGAAATTAGAAGTAATCACTTTAGAATTGATAGCAATACTTTTCTTTCTAAAACTTATATTCAAAATCTGAAAGAAACGGACTTTCTGGAATGTTTTACGATCGTGCTATCAAAGGAGAATGAGCAGCTGCTGAAAGTATCGTTTATCAGGATTTTGATCGAAAGACAATGATTATTTCTTGCTCCAAGTTTCCTGCCAGTTTAACATATTGTATGTGGTGCCGACTAGGGATATGAGCATAAGGGATGTATTGTTGTGGGTGGTGTTGATGATAAGAATAGATTTTATATTCTTGAAGAACATACAGCACAATTCAAAGAAATTGATTATTGGACTGATGTTCCTAAAGATATTCAAAGCAAGTATGGCATACGAGTACTATTCTATGCCGATTCAGTTAGTGTAGAAAGTATATACAGCATTTTATAAAGGGCTGGTATTAAATTGCATTTATGCATATAAGAATTGTTTAACGGGCGTTGAGTTCGTAGCTAAGTCTACGAAAACTAACGCTTTTTTGTTGCCAAAGAAGACATCGATAATACAGGTATTAATCAAGATACAGATAAATATCATTGATTCATTTTTGTCCGATCTTAAAGATACCCTTCAAAATGTTAGTAGTGAAAATCAGAAGTTTATTAAGATTGCTTAAAAAGGCAACACATTAAGGCCTAACGGTGCTGTTTTTAATGCAAGAATTACTCAACAATTTGTTAAGAAGTCGATTGCTTTAAAAGTTCAATTAGTTGACAGCACTATGGATATTCCTGACATAGTTAATGCTAAGAGCTATAAAAGTGCAAATAAAAAATCAATACCTTTAATCGTAAATTTAAATAATCAAGAGATATTGATTTTATTTTATTGAGAACTACGCATAACGCCTTATTAGACCGTCATATTGATTCAAGTATGTTTGGCTCAATTAATAAACAGACGATACAGACACTTAGAAAAGTTCGTGTGATTGCTGAAAGAGCTGCTAAAAGTCCAAAAGATTCGTTGAATTGGCAGAAAGAAGTTGTCAATATTCTGACTGGAGGTAATAAAGCTACTAACGGTAAAATGGGACGATCTTCTAATATGGTTCGAACTGCAACTGCTCAAGTTATGAATCGAACACAGCTAGATAACTATGCTAAGAAGCATGTTAAAAGGTATCAGTTTGTATCACTCGAAGCACTAAATACATGTACTGACTGCAATGATTTAGATGGAAAAATATTTGGTATTGCTGATGCAGAAGAAGGAGTTAATTTCCCTTTAATGCATTACAACTATCAACGCTGGACTATCAGCAAACGAAGGTGGTGACTAGGACACATCAGATCATGATATTAGTTAAGAACTTAAAAAGTTATAAGCGGTCAATTTTATTCATAGAATCATAAAACTTAAATCTCAGTTGTGCATCAAAGTTGAAATCTCTATCATAAAATCCTGGCTTAGGAACTGTCCATCCATTTTGAAAAGTAAAGCTGGTTTTATCATGGTCAACTGGGTTTAAATCGTAGGAATGTCGAATACTTGAAGAAACTGTTAAATAATCTTTGGCAATAGAAATCAACAATCTTTCCCTTTTTGATGGTAGAGTCAGAAGTCTATTATTGAGCCAAGCATCAAATTCTGAATCACTCTCAAAAAAATTATTGTTAGATTTGCCACGCTTTGGTGGTAGGCTCACAGTTACTGCCCTCTCATTCAGAGATTGATTCACTGAGTAATTTAAATAGCCTTTGATAGTATCCTTCACAGCATCTATGTATTCTTGCTGCTCTTTTATGTCTTTTAAGGTACGTAGGTGAGATGTAATAAATGGAATGCATAACTCTACAATTGAAACAAGAACCTGCGTCCAGCTTGAATTTAATTTCATGTAAAAAATTCCCTTCATTAAAAGTATATTTCTTAGTTATAATGTTATTGGTATTCTTCAATTTCTTTAGATAATTTTTTTATCGTTTTCCAATTTTCGTTTAGAAGTTTTTCAACCTCTGTGGGTTTATCAAGCTTATCTGAATCAGTATTTTTATTATATTTTTTGACTTTATCAGAAACATGCGTATAAAGGGTATTAATAAGTAAAATGTTTTTAGGAGATAAATCCTTAAATTGATTATCAACGGGTAAGTCCTCAGCTTCTCTGAGTAAGGATATAATGGTAATTCCCTTATCTAACAAAAGATATGTTTTTTTATCCATGGTATTTACTTGTGAATCAATTAGCCAGTTATTAAATTGTTCAATATTGTGACTAAATCTGGATGATTTACCAAGATGATCAATACCATATATTTGATTAAAATTTAGAAATGAAATCATTGATTCCTTTATAAATTCTCTTTTTTTTCGGGTGTTTTGTCTTTCTTTTAAGTAGTCTATGAAACGATAAATAAATGGAATCATTATTGCCACGATTGATGGAAACAAAGTAATCAAGATATTTGAAGGAGCACTGTTAACAATTTTTGATATGTAATAGTTAGTGTAAATAATATTCAAACCGCCTTTCCTTTTATAAACCAATACTATCATTTTAAGCATTCACATTGAGTGCTTTTTTTATTGCTTTCGGTTGCTGGCTTAAAAGAATAGCTGATTAAAGGTTATACTACTTCAAAAAGTATGTAAGAGGAATCTAAGTATGAAATCACCATTAAAAGCATCAAGTAAATTAAATCTTCAATTCTTTGCGGATGATGGAGCTGGCAGAGAAATATCAAATGATAATGCCGGTAATGATCAATCTGATGATAAAGACAATTCTCAAGTTGATAGTAATCAAAAGCCTGACGGGGATGATAAAAAATCTAGTCTTTCCGAATTGAGAAAGATGTTTTCTAGTCAAATGCATGATTTTAGAAAGAATGAGTTTCTAGGGTTATTAGAAGATGTTTGTAAAGATGGTGAGAATCGTGCCAAAATGACTGAAAAGAAATTTATTGCAACTGACACTAAGAAACGTGAAGACAAACCTAATAAGAGAGAAGCAGTCTTAAATCAGAGTGGTGCACTTTCGGATACCAAGTCAAAATTGACACAGATCGAACTGCCTACAATTTTTTCAGAAATGCTAAACAATCTTGACGAGACTAAACAAACTCAGAATATCAATGAGTTTAAAAAGGCTTATTCTGAATGAATTCATAACGGAGATCTAGAAGCCACAAAAGAATACTCCTAAAACTTATGGCAGTGAACACATAGATGATTAGATGATTCTGGCTCTAAGTTTGCTGAAATGGCAAACAATATCAAGTGTCACCTAAAGACCTTTGGGCATAAAATTCCTATAAGGAAATGTTTATGTATTACGGAGATAATATTCACGTTGATGAAATTATTTTTTTCGACATTGAAAAATTTGTTTCATTACCAATTTTGGTGGATTGAAGTATAGTCGGAGTTGTAAATGGTATTTTGCCAGCTGGTTCAATTGTTCCGGCAAATGATTCGACAGCAAAAGTAGTAACAACAAATGAAGTGGATTGTCACAAGGTCCAGAAATAATCGGTGGTGTTGTTGATGGTTTCTTGAATGGTGCCACACCCACTGCTGATGCTAAAAAAATAAGCTAGTTATCAATTATGTAACTGGCTATGGCGTTAATTCTTATGACCAGAATGTCAATTCAATCAAAGATTATAATTTGAAATTTAAAGCAGGGACAGAGTGGAAAATTACGCAAAAGTTAACCGATATTTCTAAAATTGATTGGTGTTATGAAGTTTCTCTAAATACCGTTATACCAACGAAATACCAACAGAGTTCGGGATTTACTAAATATTAATTTATAAGTGAATTTTAATTTAATCATGAGGTGTAATAGAAATATAAAATAAGTGATGGATTGTTACAGATTACTAATATTTATTAGATTGATAAATTTATCGCAAATTAATTTTAACAATTTATATACGGTCAAGTTTGGACTCGTATTTAGGGATTGTGTCAAACATCATTAATGAGTATGATATATTATAAAGCAAGTTAGGCGATTATTAAGAAAAAGAGAACAGCTATGATATTTGTAGACGAGTCGGGAAGTATAACAAGAAGCATAAAACCTAAATATAGATATTTTGTTATTTCTATGATTGAGACTGAAGAACCATATACAGTAAGGAGAGTATTTAGAAAATCAAAAAAGAACTTTATTGAAAAACATCCATCTTTGAAGATGGATTATTCGAGGGAAATAAAGGGCTCCTGTATGTCGGTACAAATGAAAAAATTCATAATTCGACAATTGTTGGAAAAAACAGATATTAAATTTCATTATATAATTATTGATAACTTTCATTTAAACGATAGATTTCATGATAATGTTGAACTGTGTTTTAATTTTATTATCGGTAATTTTTTGAAAAGATTTTTACCAAAAGAGTATAATGACAAATACAATTTAAAAATGACACTGGATGAAAGAAATTGTACGGTTCCAAGCTTAAATAGTTTAAAGGATTATTTAAAAATAGAGGTTTGTCTAAAAAATAATATAATAGGTGATGTTTCACAATGTTCCTATGCGGATTCTAAAGAAAAAGATGTATTACAAGTAGCAGATATATTTGCTAATCTTGTACATAGATCTTGTCTCGCGGAATCAAAAGGATTAGGAAGTAGTGATGGTAATTGTCGATTATTAAAAGATATTAATAATAATGATAATATGTATTTTCCGTATAGACATAATGGATTGTCCTTTTTTAAAAACGACGTTTATACTTATTGACAACTTGTACCATTTTTTGTATGATATTCGTACAAGGTTATCGTAATTCACGAGTAGATGCGAAATGATTTTAGCAATAAAATCTGATACGTAAGCCGCCTGTTTGGTCGGTCATCCTCATGTCGAAACCGGCCGTTATCTATAATAATTGGATAACGGTCTTTTTATTTTATGGCTCTTTGTCAAATCGTATTGATGAATGATTTTGAGCTTAAAAGCATCTCTTAAGTGAGGTGCTTTTTTTATGCACAGATAAGCGTTGCTCTTTTGAGAAGATGGTCAAGATTTCTGAAGCCATAACAGTTACGTTTTA
The DNA here is from genome assembly GCF_003606365.2 of Companilactobacillus zhachilii. Classification (NCBI taxonomy): domain Bacteria; kingdom Bacillati; phylum Bacillota; class Bacilli; order Lactobacillales; family Lactobacillaceae; genus Companilactobacillus; species Companilactobacillus zhachilii. Next base: position 1,255,789 of record NZ_CP031933.2, read on the forward strand.
ATTTCTTTATCTTACCAATGGTTCCCTCTAGGGGACCATTGGAATAAGGCATTGTACAACTGTTACCTACATATTTTATGTTCTTTCGTAGAGTGTTTATTGATTTATCCATAGCAGTATTATTTCTCTTGTATCCAAGAAGAGAATCTCTTAGTGATTTACTATTGTAATTTTTAATAGCTGATTCTATTTGTTGGTATGTCTCATATGTTTGTTTAAATACTTGTGATTGATCTGTACCAAGATCTATCACGTTTTGTATAGTAGAGTATTCATTTAATCCAACTATGTACTTAACATGAGTGGCGTCCACATCTGCCTCTGGCAGGTAGAACAAGCGCCAATCCTTTTTTAATGCCTTATATGAACGAGATTTTTTATCATCGATCTCTTTCAGAGTCTGAATACGTACTTGATCTAAGGCTCTACTACATAGTTGAACGATATGAAATCTATCAACGATTATCTGGGCATTAGGAAATATTTTATGAATAATCAATTGATAATTGGCGTTTAGGTCGATTGAAACAGTTTTAACGCTTAAGGCTGTATTTATTGATGAAATGTTCAATAAGTGTCTTAGATAATCTGTCATGAACTAAATCAATGAGGTGGTGAGTTTTTGCGTCAATCGAAATGAATGTAAATACTTTTTTTACAGAACGGAACTCGTCAAAACAAAGATTTTCAGGGAGATATGGTGATCTCTCCGGCAACTTTGTATTGCCGTAAAGAATTCTACTTACTGTGCTAGCTGAGATACCTAGTAATTTGGCCATAGATGAAAGGGTGAACGATTCACGTGACATATCAAATATTCTATTCTTTATTTGTTTTGTCATGGTGTGATTCTTAACAAGTAAATCACTGTGGGCACCGCAAGTGCTCCCACAGTTTTTACAAAGGAATCTCTGTTTTTTAAGTATTAAGTGATACTCCATACCGTTGAAACTAGCTAAACGTTGGTTAGTGATCCTCTTTCCGTTCTTAACTAGTGTATTTTTACCACATTGAGGGCAGCGAGTTAGACTGTATGACAGTTCAGCTTTAACCACTTTAATGTGCTTAATTACACCTTTATTGTTAATTTTAGAATCACAAACTGAAACGTTTTTAATATTATTATCTTTAATGTTTAAAGCACAAAGTATAGAATTGTCTTGGAACATTATTGTTTCTCCTTTGGAATTGGTTTGGTCGCTTAAATCCTAACACGAGAACAGTGATGTTCTTTTGTTTTGCCCAAAAAAGATACAAAAAAACTGGTATTGATTTTATTCATCAATACCAGAAAGTGTAGAGCCTATTAAACCACTAGAGTGGGATAACGCATGTTCAATTTCTAGTATCAAAATAATGGCTCCAGTAATCCGATTTTGGATTGCTGGAGCCATTTAATTTAAACGGAAAAATATGCTTTGTTCCGTGGTTAAGCTGCATTTTTAAAAGCAGTAGTAGTGTTGTTCCAAACTATTTTTTTAATATCCGTATTGGTTTTTCGCACTACCATCCGGGTTTAAATAACCTTTTTCCATACCTGTTTGTGTTTGCATTTCACCAAAAGTTTTCATTGAATCAGGTGTACTTTGCAAAGCCTGTAATGTGCTCATTCCATCATGTTCAACTTTATAAGCAGCAGGTGATTCACCATATTTATTTACAAATCCGGTCAAGGTATTCTCGTCATAGGAAATTCCACTGGATTGTTGTTGGCTGGAGTTATTGGTCTGACCTTGTTGTTCTTGCGATTGTTGATTATTTGTGGTGGATTCGGTGGCCTGTTGAGATTGATTTGAGGAGCCTTGGTTTTGTTGATTCGAAGTGGTTTGTTGATTGGAATCTTGATTCTTATTATTTACATTATCACGTGACTTATTAGTGTTTTTCTGTGGTGTTTTCTTTTTTGAAACTTTCTTTTTCTTTGATGCTGATTTATTTTTAGAAACTAAAGTCGTTTTATTTTCCTTTTCAGATTTAGAACTGCCATTCTTATTATTTGAGCATGCTACTAGTGATAAAGCAGTGGCAATTAATAAGGTTGAAGTAATTATTTTTTTCATTTTATTTCCCCCTAAATATAATGAAACATTTTATAGCCCATTTCAGTATAACAAAAACAGATATATTTGATTATTAAGAGAGTAATGATAAACGTCCATATGTGGCCTAGACCATATTAATAGTGTGATACTATTAATATAGTGATAAATATAGAGATTGGATTAATAATTCTAATGACAAATTTATATTTCATAAGGCACGCACATACAGCTTTAAATGGACAGCAATTGTTTCAAGGTGGACAAACGGATTCAGAGTTAGATGAAGTTGGATATCAGCAATTAGCAAATGCTAGGGCAGGTATTCAAGCTAGCTTACCTGCAAATTATCTATTAGTATGTAGTCCTTTAATCAGAACTAAAGAAACGTTTAAAGGATTGCAGCTTAATAGTCAGCATATGATTTTAGATAATAGAATCCGTGAAATTGATTTTGGTACATGGGAAGGTCGTTCGCTGGAAGATGTAAAAAATGATTTTCCGGAAGCAGTAGCACGTTATTACCAAAACGACCCACAAATGGTCCCACAGAAGGGTGAATCAATTCAGTCGGTTGCAAATAGGATGGTTGAAGCTATAAAATACTACACTAAATCTGATTATCAGGATATTGTTTTCGTCTCGCATGGAAACTCGATTTCGATTGGATTGAGTGCGCTATTATTGGAGAATGCACCCTTTAGAAGAGTCTTGGCTATTCCCGATAATGTTTCTTTATCAAAAGTAGTTGTTAATGATCAAATCAGATTGAAATACTACAGTCGAATATTTAAATGATTGGGTATTAGTAAATAAAAATGTTTAGTGAATCTAAAAAAGCACTGTTCTTTGCAATGGTTATCATTGTTTAGAACGGTGCTTTTTTGCTGTAAAAGGCATTTAATATTTTGAATTTTATTATTTATACCAAACATAATCTTTATTATCCAAGTATTTTGATCGTCCTAAATATTCACCATCACAAAAAATAACAGCAGACAATCCGTCAAGATAAGCAGATTGATCAAAGTCTTTAAATTGGTCAGTAGTGCGAATGACAAATAATTGGGCTCGGTTAAGTAAGTCCTGTTTTTGAGATTCTTTTAGTTTTGAAAAATTATTATTAACATAGATTTCAATCTGGTTATTTTTAAGCAAACGTAAATTTTTAACAAATTTGGACCAATCCCGTGAATTGTGGGAAGACTGTTGTTTTGTATAAAACTTTTGGCTTAAGAGTTGATTGGCTTTCCGTAATTTGTTTTCCGCTTTGGAAATGCGGACTTCGCCTTTGTTAGAGGATTCAGCAGCAATTATAGTTGGATTAATAATTGTTTGATAAGTAGTTAATATCAATCCTAAAAGTACAAAAATTCGAATGGCATTTTTCTTCATTGGCAAACTCCTAAATATTTGAGTTCAGTATAGCGGACAAGTGGGTTAATAATCCATTCTAGTTTGATATGACATGATATTTATATAATCGAATAAACTATCGACAAAATTTATCATATGATTGTCATTTAAATAATAAATATAAATAAAAAAACCACTACTATAAAAGTAGTGGCAATTGTTAGAAGGGTAATTCTATAGAAGAATTGTACTAAATGAGAATTTTAGTTGTATTATTGCATATTTTGGGTTTCTTCTAACAAATTTATTATATTACAAATGAAATAAAAATGTAGTAAAATAATTAAAAATTAACAATGAAAACGTTATTCAATGTAAAAATTTATTTATCATTTGGTTTTTCCCTAGATAATTCTTTTGCTTTCAATTCAATGATATCTTTACGCAACTTACGATTCTCTTTTTCGATTTTGTCTAATTTCAACAAAATTCGGTCAAGCTTATCGTCACTTTTGACTGTTTTTTCAGTTGTGACATAGTTAGTGATCGTGCTAGTTAATGTACCGATAAAGCCAATTCCCACAATCATCAAGGAAATTGCTGATAGTCGACCAACGAGTGTTTTCGGTGCAACGTCGCCATAACCGACTGTGGAGGCAGTGACAATAGCCCACCAGAAGGAATTGCTTAAAGAAACGCCTTCGGCTAAGGAGTACGTGATAGCAGCCGTGACGAGAACAATACCGCAAATTATTAGCAGATAAATGAAACCATTGATTTTTAGGAATTTTTTAGCATTTTTCTGCATCTTCCCAGCAGTACCAATAAAGCGAACCAGGGTAAAAATTTTGGCAAATCGAATGACATTTATAACACGGAAGATTCTAAAAACATTAAAAATGGTATTAAAAGGTAAGATAGCCAATAAATCTACAATGTTGTGGCGAAAAAAAGCACCTTTATTTTTTGCTAAATACAACCGTCCAAAATAGTCGAAGGAAAAAATCAGTAATGTTGCAATATCAATTTCAATATAAGGCGATTTTGAGACATCAAAACCAGGGATGTAATTTAAGACTAGGATTACAAGTGACGCTAATCCGGCCAAAGCTATAACAATGTAATAACTATTTGAGTGGAGAAATTTATAAAATTTTTTCATTTTGTTAAATCCTATTTGAATAATTGTTTGTGTTAATTTAAGTCTTACTAACTTGTAATATAGCACTAACAGTTATGTTAGGTATATTTACTTTGCTAATTAATTTCATAATAATGGAAATAACAAGTAAAGGAGAATTATATATATGCGACAATTCACACCTAACATTTCATCAAAGGCGATGAATCGGGATATTTTTAAAATTGTTTTAATGTTGCTAATGGTTTTAGATCATATAACATTTTTTATCTCACCATATTTAGCTGATTTCTTTCATATTATAACTAGAGTGGTAGCGGTCGGTTTTGCTTATTTAGTCGTTGAGGGATTACATTATACACATAGTCGAAAAGATTATTTAATTCGTCTCTGTGGCTGGGGGTTATTCATGGCGGTTGGTAACTTCCTAATGAATCTATTTGTTTTACGAAAACAATTTGCCATGTCCATTATCGGCGATAACATTTTTCTAACTTTAGCCCTTGGTGCAGCAATGATTTGGTTATGGGATAATCAACAATCAAATGGAAAAAAGAATCGAAACTTAAAAATTCTTTCTATAATAATATTAGTTTTAGGCTCTCTGCCAATTCTAGAAGGTAGCTTTATTATTCTACCAGTGATGCTTATCACTCAATTGACCCATAATGATGTAAAAAAACGAAATTTATGGTACTTGGGATTGGCTATTTTAATGGCTGCGATTGAATTGCCAATGGCATTATCTATTCCAAATCCAACGCCACTCATGATTTTTGACAGCATTGCTATGAACGCCAGTGATATGTTTTTTATTCTGATCATTCCGTTGTTACATTTTTATAATGGTAAAGTTGGTCAGTATAGTTCACAATTGAAATATTTATTTTATGCTTTTTATCCGCTACATTTGTGGGTGATTCATTTAATCGCTAATTTTCAATAAAACAGGGGTTGTGAAATAACTATTTTTCCTCAAAAATGTAGCATAAACGTGGAACAAAACATAGCCTTTTCCGCTTAAAACAAATGACCCCAGCAATCCAAAATTCGGATTACTGGGGTCATTTGCCTTAATGTTCGAAAGCTGAGCATGTTTTGTTCCACGTTTTTTTTATTTATCTTAATGATTTACGATAACCAGCGTTAAGGGCGTCTTGTTCAGTATTGAAGAAAACGGCATTTTTAGAGTTAATATTATAGTTTCGTTGGCCTGGAACGTGATAAATTTTTGAATCAGTGTTACCGATGATTTTGCCATAAGTTGAATTTGTATCAATATTAGGTGTTTTTGCAGGTGGAGTTGTTACTGTTGGCGTCTTTTCATTAATTTTGCCAAGGTAATTTGAGGCTACCCATTCATTAGTAGCAACACGATAGTATTTGAAACCATCAGCCCCAATAACAGTTTGGTTATAATACCAAGCTGTATTAGGTGCTAAGCCACGGTTTGTAACACGAGTAAAGAGGTTGCCGTGGAGTCCAGCTAGAAAAGCCATCTGATTAGTTGTGACAGTACCTGTTTCAGTCATATTTATGGCCGAAGTCGTCGTTGTATCAGCCTGAGTAATTGTTGGGAAAATTGAACCAACTAGTAACAGGCTTGTTGCGATAATACTTGATAGTAATCCTTTTTTCATTATTAATTCCCCCGATACAAATGTTTTATAAGATTAATTATATCAGAGCTAATTGTCTTTTAATATGAAATTGTGAAGGATGTGGTAAACTAATTAGCGTGAATTTATTTCCAGAGGGGAGAAAGTTATGAAACAAATTGTCACGGGAATTGTAGCTCATGTTGATGCAGGAAAGACGACTTTATCTGAAGCTATGTTATATCGTGCTGGAGCCTTACGTAAATTAGGTCGAGTTGATAAAGGCGACGCTTTTTTAGATCCCGATGAATTGGAAAAGAAACGTGGTATTACAATTTTCTCCCATCAAGCTAACCTCAAATATAATGATTTAGAATTGACATTGTTGGATACTCCGGGACACGTTGATTTTGCTTCACAGACAGAACAAGTAATGAGTGTTTTAGATTATGCCATCTTGGTTATCTCGGCGACAGATGGCATTCAAGGATATACGAGAACACTCTGGCATTTACTTGAATATTATCAAGTGCCGACGTTTATTTTTGTTAATAAAATAGATGCAATTGGTGTAGATCAGAAACGAGTTTTAAGGCAATTACAAACACAATTGTCAGAAGGCTGTATTGCTTTTAATGGTCAAGATGATGAAGGTATTCCTGAAGCTTCTTTTGAAGAGATTGCCATGCAAGATGATGGTTTACTCGAGCAATTCCTTGACAGTGGTACGGTTGAACCTGATGAAATTAAGAAATTAATCAAGCAGCGTCAGGTTTTCCCATGTTATTTTGGATCAGCATTAAAAGTTACCGGTGTCGATGACTTTTTGAATGGGTTAGAGCAATGGACGACTGAGACAAATTATCCATCAGATTTTGCGGCCAAAGTTTTCAAAATTTCTCACGACGAAAAGGGAGAACGATTAACTTGGATTCGCGTAACTGGCGGAATTTTACCAAACAAGACTGTTTTAGTAAAAGATCAAAAGGCTAATCAATTACGTATTTACGATGGGGCTAAGTATACTACGGTGCCAGAAGTTGGTGCTGGTGGTGTTTGCGCTGTGACGGGATTAGTTGATACTTATCCAGGTCAAGGTTTAGGTATAGCCAAAGAAGGTTTGAAGCCGACTATTCAGCCTGTTTTGAACTATGCTTTAGATCCTAAAGATAATGATATACACAATTGTTTAACAGCTTTACGTGAATTAGAAGATGAAGACCCGCAATTGCATGTTTCGTGGTCTAATCATTTACAAGAAATTCGTATTCAGATTATGGGTGAAGTGCAACTGGAAATTTTACAACAGTTATTGTTAAAACGCTTTAATTTAGATGTTAGTTTTGGCGAGGGGAGCATTTTATATAAGGAAACAATTACTAAACCAGTTGAAGGTGTCGGTCATTTTGAACCTTTACGTCACTATTCAGAAGTTCATTTAATAATGGAGCCATTGCCAGTTGGCAGTGGTTTAGTCTTTGATTCCGACTGTAGCTTGGATGTTTTACCAAGCAATTGGCAACATCAAGTATTGACTAATTTGCAATCCAAAGAACATCTTGGCGTTTTGACTGGTTCACCAATAACTGATATGAAATTGACTTTGATTAACGGACGAGCCAGCAATGTTCATTCTGTGGGCGGAGATTTTCGTGAAGCTACATGGCGAGCTGTAAGACAAGGTTTGATGATGTCAAAACAAGCTAATGATTGTCAGCTGTTGGAACCATGGTATCGTTTTCGATTGGAAGTTACGCAAGATCAAGTTGGACGAGCTATGAATGACATTCAGAAGATGAATGGTAGTTTTGATGCCCCCAATATTATGCCCAATCAAACTGAATTGGCATTAACGACGATAACAGGAGTTGCGCCAGTCTCTGAAATGCAAGGCTATGCGCAAATGGTAAATTCTTATACCCATGGACAGGGACAATTAGAATGTGTGGTTGATGGCTATCGGCCTTGTCATAACGCCGATGAGGTGATTGCTGCAAGTGATTATGACCCAGTATCAGACTTGGAAAATACACCTGATTCCGTTTTTTGTGCTCACGGAGCAGGCTATCCAGTACCTTGGGACCAAGTGCCACAGATGGCACACGTTGGATATCTCAAGATGTAATTTTGGATGTTAAAGTAAATAAAACAGGTAATCCGATTTTGGATTACCTGTTTTATTTACAGTTACATTCTTTACTTGTGGATTTAATTGATTTAAAAACAAACAATGGATTAGCCGGAAAGAGCAAGAAATTAGGTCGCTGTGCAGGTGGCGTTAGCACTAAAGTGCTAACGCCACGGGACGAATTTTGAAACTCGCGATTTGTGCGAGATTCAAAATCGAGACAAAAGACCTTGGCTTTTGTCGGTCCCCATAGCAACCTAATTTTCTTGCTCTTGAGGTGGCATATTTAACTAGCACCACGTGTATTATTTATATAATTTCAGAAATATATTAATAAAAATTATTAAGGGCATACTCTTGTCCAGCCGAATCGAGCATTTCTTGCCATGATGAAAAAGTAGTCGATCGTTGGACGTGATTTTCCCACGATTCAATTGGCAGTCGTTCCAAAGCATTTTGACTCGTTACACCCACAGATTCAAAGAATTCTTCAATACAAAAAAATTGCGTATTTTTCTCCATGAATTCGTTAGTGAAATAATGGGTAAATTGAATTTTATTTAAGTCATTTCTAATTTGACATTCTTGTTTGATGAGCTCCAGTCTTTGTTTTGTTTGCATAATAACTAATCCCCTAAAAAAATTATTTACTATTCACCATCCAGTATATCAAAAGTTTATTATTTATATGTGCAATTATTAACATATTTTTCCGCAACTTGGTAAAATTTAAGTAAAGGATACAAATAGGAGGAAACTGTTATGTATAAAAAAATATTAGTAGCTATTGATGGTAGTAAAAGTGCTTATAATGCGTTGAATGCTGCAATTGATTTGGCGAAACAATTTGACTCAGAACTCTATTTGGTATCAGTCGTTAATACGGCTAACTTACCAATGAATGTTGGTGTTTCATACGCTCCAGGATTAATTGATGATATGGAAAATGCTTCCAGTAATGATTTGAAAAAAGCCCAAGGTATTGTCCAAGAGGCTGGGTTAACAGCTACTACTAAGTTATTAAATGGTGAACCTCGTGAACAATTGGTCAATTTCCCTAAGGAGCAAGATATTGATTTAATTGTAATGGGTAAGACTGGTACAAGTGCCTTTACAAGAGTTTTCGTTGGTTCGGTTACACGTTATGTCTCAGAACATACTAATATTAATATTTTGATTGTTGTCTAAAGGTGTAATATGGTTGGCTGCCGCCTCTAGGTGCAAGAAATGTTGGCGCTGTGGGGACCGCCGAAAGCCAAGGCCTTTCGTCTCGATTTTGAACTTCGCAAAATACGCGAATTTCAAAAGTCGTCCCGTGGTGTATGCGTTAAAGCGCCAACGCCACTTGCACTGCTGCCAAGATTTCTTGTACCCAGAGGCTAGTTTATTAGATAATTTAATTTTTTTATCGTTTAATATCAAAAAAGGATTAGATATATTTATCTGGGTATAAATACTCGATAAATATCTAGTCCTTTTTGATATTTGCCTATATAACCAAACTTGAAAAGAAATAATTATGTCAAATCCGTTTATTCCAGACTCTTTTGTTGATTATTTAACATCTTGTCAACTTCAATTTCGTTGTGAGCTAACCAACCACAAGCAGCGGCGGCAATTGCACCAACCAAATCATCCAAGAAGACATTGATTTTACCAGTAGACTTGTCATTTAACTTGCCAAGAATGCCATGTTTTAATTTATCGACATAACCATAGTTGGTAACGGAAACTGAGCCATAAAGACTAGCTAAAGTGATAGCCATGTTTTCATCAATACCGTAAGTTGATTCATCAGTTTGCATAATACGTTGCATAGGTGCTGATAGGAGACCCTTTTCAGCCAGCACGTCCAATTCGATTCCGGTCATGATAGCGTTCTGTGCTTCTCGTTTATGCAAAACTTTGTTGATAGCATAAATTGAGACGTCTTCATTTAAACCTTCAACGTAATCTTTTTCCAAGAAAATGACGATTTCAGCGATATCAGATAGCTCAACGCCACGATCCTTTAAATTTCTGATGATATGTTCATAATATTGTTTATCTTGTTCCTCATATGATACCAAAATGATCTCTCCTCAATAATTATTTTTTTGCATCCCATTCGGCTTTGAACTCGTCAAGAAAGTCCAACATATATTGATGACGTTGTTCGGCAATCTTTTTAGCGGTTGGGGTATTCATCATAGCAGTTAATTTTAATAATTTCTCGTAAAAGTGATTGATAATTGTTTCATTATCTAAATTACGATATTCGGCCTTATTCATACTCTTACGTGGTTGAATGTTTGGATCGTAAATCGTCTCAGAATTAGCACCACCATAATAAATCGCCCGAGTAATGCCAATGGCACCAATCGCGTCCAGACGGTCAGCATCCTGGACGATTTGACCAGCCAATGATAATTTTGGAGGATTGGCCGAAAGTGATTTACTAAAAGATAAATTATGTGTAATATAAAGAATTTCATTTATTTGTTCTTCAGTAAAATCAATATTTTGCAAAAAATCCCGTATTTCTTGTTCCAGAGTAGCGGGGTCAGAGACTAATTTATCATCAGCCACGTCGTGCAAATAGGCAGCAGCCAGAGTAATAGTTGCATCAGCCGGTTCGTCCTTTAAAATACGCTGAGCAGTTTTGATAACGCGCTGAATATGGTCAAAATTATGGCCAGTCGCATCATTACTCATCTTCTTAAAGGAAAAGGCCTTGATAGCAGCTAATTGTTCTTTATGAGTCATATAATCAATCCTTTTTTGAATGAATACATATATTGTACGCGTGGTGTTAGTAAATATGCCATCTACAAGAGCAAGAAATTTTGGGTCACTGTGGGGACCGATTGGAGCCACAGTGCGGTCTCCAATCTCGATTTTGAACTTCGCAAAGAACGCGAATTTCAAAACTCGTCCCGTGGTGTAGGCGCTAAAGCGCCAACGCCACCTTCACAGCGACCAAAATTTCTTGCTCTTTCCGGCTAGTTCATTGTTTGTTCTTAAAATAACTTTAAGTATTATTTTCCCATCAATGACTAAAATTATAGGATATAGAGCATATCCTTAATCTTTTGACTTTAAAAATTATTTCAATTACGTAATCCAAAAATCAACTAGCACCACGAGTATATTGTGACACAAATTATTTTATATCTAAAGTTTGGAAGTGAAATAATCTGTCTCCTTCGGTTGTTTTGAAGAAGTTCTTCCATTTTTACGATGGATTAATTTCTCGACAATGACCAGAGTGAAAAGGGCAAATAAGCTGTTATAATAATATATATAGATAAGTTATGGGGTTTAATTTTAGTTAAATTATTACGTTTCCAATTATATTAGGGTTCGAAAGCTAGACTTTAGTAAATGTACAAGTCCAAATTAATTGAATGGTTTTGGAAACAGTCTGATTTAACTCTAATTTCAGAAATAATTTTCTATGTATTAGCATTTCATCAAAATTTGCTTTATAATTAAGACATATTTTAGGGAGGCCTAATAAATGAATTATATTAATAAAGAAATTCCAGATTTTCAAGTTGACGCGTATCAAAAAGGTGAATTGAAGCAATTTACCAAGTCTGATTTGCTAGGCAAGTGGTCGATAATCTTCTTTTACCCAGCTGATTTTTCATTCGTTTGTCCAACTGAATTAAGTGATTTGCAAGATGCATATGCTGATTTCCAAAAAGCTGGTGCGGAAATTTACTCTGTTTCAGTTGATAGCCAATTTGCTCATATGTCTTGGGCAGAAACAACTAAGACGATTGGTAAGATTGAATATCCAATGCTTTCTGACCAGAAGCATCAATTAACTGATTTCTTCAACGTATTAGATGAAGAAAGTGGGCAAGCCTACCGTGGCGTTTTCATTATTGATCCAAAAGGTTTAATTAAGTCATACACGGTCAATGCGATGGGAATTGGTCGTAATGCTCAAGAAATTTTGAGAACATTACAGGCGGCCCAATTTGTTGAAGCACATGGTGATAAAGTTTGTCCAGCTAACTGGCATCCAGGGGATAAGACTTTGAAACCAGGTGCAGATTTAGTTGGTAAGATTTAGTCAATAAATATATCTCGTGTAAAGAAGGCTAGATATTTTCTTGGTATACATCCAGAAAAAATATCTAGCCTTTTTGATTATATTCATTTTCAAATAATACAACATTTTTCTGTCTAGACCATATTTAACATAGCGATATAGGTTGGAAAGTATGTCGTCGTTATAACAATATATAGTGTTACGATTTTGAATAAAACTATATATTGTATCAAATGATAAATTGTTAATGTGCTGGGTACAGTAAGCGCTTTACAACGATATGGTGTCATTACATCTGAAATCATAACTAACAATTCGATGGCAATTGGTGGTATGATTTTAGCTGTCGGTTAAATTGATATTTTTATAAATACAGTTTGAGGGATAAATAAAATTTGATTGATGCAGAATATAAATGCCAAAATCATACATTCTGTTTTCAATCCAGAGGAGAAGAAACATATGAGTATTTTCGATCCAAGATGGTATGTTGAACAAATGAAACATTGGAGTTTCAGAAGTTACATGCTATTAATGTTTGGCCTAGGAGCCATCACTGCGTCAACTGTTTCACACGCTATTACACCAATCGCAATTTGGACATGGTTAGCTGCTGTGTTAGGTTTCACATGTACTATTGCTATCACTAACGCTAAGCCATTGAATGGTGTCTTAGGATTAGTTTCCGCACTTATCTATATCTTTGTTGCTATCAACGCTAAAAACTTCTCAGATGTTGTTTTACAACTTAGTTATATCGTTCTTTTGGATATTCCTGTTTTGATCAGTCCACAATGGGCTAAAGATGCCGAAAAGCATATCCATGGTCTAACTGCTATGAAGTGGTTTAATACAGCCGTCTTCTTCTTTGTTTCATGGGGATTACTATATTTGATGGATACACGTATTTTCATCAGTCCTCGTCCTATTACTGATTCCGTTGCTGCTGCTATTGGTTTCACAGGTGCATTACTATGTACATTGCGTTTTCGTGAACAATATTATTTCTGGACAGCTCAAGGTATCATGTCAATCGTTCTTTGGGGTATCACAGCTACACAAGGCGATGCTAGTCCGGTTATGTTCTTAACATACATTATGTATTTCATGAACGATATGATTGCATTCTTTGATTCACATATTCACTGGTTCCACAAAGATGCTAGTGAAAATCGTGCCCGTGATGAAAAGTTGTCACAAGAACAAGCTTAAATTAATAGTTGGCAATAATTTACCATTTAGCTTAAAATTATTAAGCAATTAAATAATCTAAGTAAGGTAAGTTATAGTTATGCGATTAAAGAAGTATCTTAAAGTAATTCTTATAGTAACAATCGGGGTAGCACTGGTGGCAGATATTGCCGCTGCTGGTTATATGTTCAATTATGCCTTTAGTAAGAGTGGCTATGCTAGTAAAACAAGTGGTCCTTTAAAAAAGAATGATCGATGGTTACTCAAGCAAAAACAGGATATTTGGGAGCAGACTTCAAAAGATAATTTGAAATTGAAAGCTCGTTATTTACCTGCAACTGAAAAGACTGACAAGACAATGGTTGTCGTCCATGGTTATGGCAGTGCAAGTAAGTATATGGGATCATCCGTAAAGATGTTCCATGAAGCTGGATATAATGTTTTAGTACCAGATAATCGTTCCTTTGGTATGAGCCAAGGGAAGTATGCTGGTTATGGATGGAAAGACCGGAAAGATTTAAATAATTGGATAAAAATAATCAATAAAAAGATCGGTGCTAAGTCACAGATTGGTTTATATGGTGTCAGCATGGGCGCTGCCACTGTAATGTATACCTTAGGTGAGAAACCTAAGAACGTTAAGTTTGCAGTCGAGGACTGTGGTTATTCCACTATTTCAGGTGAATTGGATTACCAGTTAAAAGAAATGTTTGGATTACCTAGTTTTCCTATCGTGCCAACAGCAAGCCTTTTCGCAGATGTACTAGCGGGATATAACTTTTATCAGGCTAGCACCCAAAACACTTTGAAGAAAAGCAAGGTGCCACTTTATGTAATTCATGGTTCCAAAGATACCTTTGTTCCGACAAAGAATGCTTATTTGAATTATGATTACGCTAAAGGTCCTAAGAAATTATGGATTGTTAAAGGTGCAGGTCATGGAGAAGCAATGAAGGTCGCTGGCGATAAATACAAAGTTAATGTACTTGATTTTGCCAAAGAATATTTTAAATAATAAAATAACCTAGATTTCCAATTTTTTGGATGTCTAGGTTATTTTTTTACTATTCTTAGTGATTATATTTTAAGCTTTGCACTCTGTTCGTCACTGACACAAGAGCAGTCAAAACGATACTAATACTCTGACTTATTGACAATGTATTCAAAACAACGAATAAACTAGCCGGAAGGAGACAGAAAATTAGATGGCAGTGAAGGTGGCGTTAGCGCTTCAGCGCTTACGCCACGGGACGAATTTTGAAATTCGCGTACTTTGCGAAGTTCAAAATCGAGCTTGGAGACCGCTCTTTGGCTCCAAGCGGTCCCCACAGCAATCTAATTTTCTGTCTCCTGGAGGCGGCCCCCTATTTTAAAATCTGATCAAGTGATTTTCGAGGGACGGAAGACTTTTCAACTTTCTCCCAAGAAATTACTTGTTGTCTTTTATCATTATAAGTAACTTTTAAGTAGTTATCTGACTTAATAGGACGTCCGAGAGCACTGTTGAACTCAAGTAACTTTTTATTGCCATTTTGATCATAACCAGCTTGGTTATAATAATATTCGCGATGGTCATTGCCAGCGTCGTCTTTTTCAATTATTTCTTTATATGATTTCCCAACGTAGGTGTAGTAATCATCCCCACCGTAATTTGGAACATACCAGAATTGATAGCCGGCCAGTGGTATTAACAAAATAATAATGGTTAATAATCCAACCCCAATTTTTTTACTCATTATCATTCCTCCATAACTTAATTGGAATGATAGCACAGGTGAATAGCCTTTTGTCCTAACGGTTTTGTAAGGTCTGTAAGATTGGTTTTATGAATCCATTAATATCGCGGTATTTAACGATTAAAATTGTTAGCCTCAAACAGTGAATTTTGCTTGGTAATCGTTGATATCATCGTGGTAGTCAATAGTTAGAGATAGTTTATCAGTTTCAGTCAAATTGAAAAAGAAACTTTGATTTGGATAAATTATTTGTTGCTCCAAGTTTGATAGATCAAAACTGGATGCAATTTTGTCGATAGTGACTGGAACACCACCTAAATTTTTGATAGTCAGTTGTTGACGATTACGTTGACAGAGAAGATATGGCTTAGTAGCTTGCTGTAACATTTGATTGCGTAGTTTCAAGGCATGAGCAATTCGAAAGAGAGTGATGGCACCTAAAATCACTCCGACAATGAGCGTAATTGCAATGGTAATGCTTGTTATGTTGAAAATCATTTGTGATGTTGTATTCATAGTCCACTTCCTTTGATTAAATTGAAAAGCTCCTTAGTTCATAGTAACAGCCAAATATTACGATTCAAAAATTAACTCTTTAATAACCATTATAAACTATTGATTTAATAGGTTTTCATAAAAAAGAAATTTGTCTCATTCTCTTTCTAGGAAAAGTTTTTTTAGGTAAAATTAAGCAATTGGGGGATATTTAGATATTTTTTTGAAAGGGGTACGTTCATTAAACATCATTGGGGAAATAATAAAAAATTGTATATGTTGCTTTCAATAATTGTCATGATGCTGTTTCTATTATTTGATTTTAATTCAGACGTTAGTCATGCGGGAGGAGTTAAAGCACAGGTAAATACAACCAAAGAAACAGTAATTCAAGCCCCATTTATACCATCAGAGGATGGCGTTTATGAGTCAATGGTTTGGAGTCGTAGTGGATTCAATGTTCAACCTAAGCCGGATTATTTTGTCAAAAGTGGCAATGATATTTTTATTCATACGCATTCAGGACGGACGGTAATGAACTGGGGAAATCATGAGTCAGTAAAATATCGTTGGTATGAAAATATTGATGATCAGGGTTGGCATGAAATTAAAAATGATTCTGAGGATTTGTCAATTAATGTCGATAAGAACATGCCTGATCATGAGAGACTTTATCAGGCGAGTGTAACCTATGATTCTAAGTATACTTATTATTCTAAGATAGCAAACGTTCATATAAAACATGATGACGTGAAAGCGACTGAACTAAAGATTAAAGCAGCTAATAAATATTTATATAGTTTAGGTGATATTAAAGCCTTTGCCCGTTCAACTAATATCAGTGCAACAATCAATCCTGAGAACAGTACGAGTAAAGTTTTGTGGACTCTGGGGAAATTTGCTGGCAAAAAAACGGTACCGGTGTATGAAAATAATTTAGCTATGATCAATTCAAAAGGATTGTTGACTGCTAAAGATAACGTTCAAGGAACTGTTCGAGTTACGGGGTATATTATTAATGATGATGGAACAATTCTTTCTGATTCTGTAGATATTGAAATTGGAAGGGCTGTGGAAGATAAAGCCGGTGTTTTAGGCAAGGCCCAGACCTTTGAATTTAAGGCAGATAATCTCAAGCTTGATAATAATAATGAGATTGAAACTAAATGGCTTTTTAAAAAGAGTGGATCTGACAAGGCAATTGAGCTTTCAGGTAATAAAGACAATCCTTTTGCTTTGACAATCAAACCGTTGACCGCTGAAAATAATGGGGATCAGTATGCTTTCATTATGAAGAAGAAAAATGCCAATGGTTATATAGTTGTTTTTCAAACCAGATATGCGACGTTAAAAGTTAATCCGCCCGCCAACCGAAACGTCACCATGACAACGAATATTAAAAATTTAAATACTAATGAATCTGCTGCATCAGTTTTGAATAATATTACTGATGGAAATGAGCTCAAATTTGATTTTACCGTTCAAAATAATGGGTCAGTTGATATTAGAAATTTACAGCTAATTACCAACTTTAGAAGTGATGCTGAAATTACTTCTATAATGGTAGATGACAAGGAAATAGATAAAAGCCAATTTGAAAAATCAAAAGTTGGTCCAAATCTTCAGTTGGCGATGTATCTTGGATCCATGAGTGCTGGTTCAAAGCAGACCGTAACAGTTATTGTAAAAGAAACTAATTTGAAACCTGAGGAAACGCATGTTTTTAGTTCAGAGTTAATGGGTAAGTATGCTGATACTGGTGAGCAATTTGTGAATTCGGACTTGCCAAAATTGAATTTGAATTATGTCTCAAATAGAGGTCAAATTTTGTCGGAAGTGAAAGCAATTAATTTTGAACCGATATTTGGGGATGAGCGAAATACTTTTAAAAATCGAACTGATGATACTAATGCACCCAATTTTGTCGTTTCTATTCAAGATGCTCGAAGCAACAAGCATCAAATTAAGGTATCAGTTAAACAATTGAATAAATTTACTAATGAAAACGGCGATATATTAGATGCACACTTAGCTTTCTTTAACCCTGACCCGCAAATGATACCATTCGGGCAAGAAGTAGTAATTTCTCAAACAAAAGATGGTGAGGAGTTGCATTCGATTCAATGGGACAAAGGGCACGGCTTGAAACTGCACTTGGGCAATTCATTTGCTAAACCGGGAAAATATCAGGCTCGTTTGGAATGGGATTTTGTAGACGCTGCTTAAAACAACGAATCTTACAATTATGTCACATGAAACTAACAGTTTAGTTATAAAACTGATTAATTATTTACATTTTATTGAGTAAACCTGATAATGATTACATGATAAATATTTAATATGTTTATCAAATAATAAAAAAGTACATGCAAATGTTATGTTGACTCCGTAACATAGGAAAAACCGTCCATTTTGTCTGGACGGTTTTTTTGATGTTTAGATTTTTCTCGGGCATAATAATGGCAATTAGAGGTGATAATATGCATGCATGGATGATTTTTATTAGACAGTTACCAATTGATTTATATTTTCCCAGATATTTGATGGTAGTAGTTACCATAGCTCTAATTCTAAGTTTGTTTATTTTCAGTTTTGTTAAATTGAAGGCAGTTAAAAGCCACCGAGCTAAATAATAAGGTTCTTTCTTAAACTTGGTTATTTGCCGTCTCAGAGTGCAAGAAATGTTGGCGCTGTGGGGACCGACCTGAGCCAAGGTCTCAGGTCTCGATTTTGAACTTCGCAAAGTGCGCGAATTTCAAAACTCGTCCCGTGGTGTAAGGGATAAATCCCTAACGCCACCTTCACTGCTGCCAACATTTCTTGCACCCTGAGACTAATATATTTGTTATTTTTAATATGATGTAACTAACTCACTCAACAAACAGGTGCTATCTTATTTAAGATTGAACATAGTCAAAAGGCTAGATATTTTCTGGATTTATACCAAGAAAAATATCTAGTCTTTTTTTTATTCGATTCTATAACCAAACTTGAGAAAGAATCCTAAATAATAAGCCGGTGACTTTTTTATGCTAACTAAAGGACATGGTAGTAGTCCGCCTGCAGGAACCAAAAAATTATGTCGCTATGGGGACCGCTTGGAGCCATAGAGCGGTCTCCAAGCTCGATTTTGAACTTCGCAAAGTACGCGAAGTTCAAAATTCGTCCCGTGGTGTAAGGGATAAATCCCTAACGCCACCTTCACAGCAACCTAATTTTTTGGTTCCTTCCGGCTAGTTTATTCGTTGTTTTGAATAAATTGGAGTATCACATTGTAGGCTTGATTATTTTTTCGTCAATAAAAACTAGAGTGCCAAGACTTAAAGTACATTTTGAAACTTTCAACCTTAAGGTACTAATTTATTTAAGCTGTTTGATTGTAGTGATCATCAGGTAGTTGCATTAGTCGAGGTTTTCCAAAATAGTAACCTTGTTTAAAATTGATGCCCATTTTATCACTGAGTTGATTATCAGATTGATTTTCGATTCCTTCCAAAACCATTCTTATATGATATTCAGTACTCATTGCACGCCAGAAATGTACTTTATTCTGCATTTCTGGTTCGATTAGTCTTTTATGAAAGTTTTGTAAAGCAAATTTTAATTCAGATGCGAAAGGTAATAATTGTTGAATATCGCTAAATTGATTAATTCCTGAACCGACATCATCCAATGAAATTGGAATATTGTTGTCCCAGAAAATTTTTAAATGTGACATGATTTCTTCGTGAGAATAGTTTTCGGAATCAACATCTTCTGTGAGTTCCACCACAAGTTTAGTGGGGTAGAGTTGTTTTTGACTTTGGACAATTGCATCAGAAATTGAGGTGGTCATTAATTGATCACGGTTAATGTTGATTGATAATCGTAGTGCTTTTGTTGATAAGGCCTTTGTTGTTCGGACTAGTAAGTCAGCAATCACATTGGAGTCAATGGCAGCAAATGATTCTGGAATACGCCAACCATTTTCTGTGAGCTGTTTAAGCAAGAGTTCGTATCCGATAATAGACTTCGTCTGGGCACCAATTTGTGGCTGTACAAAAAAACGATAAATTTTTTTCAATTAAATAACCTCCTAAATGGGCTATACAAATCTCCAAAGAATACTATACTAAAGATAAAATACATAATAAAGGAAAAAAGAAGGGAATCATGAAAGTTGTCGTAATCGGATGTACTCAAGCTGGAATTGCGGCGATTAGACAGATTTTAAAGGATTATCCTCAATCCCAAGTGACCGTCTATGAACGGCAAAACAGTATTTCATATTTATCCTGTGCAACCTATTTACACATCGAAGGGACTGTCAAGACACTTTCAGATGCAATGTACGCTGAACCAGAAGACTTTGTTCGACAAGGGGTCAATCTGAAATTAAAACATGACGTAATTCAAATTGACCACCAAAAACATTCTTTAGTTATCCAAGATTTGATAACCAGAGAAATGGAAACAGCAACGTACGATAAATTGATTGTAACAACTGGTTCTTTAACAGCGATTCCAACTATTAGTGGAGTTGAGAGCCCAAAAGTTTTGTTATGTAAAACATACGACCAAGCACGTGATTTGTGCGCAAATACTATCGATGAACATAGGATTGCGGTAATTGGTGGCGGATATGTCGGAGTCGAACTGGCTGAGAGTTATATCAAGTCAGGTCATGAGGTCTGGTTGATTCATAATCAGCCCAATTTATTAGAAAAATATGTCGAACCAATTATAGCAAAAACTGTTGAGGCTACATTAATTAAAAAAGGTGTTCATTTAATTACAGGTGCACATGCTAATGAATTTGTGGACACGAAAGACGATGGATTATTAATAAAGACTAGTCAGGGAGATAGTTATCAAGTTGATATGGCCGTCGTCAGTGCTGGTATTATTCCGCAAACAGATTTATTACGCGGACAAGTAAAGATGCAAGCAAATGGAGCAATTATTGTTGATCCGTATATGCACACGTCTGATCCAGATATTTTAGCCGCTGGAGATGATGCGGTAGTTCACTTTAATCCAACCGATTCTTGTCGCTATTCGCCATTAGCTTCACATGCTGTCAGACAAGGGATGCTGGCAGGAATCAATGTTTTTGAACGGAAAGTTCGCTCAATTGGAACTCAAGCAACTACTGGTATACAAATATTTGATCAAACAGTTGCCACCACTGGCTTAACGTTAAAAGATGCTAAAACAACAACTTATAATGCTAGAAGTGTGGTTTATGAAGGACCATATCGTCCTGAATTTATGCCAGATGCATTTAAAGTGACAGTTGTTTTGATTTATGACCACAATAGTCGCAAGATTTTGGGAGCTCAGTTGATCAGTCAGCATGATGTTGCTCAATCCGCCAATATCGTCTCCAGTTTAATTCAAAATGGTGGCACAATCGATCAATTAGCTTTATTAGATATGTTATTTTCACCAAACTTTAATAATCCGTTTGATTATTTAAATTTGGCTGCACAAAAAGCAGTTGCTCAAGAAAAAGGTTTTTTAAATTCTTAATTTGATATTTAATGGATTCTTTTGTAAGAGGGACACAAAAATCACTAAATAGCAAGAAAGGGCTTTTATAAAAATAATAGTGGGGAAGGTTCTAAAAATGAGGCAAAAAGTATCTAGTTATGAAGAAAAGAAACGATTCATTTTATATAAGGGACATACAGGCTGGAAAATTAAGACAAGAATTTTTGGCAGCTTGTTAATTACTTTCTCAGCGTTTGCTTTTGCGGAAAATACTGGGATTATTAGCGTTCACGCGGCTGATGCAACACCACAACAGGAAGAAAATGTTGCTGCATCTACAAAGGACAACTCGTCAGCTAAGTCATCTCAATTAGAGTCAAATACTGGAAATGATAATGAGAATGTTATTGGTGAAAAGAATCAAGACTCAACAACAGACACTAGTACAAATATTGCTGCAAAGGATAATATCGATTCAGAGCAAGAGGCTAAACCACAAATAGAATCAACAACAAAATCTGAGGACGAAATGGAGTCACAACAAGCAGAAGCACTATCATCTCAGCCTGAATCTATGGAATCTGATGTTGTTCAAAAAGATAAAAAAGTTATGACACCTGAAACAACGCAGATTACACCTCAATCAGCAGATGTTAATGATACGTCAACTAATAAATATCCAGTGCTATCACCAGGTAAAGATGTTGATGTCGGTGCTGATACCACACAAGTCCACTTATCAGCGGATCAAATAGCCGGTCATTTTACGGCTACAGTCGAAAATAGAGATGGTAGTGATAAAGATAATGACCCAGCAGATAATATTAAAACAGTACCTATTGGAGCGGATGGAACGGTTGCATTAACAAGTAATGATCCACATCAGTATTATACTTCTGCTGGTAATTCAACTTCAGTTACTGGGCATCAAGTTGCTCATGTATCATTTGAACATGAAATTGACTTTAGTCATGACTTTTCAATGTCAGGTGCTTTAGGTATTGGAAGTAAAACATCTGGCGGTGCCGATAGTGTCGGCTTTATTTTTGCACCGGGTGATCCATCTAAGGCTACCCAAGGTGGATCTGGTGGTATGTTAGGACTTCAGGGCTTGGATAATGCTTTTGGATTCGTCTTTGATGAATATGACAACATGAATTCCTATAATGATCCAGGAACATCAACAGGTGGCTGGTTTGGTAGTACGACCTTTTCACCATATGTTGGTTGGCGTACAACTGATGCGGATGGAAAATTACAAAAGGTAAGTAGTGATGCTGAATGGAAGAAAACAAGTGACCTTACTTTAAACCGTAGTCAAGGTAATACCTTAAACGATTTCACGATGGACTATAGTTCTAATACAAAGACATTAACTGTCCAACTTGGCGGGCAGACATTCACCAGATCAATTACAGATGTAAGTTCTGGATATTCGATTTCTGTTGCCGCTTCAACCGGAGGTTCTTGGAATGATTATTCAGCTAAGATCGATAAGTTTAGTTATACGCCAAAGACGATTCCTTTAGGGGTTAAGTTAGTGGACGCTTCAGATACAGATGCATTATTGAATAATGTAAAAGTTAAGGCAATTGCTAATATTGGTGATACGGTTTCCATTTTTTCAACTCAAGAAGCAGCTGATCGTGCTGTTAAAGAAGATAAACTTGATCCTAACCTTGTCGCTGTTATACCACCTGATTCAGCTGGAAATATTTATGTTATTGATGGTGATAAAAATGTACCAGGTGAAACAGGAACAGTACATCATATTGGTGGTGATACGACTGTCGGAGATGGAACATATTATAGCTATACGGTTAAAGATGGTGATGGTCAAAATATGACCGTGCCAGTAAGATTAGCCTATAAGGCGGTAGTCACTCCAGTTGATTCAAAAACAAAACAACCAATTGCCGGATTGGATCCAGTAACAGTAGTCGCCGTTGCTGGTAAACCATCATTAGTTCAGATTCCAGGATACACAACGACTAAAGTTACTTTAGCCGCTCCAGTTGAGGGCGAAAAAGTTGCTCATGATAATTTGATAATTAATCAAGGAGCTACTGGTACAGAAACAGCAACAACGACAGATCAGTCAAACCCAATTGGACACTACTATACAGGTGAGAGTAAAACTGTTGATGGACATGAGGTAGTGACAAAAGCTACTGTTGGTACTGGACAATCTGTTTCAGATGATTTGAATAATGGGAAATTGAATGATAAAGATGGTAATCCTGTTGTTAGTGGTCAAAAAGCTGATGACGGTACAGGTCTAAAGACTATTACCAATAATGATTATTATTGGTCAAGTGTAGGCAATGCTACTGCAACCGACTCAACCGATGAAACTAAACCTAAAGATAGTGGCAGTATTCTGGTCCCAACGACTTCAACCTTGGATTATTGGAAAGGCGTTGCGGCAGCTAATCAGACTAAAGCTGATACATATAAACAACAGTCACAAGCTATGCATGACAAGTTTGTTGGTATAACAGGATTAACTCAAAAACAAAAAGACGATGCGGATGCATTGTTGCAGTCTGTTGTTGATATTTATGCCAACGTATCACAAAAAAACGGTGATGCTAAAGCGGCATTTGAAGGTGCGGAGACAGCCACCGATGCCGCTGACATATATAATGGTGGACAAAATGGTTATGCATCGTTGCGAGAAGTTCAGAACCTACTAGTTAGTTTTAAAGCAGATTTAGGAGCACTAACTACTAAAAATGATGATGTAAAGAGTAGTTTAGCAACCTTTAAATCGTCTACTCAAACATATGGAGATGCTGTCAAATTCCCTGATGTAAATTTTGGTAGCGGTTACGGAGCAATCACCGATGATCAACTAAAAGAATTTAGTGATCCAAAAAATTATTATTATTATGATGTTGATAATGATCCTGATGGGAAAGTTCAAATTTTGAAACCGAAAAATCAGGGCCACTACATGTTAAAGTTAACCGATGCAGGTAGAGAGTATCTAAAGAGCCTAGCTCCAGATAATCCTCAAGCAGGATTGTATGTTTCATCAATGTTAACGATTAATCCAAAGGAAATTAAGAATGTAACTGTTGGAGATTCAAGTGTGACCTATGGTGGGGATGCCAACGGAAATATGCCCGCCTTTAGTGGAAACTTAGGTAGTGCAGCTGAAGATTACAGCAGTGATCAAACTAATAAAGATGATTTTGAGGTGACTGATTCAAGTGGTGCCGTTGTTGGTGTCAGTCAATTATTGGCTGGAAAAACATATACTATAAGTTATACAAAGGCATTACAAGATAAACTAAATTCTGATAAGAATTATAAATTTGATAATTTTGGTACGGGAACTTTAACTGTCAACAAGAGACAAATAACAGTTAAAGCACAGAATCACAGTAAGACATATGGTGATTCATCTGACCCTGCTTTTGATTTAACTAGTGATTCAGCAAGGGTGCTTGTTAATGGAGATAAGATTTCAAGCTTAAATATGAAATTTAGCAGAACACCAGGAGAAAATGCGGGAACCTATACAATTAGTGGAAGTAGCGATAGTAGTAACTATAGTGTGATTGTCAATGATGGTACATTTACGATTGCACAAAAGCCAGTAAGTATTAGTATAAGTAGTCCAACAGTTCACTATGGTGATAGTATTCCAGCTCCAACATTTACCCTCGATAAGGGGAGCTCGTTAGTTGGTACTGATAATGATTCTGATTTGAAAGTGACGCTTACTAATCCCGATGATGCCAAAAATGTTGGTACTTACGATATAACTGGAACAGCCGCCAAGGATGGAAATTACGATGTAAATATCAATAGGGGAACATTATCTATCATTCCTAAAGAAGCTAATCCAACAGTTGAAGGAAACAGTATAACTTATGGTGATACAACACTACCAGAAATAAAAGGTAGTTTAGATACTGCATCAGGTGACCATCAATTAGATCAGTCGGATTTTGAGGTAGTAGATGATTCGGGTAATTTAATGGATCTAAGTAAAGATAAATTACAAGTTGGTAAGAAATATTGGATTCAATATACAGATAAAGCTCAAGCTGATTTGGAAGCGGACAAGAATTATGATTTCAAATCGTTTGGCAGAGCTGCATTAATAGTGAATGCCAAAGAAGCTAATCCAACAGTTGAAGAAAACAGTATAACTTATGGCGATGAAACACTACCAGAAATAAAAGGTAGTTTGGATACCGATTCAGATGACCATAAATTAGATCAGTCAGATTTTGAGGTAGTAGATGATTCGGGAAATTTAATGGACCTAAATAAGGACAATCTACAAGTCGGTAAGAAATATTGGATTCAATATACGGATAAAGCAAAAGCTTCCTTGAAAGAAGATAAGAATTATGATTTCAAATCGTTTGGCAAAGCTGCATTAACAGTAAATGCCAAAGAGGCTAATCCAACAGTTGAGGGAAATAGTATAACTTATGGTGATAAAGTACTACCAGAAATAAAGGGTAGTTTGGATACCGTATCAGGTGACCATAATCTGGATCAGTCAGATTTCGAAATAGTAGACGATTCAGGAAAGCTAATGGATCTAAATAACGATAAGTTACAGGTTGGTAAGAAATATTGGATTCAATATACAGATAAAGCTCAAGCTTCTTTGAAAGCAGATGATAATTATAATTTTGCTTCGTTTGGCAGAGCCGCATTAACAGTAAAAGCTGAAGGTGCTAATCCAACGGTAGAGACAAACAGTATAACTTATGGTGATACAACATTACCCGAAATAAAAGGAAACTTAGATGCCGCATCAGTTGATCATCAGTTAAGTCAAGCAGACTTTGAAGTGGTAGATGATTCGGGTAATTTAATGGATCTAAGTAAAGATAAATTGCAAGTTGGTAAGAAATATTGGATTCAATATACGGATAAAGCGAAAGCTACTTTGAAAGCAGATAAGAATTATGATTTCCAGTCGTTTGGCAAAGCTCAGTTAATAGTAAATGCAGAAGATGTCAATCCAACAGTTGATTCAAATTATATTACCTATGGTGACAAGTCACTTCCAGAAATTACTGGGAGTTTAGATGCCGCGGCGGTTGATCATCAGTTAAGTCAATCGGACTTTGAAGTGGTAGATGATTCAGGTAATTTAATAGATTTAAGTAAAGATAAATTACAAGTTGGTAAGAAATATTGGATTCAATATACAGATAAAGCTCAATCTGCTTTGAAAGCTGATAAAAATTATGATTTCAAATCGTTTGGTAAAGCTCAATTAACAGTAAAAGCAAAAAATGTTAATCCGTCAGTTCAGAGAAGTAGTATAACTTATGGAGATAAAACACTTCCAAAAATTATTGGTGATTTAGATACTGAGTTCAGTGATCACAACCTAGAACAGTCAGACTTCGAAGTAGTGGATGATTCAGGTAATTTAATAGATTTAAGTAAAGATAAATTACAAGTTGGTAAGAAATATTGGATTCAATATACAGATAAAGCTCAATCTGCTTTGAAAGCAGATAAGAATTATAACGTTCAATCGTTTGGTAAGGCTCAGTTAACAGTAATAGCAAAAGATGCCAATCCAACAGTAGATTCAAATTATATTACCTATGGTGACAAGTCACTTCCAGAAATAAAAGGTAGTTTAGATACCGCAAAGGTTGATCATCAGTTAAGTCAGGCAGACTTTGAAATAGTAGACGATTCAGGAAAGTTAATGGATTTAAGTAAAGATAAGTTACAGGTTGGTAAGAAATATTGGATTCAATATACAGGGAAAGCAAAAGATTCTTTGGAAGCAGATAAAAATTATGCTTTCCAGTCATTTGGTAGAGCTCAATTAACAGTAAATGCCAAAGAAGCTAATCCAACAGTTGAAAAAAATATAATAACTTACGGTGATACGACATTGCCAGAAATAAAGGGTAGTTTAGATACCGCAAAGGTTGATCATCAGTTAAGTCAATCTGATTTTGAAATAGTAGATGGTTCAGGAAAGTTAATGGACCTAAGTAAAGATAAATTACAAGTTGGTAAGAAATATTGGATTCAATATACAGATACAGCCCAAGCAAACTTGAAAGCAGATAAGAATTACGACTTTCAATCGTTTGGCAGAGCTCAGTTAACAGTAAATGCTAAATATGCCAATCCAACAGTAGATTCAAATTATATTACCTATGGTGACAAGTCACTTCCAGAAATAAAAGGTAGTTTAGATACCGCAAAGGTTGATCATCAGTTAAGTCAATCGGACTTTGAAGTGGTAGATGATTCAGGCAACTTGATGGATTTAAGTAAAGACAAGTTACAGGTTGGTAAGAAATATTGGATTCAATATACAGATAAAGCTCAATCTGCTTTGAAAGCAGACAATAATTATAATTTTGTTTCATTTGGCAGAGCCGCATTGATTGTTAAAGCTAAAGACGTCAATTCAACAATTGAAAGCAGTCATATTACGTATGGTGATAAAAATCTTCCTAATATAGTAGGAAACTTGGGGTCAGCTACAATTGATCATAAATTGAACCAATCAGACTTTGAAGTAGTGGATAGTTCAGGTAATGTCTTGAACCCAGAACAATTGCAAGCTGGAGGTAAATATTGGATTCAATATACTGATAAGGCGAAAGCTATTTTGAAAGCGGATAAGAATTATACCTTTAATTTTGAAACCGCTCCGCTAGTAGTTACTCCTAAAGATGTAAGCCCTCAAATTCCAAAAGTTGACGTTACTTATGGGGCAGATTCATTACCAGTAATTAATGGTGATTTGGGAACAGAACCAAAAGATCATAAGTTAAGTCAGTCGGATTTTGAAATAGTAGATAAATCAGATAATGTTGTGAAACCAGATCAGTTACAGGCTGGCGGTGATTATACAATTCGATATACTGATGAAGCCAAAAAAGCCTTAACCGAGGACACAAATTATAAATTTGTCTCATTCGGAGAAGCCAAACTACATGTCAAGAAAGCTGATGCGACTACAACAAAAGCTGATCCAACAAAGCCAACAGAAGCGACATATGGAGATACTCCCGAAATAACCAGAATTGCCAAAATAGGTCCTAAATCTATAAAACTTGATCGAGACGATTTCAATCTTATTAACCCTAAAAAAGGGACCGTTGAATCTGGCAAATTGCCAGTTGGTACATATTCAATTGAGTTAACAAAAGATGCTTTTAATAGATTAGAATCTAAAAATCCAAATTATGATTTTTCTAAATTATCATTTGGTAATCTCAAAATTAGTCCACTAAAAATTACAGTACAGATTAATAATCAAAATATGTATGCTGGTGATAATGAACCTCAAGATACAGCTAAGTTGAAAGAAGGCAGTCAATTAAAAGATGGTGACAGTCTTGATAAGTTGGGCATTAAGTATGAGAATCCCGATGTCACTAAAGTAGGAACTTATAAAATTAATGCCAAAACGACTAATCCAAACTATGATGTCACAATTGAACCTGGAACACTGAAAGTTTTAGGAAAAGACGTAGATTCCGATGGCAACGTAACAATAACCGAAAAAGATACTAAGGGTAATGTCGTTAAGGTCACTAAACAATGGAACGATGGTAGTAATACCGTTTATACCAGTGATCCAGTTCATGATACTAAGGGCGTTGATGAAATAGATAAAGATGGAGAGAAATCTCCATATCAAACTATTGATCCACACTCTGCCAAAATAGTTTTACCAAATTCTGATGGTTCAGCAACAGTGGTAACACTTGATGATTCTGGTCAACCAGTATTCACACATTATGGAGTAGATCCAGATCATGATGGTGTTACAAGTGCCGATGAATTAAAGAATGGTACTGATCCATTAGTCTATAATTCACGTGGCGGTCATAGTCAATTAATTAATGATGCGACAGTCGTTCAAAAGAACCAAAACGTATCGATAACCACATTCACAGTTGCTCTTTATAATAAGGAAGGCAAACAAATAAATGACCGTGTCCTTGGTATCGACAGTTGCTGGTTTAGCGATGAAGAATACACTATCGGTGGTGTAATGTACTACCGTGTAGCAACGGATGAGTTTGCAAAAGCTAGTGATGTTTACGTTTATGTCGACCCAGAACCTAGATTTGTTCGGGTTTACAATGATATCCATGGTGATTTAGTTGATTATCAAGGCAACGAATTGAATCGTGAATTATCACCAAGTTCACAATGGAGAACTGATCGGATTGCAATCATCAATGGCCAACAATATTACCGTGTTGCGACGAATGAATTTATTCCTGTCGAACAAGTTTATCCTTACGTCAATGTTGATGCCGAAGTAACAACTAATTTTGAAACACCAATTTATAATGAACGTGATGAAAAATTAGATATTGCTTTGCCAGCTAATGGAACATATAAGGCCGATAAAGTTGTTACGATGAATGGCGTTAACTATTATCGAGTTGCAACTAACCAGTTTATTCCGATTGCGGCAGTTCGTAATTATGCAAGCGTTAGTTTAAATGTAACAACGAATATCAATACCCCAATTTATAATGAACAAGGTCAATTTATGAATGTTGAATTGCCAGCAAAAGCAACCTATAAAGTTGATCGAATAGTATACATTAACGGTGTACATTATTATCGAGTGGCAACGAATATGTTCATTCGAGTAAAGGGTTTTTAATATTTGCTTGATATGAAAAAGGGGCTGTGAGATAACTATTTTTGCCTTAAACGTGCAGCAAAACATAGCTTTCTCAGCTTAAAACAAACAAGACCAGCAATCCAAAATCGGATTGCTGGTCTTGTTTGCTTTAAATTCGCTGGGTTTTATTCCAAGTTGTTTGATGACTGATTAAATGATAAATAGCGATGATTAAGCTGAAAAATAAAACGATATAAATATAGGAAATTAAACCAATTGAAAACAGAATATTATGAACGTGGAATTTGATATTAAAAATATCTCCTCGATTAATAATTAACTTGGCCCGATCGCTTAATTTTAATTCTTGCATATAAATAATTGTAAAGATAATTCCAAAGAACAATCCAATAATTGCCAACGCAATCAGGACGACGAATAGAAATTCAGGATTATTAATGTGCTTGAAAACAAAGCGGATTGTTAAATAAATAATACTGAAGTCAGCTAATAAATTAAGCACTGGTTGGAAAAAGAAGAAGTAACTATCAAATTTTTGTGAGAGGGACATTTTTTTTGACTGAATAATTTGTTTCATATATTTCCAACAATTAAAACCACCTTGAGACCAACGGGCTCGCTGGATAACTAACTTTTTAACGTTTCTTAGAGCCTCTTGATCGACATAAGCATCGGCAATATAAGCGATATGGAGCCCCTTTAATTCCATTCGTAAAGTTAGTTCATAATCTTCCAATAGCGCGTTACCCCAGGGTGTCGTACCCAATTTTTTAGTAATGCTAGAGTATCTAAAAAACTGGCCATTTCCACATAATGCAACAGCGTTTAGATTAGCACGAAATAGTTGGGTTAGGTGATTGATTGTAAAAAATTCAATATCTTGAAATGTCTGTAGAACTTTTAGTGGTGACTTCATTTTGACACGTAATTGGACAGCATCATTTCTCTCATTACTGAAAGCGTCGTTTAGTTTAAGAATACTGTTATTGCTTAGGACACCATCGGCATCAATAACACCGACAATACAATTTTTAGGATCGAGATTATGTTGACGAATAAAGGTTTGAATTGTTGGCATTGCATAGTTTAGGGAATCGCCTTTACCTGTTCGGGCATTAGGTAGTTTACGTTCAACAATGGAAATTGGTCCATCTACTTGATGAACTTTAATTAAAGTATCGTCAATTGAATCATCGTCAATAACAATAATTTGTTTTTGACCGGGAAGCTTGAGTACATTATTAAGCGTATTTTGAATAACTTTTTCTTCATTTAAACAGGGGATCAAGATGAAATAGAAGAATTCGTCGACTGGAGTATGTGACTGATATGCATTCATCAAAGCACGTTTGTAAGGCTTACGTTGATTAAAATAAACAAACAGCATGATAAAGCATTGCGTCAGAAAAACGGCGAGGGCAATTAAATATATAATCATTTTTATCATCCCTTAGATATATTTATAATTATATATTCTAATTGTTTAAACAAATAATCCAATTAATAGAGATAGTCGTTTTGTACATGGAAAATGGGCGTAGTGATAGTTAATATGCCACCTCCAAGAGCAAGAAATTTTGGTCGCTATGGGGACCGATTCGAGCCAAAAGGCGGTCTCGAATCTCGATTTTGAACCTCGCAAAATGCGCGAGTTTCAAAAGTCGTCCCGTGGTGTAGGCGTTGAAGCGCCAACTCCACCCGCACAGCGACCAAAATCTCTTGCTCTTTCCGGCTAGGGTGTGCATTCAAATTAGTCTGGTAAGAATTTATTCTGATACGGATAAATATTTTAAGAAGGTGATTGTTCCAGAATCTTATCCAGACGGTAATAAGGACCTGAAAAACATTTGAGACATCAAGCCATTCTTGAGTTAATAAAGAACTAGTCCGAATCTGGAGACGGAATATCCATAATATAAAAAATAATGAAATTTATCATGTTTCTGAAAGTGCCACGACAAGTTCCACAAAGAAAATTTTATAAAAAATAGTTTGAAAACACTTTAAATTGGTATAATTAGTTTGTGATATATGGGGGAGAGAAAAAGCATGACGACTTTAGTTGACGTTGCAAAAAAGGCCAATGTTTCCAAAATGACCGTCTCACGGGTTATCAACCATCCAGATAAGGTCACAGACGAGTTAAAACAATTAGTATATCAAGCCATGCGTGAATTAGACTATCATCCCAATATGATTGCCAAAGCGTTGGTTAATAAAAGCACACGAATCATTAAGCTCTGTATTTTGGAAGATATCGATACGACTGAGCCTTATTACATGAATTTGATGATTGGTATAGCCAAAACTTTGGATTTGCATCAGTATTCTCTGCAATTAGTTACGAGAAAAAACTTTGATATTGGTAATTGTGATGGGTATATTATTACCGGGATGCGTGAACAAGATGTTGATTGGATCAAGAATTTGAAAAAACCAGTGGTTATCTTTGGTGAGAACCGCTATGGTTTTGATTATGTTGATACTAATAATAAATCTGGAACGTATTTATTGTCACAATTAGCTTTGGAAAAAGGTTATGAACGTTTGATTTACATTGGCATTGATTCAAAGGAATCATTTGAGTATTCTCGTGAGGCTGGCTATTTACAGCAAGTCCAAGAACGAAGAATGATGCCAGAATTACATCGATTCGGTAATCACAGTCATCTGGCGGAAGAATTTGTGCGAGAAAACTGGGATAACATTACTGAAAATACTGCTTTCATTTGTGCTTCAGACCGTCTGGCAATTGGCATTGAGCGTGGAATCACACGTTGCGGTGGTAAAGTACCAGATGATTTCGGAGTAACAGGTTTTGATGGGGTCTTTTTAAATCAGGTTGCTTCACCTAAAATCACAACGATTAAACAATCAATCATTGAAATGGGTAGCGCGTGCGGTGAAAATCTGTTAGATAAGATTGATACTGACGCTAAACAGGGAGCTTTAGTTTTTGAGCCAAAGATTAGTATCGGTGGAACACTCCGCGAATAACTTGTTACCGATAACATTAAGGATAGCCTTGCTTACGTGAGGCTTACTTTTTTATACTGGTGTGTAAGGGTTTACACGAAGGGGGCAGCTTATTGTGAATTGGTATGATAAAGCAATTATTTACCAAATTTACCCTAAGAGTTTTCAAGATACTAATGATGATGGTATTGGAGATTTAAATGGGGTTACAAAGCGCTTAGATTATATTAAGGATATGGGATTCAATACTATTTGGTTGAATCCGATCTTCGTATCGCCGCAAGTTGACAACGGTTATGATGTTTCAAATTATTTTGCAATTGATCCTATCTTAGGGGACACCGATGATTTTTCTAATATGATTTCAAATGCACATCGGTTAGGATTACATATTATTTTGGATTTGCCGATCAATCATACATCCGACCAACATCCTTGGTTTAAAGATGCCGTGAATAATGCCAATAGTATTTTTAAGGATTACTATATTTGGCATGATGCTGTTGACGGTCATGAACCAAATAACTGGGGTTCTTTTTTTGGAGGTAGTGTTTGGGAGAAAAATCCTACTAATAGTAATGAATATTACTTCCATCTCTTTGATAAGCGAATGCCTGATTTAAATTGGAAGAATCCAGAAGTACAAAAGTCAGTTGCCGATATCGCTAAGTTTTGGCTAGAAAAAGGGGTCGATGGATTTCGTTTGGATGCTTTTATTCATATTGCCAAAGCTAATTTAGAACAAAATTCGTTGTTAACTAACGATAAGTTTCCGATTGATGATGTCTTTTATGCTAAGTTGCCCGCAGTGAAGAACTATATGGCTAGTTTTGTTAAAGAAATCAAAGACTATGATCTGGATGCCTTTTTGTTTGGTGAAGCTTCATCAGCTAAAGCACGTGATGCGGCTGAATATACGCGTCCTGATGGTCATGTATGTGATGTGGTAGTCAATTCCGATAATTACGGCGAGGTCTATGATGAAAGTAATCATGATATACCAAAGTTTTTCCAAGATCGGAAATTATCATTGCCAGCATTGAAACAGACGTATGTTACTTGGGAGAGTGTATTAGATAACGTTAGTTTGCCAACGTTGACATGGGGTAACCATGATATTAGTCGAGTCTTAGACCGATTAAATTTACCAGTCAATGATGATAAAGTGACTAAGCTATTAGCAATGCTTTTATTTTTACAACGTGGAATTCCCGTGATTTACTATGGTGAAGAAATTGGGATGCACGGTTTAAAATATCAGAAGGTTACAGATTTTGATGATCAACGTGCGCTAGATTTGATCAAGAATTTGCGCCAAAAATCATATGATGATGCAACTATTTTACGGTTACTAAATAATCAAGATGAAATGACGGCTCGTGGTCCAATGCAATGGGATACCTCAGAATATCACGGATTTTCGGCACACCAACCATGGAATTGGGCCCAAACAGATGAGAATAATGTTGATTGTGAGATCAAAGATTCAAAGAGTGTGC
Organism: Companilactobacillus zhachilii; assembly: GCF_003606365.2. Lineage (NCBI taxonomy): Bacteria > Bacillati > Bacillota > Bacilli > Lactobacillales > Lactobacillaceae > Companilactobacillus > Companilactobacillus zhachilii. The sequence continues at coordinate 1,290,088 of NZ_CP031933.2, forward strand.
TGACATTTTATCAAACGCTTTTACGTATCAAAAAACACGACTGTTTCACTAGTGGTAATTATCAATTGTTAATTACAGATCCAGAAATTTATGCATATGTCAGAAAAACCGAAAAAACTGAGGGACTTGTCATTGCCAACTTTTCTGATCAAACAAAGACATTTGTTTTACCTAAGGCTATGTGGAAAAATGTTTTAACCAATGCAACAATCAAGAAGACCAGTGGTAGTATTGAGTTAGGTCCTTGGGGATGTTGTGCTTTGGAATCAAAAAAATAGAGGGGTGTAATAATGGCAAGTCAGACAGATATTAAATTGAGAAAAGTTCAAATTTATTCCATTTTTGTAAGAAACCATACCAAAAAGGGTACCTTAATGGCGCTAGAACCTGATTTACAACGTATTAAAAACCTCGGTACTGACTTTATTTGGTTGATGCCTATTTATCCAATCGGTAAGAAAGATCGTAAGGGTAAATTAGGGTCACCATATTCAATTAAAGATTATCGGGCAATTGATCCTAAACTTGGTACTTGGCAAGACTTTCTAAAAATTGTTAAATCGATCCATGATCACGGCATGAAAGTAATGCTTGATATTGTTTATAATCACACGTCAAGAGATTCTGTTTTACTACAAGTACATCCTGAATGGTTCTTGCATGATAAAAATGGTAATTTGCACAATAAGAATGAAGAGTGGACCGATGTTGCTGAATTGGACTACTCACATAAGGCTTTGTGGAATTATCAGATTGAAACATTGAAACGTTATGCCAAAATCGTCGATGGCTTCAGATGCGATGTTGCACCACAAGTACCGATTGAATTTTGGAAAGAAGCACGTAAGGAAGTAGCTAAAGTTAACCCTAAGACTGTTTGGTTAGCTGAATCAACAAGTAAGGATTATATTCAAAAACTTGGAGCTCAAGGTTTCCACGTCTCATCAGATGCTGAGTTATACAGTGCTTTTGATATGACTTATGATTATGATATTGACCAAACATGGCGTGCTTATGTTAAAGGCGACGTTCCTTTGAAGAAGTATGTCGAAGCTTTGAATACCCAAACGGCAATTTATCCTAAAAATTATATTAAGATGCGTGGCCTTGAAAATCATGATCAACCACGCGCACACAGTATGTTTATCAATGAAAGCGATATGTATAATTGGACAGCCTTTTCAGAATTCCAAAAGGGCTCAACACTGGTTTATGCCGGCCAAGAATTTGGCTTCAAGCATACGCCAAGTTTATTCGATTCAGATAAGTTAGATTGGAAAGATACTAAGATGAATTTGAGTTCTTTGATTGCTAAGATGCATGATTTGAGCCAAAGCGACATCCAAGTTTCCGGAACTTATAAGATAACGGCCCTGGAAAACGATACAGTTGAAGTTACTTATCGTTTGGGTGACATTATTAGAATCGGTCTATTTACTTTGAAAGGAATGTCCAGTGAGGTACCAGTTGCCTTACCAAGTGACAGTTATACCAATATGCTTGATAATTCCTTGATCCATGTGAAAGATGGTCTAGTTGAACTTGATTATGATCCAATCGTTATTCAAGGAAAGACTAATGAATAAAGTATTTTAAATTAGTGTGAGAAAACATGATTGATTTTCGAGCATTAAGCAAATGACTCCAGTAATCCGGGTTTGGATTGCTGGAGTCATTTGCTTTCTATGTACCCGCCTCCAAGAGCAAGAGGTTTTGGTCGCTATGAGGACCGATTCGAGCCAAAGAGCGGTCTCGAATCTCGATTTTGAACCTCGCAAAAAACGCGAGTTTCAAAAGTCGTCCCGTGGTGTATGCACTGAAGCGCCAACACCACCTGCACAGCGACCAAAATCTCTTGCTCTTTCCGGCTAGTTTATTCTTTGGTTCTAAATCAATAGTGAGTAATTTTCAATATTATAATGTCACCTATAACTAAAGTTATAGGATAAGGGGCCTATTTGGATTTTAAAAGTGGTTTTAAACCTATAGTAAAAAATAAACTAGCACCACGCGTATCTATGCTTTTTATTATATTCAATTGCAAATAATGATGTACTTGTTTATCGAATTAGGTAGGGGATTTCTTCCAATTAATCTGATATGGATAAACATTTTAAGAGCAAGATTGTTCTAGAATCTTATCATGACTGTAATAAAGGCTATGAAAAATATTTGAGCTATCAAGCCATTCTTGGGTTAATGAGGAACTAGTCGGAAGATTCAGACAGTGGTTACTGGCAGTGAAAGTGGTGTTAGGACGACCGCTTTTGTCGTTCTTACAGCACCGGGCGCGTTTAAGACTTGCCGAACTTGCAAGGCTTAAACCGAGGTCCGAGACCTTGGCTCGGGCCGTTCCGCACTGCCAGTGACCACTGTCTGAATCTGGAGACGGCAACTTTTCAAGCGTGAGAATTTATGTCAAATACCCTTTTTAGTAGTTGAAATTTTTGAAGTTACAAACCTGTTATCGGTAACATCCCGAAAACGGTTGCAATGATAGCGTTTTCGCAACATAATGGAAATCGTAATAAAGAAATATTATTTTTATAGGGGGCTTTGGTAATGAAGAAGAACTTCTGGAAGCGTTTAGGTAAACGCGTCGGAGTTATTGCTTTGGCAGCCGGTGCAGCATTTATGTTGGCAGCCTGCAGTAACAGCTCATCCTCAGGTAAGGATGTAAAGATTACAATTCTTCAAGGAAAGGTTGAAAATAATAAGCAATTTAAACAAATTGCTAAAGAGTACGAAAAGAGCCATCCAAATGTAAAGATTGAAGTTACATCAATCGGTGGTGGTACTCAATACGATCCCGTTTTGAAGACTAGAATTTCATCTGGTAATGCACCAACAATCTTCAGTTTGGCTGGTCCAGCTGATGTTAAACAATTTAAGGCTCACGAAGCCGACTTATCAGATACAAAGGCCGCAAAGGCAGCTCAACCAGGAACATTGGATGCTGTTAAGAATGACCAAGGTAAGGCAGTTGGATTACCATTCAACGTTGAAGGTTATGGATTTGTTTATAACAAGAAGGTCTTTGAAAAGGCTGGAATCGATCCAGAAAGCTTAACAACAGTTGATAAGTTACAAGCCGCTGTTAAACAATTGGATGCTCAAAAGGATCAATTAGGCATCAAAGGTGTCTTTGCACTTCCTGGTAAAGAAGCATGGATCATGTCAGATCACTTGCTAAACCTTTACGTAGCACAAGATTACAACGGTAATGCTCAAAAGCTTTACAAGTCAAAGAAAATGGCATTTTCAAAGAATGCTGATATGAAGACAATGCTTGATCTTCAAAAAGATTACTCAATCAAGCCTGTAATGCAAATGGATTACTCAGCACAAGTTAACCAATACTTCTCACAAGGTAAAGCAGCTATGATTCAACAAGGTGACTGGATTTACCCAACAGTTGAAGGTATTGATAAAGACTTCGCTAAGAACGATATTGGTATGATTCCTATTCCCGTACCTGGTGAAGAAGGCAAACTACCAGTTGGTACATCACTATACTGGGCTGTTAATAGTAAGAAGACACAAGCAGAACAAAAAGCTGCTAAGAACTTCTTAGATTGGCTATACACATCTAAAGCTGGTAAGAAGGATGTTGTAGATACATTGCACTTCGTTCCTGCATACAAGGGTTACGACAACTACAAGATGAAAGATCCATTGACATCAGTAGTATTCAAGTACTCACAAGAACACAAGACAACCGGCTGGGCATTCCCAGGATACACAGGTACTTCATGGGATCCAGACGTTGCACAACCAAATCTACAAAAGTACTTATCAGGCAAACAAAGCTGGGATAAGACAGTTCAAAATATGACTGATGGCTGGGCAAAACAACAAAAATCAGCCAATAACTAAAAGTAACAAAAGAGGGCAATGAATATGAAAAACAAAAGTCTTTCATTCTGGTTATTTTTAACACCAACCCTCGTTGCGTTAGCTTTGGTAGTCTTCATTCCCGTTCTTGAAGGTTTGTTCTATTCATTCACTGATTGGGACGGATTGAGATTTACTAAAGTGGTAGGATTTCAAAATTACATAACATTATTCCAAGATAAGGCGTTTATTAACGCCTTTTGGTTTACAGTGGGGTTTGTAATTGTCACTGTTATCATGCTGAACGTAATAGGCTTGGGACTAGCATTATTAGTTACACAAAAATTCAAGGGAAATAATTTCTTACGTACGATTTTCTTCATGCCAAATATGATCGGTGGTTTAATTCTAGGTTTCATTTGGCAATTTATCTTTACACAAGGCTTTCAAGCTTTAGGTAACGCCTTGCATATGGATTGGCTTCAAAACTGGTTGACGAATGAAGTCACTGGTTTCTGGGGATTAGTTATTGTTACTGTATGGCAAATGAGTGGTTATATTATGATTATCTACATTGCATACTTACAAAACATTCCTAACGAAATTATTGAAGCCGCAAAGATTGACGGAGCTTCAGCTTGGCAACGTTTCACTAAGATTACGTTCCCAATGATTGCTCCAGCATTCACAGTCTGCATGTTCTTGACTCTTTCAAATGGGTTTAAGATTTATGATCAAAACTTGTCATTGACAAATGGTGGACCATATAACTCAACACAAATGTTGGCTATGGATATTGTTAATACCGCTTATAACTCTGGTAACTTTGCTTTATCAGAAGCTAAAGCTATTATCTTCTTTATCATCGTTGCTGCTATTTCACTATTGCAAGTAGCTTACAACCGTAAGAGAGAGGAGGATCTCTAATGGATAAAAAAGGCCGTGTTGGATTAGGAATTATTGGATTATTACTCGGAATACTTTGGTTATTCCCATTTTACCTAATCGTAACTAACTCATTTAAAACACCAAAAGGGATCTTCGCATCTGTACTCTCGTTCCCACATCCAAGTACCGGTGATAACTATGTGAATTCCTTCAAGGCTTTGAACTTTATCGGTTCATTGACTAATTCATTAATTATCACAGTCTGCAGTGTTTTGTTGATCATTCTTTGTTCATCAATGGCTGCATATGCTTTACAAAGAAATCACAGTAAATTGAGTGGCGGAATCTTGATGCTCTTTATTTCAGCTATGTTGATTCCATTCCAATCAGTTATGATTCCTTTGACAGCTAACTTCGGTGCCGTTCATTTTCTAAACATGTGGGGCTTGGTAATTATGTATCTAGGATTTGACGCTAGTTTGTCAGTCTTCTTGTATCAAGGTACATTAGCAAGTATTCCTATTGCGATGGATGAATCAGCTGAAATTGAAGGAGCTAGTCGTTGGCAGATCTTTACAAAAGTTATCTTCCCAATGCTTTCTCCAATTACAGTTACAGTTGCTATTTTGAACATCATTGCTATCTGGAACGATTATCTATTGCCATCACTTGTCTTACCACAAGCGCAATACACAATTCCTCTACAAATGTTCAACTTCTTCGGTGAATATACTAAGCAATGGCATTTAGCCTTAGCTGGTATTACACTTTCCATCATTCCAGTTATCATCTTCTATCTATTTGCTCAAAAATGGATTATCAAAGGTGTTACTGATGGTGCTGTTAAGTAATTAATTTTAATGCCGTCTCCGGTCACAAGCAGTGAAATCGCTGTGAGGACCGGCACAAGCCAAGGTCTTGAGCCTCGATTTTGAACTTCGCAAAGACCGCGAATTTCAAAATACGTCCTGTGCTGTAAGGCCGGGGAAAACACCCGACCTAACACCACTGCCACTGCTGATTTCACTGCTTGTGACCTCCGACTAGTGTATTAATCAATTAAATAAAATTTTGGTTTGGGACGATATATAAATAATTATTTTCAATCTTTGAATTAAAAAGAAAGGACGAACTGTTGTGATCAATTTAAAATCAAAAAATGGGCAGCGACTTATCGCGAGTGGGAACTGGTTGATGTCATTGTTTACCATCAATTTCTCATTCTTCTTAATCAATTTTTCGGTTATCTTGACCGCAATTGTTTTGTTCAATTTAAAATTTTCAACTACGTATAGTGTTTTTTTGATAATTCTTTGGTTAATGATTTCTGTCTTCACGATTCCTGGATTGGTAGCAAGTTTTGCTGCTGTTCAAGAATGGCAGACTAATGGTAGTGTAAGTTTCTTCAAATACTTTTTTAAAGAATGGTTTGATTCTCAGAAAAACTATCGTATCAATTTTGGCTTAGGTTTAGTAGCTAGTTTGTTCATCTTACTAAACAAGGTTACGTTGGGAAGTCCAGTCTGGCACATGGCTGTGTTGATTTTCACATTTGTGTATTTCATGGTTTTAGTGGCAACTGGATTTCAATTGGCAACGCATAAATTTGATAGTATTTTGACATTATTTGTTGAAAAACCTTTTCCAATAATTATCTCAGTAATAGTATTTTTAATCTTGATCTTAATGAATTTCGTTTTGCAATTGGCTTTTCTAAGTGTTATCTGTAGCGTATCGCTTCCAACGTACGTTTCTTACAGACTGCTTGGTGGTCAAATAGCCAAAAAGGATTGACTATGGGTGTGGTGGACACATCTAGATTAGTAAGATTAAACTTATTTGTTAGCTGAAAGTCGAAAATATAAGGAGCGTTAAAAATGGTAAAAATTAACTTGGAACACATTTACAAACGCTATCAAGGTAATACTGACTATTCGGTTAGTGATTTTAACCTAGACATTAAAGATGGTGAGTTTATTGTCTTCGTTGGACCTTCCGGATGTGGTAAATCCACCACATTACGTATGATAGCGGGCTTGGAAGACATCACAAAGGGTGACTTTAAGATGGATAATAAAGTCATGAATGAAGTTTCACCTAAAGATCGTGACATCGCTATGGTTTTCCAGAACTATGCTTTGTATCCACATATGTCAGTCTTTGATAATATGGCTTTCGGATTGAATATTCGGAAGAATGATAAAGCAGATACAAAGAAGCGGGTTGATAACGCTGCAGAGATTTTGGGATTGACACCATATCTACAACGTAAACCAGCTGCTCTATCTGGTGGTCAAAGACAACGTGTTGCTTTAGGACGTGCGATTGTTCGTGATGCCAATTTGTTCTTACTTGATGAACCATTGTCAAACTTGGATGCTAAATTGAGAGTTCAAATGCGTACCGAAATTGCTCAATTGCACCAACGTTTGGGACGTAATTTCATTTATGTTACCCATGATCAAGTTGAAGCGATGACTATGGCTGATCGTATCGTCATTATGAATGATGGTATGATTCAACAAGTTGGTACACCGGCTGAGCTATATAGCAAGCCTGCTAACAAGTTTGTTGCCGGATTCATCGGTTCACCTGCTACGAACTTCTTTGATGTTAAACTTGTCGACGGCAAGATTGTCAATGATCAAGGTCTAAATATTGCTGTACCTGAGGGTCAATATAAAGTTCTTGAAAAACAAGGCTATGTTGGTAAGGAGCTTACCTTTGGTATTCGTCCAGAAGACGTTCATGCTGAAGAAGTTGCTATTCAAGCTTTCCCTGATGCCGTAATTAATGCTAAGATCCAAGTTTCTGAATTACTAGGTGCTGAATCAATTCTTTATTCTAACCTCGGTGGAACCGACTTTATTGCAAAGGTTGACTCACGTGATCATCACAAACCTGGTGATGATGTTCAAATGGCTTTTGAAATGACAAAAGCACATTACTTTGACAAAGATACAGACGAAACGATTCTTTAAGGATTATGAAGGTAATTAGGTATTTTTACCTAATTACCTTTTTTAATAGGAGGTGTACTTAATGCAAAGAATTTTTGAAGTAGATCCTTGGAACGTTGTAACTCACAAATTAGATAAAGAGAATAAACGTCTTCAAGAAAGTTTGACCAGCTTAGGAAATGGTTATATGGGGATGAGAGGAAATTTTGAGGAAGATTACACTGGAGACAGTCTTCCTGGAATTTACTTGGCAGGTATTTGGTATCCTGATAAGACTCGTGTCGGCTGGTGGAAAAATGGTTACCCTAAGTATTTCGGTAAGGTCATTAATGCCGTCAATTTTATTAAAATGAACTTTTTGATCAATGGTTCACAATTGGATTTGAATAAGGATTCAATTAGTGACTTTACATTGGACTTAAATATGAAAGATGCTACTTTAACTCGTTCATTTATCGTGGATAAAGATGGTAGCAAAGTTAAATTTAATTTTGTGAGATTTTTAAGCGTTGCTCGGAAAGAACTTTCGGTTCAAAAAGTTAGCTTTGAAAATTTATCAGATGAAAAGGTTGATATTAAGGTTATTTCAGCTTTAGATGCCAATGTTAAAAATGAAGATGCTAATTATGATGAACATTTTTGGAATGTTTTGGAAATCACTGATAATAGCTTGATTGCTGAAACAAAGCCTAATGATTTTGGTACACCACGTTTTACATCTGGCATGCAAGTAGCATATGTTACCGATTTGCCTGAAACTGACTCTAATATTACTGATTTAGAAACAAGTAAAACATTTGAAAAAGTTTTAGCTCCAAAAGAGGCTGGTACAATTGAGAAACGTGTCATCGTCGTAACTTCTCGTGATTATCAAGATATTGATGATATTCGTGATGCACTTGAGGGGATTAGTTCTCGAGTAGCTACTGTCTCTTATGAAGATCTTTATCGTGAGCATGAAAATGTTTGGGCTGACCGTTGGAATCAATCTGATATTAAGATTGACGGTGATACTGACGCTCAACAAGGGATGCGCTTTAATCTATTTGGTTTATTTACAACGTATTCTGGAGAAGATTCACGACTCAATATTGGTCCAAAAGGTTTCACCGGTGAAAAGTATGGTGGAGCAACTTATTGGGATACCGAAGCTTTCTGTATACCAGTTTACTTGGGTATTTCAAAACCTGAAGTTGCCAGAAACCTTTTGATGTATCGTTATAACCAGTTAAATGGTGCTTATATCAATGCGCAACAACAAGGTCTAAAAGGTGCTTTGTTCCCAATGGTGACATTCAATGGAATCGAATGTCATAACGAATGGGAAATCACCTTTGAGGAAATTCATCGTAATGGTGATATTGCCTTTGCCATTTATAATTACACTCGTTATACCGGTGATAAATCCTTTGTTCTCAATGAAGGTAGTAAGCTTTTGACAGAAATGTCACGCTTTTGGGCTGATCGAGTTCACTTTAGTAAGCGTAACGGTGAATATATGATCCATGGCGTTACGGGACCGGATGAATATGAGAATAATGTTGATAATAACTGGTATACCAATTTCTTAGCCAAATGGACTTTGAAGTATACTTTACAAATTCTTGGTGAAGTAACTAAAGAACAGTTTGCTAAGTTGAAAGTTTCAGATGCTGAAATGAAACAATGGCAAGATATTGTAGACAAAATGTATTTGCCATATGACGAAGATCTAGGTATTTTTGTGCAACATGACGGCTTCTTGGATAAAGACATCAAGCCGGTAAGTGCTATTCCAAAGGATCAGTTGCCAATTAATCAACACTGGTCTTGGGATAAAATTTTACGTTCTCCATATATCAAACAAGGTGATGTCTTACAAGGTATCTGGGACTTTATCGATGACTTTTCAGAACGTGAAAAGAAACGTAATTTCGATTTCTATGAACCATTGACAGTGCATGAATCAAGTCTTTCTCCCGCAATTCACTCTGTTTTAGCTGCTGATTTGCACTACGAGGAGAAAGCGGTTGCATTATATGAGAGAACCGCTAGACTAGACTTAGACAATTATAATAATGACACCGCAGATGGTTTACATATTACTTCAATGACCGGTGGCTGGTTGGCAATGGTTCAAGGATTTGCTGGTATGCGAGTACATGACGATGGATCTTTGAGTTATAAACCTTTCTTACCTAAGAAATGGAACAGCTACTCATTTAGACAAGTCTTTAGAGGTCGAGTAATTGAAGTTGCTGTCGATAATGATGGACCACACTTCAAACTTATTTCTGGAGAGCCACTTCAGATCCAAGTTTATAATGAACCATTAATGTTGAAATAATTGTAGAATACGGGTGTCTGGATGATTATTAGTTCAGGCATCTTTTTATCAAAAGAAGGAGCGCGCTAATATGGTTAAATTCGCACAGGTTAAAGGATTTTTATTCGATCTAGATGGAGTTATTGCTAATACATCAGTTTATCATGCTAAAGCATGGCATCAATTAGCTGATGAATTGGGTGTAACATGGACCGAAGATTTAGGTAATCAACTTAAGGGCGTCGGTCGTATGGATTCGCTCAATCTTATTTTGAAGTATGGTGGTAAAGAGAATGACTATACCGAAGATGAGAAGATTAAGTATGCTGAAGAAAAGAACGATAATTATTTGAAATTGCTTGATACTTTAGACAAGTCAGAAATTTTACCTGGTATGGAAGATTTCATTAAGGATCTAGCAGCACATCATTACTTGATTTCATTAGCATCATCATCAAAGAATTCACCACTAGTTTTGGAAAAATTAGGTTTAGCGCAATATTTTGATGAAAAAGTTGATCCTGCAACTTTGAAACATGGAAAACCTGATCCTGAAATTTATACTCGTGCAGCTGAAGTCTTAAACTTGAAACCAGAAGAATGCATTGGTTTGGAAGATGCCTCGGCAGGTGTCACATCCATCAATGGTTCTGGCGCTATTTCTGTTGGTATTGGTGATCCGAAGGTCTTGCATGAAGCTGACATTAACTTCAATGATACATCTGAGGTTACTTTGGATAATATCAAGAAAGAAATGGATAAAAAAAAGTTTTAGATGATTGAGGGTTCGGACGATAAATGGTAGTAGTAAAGAAATATTTTGGGGAAACAGACGGAAAAGAAGTTTCTCTCTATAAAATAACTAATAAAAATCAAACAAGTATTAGCGTTTTAAGTTATGCCGCAACTTGGCAAAACTTTGAGGTTGTTGAGGATGGTGTCAAACATTCATTAATTGAACATTTTGATAATTTGAATGATTATGTAAAAACACCATATGAAGTTGGAAAAACTATTGGTCGTGTTGCCGGTCGTATTACTAAGTCTCATTTTCAAATTAATAATGTCGACTACCAATTGACACCTAATGACGGCAAAAATATCATTCATAGCGGGAAAAATGGTTTACAAACTCAGAATTTCGACGGCACAGTCGACTCCGATAATTCGGTTGTTTTTACGCACACAGTTGCTGGCGAGGATGGTTTTCCCGGTGAATTAAAAGTTAAGATACGTTATGCATTGAGTGATGATGATGAAGTGTCAATTACTTACAGTGGTCAAACGAATCACGATACATTGTTTAATCCAAGTTGCCACGTTTATTTCGATTTGGACGATGGAAATATTAGACAGCAACAACTACGTATCAATGCTAAGCATTTCTTAGATATGGACAGTGAAAAACTACCAACTGGGAAGATGTTGGCCGTTACTAATGCGTATGATTTTAAGAATTTCAAAAAAATTGGTCAAGGATTAAAGCAGTTAAAACCACTGGATAAATTTGAATTTGATGATGCTTATGTAGTGCATGATAAGGCTGCAACGTTGAAAGATAGTCAGCGGGCTGTTGATTTCTATACTGATCGTAACGGACTAGTTATTTTCACGGCCAGTCCAATTGATCAACAAAGAGCCGGCGCCAATGATTACAGTTCCATTGCTATGGAGTTGATGACGTTACCAGACGCAATCAATCATGAGGACTTTGGTAATACCATTTTACAGGCAGGACAAAAAGTTAGTTATACAAACAAATTCAAGTATCGAAAATTAGATTAGAGGGGTCTATTTTATGAGAATTGAACATGTTGGGTTATTTGTTAAAGATCTGGAGCGCACGGTTGAGTTTTATCAAACATTTTTTGATGCGACTGCTTCGGAAAAATATCATAATCCAGTAACCACATTTTCATCACGTTTCTTAACATTTCCAGATGGAGCACGCTTGGAAGTTGGAACGCGGGAAGATTTAAATCGTCATCACGAGCAAGGGTATCCTTTGGGGTATATGCATTTGGCTATGTCACTTGGTTCTAAAGAGAATGTTGACAATTTAACTAAAGAAATTGCAGCCGCCGGATATAAGCATCTCAGTGGTCCTCGGACAACTGGAGATGGTTATTATGAAAGTGTTGTTTGTGACCCTGAAGGAAACCAAATTGAATTAACAGTTTAAATAATGGAAATTGAATATAAAATGCGGGAGAGTGTGACAAACAAAGTCAACTTTTGGTCATTGAAACAAATAAAATTCGTAATCCGATTTTGTTGGTTGCCGTCTCTGGGTGCAAGAAATGTTGACGCTGTGGGGACCGGTTCGAGCCGAAAAGCGGTCTCGAACCTCGATTTTGAACTTCGCAAAGTGCGCGAATTTCAAAACTCGTCCCGTGGTGTAATGGCTAAATCCATAACACCACCGTCACTGCTGCCAACATTTCTTGCACCCAGAGACTAATACATTCTTTGTTTTTTATATGGTATAACTAATTGATTCGATAAAAGGATTACACATTATTTGAAATTGAATATAAGTAAAAGGTTAGATGTTTTTTCTGGATTTATTATACAAGGAAAATATATCTAGCTTTTTTTTATATTCGATTCTATAACCAAAATTGCGAGAGAGACCGATTAGAGTCTGCCTCGTCAAATATTTTTCGGTTCTTCCCAGAAAAATAGTAACCGATTTCAATAATTTGCTACAATAGAGTAGATAATTAATTTATTTATGCGAGGATGATACAATGCCAAAATATTTAGTATTTATGGATCTTGATGGAACTTTACTTTGTGATCATAAGCATATCTCTGTTCGTACCAAGTCAACGATTGAACGTTTACAAAGACATGACATAATGTTTTATATTTCTACAGGTAGAATGTATGAATTGGCAAAGATTACTCAAGGTTTATTGAACCCCAATGTACATATGATTACGTCAAATGGGGCTGTTTTTGATGGACCTGCTGGTCAGGAGATCACTCATTTAGGGGGTAAAGCGGTCGAATTGGCGTATGAGGTTACGCAGGTCAACAAGTTACCAATGATGTTATTTACACCAGAAGAGGCCTACTTTACGGAAAAAATACCTCGTTTCATTGCTCAAAATACTGGTAATTTTGATGAAGCATTTGGATATAGAGAGATTAAAAGTTTTGCTGAATTAAAAGAAGTTGAGTCAGAAATAACTAATGGGGTCGTTTTGAGTCGAGGTAACATGTCGGAACTCAATCAGGCCCGTGAAAAAATGGCGGAAACTAAATTGTTACGTTTGTCTTCATCTGGTGTTGATAATATCGAAATGATTCCTCTAAAGACAGACAAGGGGACAGCAGTCAGAAGGATTCAATTGGAACGTGGAGTGGACGCTGATCACACCTTTGTTTTCGGTGACGGAATGAATGATGTTGGTATGATGAAAGAAGCCAAGTATTCAGTTGCTATGGGCAACGCCTTGGCTGAAGTTAAAAAAATTGCCAATTATGAAACAGATACCAATGATAATGATGGTTTAGCTAAGTTTTTGGAGAACTTTTTTAAAGATGAAATGTAAGTTATCTGAGAAAAATTTCTTTAGCAATAACATGGATTTTTCCGCTTAAAACAAAATGGCACCAGCAATCCGATTTTGGATTACTGGTGCCATTGTTTTGTTAGTTACTGTCATTGTTTTGTTAGTTACTGTCATTGTTTTGTTAGTTACTGTTATTGTATTGTTGAATGACTAATAATATAAAACTCTTCTTGACTAGGTTGCCATTTTTTTATCTTAGGTTCAAAACCTTTGTCGAATTGATCAATTTTTTCTTGATTGATTTCTAAGGCGGCACTCTCTTGATATGACCAATGATGGCCCTTCAATGAATCGGGAACTAACTCCTTCACTAGCATAGCGGTAGGATATGTCTGATTCATTGTTACATTGTATTTATAGCAACTTTCAAAGCCACGACCAACATAATTACTTGGCATACCAAAAATGACAATTGCTTCGTAATTTAACTTGCGTGCAATTTTGAATGATGCATCCAATAACTTCTTGCTATATCCTTGGCGTTGAAATTCCTTCTTGATACAGACAGGTCCGAAGGTAAGGATAGGTTTTACGTTGCCATTTTCATCAGTCAAGGTAGCTTTGGTGTACATAACGTTACCGATAATTTGTCCATTCATCTCGACAATTAAGTCTAATTCGGGAATAAAATCCGGATGTGAACGTAAAATGTGTGTCAAATAATGTTCACCACAACCGGGGACATATAAATTCCAAAATGCTTCGCGTGTCATTTCTTCAACTGCTCGATAGTCAGCTGGTGTTTCGTTTCTAATAATAATGTTTTTATTTAAACTCAAAATATTTTCCTCCTAAAAGTTAACAGATCACTTTCGGAAGGTTTGATTAGAAATTGTCGCAAACCTTCCGGTTAGGCAACAATATCCAGGCTATTATTTGTATTTGTCATAAACGAACTCCTTAATCTTAATTATTGGTATTATATCATAATTTATTTTTTAGTGCTCTTAGCCATTTTTTCACTGCTCTTAATGATAAATTGATGGAATAGTGTAATGAACTGTGGGTTCGTTAACATATCTGAATGTTGAGCATTTGAGCCCGTCAAAGTTATGAACATATAGTGTTTAATTTGGTCCTGATAAATAAACTTACCAGCATCAACACTGCTAAGAGGGACAATGCCGTCGTCAGTGTACTGTTCTGTGCCAGCAATAGAATAATAGCTCAATGATTTTGGCAGGTTGGCTTTATTTTTTATAAGTTGATCTAACATTTCTGTTCGTTCTGAATGACTTTTTTCTTCAAAATTATAGGGAGCTCCAACAGTCATTAAGTGTTTGATCTGGACTCGCTGATATTTCTGGAAGTAGTCCTCTAGAAAGTAAGTCCAAATAAGACTGCCATTAGAATGACCAAAGGCATTAAATGTTTTGAAGTGATATTTTTGTTGTAAATCATTGAAAGCAATATTGAACCAAGCGGTTTGTTTTTTTACATTCTCCAAACCATCTTGATTATTTTCAAATCCAACAACGATGTAAGGATTCTTCTCCTTGCTGGAAATGTGACCACTGTAGCTTAAATGATTATCGGTACTAACAGTCACTTTTAAAACATCGTGATGTTCCTTGTAGCGGTTATTTACATTATTAATCAATCCATCTAACACATTATTGTCGGCATCACTTCCAGGAATCATAATAATCGGTGCCATAGTTGGGTCTGGTTTGGCCGTTGAGATAGAATTCTTGTGTTGAGTCCACGAATATAAGAGGATTATTAATAGTAAGATAACGATTGAAGTTATAGTGAGATAACGACGTTTGGAATTGCTTTTGTTATGTTTACGCATTGGAGCTACCTTCTTAAATAGGGATTAACAAATGTCAAATTGATTATAACGTTAAATTAAAAAAGATTTTATCAAAAAGGCTTAAATTTGGTTGGTTTCCGTCTCTGGGTACAAGAAATATTGGCACTGTGGGGACCGCCCGGAGCCAAGGTCTCCGAGCTCGATTTTGAACTTCGCAAAGTACGCGAATTTTAAAACTCGTTCCGTGGTGTAATGGCTAAAGCTATAACACCACCTTCACTGCTGCCAATATTTCTTGTACCCAGAGACTAATGCATTTGTTATTTTTAATATAATGTAATTAACCGATTCAATAATAGTGCTGTATATATTTTAAATATGCAGCATGAACTTCTAACAAAATATAATTTTTCCACTTAAACCAAACGAAGGGGCCGTGACATAACTATTTTTGTTTCAAATATGCAGCATAAACGTGCAACAAAACATAGCTTTTTCCGCTTAAACCAAACAATACCCGCAATCCAAAATCGGATTACGGGTATTGTTTGCCTTAATGCTCGAAAGCTGACCATGTTTTGTCACACTCTCTCATTTTAATACATTATTTATTAATTGATAATTGTTGACGAATACGTTTTTCCTCTCCAATAGCAATGATTGCTAAGACAATAATACTTAAAATTACCGCCAAATAGAAGACGATAAATGTATCGTTCCAACCGTGTAAGTTCATTCCCAACATTGATAGACCATTAGCTTTAGGATCAGCAATTGCCGCAAATCCAACTTGTGCCATTAGATCACCAAAGATGTAAGCAAAAGTACCAGTTAGACCGTCAGATACATTTAAAGCATTTTTAGGAACAAAGCTGATAACAGAGACACCAATCAATAGTTGTGGTCCATAGATCAACATTCCTAAGAAGAATAGTGAAGTATTGATCATCATCGGAGTTGTACCATAACGATAGCCTAAAACGACGAAAGCTGTTAAAGCTAAACAAATAATAGATACAACGGCTCGGCGTCCTTTGAGAAGATCGGAGAACCAGCCCCAGACAACACTACCGATAATTCCACCTAATTGGAAAAGCAACAAGGTATTAGCACCTTGTGCAACGGTAAAGTGAAGTTGTTGAACAGTATACAATGGTGCCCAATTGACAATCCCAATTCTGACAACATAAACAAAGACGTTGGCGATGCAAAGTAGCCAAACCCAAGGACTCTTCATAACAAAAGTCTTAAAGATATCCCATTTACTCATTTTTGCAGCTGACTCATCAGCTTTTGAAACGTTTTCTCCAAAGATAACTTCACTGGAGTCCCAGCCTAATTCTTGAGGATCATCGGCTCCGAAAAATAGTCCCCAGAAACCAACGATTAATCCGATAACGGCTGGAAAGATGAACATTCCACCAACGTTACCACTGAATAAATGATTAGCACCCCAAAGTGCAATAACACCAGCAACGGCACCACCAAATTCGTGTGAAATATTCCAGATACCAATATAACGTCCACGAGTTGTTGTTGTCGTCCAACGTGAGATAGTGGAGAGTGAAGCTGAACCACCAGGTGATTGGAAGATACCATTTAATGACCAAAGAACTAAAATCAAACCGACCGGAGCTTGGTTCATTAATAAAGCAACACCAATAACCAAAGTCATAATGGCAGCTAAGATAAGTAAGAATGACATGAAACGTTTAGTATTCTTACCATCGACTACATACCCTAAAACGGTTTTTCCAATTCCGTAAGCAAGCGAGAATCCGTAACCGATCCAACCTAAAGCAGTGGTTGAAATGCCTTGCTTAACCAAAAGTGGTTGTGCAGCTGACAAGTTGTTCCGTATCAAATACATACAGAAGTAAACAAAGAAAACGACCAAGAAGGACTTGAGAAATTCCTTGAACCAGCGACTTTTTTGTTCATCGATGGAAAGTCCTAATTTTGCAGGTCGTTTTAAATCGAAATAATGTAACATTAAAAACATCCCCTCAAAAATATTGTTGAATTAAGTAGAGTGGGAATCAATTTGAAATATATTTCGTGATAATAATGAAGGGTGAAAATTAAAGTGTTGTAAATTGGTCTGCAACTGGTACTTAATTCACTCTAATTTTAGTTTATCGAACCGGTTCGATACCAAGAAAAATTAAAAACGTTATTAAAAAATAATAAATATTTGTTTGGTATCCACCTCCAAGAGCAAGAAGTTTAGGTCGCTATGGGGACCGATAAAAGCCAAGGCCTTTTGTCTCGATTTTGAACCTCTCACAAATCACGAGTTTCAAAATTCGTCCCGTGGTGTACGCACTAAAGTGCTAACGCCACCTGCACAGCGACCAAAATTTCTTGCTCTTTCCGGTTAGTTCATTTTTTGTTTTTGAATCAATATTAAATAAATTTAATTATAAATTTACTCTTATTCATTTGATTAGATATTAGACTAATATTTTACTATTTAATTACATTTTAGTAACTTTTATTACCGTTCCTACACAGATGTGTAACTTTTAATCAAAATCAAAAAACTTGAATTATACTCCTCTATGTTGCGATGGCAACAAAAGGGAGAAGAGGTTATGGTTTTGAAGAAAAGGTTTATTGCAGCATTAACGGCTGTGATGTCTTTGGTAGTCTTATTTTTTGGTGTGACAACTGTTGATGCAGCCAGAACTGATATGGTTGATGTCTCAAATAACAACGGTGCTATGACGGTTGCTAATTTTCAAGACATGTATAATAACTACGGTGTAAAAGCTGCTGTTACTAAGATTAGTGAAGGTAACTCTTTTAAAGATGCTACCGCTGCTAATAATATCAAGACGGCTCAAGCTGCGGGGTTATATATCAATGGTTATCATTATGCTCATTATAGTTCTGTGGCTGGAGCAATTGCTGAGGCAGATTATGCTGCCCAAACTGCTAAGGCTGACGGTCTACCAAGTGGAGCTGTATTAGCTGCTGATGTTGAAAGTTCTGAACAGAGTGCTAGTTCAGTATCACAAAACAATGCAGATAATGCTGCCTTTATGAATGAGGTTGCTAAGTATGGTTATCGTTCCACAATCTACACCATGGGTTCATGGGTCGGTTCAGTAATGAATGTTGATCAAGGCTGGATTGCTGCCTATCCATATGATCCAACTGGCCAAGATTGGTATACCGGAAATCACGGTTGGCAATGGTCAAGTTCATACCAATTTAGTGGTAGTTATGGTAATTTTGATGTTTCTGAGTTATACGATAACTTCTTTACAAGTTATCAATCAACGACTGGTTCAGCAAATACCGGTTCGACTACAACTGACAGTGGTTCTACTTCGACAGGTAGTTCGTCGACTGGCACGACTGTAAGTAGTAAATCAGTTATTAATGTAAATAATGCTTCTGGTAGTTTTGTACCACTTGTATCAATTAGTGCTGATGGTAGTGTTGTAAAAACAATCAGTAATCGTGCCTTGAGTAATCATTCAGCTTGGCAAACAGACCAAACTAAATCGGTCGATGGTGTGACATATTATCGTGTCGCAACTAACGAGTGGGTTGCTGCTCAGTACTTGACTGATAATACTAGTTCCAGTCAAAGCAGTGCCAATAGTAATATGAACGTTATTAAAGTTAAAAATAGCAATGCCAGTTTTGTTCAATTGATGGCTTTGCAAGATGACGGCTCAATGAAAGTTGTTACCAATCGTGCATTAGGTAATAATACTTCATGGCAAACAGACCAAAGTAAGTCTGTTGATGGAGTAACATATTATCGCGTTGCAACTAATGAATGGGTCGCTGCATCGTATGTTATTTAAGTTTTAATAAATACACACAAAAATAACCTTTCAAACTTGTAGTAGTTTGGAAGGTTATTTATTTAGTAATTAACAAATTTTATCGCCTAAACTAAGCATTTTTTCACGACGTTCAGCTTCAGTCTCAGGTTTAACATTTCTCCAGTCGACTACTGATAAAGCACCGTCTAAGATACCGCTATTATCTTTCAAGGCTAATGCATTGTGCCAAAGTGAGATGTTCAAGCCATTTGTCATCAAATCAGCATCAGATGGGGATGTGCTTAGGTTAAATCCAGCCTCGTTTTCTAATTCAACGGTATATTTTGGATCGGCGTCTTTCAAAATAACTAGTTGGAACTTGTCACCGATAGCACAGCTACCACCAAGACTAGAGTACTTGTTGGAACCATCATCAGTTGTAAGAATAATAGTTGCATCGGTTGGAACATTTTTATTTTCTAAGTATGTGATTGCTTCTGGTTTAATATTAATTTTCATGGTTAAAGGTCCTTTCTAATACGGTATTTTATTAGCTTGTACAAAACTAATTTGTACAAAACCTTTATTACAATTTTTAATATACATCATTTGTGCCAAGCGTACAAATATTTAGCTTATAGTCTGAATTTAATTGAAAAAGAGTCCAGCTTAGTTAATAATCTAGCTATAAAGTAAACGGGGTATTAATATGAAGAAAATTTATTTCATTTGTACAGGAAATTCTTGTCGAAGTCAGATGGCAGAAGGTTTTGCTAAAAAAGCTTTTAGTAATGAATGGCAAGTTGAAAGCGCCGGAATTGAAGCACATGGAGTTAATCCTTTAGCAATCACAGCAATGGCTGAGGTTGGGATTGATCTTTCAAAGAATAAATCTAAGATAATTGATAATGATTTTCTCAATGATTGTGACGTGGTGGTCACTCTTTGTGGGGATGCTAAAGATCGTTGTCCAATGACACCGCCAAGTGTTAAAAAAATACATTGGCCATTGGAAGATCCAGCTCAAGCTACTGGCTCTGAAACTGAAAGAATGGTTGTCTTCCGTCAAGTTCGCAATCAAATCAGCGATTTGGTTAATGATTTAGCAGCAAGTTTACAATAGTAGTTTAAAGAATTACTTTGTGGCGATATAATATAAGTATATTTATAATTACTATATTATTTAGAAAGAGGCTA
This sequence comes from Companilactobacillus zhachilii, assembly GCF_003606365.2. Taxonomy (NCBI): domain Bacteria; kingdom Bacillati; phylum Bacillota; class Bacilli; order Lactobacillales; family Lactobacillaceae; genus Companilactobacillus; species Companilactobacillus zhachilii. Next base: position 1,310,391 of record NZ_CP031933.2, read on the forward strand.
GATTATGACTGATAAAACTGAAACAAATCCATATTGTCATGCAGGTATGACTTGCCATGAAGGCTGTCGTTGTGCAAGTTCTGATGGTGTTTGCCACTGCCCAATGTTGGATGATGAGAAATGTGCTTGTGATGGTTATTGTGGAGCTAAAAAATAGTGCGTGCTGCATATATTGAACAAACTGGTAGTATCGATCAAATTATAATCGGGGATTTACCAATGCCAGAGTTGACTGATTCTGAAGTTTTGGTGAAGACAATTGCAGTGTCAGTTAATTTCGTTGATACTTTTGTGCGTGCTGGTGGCTTTAAAACAAAGCTGGCTTTTCCATTCGTAATTGGCAGAGATGCTGTCGGAACTGTGGTTAAAGTGGGAACTAAAGTCGATAATTTTAAAATAGGTGATTTAGTTTGGACTAATAGTATGGGGTATGACGGTCGCCAGGGAACAACAAGCGAATTTGTCGCTGTACCAAAAGAACGACTCTTTGCAGTTCCTGATGGAGTTGATCCTGTTAAATTAGTCGCATCAGTTCATTCCTCAGCAACTGCGGCGATTTTACTAGGTGATATTTTACAAGTTGAGCCTGACCATAGTTTGTTAGTGGAAGGTGCTGCTGGACATGTTGGCTCCAAGCTAGTTTCGTTGGCTAAGCCATTGGGACTGGATGTTGCTACCACAAGTAATAAACGAGATTTTGCCAAGTTAACAAAGCAGGGTGTCGATTCAACCTACGATTATCATCAGCCGATTTCAAATATAGTGGAAACTTTTGATTATATCGTTGATACTTCTGGTAAAGTCGATTTGCAAGCTAATCTTGATAAATTGAAGCTTCGTGGACAAGTGGGTCTAATCACGGCACCATCAACTAATAAGTTCACTTTTGATGTACGTCAAATGTACACAAGTACTAAGTCCATCAAGGGTTTTGTCATTAGCCATGCCACTCTAACGCAATTACAAAATGCTGGTCATTTATTGAACAAAAGTTTTGCGGCCGGAAAGTTATTAGATGATAAAATATTGCAACTGCCGATGGAACAAGCAGCTAAGGCTCAGAAAATGTTAGTTGAAGGTCAAACCAAGAATCAGAAAATAATTCTCAAAATGTCATAAAAAAAGCTATAAGAATTTCATCAATTAATAAAGATGATTTTCTTATAGCTTTTTTGGTTAGCAGATTTGATCGCCCAAAGTTACCATCTTGTTGAGTCGATCTTTTTCACTTTCGGGACTAACATTGCGCCAATCGATAACGGATAAAGCGTTATCTAGAATACCGCTTTTGTCTTTTAAGGTTAAAGTACCGTGGTCAAAATCAACCGTTAACTGGTCACTAACTAAATATTTTTCGTAATCGGCCATTGTTAGATGATAATTGGCATTGTTTTGAATCGGAATAGTAAAATTATCATCCGGTTGATTTAAGATAATCAGTTGAAATTTGTCAGCTAAGGCACAAGTTGCACCAATACTGGAGTATTTATTTGAACCATCATCAGTTGTTAAAATGACAACGCTGTTGTTGGGGATTTTGTTCTCTAAGTAATCTAGTGCTGCGGGTTTGAAATTTGCTTCCATAATTAAAATCCTTTCGTATGACATATTTGATTTTCTAAAATTTGTTTGTGCAAAACTGATTTCTCGACTTAAATTTAGTGCTTATATCGGAGTGATGCAAATAATCTGCTCACATTAATTATATTCTACATATTAAATCATTAAGTGAGGAGTATCTGATGTAATATAAAAAAATTGGTGTTGAATATACTTTTAAATCGATTCTTTAGTGATTATTTTTGCTAAACTTTAAATAAGTAAAACAAATCAAAATAGGAGGAATCTAACAATGAATTTGGTGGAATTAAATGATGTGACCATTGCCAATAATTTGGTTCATTATTCTTTGAGTATTCAGCAATATGAGCGACTTGGTCTAGTGATGGATAATCAAGAAAGCCAGTTATTGTTAGATTTACTCTCGGGGAGAATTTTTCCCAGTTCAGGTAACTTTCAGCTTAATGCGGAGTTGATGTTCAAGAGAGATACTGATGGGATGTATGATGATTTGACTGTTAAAACATATCTGAAGTTATTCTTTGAATTAGCTAAAACTAGAATTGATTTGAAGCAGGTAATGGAAATATTTCATTTGGATTCAGAAATGAAAACTAAAATCAGCAATTTATCAGTGGATCAAAAAGAACGGTTACACTTGTTGCGAATCTATTTATTTCAGCCAAAGATTTTGTTACTGGAGAGTCCATTGCGTAAATTAACAAGTTCAGGTGCGAGGTTGTATTTGGAATTGGTGGAATATCTGCGGACTAAAGGAATCACAATCGTTGTTATGGCTTCTTCTTTGAATGAATTACAACAATTGAGCACTGTTTGTTATCGAATTAATAATAACCGCTTAGAAAAGATTGACTCATCAGCAACTAAAAATAATCTAAAAATTGTCAGTCGTCGTAATGAGCAAATCATTTATTTTGATGTTTCTGAGATAGATTTTATTGAAAGCATTAACGGTGTTACTAATTTATCAGTTGCTGGGAAATACTATCCGGTTAATTTTACTTTGAATGAAATGACGGCCAAATTAGTGTCAGAAGATTTCTTTAGATGTCATCGATCGTACATAGTTAATTTAAAAATGGTGCTGTCAATTGAGAATTATTCGAAAAATAGTTACACGATTATTCTTAAAAATCAGTCACGGACCGAGTTGCCTTTGTCGAGAACTAAGGTTACTGAAATTAAGCAACTATTAGGTACAATTCAGCGGTAAATAGCCACGATTCATGAAAAAAACATCTTTTTACAGATTTTTCGTTATATGATTTGACTGTACGAAAGGAGAGAACAGGGATGAACTTGTCGTTAAAAAATGTGTGGTTGATGTTCAAATTGCGAGCTATCTTAATCGTAAAGAATCCAACAATTGCGATGTTCCCATTATTAGCAATCGGTTACGTAGTCATTTTTAAAGGCATTGTCAGTGCTAATCGGGGTCCAGCAATGATTTGGATATTGAGCATGGCAATTTTGTTTAACACGGTTATGAGTGGCTTGATGTTTTCGACAATCCCCTTAGCAACTGAGAAAGAGAATAAAACCTTGTTTGTTTTACTAAACTCCCAAGTTACTAGCCGTGAGTATATGCTGGGAACGACGCTATTCAGTGTTTTGACCATCGTTATAACGGACATATTGGCAGTGTTGGTCAGTGAAATTTCTTGGCAGCAGTTACCATTTGGGGGATTTTTATTGTTAAGTATTGTTACGACGATTATCAGTTCATTGATAGGTGATTTTGTCGCAATAGTAGTATCAAGTCAAACCGTGGCAAGTTTCATAACTTTGCCATTAATGTTCATTTTTGCCATCATTCCGATGTTTAAATCGTTCAGCACTTTGGCTGCAAGAATATCTGATGCAACTTATTCTGGAATTATGATGAATTTCATGATTAAAAGCGTTGCAACGGGCAAAAATGGCTGGAGTCTCAGTGATATGATGCTGATGATAGTTTGGTTAATAGTAACATTGCTGTTCTTGTTAATTGCGTACCGGAAAAAGGGCCTGACCTAAGTAAATGAGGTATTGCTTATGAGAAAAATTGTGGAAACTGGACCGAGTATCATCTTCATATTGTTCTTTTTGACAGGGATGTATTTGAAGATGAATGGTCAATCATGGGTCAATAGTTTTGTTATCGGTATAACTGGTTTGAGCGTCTATTCGTTTGTAATAATCATGGTTGAAGGATTAGCCAGTGGTATGAGAATGGGAAAACATTTGGATTTTTCGAGCAAAGTATTCTATACGTTGCATGTCAGCTTATGGATTTTTTCGACTACTTTAGCGATATATTTAATGGCACATAATTAATGATGGAGGAATGTGATGATGAAATTTGATCAGAAAACAACTCTTCGCGTCGGCAATAAAGTTACTTGGAAACGAATAATTGGGACCATTATTGTCGTAATTTTAGTTAGTGCATTATTTACGGGATTTGGCTATCAACCCTTCTGGGTATTTTTGATTGTATTAGTTTTTGGTTTAACAGTTACTTTACCAGCTTGTTTTAATTCATATTGGGTGATTTACGATAATAGTCTAAAAATATTTAACTTTTCAAAAAATGATTTGATTAAGTTGGGGCAGTTATTAAGAATAAAAAAGATGGATATTAAACAGATTAATTATTCTGACATCAGAGAGGCTGAGTTTAAATATCAGAAAAAACAACGGGTTAGTCCTTTTGATATAAGTCATGATTTTTTCAAAATAAATTTTAAATTGAAGAATGGTCAGGTTATATCATTACCAATTGAGCCATCTTTGACAGCTAATTTAACAGACTTTCAGCGTTTGTTAGAGCGCAACGGAGTAAAAGTGACTGATTCGCAGCATATTATAAGTATTTTGAATAACGGTAATAGTCTCTTTGAACATTTTAATCAGTGAAATGAGAAACTTAAAAAATAGCCCCGGTAATCCATAAATAAGGTTGTCTCTCAATTTTGGTTATAGAATTGAAAATAAAAAAGGCTAGGTATCTCTTCTGGAAATCCAGAAAAATATCTAGCCTTTTGCTTACGTTCAATTTCAAATAATATAGCACTTTTTTATCGAATTAGTTAGTCACATCGTATTAAAAATAATAAATGTATTAGTCTCTGGGTGCAAGAAATGTTGGCAGCAGTGAAGGTGGCGCTGGCGCTTTAGCGCCTACACCACGGGACGAGTTTTGAAATTTGCGCACTTTGCGAAGTTCAAAATCGAGATTGGAGACCGCTCTCCGGATCCAATCGGTCCCCACAGCGCCAACATTTCTTGCACCCAGAGACGGCCAACTAGCCAAATTTAAGAAAGAACTCAAAATAGATTACTGGAGCTATTTGTCATAATTTCCGAAAATTGAATATATTTGCATTGGTAAAATAATCTAAATAAACAGGTGTCATTAGAATACAAACGATTGTTGCAAGTATAAGCGATTGCCACCAAAAGGGACGTAGGGGTAAAAATGCAACTATCAAGACCGAAAAATATTGAAGTGATAGGCGCCAAGGGTGTGTTTTGACTATGGTCCAATACTTTATTTGCCTATATTTTTTATAATCAATACGATTTTCAGTCCAAAACCAAGTTTGGGGAATGACAATTATCATTCCGTTGATGGCCATGATAATTCCTAGGAACCACTGTAAATAAATATTAAGATCATAAAATAAAAATTTGTTGGAAAAAATAGCCAAAATAAAAACAACAATTAGATAAAAAGAATGCTTTCGTAGATATGCCATTATTTACATCCTCCAAGTAAGTTTTCTAGTCTTCAATATAAGTATAAAACTAATGTAACCGCTTTAATAGGATGCTATGTGTAATTAACACTTGTTTTAAGGGTAATATAGTAGTCAGGAGGAATGATATTTTGGGTTGGATATTTTTAATGTTGTTTGCGGCTTTGATGGCAGGTTTTGTTCAAGGTGTGACCGGTTTTGGTTCCGGAATTATTATGATGATTTTTTTACCATATTTATTGCCGATTAATCAAAGTGCTGGGGTTTCCACTTTAACGATGATTGTGGCTAACATAATGGTAGTTTGGCATTATCGAAAATATTTGAAGTGGCAAAGACTGGTTTTGCCATTTATTATTTATATAACGACAGCTTTTTTTTCGGTGTATCTAAGTAAATCAATGGCGACAGGTCATTTGAAATTTTTGTTAGGATTATTGTTGGTGGTTTTAGCAACTTATTATTTGATTATGAGTATCCATTCAATTAAATTAAAGAGCATTCCAATATATGTGATGTTTGTTTTTGCCATTATTTCAGGATTCTTTAACGGTTTGTTTGGAATTGGTGGTCCGTTGATGGCCCTGTATTTTTTGACTATTGCTGATTCCAAAGAAAATTATTTGGCAAGTATTCAAACTTTTTTCCTAATTGATACTTTTTGTATCACGAGTATACGGTTTGCCAGTGGAATTTTAACATTAGTTAATTTGAAGTTTGTTTTTGTAGGTATTATAGGTGCAGTTGCTGGTACTATATTGGCAAATCACTTAGTTAAACATTTGAATTTAAAAATTATTAAATTGTGTATATATGGATTCATTGCTTTCAGTGGAATCTATTATTTAATAACTGCCATATAAGTCTCTCAAATCGAGGCTTATTTTTTTTAGAAAACTTGTCTTTTTTTGTGGTTAAAATTTTGGATATCGAATATATTATGGGTGGATTTTGACAATAAGAATATTAGAGGACAAGCTTATGAACAAGCAAGTTAAAAATAGAGTGCTTGAGGCGTTTATAGATGAGTTTCTAATTCGTTTGAGGGAAGTTGCTGCTGATCCAGCAATGAAGAAACGTCCTGATTTGGAAGCAATCGTTTATCAAGATATAAAGATATTGGAACAAACCGATAATTTAGACAAATTGGCTCCTAAAATGTTCCAACAAATTAGTAGCAGATATATCGAAGAGCCGGCTAATTTCCCTAAGTCGTTGATTGAATTGTATTATTGGGCTCGTGTAGAAACCAATAAATATGACGCCGTTGCTTGGAGTGATGTTCAGGCAGGTACCAATTGGTTGGAAAAGTGAAGAATATCATTGCGTATCATGACATTTCCCCGTATAATGCAAGCTAGACTACTTCGAAGAAATGAGGATTATATATTTGATTACTGTTACTGATGTTAGTTTGCACTTTGCTGATCGAAAATTATTCGAGGATGTAAATATTAAATTTGCACCAGGAAATTGTTATGGTTTGATTGGCGCTAATGGTGCCGGTAAATCAACTTTTCTAAAAGTTTTATCAGGTGAAATCAAACCTTCAACGGGTTCGGTTAAATTAGGACCTAATGAACGTTTGGCAACTTTAAAGCAAAACCACTTTGACTACGATGATTATACAGTTATGGAAACTGTCTTGATGGGTCACACTGACCTTTATAAAATCATGCAAGAAAAAGATGCTATTTATGCAAAACCAGACTTTAATGAAGAAGATGGCTTACGAGCTGCTGATTTGGAAACTAAGTTTGGTGAAATGGGTGGATGGGAAGCTGAAGGTGAAGCTTCTCAAATGCTTCAAGGCTTAAATATCCCTGAAAAATTACACCAAGTAAAGATGAACACTTTGACGGCTGGGCAAAAGATCAAGGTCTTGTTAGCTCAAGCACTCTTTGGTCAACCAGATGTATTATTATTAGATGAGCCAACTAATGGTTTGGATGTTGAATCAATTGATTGGTTGGAAGAATTTTTAATTAATTTTGAAAATACCGTTATCGTTGTTTCCCATGATAGATACTTCTTAAATAAAGTATGTACTTACATGGCTGACCTTGATTACAGCAAGATTCAACTTTATGCTGGTAATTATGATTTCTGGCAACAATCTTCTGAATTAGCTCAACAAATGAAACAAGATCAGAATTCTAAAAAAGAAGAAAAAATCAAGGAACTCCAAGACTTTATTGCCCGATTCTCGGCTAATGCTTCGAAATCAAAACAGGCAACTTCTCGTAAGAAGATGCTTGATAAGATTACGCTAGACGATATTCAACCAAGTTCAAGACGTTATCCATTTATCAAATTTGTGCCTAATCGTGATATTGGTAATGACTTATTGAAAGTTGATAATCTATCTGTAACTATCGATGGCAAACAAATTTTAAAGAATGTTAGTTTTATTCTTAACAAAGATGATAAGGTAGCATTTTTAGCTAAAGATGATATGAAGACAACGGCATTGTTCCGTGTCTTAGCAGGTGATTTGACTCCTGATTCAGGAACTATTACTTGGGGTGTAACAACCAGCCAAGCCTACTTACCTAAAGATTTTAATGCCATGTTTAATGAAGAGACACCAATTATTGATTGGTTACGTCAGTTTGCTGAAAAGGGTGAAGATGACGATACCTTCCTACGTGGTTTCTTAGGAAGAATGCTTTTCTCTGGTGATGATGTTACTAAGCATGTGGATGTCTTATCTGGTGGGGAAAAAGTGCGTGTTATGCTTTCAAAGATGATGTTATTGAAAGCTAATGTCTTAATGCTTGATGACCCAACTAACCATTTGGACTTGGAATCAATTACATCACTGAATGATGGTTTGATTGACTATAAAGGTTCAATTTTGTTTGCTTCACATGACCACCAGTTTATTCAAACCATTGCTAATCGTTTGGTTTACTTGACTGACAATGGTGTGGTTGATCGTGCTGATACAACTTATGATGAATTCAGACTGAACCCACAAGTTGAAAAGCAAATCGCTGAATTGGATAGTGAAGACTAATTATATAAAATTTGAAAAGTTCTAGGTAAAATTTTTTTACTTAGAGCTTTTTTTGTATTTTCTTCATATTTGACACAGAAAAATCGCATAATTTTAAGCTTCCTTAAATTTACTGATTGTAAGATCAAAGTATCAATTAAATAGTAAACAATTAAAAGTAAATTTTTCTAAAGGAGTGTTGCCTATGCGTTGGATGCCTTTATTTATTATTTGGACGTTGTCATTATTAAGTGGAATCTATTTGTTCAATAACATCAGAGAATTTAATCGACGTCGTGTGTCCTTAATTAGTTTGATTTATTTAACGTTTTTAGGAACCATTTTATAAAAGTTGCTAATTGAAAAAACTCGGTAATTCATTGCCGAGATGAATCAATGTCTCGAGCAACTTATTTTTTGAAATATATTTAAACAATAGTGCTTTTTAACCAACATAAATCCCCCATGATGATATGATTTAACCACATCGAGGGGAGGCGAACATATGACTCTTAAAGGAATTAAACTTCGGATATACCCTAATGAATTCCAAATTCAACATATCGAAATGAACTTTGGTTGTGTTCGCAAAGTTTGGAATTTGATGTTATCCATGCAAAAAGATAGATATGAGAATAATCCTGACTGTAAATTCGTATCAAACTTTGATATGAATATCCTTTTACCTCTTTTGAAGAAGGAATATCCTTACCTGAAACAGGTAGAGAGCACTAGTCTACAGTGTGTTAATAAAGATTTGTCAGAAGCATTCAAAAAATTCTTTGAAGAACATACTGGATATCCAAGATTTAAAAGTAGAAAATATTCTCGTCAAAGTTACCAATCAAAATATGTGAATCATAATATAAAACAAATTAACGATTCCTATATCAAACTTCCAAAACTTGGTGAAATGAAATTCAAGTGTGGTAGAGATATACCTGAGGTTATCAAGTCAGTTACCATTCGTAGGAGTCCAGCTGGTAAATATTACGCTATGTTGACAGTCGAAGACGAAAACCAAGCATTCGATAAAACACAAGCACAAGTTGGACTAGATATGGGTGTAGCTGATTTAATTATCACGTCAGACGCTATTAAGTTTCCAACTATTCGTTTTGATAAGCTCCTAGCTAAGAAGAAACTTAACTGGGAGCGTAAACTTGCTAGAAGACGATCACTTGCCGTCAAGGACAGAGCAAAAACTAAAAAGATTGGCTTAATTGAACCAAGGCCACTTGAAGACTATAAAAATGTTCAAAAGGCTAAACGGATGGTTGCTAAATATTCAGAAAAAGTTGCTAGTCAACGTAGAGACTATATCCATAAGATAACTACAAAACTTGTACAAGATTATGATGTTATAACGATTGAAGATTTGAAATCCAGCAATATGTTAAAGAATCATAATCTAGCTAGAGTGATTGCCAATCAATCGTGGAGAATGATTAGGACAATGCTTGAATACAAGTGTGAGTGGTATGGCAAAAAGTTAGTCGTTGTGAATCCCTTCAAAACGAGTCAATACTGTGCCGAATGTGGGTATGACGATGGTAAACATGAATTGAATATTCGCCAATGGATATGTCCAAATTGCAATTCGAACAATGACCGTGATATCAATGCAAGCAAAAACATACTCAAGAAAGGCTTGGAACAAGCCTTAGTAAAATAGCTATGACCAATGCCAAAAGGTTGAAATACCTGGCGGTAAGTCAAGTGTTCCTAGAAGCTCGGTACTTTAGTGCCGAGTAGTTCACTTACACCTATGTCGTTTACTGGTACGAAAGTTTACATCATGCCAGCCGGAATTGGTAGCGTAAATTTATCTCGTATTACTTATGATTTAGGATTTATTGAAAATATTGCGTTGACCGTACCACTCGGTTTTCTAATAAAACGAGCATTTTCAAATATCTCATTAATTTCGATGGTGCCGATTGGTTTGATGACTGGGGCTGCGATTGAAACAATGCAATATTATTTGTCACATGTATTCTTGATCAATCGAACGAGTGACATAAGCGATGTAGTTGCCAATGGTATCGGTATCGTGGTTGGTTCAGTGTTGGTATTAGTTTATCGGTATGTTTATGAGCAAAAATTATTGGAAAAATGGATGTAAAGAAGCGTTATGGATAAAATTCTGTAATGCTTTTTTGTTGGTCATGCTTATAACGGCGTTTCAATGAATTGAACAATGTTTGTTTAAAGAAACATCACGCAACTTCAAATAAGTTGATGTATCAGTATTTAATTAGCAGGTTGTATGCTTTTAGTTGCGCAAATTTTACTTTCTTCGTTACATAACCGATTAAAGTTTTGCTTGTTCAAATACAGAATGTATAACAGAATAGAGTTAAAGATTAATTACTAATGAAGAGGGGATAATAATGACAGAGTTCGCAAAGCAATTAAAAATGTATCGAACTGATCGTGGAGTTACCCAGGATGAATTAGCAGGAAAACTTTTTGTTACTAGACAAGCTATTTCAAAATGGGAGGCTGGTGAATCAACGCCAGATTTAAATAACTTGGTAAAATTAACAGAAATTTTTAATGTAGGATTGGATGAGCTGGTTTTTGGAATTAAGAATCAAACTCAAATTGATAATGATGAATTTGTTCTTGACCCGAAAACCCATACATATGTCCGACGTTATGGAAAGATGAACTTTTGGGATTATATCAATGAGAATTGGTGGGTAATCATTGCTATTGGTACTATTATTATTACTGCGGCGAGTCTTTTTAGCTGAATACGGATTAATTTCGGTATTCTTCACAAAAAAGTCTAACTTTCTTCGTTTTGTTCAAACCAAAAGGATGTATGATTGGTGTAACAATTAAAAAGGAGCGATTAGATGCGCTGGGTACCTTTATTGATTATATTGAGTCTATCGTTCTTAAGCGGACTTTATATTCTTGGTAATGTCGATGATACAAATCATCGCAAAGTGTTATTAGTTAGATTAGCTTACTTAACTTTTCTGGGAGCAATCTTATTTTCACCGTTATCCTTCACTGGAACCGCCGTTTACATTATGCCGGCCGGAATAGGAAGAGTTAACTTAAGATATATTTATATCGGTTTAGGTTTCATTGAAAATATTATTTTGACAATTCCATTAGGATTTCTGATTAAACGTATTTTCCAAAATATGTCTTTTATTTCAATCGTACCACTGGGATTTATGACTGGGGCAGTGTTTGAAATAGTCCAGTATTATTTGTCACACGTATTCTTTATTAATCGGATCAGTGATATTAATGATGTTCTGGCTAATGGTATTGGTATCATTGTTGGAGCGATTGTGGCGGTAATGTATAGTCATTTTTTTGAAAGAAAACAGTATGCTTAGTAAAAAAGATTGGGTTTGATAAAACATCAAAACTCAATCTTTTTTTGGTAGCTACAATAGTGATAGTTGTAGTAAAGTTTAAAATAGTTAATTTAACATGATGGGGAATTTGTGATGATAAAATACATGATTTTTGACTTAGATGATACTGTTTTAGATTTTCATCGAGGTGAAATGGAATATATTGATGAAATTTTTAATCAGCAAGGTGTTTCTGACATTTCTGCGGCAAAAAGTGAGTATTTAAAACTTAACAAGAAAATTTGGGAGAATATTGAGGCAGGTGCTAAACCACAGCCACTATTGAACACGCGTTTTTCCAAAACTTTATCGTTGTTTGGTATTGAGGCTGACGGTGTACAATTAGAGGCTCAGTATCGAAATATGTTAAATCATAATTTTTATACAATTCCTGGAGCAAATGATTTATTAACCCGTTTACAAAAATTGGGTATTACATTATTTGTTGGGACCAATGGAGTTAAAAAGACACAAATAGAGCGACTACACGGATCCGGTTTAGATAAATACTTTGCTGAATATTTCATTTCTGAAGATATTGGTTATTCTAAGCCCAATGCTAAATTTTTCTCCCCTATGTTTAAAAGGATTTCTGATTTAACATCTGAAAACACAGTAATGGTAGGTGATCGTTTGCAGTCAGATATTTTGGGAGCTAGTAGAGCTGGGTTACAGAGTATCTGGTTTAATCCTAATAAGCACAATAATAAATCTGAAATTCAACCCACCTATACAGTTGACAGTTACCAGCAGTTATATAAACTTATTGCTCAAAAATTAAACTAATACAATTACGTGTGTGTTCCTTTTAAATATGGTGCCGTATACTATATATAAAATAATTAATATAGGCGGAGGGATAAGAATGTATCCAGCTAAGCAAGTCGAAGAAGCTTTAGAGAAGATGGATATTAAGTATCAAATAGTTCATCATCCGGTAGCGCATACAACTGAAGAAGCTGATAATTTCATTGAAGGAATCGAAGGTGTTCGTACTAAAACAATGTTTTTGACTAACAAGAAAAAGACAGAATGTTATTTGTTAGTAATGGACGATGCTAAACGATTAAACTTTCATCAGTTCGAGGAATTGACCGGAGCTAAGCGTCCCAAAATGGGGCATGATGACCTGCTATTTGAAAAGCTTGGTTTGGAGCCGGGAATCGTATCTATTTTCGGATTGTTGAATAATAAAGATCACGACGTGAAAGTTTATTTTGACAAAGCAATTTTGAGTGAGAAACGAATGAGTTTTCATCCTAATATCAATACAAGGACCATTTTTGTTGACAGTGACGATGTCTTACAATTTGTTAAGAATTTGGGATATGATTATCAGATTCTTGAGTTAGAAGAAGATAAGGAATTTTAAATGAATATAATTTTAAAAAGGTTTCCACCTAAAGCAAAAGAGAGCAGCAATCTAAAATTGGATTGTTGCTCTCTTTTGCTTTAATTTATTACTTAAATTTCTAAAAACTTTTCAATGGCATTACCGACACCGTCGTGATTGTTATCAGTTGTTATATAATCACAGACTGCTTTTGAGCCAGCAGTGGCATTGCCCATAGCAACACCAGTTCCGGCAACTTTTAACATTGGGATGTCATTATCACGGTCACCAATAGTCATTACTTCTTGTAGGTCGATGCCAAGTTTGTTAGCTAGAAAGGCCACTGCATTGCCCTTATTAACTCGATTGGGGAAAATTTCTAAATAGCCGACACCTGTTCGAACGACGAAATAGTCCGCAAATGAGTCTTTAATGAAGTTAGTGATTTCATCTAGCTTTGTTTCATCACCATTGATGACGGCTTTAGTAATTTCAAAGTTGGTTGATAAGTCTTCGGGCTTTCTGATGTGGAGACCGTCATTATTTTCAAAGGCCATTGCAACGGTATATTGATTGATATTGTAATTATTACTTGTATAGATGTTGCCGTGAACGTCAAAGACACAGTACGATAAATCGTTAGTCTCAGTAAAAGCTACGAAATTCCGATAAAATTCGTTAGAAAGGGTCTTTTGCATAATAAATTCACCATGCATATTTTCAATAATTGCGCCGCCATTAGTGATCATATACTGGTCCGAACCTTTGATATTCAGCTTATCAGCGTATTTGATCATAGCTTTGTGGGGACGGCCTGAACAAAGGACAATCTTAACGTCTTCAGCCAGTGCCTGGGAAATCATTAGTCTATTTTTGGTGGAAATATTTTTTTGATCATCTAACAAAGTATCGTCGATATCAATTGCGATTAATTTATAGTTCATAGTGCCTCCAAGAATGTGATTTTAACAAAATCAATATAATCAAAAATCTTATTTGAAACAAGAAAATAATTAAACTAATTGAATTTTTATTTGTGGTTATCGCTTGACTAGCTTTTTTGAAGTAGTCTAAGTGTATTGCTAGTGTTTGCTATAATGGCTATATAATTGGGGGACAAGCTCATGGCGATGGTAACTTTTAAGAACAGTAAGGTAAATTTTGGTAAATTAACAAAGTTTGGATTTATTAAGCATGATAATGAATATATTTATCAGGTACCAATTGTGAATCAACAATTTCAAATGACAGTTGTCGTGAATCAAAAGGGACAACTTGATACTAAGGTTGTCGATGTGGAAACTAAAACAGAATATGTTTTACACTTGCAGCCTAATCTAACTGGAAAATTTGTAAAACGGGTTGCTAATGAATATCAAGCGGTTCTTGATGAAATTAAGGCAAATTGTTTTGATTCAGATATTTTTAAAACACCGCAGTCAAAAAAAGTAATTGCTCATGTCACTTCAACATTTGGAGATAATTTAGAGTTTCTTTGGAAAAATTTTCCTCAATATGCAATTTGGCGAAGAAATGATACTAAAAAATGGTATGCATTGTTACTAAATGTTCCTAAGTCAAAGCTAGGTCTTGATTCTGATGAGATAGTTACCGTCATGGATTTCCATGGTCAACCGGATGAAATTGTAAAATTGGTAGATAATCAAAAATATTTTACCGGTTATCACATGAATAAACATAGTTGGTACACGATAATTCTAGATGGTAGTGTAAATAATCAAGAAATTTTTGAACGTCTACAAGTAAGTTATGGTTTAGCAAAATAAATTAATTTGCTTGTCAACTTCAAACTAAAAATTATTTTATAAATATTTTCCTAGTATACAAAGTTATTGATACTATATCTGTTACGATTATTTATACAGATTATTAAACGGGGTGCTTATATGATTGAAATTAGCGATTTATCGAAGAATTATGGAACAAAACAAGCATTACAGCATTTAACTTTGCAAATTAAGCCGGGAGAAATTTTTGGCTTTCTCGGTCATAATGGTGCCGGAAAATCAACGACCATTAAAAATTTGGTTAGTATTATTGAACCGACGAGTGGCTCGATTACGGTGGATGGTTTAGATTTAGCAGAACATCGTCAAGAAATTAAACAAAAAATCGCTTATGTGCCAGATACGCCAGATATATTTTTACAATTAACGGCGATGGAATACTGGAACCTATTGTCCTCGGCCTATGAATTAGCGGAAAAAGATGTTCAAGCACGTCGTAATAAATTAGTTGCACTATTTAATATGGCAGAACATGTTGATGAGACGATGGCAAGTTTTTCACATGGTATGCGTCAAAAAGCTGTTTTAATTGGAGCGTTGTTATCTGATCCTGATATTTGGATTTTGGATGAACCAATGCAAGGTTTGGATCCACAAGCTGCTTATGATTTGAAACAATTGATGAAGGCTCATGCTCAAAAAGGGAAAACGGTCATTTTTTCAACTCATAATTTGGATACGGCTCAGCAATTATGTGATGAATTAGCCATCTTGAAAACAGGTAAATTAATTTATAATGGTTCGGTTCAAGATTTATTAGCTCAGCATGCCGGAAAATCGCTTGAAGAAATTTATTTAGAGATGGCCGGTCGTCAGGGTGATAGCCATTTAGTTGATGATATTGAAGGTGATACCCATGAATAAAAAACAATTGGGTACCTTGATGGCTGTAAATTTGCGATTGTTGAATCCTCAAGTAACAGACCGTTATCGAAAAAAGGGAAAGACTGGTGCTAGTTTAACCAGGAAACTCTGGTTTCAATTCCTAATTAACGGCGCAATCTTTCTATTGATTTATGGAATGACGATGATATCAGTTGATTTCAGCAAGTTACCAGGGATGTTCACTTTTTACGTGGCTATTTTTATCTTGCTGGCTATTTCGCAGAGTATTTCGGGAATCTATAATATTTTCTTTGCGGGCAAAGATTTGAATAGTTATTTACCGTTGCCGTTTCGCCAAAAAGAGATATTTCTCAGTAAAATTTTAGTGGTGTCGTTCAACGTTATTCCGTTTTCTTTACCACTTTTCGTAGTTTTTATCTTATTAGGATGGCGTTCTGGGATGATGATTCCATTGGCAATTCTAATGTCACTAGTTGTTTATTTATTGTTAATGGCCGTTATTTTTATGCTCTGTTCTTTGATAGTTTTTGCATTAACCAAAACCAAACTATTTCGTGAGCACCAAAATTTAGTCATGAATATTTTGACGGGTGTCACTCTAGCAGTTGTTCTTGGCGGAATTTATTTGATTAATGGTGGCAATTCCAGTTCCACAGATGGAATGATTGATCGTCCAGTAATATTATTTTTAATGCCGATATTCGATTTATTTAAGCAACCAATTTCTTTAGCAAGTGGCTTTTCATGGTTAGGATTGTTGGGATTAACAGTAATTCTGGTTATTTTATTAAAACAGTTGGTTTTACCAAAAATAAGTGAGCAGTTAACATCAGTCAATACAGCTATGTTAAGCAATTCACATCAACGGTCAAGTAGCAAACGCCATGGTTTAAACGCTGACTTAGATGCATATAATCGACAGTTGTTAAAAGAACCAAACCTAATGTTACAAGTAATTATGAATTCAATTATGGTGCCAGTTATTTTTATTTTTTCGTTTGCTTTTGCAAAAGTTCCAAACGGGTTGGGACTTGAGTGGTTGGGCGTCTTTTTTGTGGGTGGATTAGCTTTTAGTACGATTACAGTCAATCCTGCAGCTCTAGTGGCAAACCTAATTTCTTTAGATCGAGCTAACTTGGAGTTTGTTCGGTCTTTGCCCATTTCAATGCGGCGTTACTTGCAAAGAAAATTTTTATTGGGTTATGAAATTCAATTGCTAGTCAATTTGTTGATGGTAGTTATTATTTCTATAATTATTAAAGCAGGTTTATTGATGAGTTTATCATTGATTTTCGGTACTATACTGGGAACCTATTTTGTTAGTTTGCATTATTTTAGACGTGATTACCGTTTGCGAATTACGAATTGGACTAATGTAACGGAGCTGTTTAATCGCGGTGGTGGAAACTTAGGGATGATGGCAACCATGTTTGCGACCTTGATAATAGGCGTTATTTTAATTGTCGGATACAGTATGATAATTATCATGACACCGTTTGCCCTTATAATTAATACGATTGTAGCCATTTTAGTAATTACAGTTTCGGTTTTGATTTTTAGACATTATCAAACAACTTTTTGGGAACGATTTGATTGAGAAATATATCTTCACTAGTAGATAAAATAGCATCTATAGAAAATTAATTTTCTGTAGATGCTATTTTTAATCTGTCTTTAAATCAGATGGTTTGTTGATGATTCTTTCTGACGAACAGTTTTCTTAATTCTTCAATCAAGAAATTTGGGATAGGTATGATAATTAAGAAAATCCAATCTTTAACTTGTAAAGGTGCGGTATTGAAGACTGATTGAATGCCTGGTGTGTAAACCAGAATTGCTAAAAGTGCAATTTCAAAGATGATACCGGCCCAGATACGATGGTTACTAAATAAACCTAGCTTGAAGACTGAAGTGTATTTACTCCGACAATTTAAGGCTGCAGCAATTTGACAGAAGATGATTGCTGCTAAGGTCATGGTTGTTGCTCTGTTATAGCCAATGCCTGAAGCAAGTAGGTTTTGAGCGGGCCAACCATTTTCTATATTGACGAAGAAGTAGGAAAGTGTTGACACGAGTGAGGCAATGGCACCATACCAAGCAAACGCCGTTAAAATTAGATGCTTATCTAGTAAGTGTGAATTACGTGAGCGTGGGGCTTGATTCATAATACCTGGCTCAGGTTGTTCTGAACCTAATCCTAAAGCTGGTAACATGTCAGTCCCCAAATCAACAACTAGTATTTGGAGAACCGTCAATGGCAATGGTATTAAGCCACGACTGAGTAAGAATAAAACTGATGGTATAGCTTCAGGAACATTTGAATTGAAAATATAAAGCAAGAACTTTTGGATATTGCTATAGACAGTTCGACCTTCTTCGATAGCGGCAACGATTGAAGCAAAATTATCATCAGTCAAAATCATGTCAGCGGCGTCCTTAGCAACATCAGTACCAGTAACGCCCATAGCTACACCAATATTAGCTTTTTTCAAAGCAGGGGCATCATTGACACCGTCACCGGTTGAAGCAACGATTTGACCCATTTTTTGTAAGGTCGAAACAATTTTATATTTTTGTTCAGGAGCAACACGGGCAAAAATAATTTCTCCCTTAAGAGCCTCAGTTAAAGCTTGAGAATTCATTTCATCGAGTTCTGTACCGGTAACAACACGAGCTTTATCACTAGTGATACCAATCTTTACGGCAATTGACTTAGCTGTGATTTCACTATCCCCAGTGACCATAATAATTTTGATTTTAGCATCATGACATTTTTTAACCGCATCGTAAATTTCCGGACGTGGAGGATCAGCCATGACAGTTAAACCGACGAATGCTAAGTCTTGTTCAGTGTTGGTAATCGTCATTTTATCAAGCTGACTTTTATCAGTGTATGGAATTTCTTTGTAAGCAAAGGCAAGTGAACGAAGTCCCTTGGTAGCGTACATTTTATTAGCCTGACTGATAGCAGTTAAGTCTTCTGGATTAATTTTACGAATATTGCCATGATCTTGAATGGTAGTGCATTGTTTTAATAAATCGCTCAATGATCCCTTAACCGCTACGAATAATTTTTGATTTTGCTGATGAATTGTCGTCATCCGTTTACGGTCAGAATCGAATGGTAATTCCTTTAATCGAGGACTATTTTTTAAAGCTTTTTCGACAGGGAAACCAGCCTTTTGTGCCAAAATAACTAGAGCGGCTTCAGTTGGTGTACCGAGAATTTTAGGTTTGTGTGTATCCTTGGTATATTCAACTGAGGTGTCATTGTTAAAACTCGCAATGGTTAAGAGCTGTTTTAAGTCAGGGTCATTGTTGAAATCAATGTTTTGTTGCTGTTTTTGGATTTTACCGTTATTGATATAACCTTGACCAGAAACAGTGTAAACTCCAGATGGTAACCAAACATGGTTAACCGTCATCTGATTTTGGGTCAAAGTACCAGTTTTATCAGAACAGATAACGGTCGTTTCTCCCAAAGTTTCAACACTATTTAGATCTTTGACTAAGGCATGTTTTTTAGCCATTCGTTGAACACCTTGAGCTAAGGACAAAGTAACCGTGGGTAGGAGTCCCTCGGGAATAAAGGCCACAATCATACCTAAGGCAAAGATGAATGATTGAGCGACGGGATGATGGACGATTAAAATAGCCGCGATGAAAAAGGCTAAGCCAATACCCATCGCAATCAGTGAGATTTGTTTGGTTAAACGATTTAATTCAGTTTGAAGGGGACTGACTTCTTTATTTTGTTTTTGTGTCAAAGAAGCAATCTTGCCAAATTCAGTGTGCATACCAGTTGCAATAGCCACAGCCTTAGCATCACCAGCTCCGACCGTGGTACCGGCATAAACTAAATCCGACTCGGAAAATTTGCCCTCACCGGATAAAAATTTAACATCCTTTGATTCGGGAACCGTTTCGCCAGTTAAAGCTGACTGGTCAACTTGGACAGAAGTTGCTTCAAGTAAACGAGCATCAACAGGGACTGAATTTCCAGCTTGGAGGGTGAAGATATCACCAGGAACTAGTTCATTGGCGTTTATTTGTTCAATCTTTTGGTCCCGATAAACTCGAGTATATGTAGGTAACATCGCCATTAATGAATCGGTAGCTTTGGCGGCTTTATGTTCTTGCCAGAAGCTGAAAATACCATTGATGATATTAACAAGCCAAATTGCGATACCTAGCTCTAAAGAACCAGTAACCATAGCGATAAAGCCACTGACCCAAAGAAGAATTGCCATTAAGCTCATAAAGTTTTTCAGAAAAACCATGATTTGAGATTTTTGTCGACTATGATTAATGGTATTAGGACCATAAGTTTTCTGCCGTTTAGAGGCTTCCGCTTGTGATAGTCCAGTAGGCGTGGTTTTTAAATTGTTAAGCAGTTGTTTAATTGGTTCTGTTGCGTAATTTTCTGTCTGAATGTTTTTCATATTTTTCACCATCTTTTTTGAAACATAACAATAGAATAATGAAAATAGACTTGGGTTGAGGAATTTTCATCACATTCATCAAAATATATTATAAAGCTGATTATTAATTATGAATAAGACAATTACGTTTATTTATATAAATATGCCGCCTACAAGAGCAAGAAATTTAGGTCGCTATGGGGACCGACTTGAGCCAAGGTCTCAAGTCTCGATTTTGAGCCTTACTGAGAACCGTAAGTCTCAAAAGTCGTCCCGTGGTGTAAGCGCTGAAGCGCCAACGCCACCTGCACAGCGACCTAAATTTCTTGCTCTTTCCGGCTGGTTTGTTCTTTGTTTTTAGTTAGGGATATAAAAATGATTAAAGTTCATCCTCAAGGTTCTTTCTCAATTCTGATTATAGAATACAATAAAAAAAGCTAGATATGCTTTCCTGGTATGATAAATCCAGAAAAAGCATCTTGCCTTTTATTCATATTCGATTTCAAATAATGTGTCATCTTTTTATCGAATCAATTAGTTATACTGTATAAAAAACGACGAATATATTAGTCTCTGAGTGCAAGAAATATTGGCAGCAGTGAAGGTGGCGTTATGGCTTCAGCCATTACACCACGGGACGAGTTTTGAAATTCGCGTACCTTGCGAAGTTCAAAATCGAGACGAAAGACCTTGGCTTTCGTCGGTCCCCACAGCGCCAACATTTCTTGCACCCAGAGACGGCAACCAATCAAATTGAAGAAAGAACCTCGTCAAAAAGCAACTGGCACCATATTTATTGAAATTTATACCTTCAATTTTCTTAAAAAAATGATTTTGTGATATCATAAAATAATGATTTTTAAGAGGATGTGGGTATATGACCATTAAATTAGTAGCTTTTGACATGGATGGAACTTTCCTAAATGACAAAAATACGTACAATCATCAACGATTTGGTGAGATTTTAAAGAAATTAAGAGCAGAAAATATTCGTGTAGTTGCGGCCAGTGGTTCGCAATATCAGCGCTTACTTGATCAATTTGCTGAATTTAATTCTGAGATGGACTTTGTTTCTCAAAATGGGGCTGCTGTTTATAGCAACGGAGAGCCGTTATTGATTCAAGCCATGCCTGAAGAAGCAGTGACAGCTACACTGGATATTATTAATAATCAATTTCCAGCAACTGATATTGCTGAACATTTGGTTGTGGGGGTTAAGTCAGCTTATGTTGATCAAACAATTTCACAAGCTGCTTTTGATTTAACATATCATTACTATAACCATTTGCAACGGGTGACTGATTTACCAACCGTCACTCCTAAAATCTTGCAAGATCAAGTTACTAGTATTGGTGTAACTTTTGCGGACCATGTTGATTTCAAAAAGGTTATTGGCAGTTTGCGTCAAGCCTTACCAGCCGGTTTATCTAGTCAGACATCTGGTTATAACACGGAATTGATTAGTGAAAACTCAGTTAATAAAGCTGCTGGTTTACGGGAATTACAAAACCGCTTCAATATTGCGGATGATGAGATCATGACCTTTGGTGACAATGAAAATGATTTGAGTATGTTGAAGTTGACTCCTTATGGTTATGCAGTTGAAAATGCGACTGAAAAGATTAAAAATTCAGTTAATCATTATACTGAATCTAACAATGACGAAGGTGTGCTCAATGTTTTGAGTCGTTTAATTTAACATATTAAAAACGGATATCTACAAGAAAAGTTTACTTGTAGGTATCCGTTTTTTTAACCTCTTTGGGGCATAAATGCTGAAAGGCCTTGTCGTTTAACAGCGAAACCAAGCGAACTCCAAGCATTCTCAGTAATTTGAACAGGCAGAGTTTTGGCAACACGGAACATTTGTTGTTGATAATAACTTAAGCCGACCAGTGAGCCAACTTTTTTATCAAGTCCTTTAAGACCAGTTGATAAGTGATGTAATTGAATGGCGGTAAAGTTACCAGCTTTGAATCTATTAGGTAAATCGGGAATCAAAACGATTGGTCGTGCCAAACCGATAAAATCAGCTTCGTTGTTTTCAATAGCGTGAGACATACCATTGGCAGTGCTGAAACCACCAGTCACGGCAATTGGAGCTTTAACTGATTGTTTAACTTTTGCAGCATAGTCAATGAAGAAAGCTCCTTTACCAATGCCTTGAACAGTTGGCTTTTCATAATTGCCACCGGAAATTTCGATTAGGTCAATTCCTAATTGATCCATTTTTTGAATAACCTTGAGTGAATCTTCTTCGGAGAAACCACCGGGACGTAAATCAGACGAGTTGATTTTTAAGGCAATTGGAAAGTCAGCACCTAGGCGTTCACGCATACCAGTATAGATTTCGACTAAGAGACGCATACGATTTTCCAAGCTGCCACCATATTCGTCGACTCGTTTGTTATCGTGGGGCGAGAGGAATTGACTTAACAAGTAGCCATGGGCAGCATGAATCTCAACTCCAGAAAAACCGGCTTTTTTAGCAACAGAAGCAGCGTTGATAAATTTTTGAATAATCGTTTTGATTTCGTTATTAGTTAATGCTCTAGGAGTATTAAAGGCAAAACTGTTTGAACCTTCCATGGGGATGGCACTAGCTGAGACTGGTTGTTTACTAATAGTTTTTGGTGATTGTTTTCCTGGGTGGTTTAACTGCATGAAAATCTTAGTAC
Source organism: Companilactobacillus zhachilii (assembly GCF_003606365.2). NCBI lineage: Bacteria > Bacillati > Bacillota > Bacilli > Lactobacillales > Lactobacillaceae > Companilactobacillus > Companilactobacillus zhachilii. The sequence continues at coordinate 1,333,179 of NZ_CP031933.2, forward strand.
CATTTTGAGTTCCGGCTTGGGCGCATTGTTTTAATAAATCTAAGTTTTGAGTATCTTCAATAACAATATTACCGAATTCGCCCCGAGCCGTTTGGTCGACCATTACATTACCCGTGATAATCAGTCCGGTGCCACCATCAGCCCAAGTTTTGTAAAGATTGATTAATTCAGTGGTTGGACGATAATTTTTGTCACCCATAGTTTCGCTAGTTGCAGCCTTCATAAAACGATTTTTGATAGTTGTTCCATTTGGTAGTTTTAGTGAGTTAAAGATAGTTGTCATAATTGATAATTCCTCCAGTTGATAGGTTTAAACGTTTGAACGTATAGGCTAAAAAATAATTTCATCCTAGTCAGATGAAATACTTTTTTCTAGTGCTGAGGTTAATTTCTTGAGTAATTCGACAGTATCGTCTAAGGATACCTGATAAAATCGTTCCTTGCCGACTTTTTTAACCGTGATGACTTGGGCATCAAGCATCAGTTTTAGATGATGTGAGACGGCAGGCCGAGATAGTTCTAATTGATCGGTAATTTGGTTAACGGTCATTTCTTTGTTCTTACACAACAATAAGATGATTCTTTGACGATTTTCATCCTGAAAAATTGAGAAAATAGGCATACCATGTTTAAAGATTGCCATTACTTCTTCAGCCATAAATTTCCTCCGATACGTTTAAAGGTTTAAACGTATTATATTTTGTAGCTGCTAAAAAGTCAATCAAAGATTTCATTTAGGAATTCAAAATGGCGATTGAAGATATTTCATATCTATAAAGTCGTGAGTTAGGTATACTTATTTTGGAAATGAGGGAGGATTATCATGAAGAAAAATTTAGAAGATGAAACATTTCAAATAATTGATTCGATGTATAATCTTTTGAGTAGTGAGAAACGTGACCGACAGGTTTTACAGATATTATTAAAAGCTGGAACTGCTTTAAGTAAAAATGTACCTCCACAAATAGTAGCAACTAAGACTGTTAATGGTTTTAGTTTATATGTTATGACACATAAGGGAGAAAGTTTTGGACCCGAAGTGAACCAAGGAATTAATGAATTAACAAGAATTGCACGATTAGCAGGATATAAGTGGAATAGTATCGGTTTGGGCGATTTACAAGTTCAGTTTGAATAAATATATGAACTTGGATAATGAATTAGTGACACTTTCTTACTACGATAATGAAGGGAAATTATCATGGCAGAAGATTTAGAAGATGAAACATTTCAAATAATTGATTCAATGTATAACTGTCTGTATAAGGATAAAAAAGATCAGCAGTTATTGAATGTATTGTTAAAGGCAGCCGCCGCTTTGAACAAGGGAGTTCCTCCACAGATTGTTGCTACCAAAACGGTTAATGGTTTTAGCTTATATGTTTTAACACACGTGGAAGAAAGTTTTGGACCAGAAGTTAATCAAGGGATTAAAGAGTTAACAAGAATTGCACGGTTAGCTGGATATAAGTGGAATAGTATGGGCTTAGGTGATTTGCGTGTTCAATTTGAATAACATGAACTTAGAAATAAAAAATAACAGCAATCCAGCTTCGGATTGCCGTTATTTTTTTGAGTTAATTATAAATTGTCATCGAAAAATTCATTTAATTTTTCAAAAGGAATCAAGTCAGTTTTATCATATAAATCAACGTGTCCAGCATTAGGAACTTTGTAAAGTTCTTTAGGTTCGTTGGCAGCTTGATATGCATCTTCACTAAATCCTAAGGAAATAGCCTTTTCACCTGCGATAAATAGTAATGGACGTGGTGAAACAGTTTCTAAGTCACTTAATGAGTAGAAGTTTAACAACTTAGCAAAACTGGTTAATGTTGGGTGGGTCGTTGTGGCTGCAGCCCCACGTTGTGTACGGTAGAAGTCGTAAAATTCTTTAGAGAAGGCATCAGAATTTTCATCGATTTCTTCGGGAGTGCCACTTGTATAAGCAATTGCTTGTCCCGCAATTTCTTTAGTTCTTTGATTTGAAGCTTGGTCAACCATGGCAGTTTTACCCATAGCATCCCTTTGACCACGGGCAACGGCACCCATATCAGTTAAACTAACTGTGGCAATTGCTTTGAGTCGTGTATCAACTTTAGCTTCATTTAAAGCAAAACTACCAGAGGCACAAATACCAAGCACACCAATTTTGTCATTATCAACGTATTCTAAGCTTGTAAAGTAATCAACAGCAGCTGAAAAACTTTCCGAGTATAGGTCAGGGGCCATGGCATTTCGAGGAGAGCCATCACTTTCTCCCCAAAAGACCTGATCAAATGATAAAGTTACAAATCCATATTCAGCCATCTTAGTAGCGTACAGATTAGCTGATTGTTCTTTGACTGCACCATTTGGCGCACCGACCACGATAGCAGGGTGAGTTGTGTTTTTATTTAAATCTTTTGGTGTAAATAAATTTCCAGCAATTGACATGCCATAAAGATTCTTAAAAGTTACTGGAGTTTTGTCGACCTTGTCACTTGTATACCAATTATTAGCTCCATTACTTTGATCACCAGTAGGTAGGTCAGTATTTCTTGATTGAACATTTTTAATACCAGCAGGATATGTTGGTAAATTCTTTTCTTGATCCATAATATTCCTCTTTTGCTATTTGATAAATTCATTATAGAAAGAGAATCCTAAAATTGCTAATACTTATAATCAATGGATTAGTATAACTATAAAGCATACTTAGCAAATCAGTATAACGTAAAGTATCAATTAAGATCAGTAGTTATTTGTTTAAGAAATGCATCGGCAGCGATTGATAAACGGATATCCTTTTGCCAAACTAAACTGGCTCCAGCAGTGTGTCGCGGTTCTAAAGGGATAAAAGTTAAATCAGATTGATTGGTATTTACGATACCGTCTAGACAGAGTGCGTAGCCGACACCAGCCGAAACTAGCAGAGAAGCGTTATACAGTAAGGTATAAGTTGCAACAATATTGAACTTGCGTTTACTTTCACCGTACCAACTATTTAATAAATTTAACATTCCTTTTTGGCCGGAAATAATAATGTCATTACCTTCAAGATCACTTAACGCTAAGTGGTCTTTTTTTGCGAGTGGTGAACTGTTAGGAACTAATAACCCCAACGACTTTCACCCGGCAAATTTATAAAATCATAATCACTTTTGTCAGCTGGTTCCATGACGACACCAAAATCGTAAACACCTGATTTTAATTGTGAGCGGATTTCATCGGCATTGGTACTAACAATATTGGTTTGTATATGTGGATAAGATTTTCGTAAAGCATGAATCGATTGGGCAACATTGATAAAACTACGAGCTTCAGCAGCACCGATAACGACTGATCCAGTAATATCTTGATCCTCATGGATATTCTTCAAGGTTTTATCAGTTAGTGACAAAATTTGATTCACTTGTGCTGAGAAGTATTCGCCACTGCTAGTTAATTCAATATTACGGCTACCACGTTCAAACAAAGTAACCCCTAATTCTTCTTCTAAACTTTTAAGCTGACGAGATACGGCGGGTTGAGAAACATGTAGTTGTTCCGCGGCACGACTGATATTCCGTTCACGGACGACAGCTTGAAAATATCTGAGTACACGTAATTCCATAATTACCTCCTATAACAAAAATGCATATATTTCAATTAAATCTAAGCATTAGACATGACTACTGTCAAGCCTTAAGGTATTACTTGTGAACGACAGGGACTTAACGGAGGAATCAAATATGAATGATAGTAAAACTTCAACTTGGAGTAGCGAACAGTTGGAACAATTTTCTCAAGCTGATGATTTAAGAATTTCACCATTTTATAGTGATGGAAAAACTTATGGTACACCAACTTGGATTTGGTCAGTCGTCGTTGATAAAAGACTATATGTTCGAGCTTGGAACGGACAACGTTCGCGTTGGTATCGATCAGCGGTACAACAAAGAGCTGGTCGAATGCATTTAGCGGGTGGTAATTTTGAAATTAGTTTTAAACCAATTATGGATAACCAATTAATTAAGCAAATCGATCAAGCTTATCGAATTAAGTATGCGGGCAGTTCCTATCTAGAGCCTATGCTTCAAACTGGTCCACAGAGTTCAACTTTAAATATCGTACCTAGACAATAGACAAGAAGGTTTAATTAAATGAAAAAAGTAACGATTATTGGTGCCCATGGCGCCACAGCACAAATTTTAACTAAGCGTCTTTTGAATGAGACAGATGACAAATTGATTTTGTTTTTGAGAAATGCCCAACGTCTAAATGCATACTCTGATAATGAACGTGTCACTTTAATTGATGGGAATGTTTTGAAGACTGATGAATTAGCTAATGCTATGAAACCGGCTGATATTATATATTCAAATGTCGGTGGCACTGACTTAGCTGACCAAACAGAAAGTATTTTAGCGGCAATGAAGCAAACAAATAAACAGCGATTAATTTTCATCAGTGCCTTAGGTGCTCATCGTGAAGTGCCAGGTAAATTTGGTGAATGGAATGAGCAAGCTATCGCCGCATTTTTGCCAGGCTTTCGTAAATCGGCTCAACTGTTGATTAATTCAGGAGTGATTTATACGGAAATTCGACCTTCATGGTTAACTAATAATGACGAAATTGATTATGAAGAAAAAACTTTAAATCAATCATTAACTGGAACAGAAGTATCGCGTGCCAGTGTGGCTGATTTTGCTTTAAAGGTTATTAATGCCCCTGAACAATATCAGAAGGAAAGTATTGGTTTGAATAAGCCCAATACTGATGGTGATAAACCAAGTTGGATGTAGAGAGGAAGTTATCTAATGGAAACAATTAAGTTAAACAATGGTGTTGAAATGCCAGCTAAAGGTTATGGCGTGTTTCAAATAACTGATTTAAAACAATGTGAGACAAGTGTTATTGATGCATTTACAACTGGTTATCGCTTGTTAGATACCGCTGCAACATATGGAAATGAAACTGCTGTTGGTAGTGCTATTAAGAAAAGCGGTGTGCCACGTGATGAAATCTTTATCTCATCAAAAGTATGGATTCAGGATGCTAGTTACGAGAAAACGAAGGCTTCCTTTGCCAAAACACTAGAAAATTTACAAACAGATTATTTGGACCTGTATCTAATTCATATGCCTTATGGCGATTATCATGGGGCTTGGCGCGCGATGGAAGAACTTTATCGAGCTGGAAAAATCAAGGCAATTGGCGTTTGCAATTTTGAAGCCAATCGTTTGGCAGATTTGATTTTGACACATGAAATAGTTCCAGCTATCAATCAAGTGGAAATGCATCCATTTTGGCAAGAAAAAGAATTACGTTCAGTTATGGATCGTTATGGAATTAGAACAATGGCTTGGGCACCTTTTGCGGAAGGTCGGCAAGGTATTTTCCATAATGAAATTTTGGCAACAATTGGAGCACAATATGGTAAAACACCAGCCCAAGTAGTTTTGCGTTGGTTGTATCAAAGTCATATCATTGCGATTCCGAAGTCGGTTCATTTAGAACGTATTCAACAGAATTTTGATATTGATGATTTTGAATTGTCACAACAAGATATCATTCAAATTGAACATCTTGATCAAAGAAAACCTTTGATTTTGAATATTCATGATTTGAATGAGGTTTATCGTTTACATGGAATTACATTTGAACAATAGGAGTGAATAAATTGGAAAAAGTAAAAGCTTTAGTAGCAGATCATTCAGCATTTGATTCATTTCATCATACAGTTATAACAAGACGTTCATTAAGAGCTGATGATGTAGCAATTGATATAAAATATTGTGGTATTTGTCATTCAGATATTGCTCAGGTTGAGATGATAGATAGTTTTCAACATCCAGTTGTACCAGGACATGAGATTACAGGAATAGTTAGTGCAGTTGGCGCAAACGTTAAAGATCACAAAGTTGGTGACCGTGTTGGGGTAGGTTGTTTCGTGGATTCTTGCGGTAAGTGCAAATATTGTAAAGCGGGACAAGAGCAGTTTTGTGAAAAGGGTGTTGTCGCAGTATTCAATGCCCCAGATTATGAAGGTAATATCACCGCTGGTGGATATTCACAATCATTAGTTGTTAAAGATCATTTTGTATTGGATATTCCAGATAATCTTGATTTAGCGGATGCTAGTCCCTTGTTGTGTGCAGGAATCACGACTTATAATCCATTAAAACGTTATGGTGTTGGTAAGGGTTCCAAAGTCGCAGTCGTCGGATTAGGTGGCTTAGGTCATATTGCAGTTCAGTTTGCTAGCAAAATGGGTGCAGAAGTTACTGTTTTGGGTCATTCCGAAAGCAAACGTAATGAAGCTAATCAATTTGGGGCCACTAGTTATGAAATTTTGAAATCTGATCAAGATTTTGATAAATTAGCAGGAAAATTTGATTTTATTTTAAATACAGTTGCAGTTAAATTGAATTTAGATAATTACTTAAAGTTATTGAATGTTAATGGTATCTTTTGTTTCGTTGGTTTAACGGCAGAAGAACAAGAGTTTAATATTTTAAATATGTTTAACAAACAGGCTACGATGACGGTTTCCAATGTAGGTGGCATTGCCATGACACAAGAAATGTTAAATTTTGCGGCTGAAAATGATGTTAGACCTATGATTGAAATGATAGGGATTGACGATGTTCCAGAAGCTTATCAACGTGTGATAGATAGTGATGTACATTATCGATTTGTGATTGATATGAGTACTTTAGATTAAAGAAAATGAAAAAATATACCTTGGTTTCGAGTATGAAGTCAAAAATCTCAGTAATCAAAAATCGGATTACTGAGATTTTTTTGTAACTAAATAGACAAATTGTTTTTCAATAATGTCTGGAAGAACTTTCTTATTATTATCGTAATAGATGTCGTCTTTTAATAAGACTCCCAATGAGTTTCTGAATGATTATCGAATGTCGCTGGCGACAATGCTTTTGACGGATTCAAAGCAGACTTTGGCAGATATTTCTGATACGTGTGGATTCCAAACTGCGAGTTATTTTGGTAGACGATTTAAGCAGTCATTCGGTACGACACCAAAACAGTACCGAATGAAAATCATGAATAAATAGTGGAATGGGGAAATTCTCATGGTTGCGTTTACAATAATACTTCGATAAGGTTAATAGGTAATCTTTAAAGGTGAGAGGATTTTACTATGTATAAAATGATTGTGTGTGATCTTGATGAAACGTTAATGAATGATGATGGAAGTTTGTCTGATAAAAATGCTAAAGCAATTCAAGCGGCTACAGCTAAAGGGGTTCATTTTGTTGTAAACTCCGGTCGTAGCTATACGTCATTTCAAAATGATTTAGAAACAATGCACTTACGTGACCAACCGAATGAGTATTCAATTTCATATAATGGTGGGTTAGTTTTAGAAAATAAAAATAATAAACCATTAATTATCAATGCGATGCCATTTGACGTTGCCAAAGCAGTCTTTGAAGTTGGAGCAGCTGATCACAACGCGGCTACTCATGTCTATACGCAAAATAAATTGTATATTTATAATCCAACAAGTGATGATTCAAATTATTTGAAGACACGTGGCGTATCTTATGAAGTAATGGACGAGCCTGAATTTAATCAATTCAAGGACCAAAATATTATGAAAGTTATTATGGCTTTACCAACGGTCGACGAACGTAAGGCAATGCGTGATGCTGTTTTAAACAAAGTCGATGCAAGTAAATTGGCGGTTACTTTTTCTTCCGGTCGCTATGTTGAATTTAATCCGGCTGGAATTGATAAAGGTAGTGCCTCAGTTCAATTGGGTAAATTACTTGATATCAAGCCAGAAGAGATTATTGCGGCAGGTGATAATAGTAATGATTTACCAATGTTAAAAGTAGTGGGTCTACCAGTCAGTGTTGCTAACGGAATTGATACTGTGAAAGCTGCTGCTAAGTATGTGACAAAGGCCAATAATAACCAAGATGCTTTGGCTGAAGTTATCGATAAATTTGTTTTGAAATAAATAAAAAAATGAACTCTTATACTGAATTATTATTTCAGTTAAGAGTTCATTTTTTTACTTGATTAATTTATCGATTTGTTCAACTTCATCAGTTGAGAATTGGAGATTATCTAGTGCTTTGAGATTTTCGTCCAGATGGTCGTTACTTGTTGTTCCAATAATGACACTGGCAACAACGGGATCACGTAATAACCAAGCTAATGACATTTGACTAAGTGTTTGGTTACGTTCCTTGGCAATATCGTTTAATTTATTCAATTTTGCGACTAATGCTTCCGGTCCGTTATCGAGTAAACTGGCATTTGTATGATGAATATTGAAATCCTTTGAAATTCCACCAAGGTAACGGTCAGATAATAGTCCTTCACAAAGTGGACCATAGGCGATTGCACCAGCGCCATTGTCTCGAAGCACTTGAGCAATTCCGCTTTTTTCTACGTGGTCATTTAAAAGATTCATACTCATTTGATCTAAAACAAATGGGGTGCCAAGTTGTTTGAATAAGGCAATGGCCTTCTTCAATTCAGGAACTTCATAGTTTGAAACGCCAACATATAAAGCTTTACCAGAACGAACGATATCATCTAATGCTCTAACGGTCTCTTCAATTGGAGTCTTATCATCGTAACGATGAGCATAATAAATATCAACATAATCCAAATTAAGTCTAGCTAAGGAATCGTTGATACCTTGTAATAGTGACTTGCGTGAAGTTCCAATTCCGTAAGGACCATCATGAATTTCATAGCCCACCTTAGTGGAAATAACTAGTTCATCACGATAAGGTTTCAAATCATTCTTCAAAATTTGTCCCAGTAATTCCTCGGAACTACCGAAACCGACATTGCCGTCACCATAGTGATTAGCAACGTCAAAATGAAATACCCCTTTGTCAAAAGCATGTAAAATCACATCACGGCGATCACTAAATGGATCAGCACTACCGAAGTGACGCCATAATCCTAGCGAAATTGGTGGTAACATTAAACCAGTCTTACCAGCGTGGCGAACTGAATTATTTTCATAACGATTTTTTGATGCAGTGTACATATCCTCAACCTCCCGATTATTCTTACCATTCAATAGTAATACAGTGGAAACGGTTACTCAATAATAACTGATTTTGATTAGTATAAAGAAGAGTTAGGAGCATATCTAATAGGAGTATTATATATAACGTCAGATTAGTCTAATAATATTGAATTAAATAATTAAGAAGGTATCAAACGATGAATGTAAAATTTAGCGAAGTTCTTGAAGCAATTAAAGGTGCAGGGGATGATGTAAATTACTATTATGATAAAAAGACCCAAACTATTTCTTTTACTTCGGAGTATGACGATGAGGAAGCCGATGATATTGAAGATGATTTTGATAGTCATATCATGTTGCCTTCTAAATATGATATAAATGATTATCACATTATGGAAGAATTCATTTGGAATCTTAAAGATGAAGGGCAACAAAGCCAACTTGAGAATGCCATTAATGGTCGCGGAGCATTTCACTATTTTCGTAATTTAGTTGACCAATTTGGCATCACACAAGAATGGTACGATTTTCAAGATGCAACTTATAAAAATATTGCTTGTGCGTGGTGTGAGGAAAATAAGCTTAATATTATAGATAAATGATACTAAAGGAACTTACAAATCAATTACTAAAAATTGTCTTCAGGTGAAATTGTATTGATTTTTCTTGCTGTAATATTAAATAGCTAAAAAGGGCAACCAAATCATTTATCTGGTTGCCCTTTTAGCTATTTTGTTGGTTCAATTAGATGGTAATAAATCATATGTATGGCTGATAACAATAAAGTTATCATGAAAGTCCATCCGAAAACACCTTGTGGTCGATTGTAAGCAAAAATAGGTGTGACACTAGATAAGCCTGCTTTTTTTGCTATTAATATAAACAGTATTATTTGTATAACCCAGACTATTATTAGTAGCCGTCTTAATCTTTTTCGCATCTTATGATATCTCCAAGATTATTATATTTATCATAAATATCGTAGCACTAAAAGCTATTAGAAATTTCTTTTCGGTGGATTTATCGGGGAAAAGAGAGTAGTACGAACATGTTTAATTTTCGAATATTAAATTAAACGATTCTAGTAATCCGATATTTGATTACTAGAATCATTTGTTTTAAGTGGAAAAAGTTATGTTTTGTTACCCGCTGATGCCGCATGTTTAAAGACAATACCAGCTTTGTTTAGAACTTGAATGCACTTTTTAAATTTAGTTATTTATTCGTATATTTTAGCCAACATGTTTTTTTTCGTGATGTTATGATGTAATCACATCATGGTGGGAGAAAGAATCGCAACAAGATATTCTTCTGTTAATGTTGAACAAATGATTTTATACGTAAGGAAGAAACATGAAAGTTAATCCGAGTAAATTTTTAAAGAAACTACATCAGAATAAATTCTTAATTATTGTTCATCGTGGTTCACATGGTGGAAACATTATTGAGAATACGAGCGACGCGGTTAAAGTTTCACAACTGCAACATGCTGATATTGTTGAGATGGATATTTCTATGTCGACTGATAACGACTTCTTCGTTTTCCACGATGGGGGAGAAAAACGTCTTTTGGATGAAAATCGTAATATTCAAGAGCTTTCGACAGCTGAGATTAACTCTAAACATTTTAGAAATGCTTTAGGCGATACGATTTCTAAGTCTGTCGAAACGTTCGATTATTTCTATAACCATATAAATCATGATGTCTTCTTAAATATTGATCGATCATGGGATTATTGGGATACGTTCTTGCCAGAGCTAGATAATTATGAAGTGATGCGAGAATACTTTATCTTGAAATCACCAGTTAAACGTGAGTATTTAGAAAAACTGAATAATCATTCGGTGCAATATTTATATTTTCCGATTGTCACCAATGTAGAGGAATTAGAAGTTCTAGCTGATTATCCTAATTTGAATATTGTTGGATTTGAAATTATTGAAAAAGGTTTACGTTTTGAACTAGTTAATGCACCGTCTTTTGATAAATATCGCAATGGTGATTACATGTTTCTTAGCAACAGTATCAGATTGAATGATAAGAATGTTTTGTTTGGCGGATTGGACGACAATTTAGCACTATTGTCAGGGATGGATCAAAGCTGGACGAAAACACTAGATTTTGGAATCAATGCGATTCAAACTGATTGGCCAGATGTATTGAACGAGTACAGAAGTCATTTAATTTAAGACTTAGGTAATTGTAAATAAAACCCAAATAACCATCTATTTTCGACCTACATTAAAATTGGTTGAAAATAGATGGTTATTTATTTTTAAATTGTGCTTTGTGGCGCTGTAAGATCTCGTAAAACATCTTCAATATTTCCTGAAAATTCAATAGTTTGCTTTTTAATTGAATCTGGAATAACGATGTGGTCACGATTGATGATAATATAATTGGCTTGTGGAGCTAATGCCAGCATGTCGAATATTGGTTTGCGCAAATTAGGATGATTTTGTCCAACGCCCAATTCTAAAACAGTTAAAGGGTTATGCATAGAAATTGTTGAATTTAGAAAGGCCGAAAACTTCTCTTGACTTTGAACGGGTTTAAGATATTTTGCATTGAATGGTAGATGAGGCAATAGTATATTTCCGCAAGTTTCACACTTAGGTAATGAGTCAAAGGTAAGCTGATTTTCTTTGTCAGCAGCGAGGATTTTTTCAGCAATTGGTAGTGACTTAATTTCTTGTCTATTATCATGTGAACCAAAGCACTGAACCGTTCCCCAATCACCTTCGGTAGCTAAAACGGATTCGTCATTGAAACCAGCGAGATTAAAGTGATATTCACCATTAGATGTGGCAATTAAATAATCCTTGTTTTTTAGTAATTGTTTCAAAGATTGCATTTGTGGACTGATGTGATAATTTCCAACAAAATAATTTATTAAACGAGCCCAGACTTGCCAAGCATCCAAAAGATTATCATACGGATATGATAATGCTGAAAGGATAGAATTAAAATGATACTTGGGAATGAGATCGCCTAGGATTTTTTGGAAATCGTCGTTATTTTGGAAAATATTGATACCTTCACCGATTGAAAAACCATTACTGGCAGTGACTAGAACGTGGGGAGCAGAATTTAAAATTTGTTTGGCTTGATTTAATTTACTTGTCATTTTTAGCCTCAACTAACTGGTTTCGGACGTCGTGTAATACTTTAGCAATATCGTTTTGCATGGCTAAACCTTTGTTTTCTAGTTGTTCAGGTAAAAAGGCATTGTCACGATTTACGGAAATATAACTAGCGTTTGGTAAATTGTAGCTTAAAGTCCAGAAGGGTTCTTGAATGAACATAGGTGTCATACGTCCAACTCCAAGTTCAATGAATAATGTTTTAGCACCTTGATGACTTAAAAGTGCATTGGAAATCTTAGTATATTCTTCTTGGTATTTTTTTCCTTCCAAAAAATTACCATAGCCACGAACCCATGGGAACGCTTCAGCACCACAGTGTGGACAATGGGGAATTAAGTCAGTCGGTATCTGAGTGTCATCACCCATAGCTTGGATCATTTGGTCGATTGATTTAGTTGCATCCCAAACATCATCGGTACAAGCGTTAGAACATTGAAAGAAACGGTGGTCTCCCTGAATTTCAGAAACTTTAGTCTCGTCAAATTCTTTTATAAATTGTGTATCCTGATTAGTAGTTACAATATCAAAATCTTTATCTTGTAAAATTGTTGCTAGATCCTGATACGGTTGTCTGACTGGGGCATTCAAAGTTGTATGTAAAAATGTTGCTAAGTATCCCCAGTAAGTTTCACGATTAGGGAAGGGATATTGCATACCAGCGAAAGCACCTTTAAAACCATATTTCTCTGAAAACTTTCCGAAATTTTCATAAAATGATGGCGTATCAGTGTAATAGAAATCACCGCCACCAGCAGCTGATAATCCTGATGCACCACCGATTACAACATATTCTGCATCGTTAAGCATTTTGCTAAATTGATCAATTTGTGTTTCATATTTTTCAGGTTGTTTAGTGCTTAATTTTATGGGCGTCTTTCCTTGCGCATAGGTGGAATAGTTACTCTGAAAACTTTGTTGTGCTTGTAAAACTAGTTGTTCATAAAAAATCATGAAGATTTCCTCCAAAAAGTTGTTTATTAATTAAATTCTTGACACGGTGTAACGAAATTAATAAAGTTTATTTTAACTAATGGGGAATCAAAGTTAAGAACAGTTATTACGAATTTGTATTTTTTTAAACATAACTGGGAAAGTGTAATGGAGTTTAAAATGACAAATATAAACAGAAAAATTGATCGTAGAACCTTGTACACCGTACAAATAGTGAAGGATTCATTTTTGAAATTAGTTGAAGAGAATGGATATTCAAAAATAACTGTAGCAAAGTTATGTCGAAGGTCCGATATTACACGAACGACCTTTTACTTGCATTTTGATAATATAACCGCAGTGTTAAATGCGGTATTAGATGATGCACTTGATTTTCAGTTAGTTTCTGAAAATGGACCATTTAACGATGAGTCATTTATTCCAGCATGTCAAAGAGTGGCTAAGTCTGGTAAATATCAGGCTTTGTTCATGGACTCTAATTTGACCGAATATATTATCGGCCGAATTTATTCACATGAAAAGGACAGAATGATTCCAGATATTATGAAGAAGACTAATCTCAATCAAAAAGATGCTGATTTGATGTTTCAATACACTTTGCGTGGTTCATTTTACGTAAATTATCAACATCATTGGCAAAGAACAGCCGACTGGAAACACGATGTAAAATTAATGAATTATTTTGTGGAAAGTGGTTATAAAGCCTTTCATGAACGTTAAATCTATGGACTTTGGCCCACTAGGAATCACTAGTCATTGATAGCAAAATAATATTTTAAATATTGATTCAAAAACAAACAATGGACTAGCCGGAAAGAGCAAGAAATTTAGGTCGCTGTGCAGGTGGCGTTAGCACTTTAGTGCTTACACCACGGAACGAATTTTGAAATTCGCGTACTTTGCGAAGTTCAAAATCGAGTCTTGAGACCTTGGCTCAAGACGGTCCCCATAGCGACCTGAATTTCTTGCTCTTGGAGGTGGCATATTTAAATAACTCGCATTGCAATTATATTTTTACTGTGATAATATCGCTTTTGAAAACTGAATAATGATTTCTTCGGGGCAGGGTGTAATTCCCGACCGACGGTAACAACTAAATGTTGAAGTCCGTGACCCGCGTTTTGCGGTGGATCCAGTGTGAGTCTGGAACCGACAGTATAGTCTGGATGGGAGAAGAAAAATAAGATTTTTTCGTACTCAGTACGTTTATTTAAGATTGTCTTCGAAAGAAGTCTTATTTGGCTTAATAAAAATAATGGGGCCCCGCATTTTTGCGGGACCTTTTTTTTGTGGGGTGAATAAGATTGACAGATCAGCAGTATTTAGAAATAGCAATAAACCAAGCAAAAAAAGGATTGGGTCAGACTTGGCAAAATCCTTTAGTTGGTGCAGTTATTGTTAAAAATGGTCAGATTTTAGCGAAAGGTTATCACCATCGTTTTGGTGAGAATCATGCTGAAATTGATGCCATTAGTCATTTAAAAAATGAGAAAGAGGCCGCTGGAGCGACAATTTATGTGACCTTAGAACCTTGTAGCCATCAAGGAAAGACACCACCATGCGTCAATAAAATAATTGAACTGGGATTTAAGCGCGTAGTTATTGGTCAAATTGATCCTAATCCACTGGTTGCGGGAAAAAGTGTTGAACGTCTGAAACAGCATAATATTCAAGTAACCAATTTGGATAATAGTGAATCACTGAACCCAGCTTATAATTTTTATTTTCAAAATCAGCGGCCACTCATTACTTTGAAGTATGCCATGTCATTGGATGGAAAAATCAATCAAAAAGATGGTTACCGCACTATGTTAACTGGCAAGGATACCTTTCAAGATACTCAAAAATTACGACAGATGAACCAAGCTATCTTGATTGGCGAAAACACTTTGAAAGTTGATGATCCTAAATTAACAATACGGTCGAATCCAGCATTTCCACCTTTTAGGATTGTATTGATTCATAATGCTCAAAAATTAGATTTACAACAAGCCATTTTTCAGACAAAGGGTCCCATCTATATTTTGACTAATCACAAAAATGAACAAGTTTTACCAGAAAACATTCACGTTTTAGTTGATGAAGTTTGGACGCCACGAAAAATTATTGATTTTTTGACCCAACAAGGAATTCAATCTTTGCTGATTGAAGGCGGCAGTCATATTCATGCCGACTTTGTTAAAAGTAATTTAGTCGATAATTTAATTGTCTATATTGCGCCGAAGTTGATTGGGGGAACTGGGTTACCAAGTGTTTGGGGACCAGGAATTTCCGAGATGATGAATTTCAAGTTCAAACAAATTACTCAATTAGGATCAGATATCAAAATTTCTGCAAAGAGGGTGTATTGATGTTTACAGGAATCGTCAAAGGACAAGGAAAAATCGTGCAACTGCAAGATAATCATGGAACTGAACAAATTAGGATTGCATCATCATTGATTGACCCTGAGAATTTTGCAATTGGTGAAAGTATTTCGATCAACGGAGTATGTTTAACGATTACTAAATTTCAAAATAACGACTTCTGGGTTGATGCCATGCCAGAAACTTTAAAGAGAACTACTTTCGATGAGCTGCAATTGAACAGTCTAGTTAACTTGGAACCGGCTCTACAAGTGACGGAACGCTTGAACGGCCATTTTCTCTTAGGACACGTTGATACGACAGCTGTAGTAACTAAAATTGAAGAACAGTCGAGTTCTAAGGTATTTACTTTAAAAATAGATTCTAGCCAAATGCCATTTATTGTCGAAAAAGGTTCTATTGGAATAGACGGTGTCAGCTTAACGGTTGTTGCTGTTGGATCAGACTGGTTTCAAGTAGCCTTGATTCCTTACACGTTAAAAGAAACAATCTTAGGACAATTGAAATCCGGAGAAAAAGTAAACATTGAGACTGATATCTTAGGTAAATATGTCGTGAAAATGAATAATGAGGTAGTTGACTATGAGTAAAGATGAGTATATTCAAAGAGTTGGATCAGCAATCAAAGCTTTAAAACAAGGACAATTAGTAGTTGTCGCTGATGCCGTTGATCGCGAAGGTGAAGGAGATATGGTTGGGTTGGCTGACTTTGCGACGCCTTATACAGTTAACCAAATGATCAGTCAGGCCAAAGGATTGTTGTGTGTTCCGATGAGTCAACAAGTGGCACAAAGATTGTCTCTGGAACCAATGATTTCCCACGGGACAGATGCTTTTGGAACAGCTTTCACAGTTAGTTTGGATGCTAAAACAACTACGACAGGCATCTCAGCTTATGACCGTGCCGATACGATCAAGACTCTAGCTGATCCGACAAGTAATTGGGACAGATTTTATCATCCAGGGCATATTTTTCCACTCATTGCGAAAGATGGTGGGGTCAAAACTCGTGGCGGACACACTGAAGCAGCGGTTGATTTGGCCAAACTTGCTGAAGTTACACCAGTGGCCTATATTTGTGAGATTGTTAAAGAAGATGGTCACATGGCTAGAACAAAAGATTTACAATTATTTGCCAAACAAAATAAGCTCAATTTTTTGACTATTAACGATATTTTAAAGTATCGAGAGTTTCAGGAAAATGCACAGATTAAACCTTACGCGACCGTTGACTTGCCAACAGCTTATGGGCATTTTCAGTTACAAGCATTTGGAGATGGAGAAAAAGAACCAAACTTATTGATCTCTAAAGGTGATATTACCGGTAAGGAGCCGTTATTAGTGCGCGTTCACAGTGAATGTCTGACGGGTGATGTTCTTGGTTCACTTCGTTGTGATTGTGGTCCGCAATTGCGGGAATCGTTACGGAGAATTGAACAAGCTGGCCGCGGTGCGGTGATTTATTTACGACAAGAAGGTCGTGGAATTGGTTTAACTAATAAATTGCGCGCCTATCATTTACAAGATACAGGGCTGGATACAGTTGAAGCAAATCAGGCACTTGGCTTGCCGGCAGATGCTCGCCACTATGATCTTGCTGCTGAAATCCTTAAATCTAAAGGTATTAAACAAATAGAATTAATGACGAATAATCCTGATAAGGTCAAGCAACTGCAAGAATCAGGAATCGAAGTTGTTCAAAGGATTCCCTTAGAAGTGGGCTTAACAAAGGAAAATCAAGATTATTTAAAAACAAAAAAAGAGAAATTTCATCATATATTGAGTGAGGTAAAGTAAAATGAAGGAAATTACTACTAAGCAAATTAATGGTTCTAAGAAAATCGGTATTGTGGTCGCAGATTTTAACAGTATCGTTACTAGCGCATTATTGCATGGTGCAGTTCAAAAGCTTCAAGAAAGTGCGGTTACTTCTGAGCAAATTATAGTTGTCCATGTACCTGGTGCCTTGGAATTAGCTCGGGTCGTCAATAAATTATCAAAGAGTGGCTTAGTCGACGGGATAATTGCATTAGGTGCGGTTATCAAAGGTGAGACGAATCATTATGACTATGTCTGCAAAGAAACTGCAGCCGGATTGAGTCAAGTGTCCTTGCATGGTGCGGTTCCCGTTATGTTTGGCGTTTTGACCACTGAATCCTTAGCTCAGGCAATTGATCGTGCTGGAGGTAAATCAGGTAATAAAGGAACCGAGTGCGCTGCAGGAATTGTGCAGATGCTTAGTGTTGAAGCTCAAATAGATGAGCTGGCCTAAGGTAATATTCGATAGAGTGAAGTAATTTGATGATGCCAAAAGACACCTTTGAGAAATCAAATGATTTTTCGAAGGTGTCTTTTAGTTTGGGGTTATTCGGTTTGTAGTTTGTTGTACACATTAGTTGGCATGTCATTTTTGAAAACTTCTTTATAAGTGATGACGTAAGCACCCTTAGCAGTAACTTCTAGGAAGTGTCCTTGTTTAAGTTTGCCCATACCAGTGAATTTAATGGGATGTTCATTACCATCTTTGTCGTAACTAGTCAGGGTATAGTTGTAATTTCCATAGCCGTCTTCATCTTTTCCCTTGGCATTGTCAATTTTAACAAAACGTGGTTCCTCTTTAACTAGGAAATTGAATTGTCCCATTAATTGGGCAAAATCATCTGTCCGATCCTTTGTATAAACACAAGCACCAACGTAAACTAATCCGATAATAGAAATTGTTAAAAATAGTGATTTCAATAATTTTCTCATAAGTGAATTTTCCTCCTATGACTAGGTTATTAGAATTTACTATTTTTTTACATTTGATTTACTTACGAATTGCTTACAAATATGTAAGGAAACTCGTGGTGCTAGTTAAATATGCCGCCTCCAAGAGCAAGAGATTCTGGTCGCTATGGGGACCGATTCGAGCCAAAGAGCGGTCTCGAATCTCGCTTTTGAACCTCGCAAAAACCGCGAGTTTCAAAAGTCGTCCCGTGGTGTAAAGGATAAATCCCTAACGCCACCTGCACAGCGACCAGAATCTCTTGCTCTTTCCGGCTAGGTTATTCGTTGTTTCTAAATCAATAGTGAGTAATTTTCAATATTATTATGTTACTGGTAATTAAAGTCATAGGATAAGGGGGGATATTTGGATTTTAAAATTAATTTTAAATATAGTTAAAAATCAACTAGTACTACACGTATGTAAGGATATATTATTGCAAAAAAGTTTGGGACAAAACATAGCTTTTTCCACCCAAAGCAAATTGCGTTAGCAATCCTAAATCGTGTTCTTTCCCAAGTTTGGTTATAGAATCGAAAATAAAAAAGGCTAGGTATTTTTCTTGGTATAAATCAGAAAAATGTCTAGTCTTTGATTATGTTCAATTTAAAATAATATATCACTTATCCAAAATACTTAGTAGCAATGGTTTTATAAATATCAATGTACTTCAAGTAGTCATCTTCAAAGACAAATTCATTGATTTGGTGGGCTGATTCATTACCGGGACCGGCAACAACCACATCTAAGTTTTGATTAGCTTGAATAAATTGTGAGGCATCTGTACCACCAGGGGCACCAACGGTTAAAATATTTACTCCAAGGACATCTTTATAACTATCACGAACAAGTTTCATGAACTTGGAATCAATATCAGTCTTAACAGGCCAGTTGCTGCTTGAAAGTTTGAATTCTAAGTTCATTCTTGGATCGGCTTGGTTCATCTTATCAATGATATCTTTTAACTCAGTGATGATTTTATCGTTGTTATATTCTGGAATGGTTCTGATTTTAACAGTCATTTCAGCATAATCAGGGATGGTATTTTCTTGTTTACCACCGTTCATAATTGTTACGGATGGCTTAGTAGTACCAAGGACATCATCGTCAGTTTTAATTAGCTCTTGGAAATAAGCGGCTTGTTTGTTGTAGTATGCAACTAAGTTGTCCAAAGCATTGATACCAACTTCAGGCATTGAACTATGAGCAGCACGACCGTGAGAAATGACTTTGTAAGTTACAGAACCTTTGTGTGCGCAAAAGGCGGCAATACGTGATTCTGGTTTTTGACCGTTGGTTTCGATCAGACCAGCACCAATTAATTTTTCCATTGCTAGACGAGATGATGAATTACTTGGTTCACCAACAACTAAAGCATCAACATCGTCTACGTAACCTTCTTTAGCAAGCTTGGCCGATCCGAGTTCTCCAATTTCTTCACCGACGGTAGCGATGAACTTGATATTACCTTTGAAGTTATCATCTTCGTTTAATTCAATTAAGGCAATAGCAAGTCCAGCTAAACCGCCTTTCATATCAGATGTACCACGTCCAAAGATTTTGCCATCAATATGCTTAGGGTTGAAAGGACCATAATTCCACTTATCATTGTCAACAGTAGGGACAACATCCTCATGTCCGGTAAATCCCAGAAAGTTTCCGTTACCCTTTTTAATAGAAGCAATTAAATTGTAGCGGTTATCGTCATATTTATTTAATTCAGTGGCGATGCCATTTTGTTCAAATAACTTTTTTAGATAATTAGCGACAATTTCCTCATTTCCATTAACTGTCTCTAACTTGATCAAATCATCCAAAACACTTAGTCTTTGTGCTTTATCCATTTTAAGCCCTCCAAGATAATGTATAATATTAGTAATAAACGTATCAACTTATATTTTAGTATTTTTTGCTTAAAATTAATAATAAAAGGACGTGCAAAATGAATTTATTAATGAAACTTGACCGTTGGTTGGGGATTTTACTATTAGTTGTGGCTTTATTGGGCTTTATTTTTAAATGGTTTAGCAATTCACAATTGTTATCAGCGGCAGTTGCTGGGGGAGTATTGTTGTTGATTTCAGCAACAGCAGATATTGATCGACCTAGCAAATAGCCGTAAATGTGCCGCCTCCAGGAGCAAGAGATTTTGGTCACTATGGGGGACCGACAAAAGTCAAGGTCTTTTGTCTCGCTTTTGAATCTCGAACAAACCGCGAGTTTCAAAATTCGTCCCGTGGTGTAAACACTAAAGTGTTAACGCCACCTGCACAGTGACCAAAATCTCTTGCTCCTTCCGACTAGGGTATTCGTTGTACTTGTTGTACTTAATGAATGAGGATTTTTAATGGCTCGGATATGTAAGTGTTGATTATATATTTCTGAATTTACCGGAGTATCAATTTTGAAAGATAATTTGTAACCATATATATGAAAAAAGTCTGAGCAAATAATCGTATGATTATCGGCTCAGACTTTTTAGGTCACAGTTATCTGTGTTAGTTTACTTTTTTACGCCCATCAGGTGTGTACTTATTATTTTGATGTCTTCGATAGAGATAATAAATACCACCGATGATTGCTAGGATAACAATCAGTGGCAATATTATGTGAATGAAGAATGAGAATAGTAGCAGGGCAATAAAGAAGCCCAAAACGTATTTCCAAATGTTATTCATTTAATTCTCCTTTTCTAATTGTGTCTTAAATTTTATTCATAATCCTATTAAAGGTCAAGTAAAAGAGTTTTTGATTGACTTTGTTCATAAAAGCACGTAGTATAACAGACAGTCGCTACCCTTTGATACGGAACATAAAGGAGGAGTGAATAATATGAAGTATAGAATTTTATTAGATCTTAAGGATCAATTATTCACCGCAGTTGATGTTAAAGATAGCAATAACTTTGGTAACGGTACAACCATTGAAAAAGCTATCAATGATTTAAAGAACAACAATAAAGCTGCATAAATGTATAAATTTAATTCGTCAATGATTTAGGTCATTGGCGTTTTTTTATTATTCTGGATTGTCGACCGCAAAGTCTCCAAAAGTGGCATTAACAGCTTTAGCTAAGGCATGTGGCTCAATTAAAATGGATTGGCCAACTTTACCAGCGGAGACAATGATTTTTTCGGAACGTTCTGCTTCATTATCAAAGAAAATAGGATAGTTATGTAATGAATGAATTCCCACAGGACTATTGGCTCCGTGTTCAAAGCCACTTGTCTTAATGAGGTCCTTCAATGGAACCATACCGACTTTCTTGTTACCAGATAACTTAGCCAGCATCTTGTAGCTTAGGTGCTTATCTAATGGCAACATACCAACAAGCGGACCAGTCTTATTACCAGTAAGGACTAGTGTTTTGTAAATTTTATAGCCGTCACGGGTACTTTTATCAGTAACTAACTCTTGTGTATCACCATCGGCTTCTGTTTCAAATGTCATTGGAACATAATCAACTTTTTCTTTATCAAGAATCTTTTCAACTAATGTTTTTTGTATTTTTTTCTTTTTACTCATTTTTTCTTTTCAACCCCTAAAACTTAAAGCTTACTTAGTATATAATAACAAAGCTATTAATTTTTAAAAGCGAAGTGGCCTTGTGGGAGGAAAAATTTATTTTAATTTTCCAGGTCTATTTTCACGTGATTGTTATATAATTATTAGCGTTACAACAGGATAAGGAGCGATTAGCATGAGTTTTTTCAAAAAACATCAAGAAGATCCTGCCAAGAATGATTTTAGTAAAATTTCTCAAGAAATTAAGAATAGTCCTAAAAAATTATCTGAGGCTCAAAAGTTATTTAAGAATGATGAATCTTTAAGAAAAAAGGTCGTCGATGGTCCTAATAAAGTATCTCGAGATGACAATAAGAATTAAAAATAAGAAGTCTGACGAAATAAGATCAAATTTCAAATATTAAGGTAAATGGCTCCAGTAATCCGATTTCGGGTTGCTGGGGTCATTTATTTTAAACGGAAAAAATGTTTGTCAGTGTCAAAAATAATCTTACCCAATTGAAATAAGATTCAGTTCTGTTGAAACTATTTTCAATATTAATGAAAACGATTGTTTATCGAATCATTCTTGGATAAGATTTGGGTAAGTATAGACGAGAAGAGGGAAGTAGGTGGGAACTAAATGAATAGTGATAAATTAATTGCAATTGATGTCGGTGGAACTTCTATAAAGTATGGGTTGTGGAATCAAAGAAGTTTAATGCTTTCTAATAAAGATAGTGTTAAAACTCCAGAGACACTGGAAGAGTTTTATGGGGTTATTAAATATATTGCTGATAAATTTCATAATGAGCAGATTCAAGGAATTGGCTTGAGTATTCCTGGTGCTGTTGATCAATCTACTGGAATTATCAATGGTGTGAGTGCGTTACCTTATATTCATGGTTTCAAAATACTTGACGAACTAGAAAGCTTAACTGGTCATCAAATGGCGATGGAAAACGATGCAAATTGTTCTGCTTTAGCCGAAATATCAATTGGAGCAGCTAAAGATTTTAATAATATTGTCTTTCTCGTGATTGGTACGGGTGTCGGTGGTTCAGTTGTCATTGATGGTAAGATTGTTTACGGCAGTCATCTTTATGGAGGGGAACTGGGCATGATGCTAGGATCCAATGGTCAAACGTTGAGTATGGCCGGAACGGCAGTCCATTTAGCTGAACGGTATAATAAAAAATATCAGACAGATTTTTCGGGACAACATGTTTTGGAATTAGCTGATACTGGTGATAGAGGGGCCATCAAAGAGGCTCAAGTAATGTATGATAGTTTGGCTCAAGCTATTTATAATTTGCAGTTTGTAACTGACCCTGAAGCAATAATCATTGGTGGGGGAATCTCAGCCAATAATAACTTCATTGCTAATTTGAAGGCAGCTGTGACAAAGTTGATGGCTCAGTGGGGTGATAATGTTTTGGCCCCACAAATAAAACCAGCTAAGTATCGGAATGATGCCAATCTGATTGGTGCAGTTTATAATTTTTATAATCAATTTAATCAATAAATATTATTTATAAAATGGTGGGACACTTTCGCGAGAAAGTGTCTTTTTTTGTAAAAATTTTCAGCTAAGAATCCGCTTACGTAAATAAATTCTAAAGTATTAGAAAGCGTTTACTATTTTTATTCGATAAATTATTATCAGAGTATAAAAACAAAGGGGATGAAATAATGGCTAAAAAATTAGTTGCAGTTACAGCCTGTGCTGCTGGTATTGCGCATACGTATATGGCTGCTGAAGCGATTGAAAAAGCTGCTAAAGAACTTGGCTATGAGGTCAAAGTTGAAACAGATGGCGCAATTGGTGCTGAAAATAAACTTACAGAAGAGGATATTGAAAGTGCTGATTTAGTTGTTGTTGCTGCAGATATAAAAATCGATCCAATTAGATTTACAGGTAAAAGACTTTTTGTAACAGATTCAAACGATGCTATCAATGATGGTAAAGCCGTAATTGAAAAAGCTGAACAAGAAGCGGTTGTTTTCGGTAAAAAAGGTGGCAAGGTTGGTAAGATTCAAATTGGTAGCAACAAAGAAAAAACAACTTTCTTTACACATGTTATGAGTGGTATTTCATACATGTTGCCAATGGTTATTGCAGCTGGTTTGATTTTAACTATTGCTAATCTTTATGCTTTCCAAAAAGACGACATGGGTCGAATTGTTAAGTGGGGATTCGATACGCATACTCAAATGGGGATGTTGATGTCAAATTTGTTCCAAGTTGGTCAAGTTGGTTTTAAATTAATGATTCCACTTTTTGCGGGATTTGTAGCTAATTCGATTGCTGACAAACCAGCAATTGCTCCAGCGATGATTGGTGCTTATATTTCAAATGATCCAGAACTTTTACATGCTAAAGCTGGTGGTGGTTTCATTGCTGCTATGTTAGTTGCATTTATTGTTGGTTACTTCGTTTTACTTTTGAAGAAGATCAAATGGCCTAAGATTTTGCAGCCGATTGTTCTGATTATGATTATTCCGTTCATTGCGACGTTGTTTATCTCGCTAATGGTCTTTTATGTAATTGGGAAACCGATTGCTGGAGGTATGGATGGACTATATTCTT